>NZ_CAKKLV010000023.1 GCF_918698115.1 Peribacillus sp. Bi96
TACCACCTTCGGCAGTAAGGACTTTGTTTTGTTTCGCAAACTCATCCAATGATACCTAGCCTTATATGAAGTTCGTGTTCCTCAGACCGGAGGTTTGCCGCTTGCTTCCTTCAGATTCCACGTCACCGTGGACACCCTTGCATTAAGCTAACCACTACTACTGCCTTCATGGTTCGGGACTTTCACCCTATAGATTGCACCCATGCCGGGCGCACGAAAAGAGTCCCGTTCGTAACGTTACGAACGGGACTCTTAAATGTACTATATTATAGTGGGATGATTCCCAATAGGACGGATACCACTATCATGACAAGCGTCGATCCACATGCCCATTTCAGGAAAGTGCGCTGCAATTCACCGAAATCTTCCCCTACCATTCCAACCAATAGATAGGTAGATGGAACAAGCGGGCTTAATAGATGGACGGGCAACCCTAATAGTGAAGCTCTACCGATCAAGGCAGGATCAATTCCATAAGCGGCTCCCGCTTTAGCAAGTAATGGGAGCACACCATAATAAAATGCGTCATTAGACATGAAGAACGTGAAAGGTGCTGAGATGATGGCTGTGATGACAGCAAAATGTGCACCCATTTGATCTGGAATGTGCTGAATCAAAGAGTTTGCCATGGCATCCACCATTTCCGTACCGGCAAGGATTCCAGTGAAGACACCTGCAGCAAAAATCATCGAAATGACAGATAAAGCATTGTCTGCATAGTTTGCCACACGCTCTTTTTGATCACTGAGTTTCGGATAATTAACCGTAATGGCAATGGCAAAACCTATCATGAACAGGACTGCTGAAGGCATTAGTTCCATAATCAGCGCAACCAGCAGTGTAAGAGTCAATGCGTAATTGAATATTATCAATTTAGGACGCTTAAGATAAGCATCTTCCGTTGCAGCCGCGTGCTGTGCCACAGCACGATAATCGACTTCTATGATCCCAATTCTCTTTCTTTCTTTTTTACCCAGGCAATATGCCATGAACAAGACGAATAGGACTCCACCAATCATCGCAGGAATGACAGGCGTGAAAACATCGGACATTTCAAGTTTTAAAGCGGTCATCACCCGTGCTGTCGGGCCTCCCCAAGGAAGTAGATTCATGACTCCAGATGACGAAACAGCAATACCGGCCAATACTAGCGGTCTCATTCCAATCCGTTTATATAGCGGAAGCATGGCTGAAATCGTTATCATATATGTAGTCGTACCATCTCCATCCAAGGAAATCAGCAAAGCCAGTACTGCCGTGCCGATGGCAATTTTGACTGGATCTCCTTTTACAACCTTAAGGATTGTATTGATGATCGGGTCAAAAACGCCAGCATCGATCAAAATGCCAAAGAAAAGGATCGCAAATAAAATCATGATGCCCGTTGGCGCCACATCTTTGATTCCTTCCAAAGCCATTTCGCCCATTTTACCGCCAAACCCACCAATAAGTGCAAAGGCACTTGGTACTGCAATCAAAGCTATCATGGCTGAAAGTCGCCCTGTCATAATTAAAATCATAAACACTACTATCATCAAGTATCCTAATAAAGCGAGCATATGATCACTCCTTAATTTCTAATTATCTAAATTGTATATGAAATCGCTTTATCTGTAAGCGTTTTCAATTTATTGTGTTTTAAAACTATTTTGTTAATTGTGTTCATTGTGTTCACGGAGGCACTTTCACTCTGATCATTACAGGGGTGAAATGCTGTTTCCAAAACGGAACTACACACTGATTATAGCCATTGATGCCGGCCAGTTGAATAAATGCTTCAAAAGGAACATAGCGGCAAAACTCCGATAACATATTCCCACCGTTATTCTCCATGAAAAAACACCTCCAGTTAGGAAGGTGTTTTACTTAAACGAGACTCTTTATGGAATTTTATAATATCTTCGCTCCGGTCTGCCCACTACCCCGTATACGACTTCCGCTTTACATTTCTTTACGGATATCAAGTATTCCAAATAGCGTCTCGCGGTTGTCCTGGAGGCACCGATTTGTACACTCACTTGCTCTGCAGACAAACCTATATCGCTTGCTTTTAGAACCTCAATCACTTTCGTTAAAGTGATTTCATCGACCCCTTTCGGTAGGATGGGACCATTGTTCTTCGTTTCCGAAGCCGAAGATCCCTTTTTTAAAATAAGATCAACAAAATCCTGATCTATTTCTTGTTTCGATTGCATCAGATGGGCTTTCTTAAGGTACTCTTCGATAACTTGGTTGAAGCGTTTCATTTCCACTGGTTTAATTAAATAATTCTCTACACCGTAGTGAAGCGACTTTTCAAGTTGTTCTTTTTCTGTGGCTGCCGTAATCATGATGATATCCACGTTCGGGAACTTTTGACGGATGTCCGGAAGGAGGTCTGTCCCAAGCTGATCTGGCATATATACATCAAGCAATAGCAAATCAGGGCTTTTTTGCTCCAAGATCCGAAGCGTCTTTTTGGCATTGACTGCTTTTCCGACCACTTCTATTTCATCAAAGTTTTTCAGGAATTTTTCATGGATATCCGCTACACGAAAATCATCCTCTGCGATAACCGCTCTTATCTTCAGCATTATTTTCCTCCTCTCTGTTCTTTAGGGAGATACACGGTGAATATCGTGCTTCCAGTCTCGCTTTGAACTTCGATGATGCCACCCAGCTCTTTTACGACCTGATCGGCATTTGAAAGTCCATATCCACTTGGACTTCCATTGTTCTTCGATGTGAAACCCCGATCAAAAACATAGGCGATATCATCCTCATGTATTCCTTTTCCGTTGTCACTCACTTCAAATACCATATCATTTCCGATATCCGTTGCGAAAAATTTCACGAGCGGCTCATCCGTGCCTGAAACCGCTTCAAGCGCATTATCGATAATATTGCCAAGAATCAATGTAAGTTGTGACAATTTTATATGATCGGGGAGTTTCTCTAAGTAACTTTGTGCGTCGATTTCAAAGATGATTTTCTTTTCCGATGCTTTACCTATCTTACCAAGTAACAGGGCTTGTACCTTTGTATCCTTTATCTGTTCGAATACGACACGGTTCAGGGAATGCAATTCAGATGTTTCACTTTGGATCATATCTATTGCTTCATCATATTCCTCTAACTGTATTAAACCTGATAATACATATAGCTTATTGGTAAATTCATGGGTTTGTGCCCTCAAATCCTCTGAATGCATCTTCACCTCGGATAGTGTGTTGACCATTTCTTCAATTTCCGTTCGATCGCGGAACGAAGCGACAACACCGCTTACCCCTTCATTGTCGAAGATTGGTGTGCAATTAACGATAATGGACTTATCTTTCCATGAAATTTCTTTATCCATTTGTGGTTCACCAGACCTTAAAACTTCGAATAAATATTTCGAAGGAAATAGACCATCCACATTCAAATGGCGAACGGACTCTTTAATATCCAGCAATTTTTTCGCTGGTTGATTCATCGATGTAATCAACCCATTTTGGTCAATGGCCAAAATTCCTTCTTTCACAGAATGCAATACTGCATTTTTTTCTTTATATAAATTAGCAATTTCAAATGGCTCAAGTCCTAAAGTATCTTTACGTATGCTCCTTGCCAGCATATAACTGCCAATGATCGATATCATGATGGCGGATAAAGATACAATCATCTCTTTCGACAGATCCTTGAAAATTTGGGCACGGACATCGTCCACTAAAAAACCGACCGAGACGATTCCAATGATTTTTCCATCCTTATTGAAAATCGGTGACTTCCCCCGAATGGAAAGACCTAGTGATCCTGCAGCTTCGGAAACATAATATTCGCCGCCAGAAAGCGCCCTGCTATTATCTCCGCCTTCCATCCGCTTCCCTATTTCTGAAGCTTGCGGATGGGAATAACGAATGCCCTCTTTATTCCCTACTACAATGAACTCAGCCCCTGTTTCCCTGCGGATCTTTTCGACAATCGGCTGAATAGTGTCAGCAGGATCTTCCGTTTCAAAAGCCTCGATAACTGTAGGCATGAAGCTAATCGTTTTTGAGAGCCCCAAAGCTAGATGGCCTTTATCCTTCGCTATTTGTCTTCCTTCCATATAGGAAAAAGAGGTCGTCAATAAGAGGATCAAAAAAAGGCTCAACGATAAGACTAACCCGAGAATCTTGGTTTCCAGCGATATTTTCCTCATATTCAACAGTCCTCTATATTCATTTTCATACACTTAATTTTATAGGAGTATAATGATTTTACCATTTCTATTAAATATTGAACATTGTGATTATACGGATACCCATTAATCACATAACTTCCTGTTGCAGTCTTTTAAAATTCTGTTTTTACCTTTCTCCTAAAATCATTTTTTCCATCCTTACATTTTTCATTCGAGCTGCAGTCTCATTTTCATAGTCTGTATGTCCTAGTAATGTGTATGAAAAAACGAAAACAAATTTCATAGTTATTAATAGATATTTTATTAGTTAAGGGTTTTGAACTCAAAAGAAGTTTAGAGAGGTAGTTAATATTTACTATTTTTAAAAGTTTTTAATTTCAGTTAATATGCATCATTTTTTTGCATTATTTTATAAACACACAGGTAAATAGTATTGTTTATGGTAACATTTATAATAGAAATGGAGGTGAACATTATGAAGTTAAAAAAATCATTAATAATAACAGTTTTAGGTTTATCAATTATAGGTTCTTCTACGGGGGCAAGTGCTGCAGATGATGATGTGCTGGTAGATTCAGAAGTAACACATTCTAACAAACAAGCAGATAATACTAATTTGATCAGCGGAAGAGCAGCCAAGCCTTCCAACACTTCAAGAATAGATGTATATAAACCACTTTTAGGGAAAACCTATGCAGTTGCTAAATCAAGTTCTACAGTAAAAGAGGATTATATCTATGCAAAAGCAAGAACATTTAACGGTGATGGAGCATTAATCAAATCAAATTCAACAAGCGCTAAAAAAACAACCTATACTAGTGTTAGAGCTGACAACGGAACAGTATACTCTGGTAATGATTGGGCCATTGGGAATCACACGTATAAGCTTAAAGGATATAAAGATATTAATCATGAAACAAAGGCATATTGGTAATAAAAAGGTAAAAAAGAGATATGCCCATAGCATATCTCTTTTAACTAGGAGAAGAATGGATTATGAAAAAATATTACAAAATGGTAGCAATATCTTTATTATCATTAATTGGAACTTACTTCTTATTTAATAGTAATTTTTATTTATCCTCAAATAAAAAATCTAACACTTCAATCACTACCGATAGTGAAAATCGTGAAGTAGGAAATACAATTGCATATGGTATAAAGAATTTGGAAGGTGAACATATAGATAATGGAAGTGCACTTAATAGTAAAAACAAGGAAGTGTCGGTGGTTGTCTCAATAGACCACAATATGGATGAAGACAGAAAATATGCATTACTTGTTTTAGATAATTATAAACAAAAAAAGTTTATAGTAGAAAACAAGAAGCAGGTAGTAAATAAACATTTCTTTAAAATGAAATCCAACAGTTCCATAAACATAAAAGTTTTCGCCTCCATTGATTCCGATTCTAGAGAATTAACTTTTTTACTCGTGAAAAAGCCAGAGTATAAATTGAAAGAAAACGATCTATATAGAGCGGCAGTTCTAGAAGAAGTTTTAAGTATGCGGTATTCAATCAACAAATCTGATATTATGGAGGAAATTAGTGAAGTAAGACCCGATGCTATTATAAGAGATGGTTTAAATGAAAATTTATTTGTCACAAATAGTCAAAAAAAGCTACAATTTATTATTACTGAAAAAGAAGGCAAGAAACTTTTACTCTCCGCTGGAAATGATTCAAATACTGAAATCAGATATGCCATTATAGCTTTCAAGGATTGGGAACAAGTTACTGTTATAGATAACAAAGAAGTATTATATACAACTGTACCTCCAGAAACGAGACACCTTTTTCATTTTAAACTACCCAAAGTTAAACATGAAAGTAACTTCCAATTCATTGCCCTCCCATTTCCTTATGAAGTAAGCCCTATTAATTATGAGAGTCAACAATCATTTGGTTCTTTCAGAGTCGTCATTCAAAATAATGAATAACAGAAAGGATTTAAACCAATTGTCCACTATAATTACTATATTAGGTTTAATAGGTATTTTTGTCATAATTGTTTTTTTAGCCATTGTAAAAACTATGAAAGATAATTTCAAAAGATAGTTGTTTTATCAAAGCAATCGGGAAGTTAGTCCATTACAACTCATGCTCTATTCTACTAGTCGGCAATCCCATGCGTTTCACTTAATAAATTATAGCGTTCAAATGAATACAAAAGATCATTCTTGTTTTTAAAGAATTATCCAATTACACAGTATAAGGGCATGTTTGAACATGCCCTATATATTCGTTCATTTATTAAAGTTTCTTGTATTAATTCGGTAAATTTGTTTTGAGCATTTTTTCAAAAACAGCTAAAAGATCTGATTTGTCTTGTATCGATTCCAAAAATCGTCCAGAACCTGCCATTCCATCTAAAACCTGCAACGGACCGCGGGCCGACAAAAATCGGGTAATACCAAAAACTCGCCCCATTATTCAGCCAGATGAACGTATTCCTGAATAAACAAAACGAAATCGCCCCTGGATCTACAGCAAATGTTGAAGCCTGTTGTTGAGGGATAAACGCTGGCGGGGGAGCTGTTGGTGCTTGCGAATAATTCGGTTGTCCCGGTTGGCCAGGAAATCCAGGTACGCCTGGTATGCCAGGAAATCCAGGTATGCCAGGAAACTGTCGTTCAAGATAAGCTTGATCCTCATAATGATACGTTGGGTACATATACATGGTCATTCACCCCTATATGATTGAATGATATAAGGTATGATATATGGACCTAAGTTGTTTGGGCTGCCAGGAATAATGAAGAATGGCAATATATCTCCGAAAATTAAAATATATCGACGAAATCAACAGTTATATCAAAGAAGCACTTCAGTATAGCAATCTCCATAAATAGAATGTTGCGTATGACTCCCAATCGGCCCACGCTTCCGATCGCTTCAGAATTTCCGCTTTTGTAGGTTTCACTTCCGTCTCCATGACCAGCTTCATTGAATTATGCAGCCCGACGTCATCGATTGGAAAAGCTGCTGGATAACGTAAACACCTCATCAGTACATAATTCGCTGTCCACGGACCAATTCCACGTATTTTGGTCAGCATTTTTTCAGCCACTTTCACATCCTTTGCATTCAACAGCTTTTCTTTCGTAAGTTCTCCTTGCACGATAAGTTGAGCCACTCCAATTAAATATTCGCACTTCTTCACGGTCATTCTCATCTCGGTAAAATCTTCTACCGTTAATTCCGCTATCACCTCAGGTGTTGGAAACAGCCAATATTGCTTTCCTTCATATTCTACAAATTCACCAAATCCCTCAACAAGCCTCCGTTTCAAGGTATAGGCGTAAGTCAAGTTAATCTGCTGTCCAAGAATTCCCCAGGCAATAGCTTCGAATAGATCTGGAATGCCCATGTTTCTTAGACCGAAGAATTGGTTTACTGGCCTTTTCAGTATAGGGTCATTTTCGGCTAGCTCATAAAAAGGCAGCAAATTTGTGTCAAGATCGAACCAGTGGCGAATGTATTGGGAAACAGCGCCTTTAATATGTTTTTCCAATGCTTCATTCCGGCCTGGAAGTCGAACGGACAGCTCCGTTTCGTTCTCAGCACTGATTTCCACTATAAGTGTCTCATTTTCTACAGCCAAGGCGCGATATATCTTTTGATCAACAATTTCGAACAGACATTCGTTGGAGGATCGGGCCAAGTATTTAAGGTTTTCCGAAAAACTAAACTCTTTGGGTGTATGAATTCTCCAATCATTACTTTCTTCTATTGATAATATCTCTTTCATCTTGCGCCTCCTTTGTCTTGCTCTTTTATTCTAATCAAGGAATAATTACGTTATCTTGCTCTTTTACTCATCTCCACTGGATATCAAAAATAAAGAGATTATCGCTTCATCCCGCGTATTTCAATTAACTCCCTAATTTTAACAGATACTTCATGCCTTCCATATGCAAAATAATTACGTTATCTTGCTTTTATATTATTGAAACGGTTGCATATCAACACTTTCTTGTATACTAAAAGGAGAGGTGAATGTGATGATTTCGAAAAAGGCAGACATTCCGAATGATTATTGGAAGGCGATTATAGATTGTGATACAGCGTATGATGATCATTTTTTATATGCAGTGAAAACAACAGGCATCTTTTGCAGGCCTTCCTGTAAATCAAGGGTGCCGAAAAAGGAAAATGTGAAGATTTTCAAAAATGCCATGATGGCTTTGGAAGAGGATTTCCGGCCGTGTAAACGGTGTAAACCCGAAGGATTGATCCTGCCGACAGAGGACTGGATTGAACAAATAACAGAATGGATTGACAAACATTTCAGCGAGCCCCTCACATTGAACAAATTGGCGGATATTTCACACGGCAGCCCCTATCATTTACAAAGATTATTTAAGCGTGTGAAGGGGATATCGCCCACTGAATACATTCAACGCCTTCGTCTTGAAAAAGCAACGAGACTTCTTGAAAGCTCCGAACAGCCTGTAGCAGAAATAGGATTGGCTGTAGGTTTCTCAAGCACACCCTATTTCATAACGTTATTCAAAAAGAAAATGGGCGAGACACCAATGGGATACCGGAAAGATTATATTCAGAACGTAAGGAAGGAGAGCGAACAAGATGAGTGTTAAAGAACAAACCATTGACTGGTCCATTTTACATTATGAGAATTGGCAATTATATATGGCCAAGACAGATAAGGGACTTTGTTACGTAGGTTCACCGGATCAATCGTATGAGGAACTGAAAGCTTGGATACAAAAACGCTTCCCTATGGCGAGACTTGTTGAAAATGAAGAGGCATTAAAACCGTATCTAAAGGAAGTGCAAGAGTATTTTGAAGGAACTCGGCAAACTTTCTCTTTTGCCAATGATGTAAATGGAACTCCCTTTCAACTAGAAATTTGGGACGCATTGAATCAAATACCCTATGGGGAAACCTGTTCATATTCCGATATTGCAAGAATCATCCAAAGGTCTACAGCTGTTCGGGCTGTCGGAACGGCCATTGGTGCCAATCCTGTTCTAATCACGGTTCCATGCCATCGGGTAATCGGAAAGAATGGATCCATAACCGGTTACCGCGGAGGAACGGAGATGAAGCAATATCTCCTTCAATTGGAAGCACAAAATGGAAGGGATAAATGAATACGATGCATTTACTATCAGACCAAAACTAAAAAAAGCATCCGATTATTCGGATGCTTGCAAAAAATCACTACTTCTAGAACCAAATGGTCACCGCTTTTTTATATGCATCACTATTAGGGATCGCATGTATCCCTTGAGCCTGTGCTTTGCGAGGATCCAAGTCATATACCATTGGTGTATAACACGAGGTCTGCCCCTTATTCACCACACCATTTCCCCCGGAACTTGCGCACGTATAAGCCTTACCATCAGTACTGCGGATGATTCTCGCATCCGCATCATGATTATATACGGCCGGACGGGTAACGGTGACTTTCGCCCAGGCTGTTTTACAGGTCGTGCTGAATTTCAATTCTACGTACGAAACGGAATCGATCCATTTTTTATCCTTCGTTACAGCCGAGCTTGCACAACTATTATAGTTAGGGCTTTTTCCATCATAAGTATGAGTTTCTGCCAATGCTTGATCATTTCCGAATACGAAAAAATCGAGAATGAATATCGACATAGTCATCAGTATGGATAAACCTATCATTTTAAGCTTATTATTCAAGTCATTCATCCTTTCTTCGAATAACATAGAGAACCTTTATCATTAATACCAGCCTGTTTCACCTGCTGTATAAGGCCAATATCCTACTGCTTGTGCTTTTCGCGGATCTAAATCATATACCATAGGTGTATAGCATGTTGTTTGTCCTTTATTTATTTCACCATTTCCACCAGGAGATGCACAACTGAATTGCTTATTATCAGTATTGCGGACAACCAATGCCGTTGCCTCCCCATCCGATTTAGCTGGCCTGCTTAAAGTGATCTTTGCCCAAGCCGTTTTGCAAGTCGTGCTGAATTTCAACTCCAAGTTGGCAGAAGCACCGTTGGCGTTAATTTTCACAGACTTCTTCGTCACTGCACTATTCGCACAATTATTATAGTAAGGACTTTTTCCATCATAAGTGTGGGTTTCTGCCGATGCTTTGCTGACAAAAGAATCCAGGGAGCCAAATAGAACTAAAAAAGCTACAAAAAATGAAATGCACAAAACCATTTTTTTCATTGTTTCACTCATCCCCTTAACAAAAATTTATACACTGTTCATATTACAATTTTGTAATATTCTTACAAGTGATAAATTCCCCAATTCATGAAGATCGGCAGAAACTCTTTTAACTTTCATCCTTCTACAACTCTTACAGTCTGGTATGTCTCGTTTTACCATCAAAATCAACAGACGGACAAAGTCATTATCCCCATGAGAAATTCAGTATAAGGAAGAGATAAATGAAGGGAATTTACGTCTCACGTGGAATCAACACGAGCCAATAGGCTCCTTTGGCTGGAATAAGCACAGGTCGATATACTTAAATGGATGAGTATCAAATAAAGAGAAAAGCCCCAACAAAACTCGTATTGTTTTGTTGGGGCTTTACGTTCACTTAGCACTTGGCGTCTTAGATAAGTTTTCTCTGATCAATCTAATGATGCTTATATAATAGGAACGATCATGCGGCACAAACTCATCTCTTCCTACATAGCGATCGATCATCATTCTTTTGTATTCTTGCTTTATTTCAAATCCCTGGATATTCACTTTTTCCAACGCTTCGGTCCAAAGCTCTTCGAAATCATTCAATACGACTTTAACCAACCCGGAAACCTCTTCTTGTTGCAGGATGAACTCATCGAAGTGATGAGTACTTACATATAGAAAGACGTTTGCTAATTCTTTGTCGATGAAATGCTCTTTTGTTTGTTGGTATTCGATAATCCCCAATGGAACCAACTCGTCAAAGGAAACATCAATGCCTATTTCTTCTTTTATCTCCCTTACTCCGTCATATACTGTTTCATGAGCCAGCAAATGACCAGCAGCCGTAATATCCAATAGGTTCGGATAATCTTTTTTCATTGCACAACGATGTTGAAGATATAGATATTCCACGCCCGCTTCCCTGCTAACGAACCAACAATGAAAAACCTCATGCCAATGTCCCAGTCTATGTACCTCTTCACGTGCAGCCACGCCGATTTGATTGCGATCATCATCGAATACTTTCAACATCTCAGTTTCCATCGCTCGTCCCTCCTTTCCTTCCTAGGCCCGGAAAATTCATTAGCTCCGTTGCACTTCATTCTTTTTCTTTTCTCCAATTTTTCGGGTTTAAATAACCTTTGTATTTTGCAGCCACTTCTTTCCCAACCAATAGCGCACCTACCCAAAACATGACTTCTGCAAATACGATCGCCCCTGTTATGACCCCAGCTTTCACCGCAGTCGAAAAAGGCGTAAAGGGAGCTATTACAGGAATGATCCAAGTGAGGAGGGAAATGATCAAGAAACCCATCCCTATTTTGTAAAACCTCGATTTCGTTACTTCCTTACCTTCTTTATCCAATTAAATAACCTCCATAATGATTAAATTGCTTTACTTACTCGCCAAACATTCACATACATGAATACCATCTTGAATATATTCTTTTTTTATACGTTTGAATGCTCATTTCGTTTCAAAATATGAGAAATAAAGAAATGCTAGTTGAGGAAAGCTAGCAAAGATCGGAACAGGCATTTGAAATGTGTCCAGGTTATAATAACTATGAAGAACATACTATTTATCATACTAGTAAACCAAGAAAGGAAAATCCCATGTACATTGAATTCATTGCCACGACCATAGAGGATGCCATTTTAATCGAAAAATCGGGTGCAGACCGAATCGAGCTCGTCAGTTCTTTAACCGAGGGCGGATTAACTCCCAGTCACGCCCTGATAGAAGCTATCGTGCGTTCAGTCAACATTCCCGTCAACGTGATGGTAAGGCCTCATAGCCAATCATTCTGTTACTCTCAGAGTGATCTGGATATTATGAAAAATGATATCGAGATGATAAGTACCCTTGGAGCAAACGGTGTCGTATTGGGTGCATTAAATGAAAAAAATGAAATCAATCGATCATACCTCGAAGTGCTATTAAAGGCATGTGAAGGTTTGGACGTTACATTCCACCGCGCCATCGATGATACGCCCGACCCAGTCCGTTCAGCTCAAATGCTAGCAAAGTATCCGGAAATAACAACGATCTTGACCTCCGGCGGCCATGGGGATTTTCCCAGCCGAATGAAAACCATTTTGCAAATGAAAAACGTCTGCGGCGACATATCGCTATTGGCGGGAAGCGGCTTGAATAAGGATAATATCCTTTCAATCTCTTCCGAACTAAATACCGGTTACTATCATTTCGGTACGGCTGTTCGAAGAAATAACAGCCTCATTGAAGGAGTTCAATTGGAAAAAGCGAAAGAAATTGTAAGCATGCTAAAGATATAAGGACATTCCGCTTAAATTTCAAACAATAGAAAGGGACCTATTCTTTGGTCCCTTTTTTGCTATAGATGGCTATTCATTTTTGTAAAAATACCGAGTCCCAAAGCCAAAAAATAATAGCTGCAGAAAGGCCTAATACATAGTAATTCATTGTAGTTAATACATCCATACTGATATCAAAATTAAGCACCCAACTAAAAATGAATACAGCCAGCAAAGAGAAAAAAATATAAAGGCAAAAATAAATGAAACTGAATTTTTTAGGATGCTTATTGAAGTGGACCTGTACCGGAACGGCAAATAATAAATAAGGGATAACCAAATAAAAAGAAAATATGATAATGCCAGGCAGCCCCCAGGAGGGATCACCGATAAAAATAACCATCACCGTTGAAAGCGATAGACAAGAAGAGACTATACATAAGAAATAGTATGGTATTACATCGCTTACCTTCGATACCTTTTCACTCAATTTCCAAAGTTCCATTTTACCCTCCACAAATGCATGATTCCCTTTTATACGGATAACGCATTAACACCATTATTCTTCATTTAAATGTACTCCGCAACAAACTAATGGAAATTTTTACATAACCTTAAGGTTCAAAAAAAAAGGCTGCCGCAGCAACCTTCCAAATATAGTGCCGATATAGCCTTTTTAGGGTCCCCAGAACATTCACATTAATTTTTGTTAGCATCAGCAAAGTGCCCCATGGCATCGCACATGAATTTGGCTAATCCATCACCATATTGGTCGATATTTTTGGTGAACCGCTGATCATCAACATACATTTGGCCTAACCCTTTGAAAGCATCTAGTGAGTATGTGCCAAAGTTCTGGTTTAAACAATCATACCATTCTTTAATTGCTGCTTGTGCTTCCTCCGATTCAGGTGAGGAATTTCGGATTGAAGCAAGTTTTGTATAGATTTCCGATACAGCTTTTTGTGCCTCTTTGGACATGCCTGCCACTTTAGCATTCGACTCATCAACCGCTTTATCCCCCCAAAGCTTGCGAGCTTCTTGTTCATATGGATTCTGACTGAAGTCAAACCCTTCAAATTTTTCTTTATTCGTCATTTGAATTTCCCCTTTCATATGCTTGAGCGATTTACCGACCGTGTTAATTAATTTATCAAGTTGATTGCGTTTCTCCAGTAACATTTTTTGATGCTGCAATAACGCCTCTTGTTTATCGAACGAAGAACAGCTTATGAAATGTTTAATTTCCTTTAAAGGCATGTCGATTTCCCTGAAAAACAAGATTTGCTGCAACATCTCAAGATTATCATTGGAATACAGACGATAACCGGAATCGCTGGTCTCCTCTGGCGATAATAACCCGATTTCATCATAATAATGCAGTGTCCGCACACTGATGCCAACTAAATCAGCAAGTTCTTTCACTCTCATCGCCACTGCTTTTACCTCCTTTCGATATAAATAACTGTAAGGTATTACGTAACGTGAAAGTCAAATGGAAAAATGAAGTTTTTTGACCCAACTTGAAAAAGACGATCCCTCCTAATGAAGAATCGTATCTGTAGAAAAAGATCACTTTGTCTAAATCACCTAACATTTCGGTTTAAAGTCTAATTGACCATCGTTTTTCCTCTAATAACTAAGTGTTCCAGAATTGTTCATATGGTATGTATTAAAATTCCGCTTTAAATAACTAACTTTACATTCGCCGGCACCAAAGCAGTCATATACCGTGCAGCCTTGAAATCCCTTTGCCCTGAGATTTTCATGGATGCCGCAACGATAATCTAATTGCAGATTTGTACATGGTGTACCACCTTCTTTATCAAAGGCAAAACCAGCGAATTTTGCCCAGTCCAATACTTACACTTTCTTCAATTAAAAAGTGGTTCTGCGTAACGATTAATTTCATATTGTCCGGACCGCAATTAATCTCGAATAAGAAAACAGCGTACATACTAGTGGATTATCTCATCTGTTTATTTGTATTTTGTTAATATACTGATTAACTGGATCTTTTGGTAAAATAGAGGAAATCAATAACATATAATAATTAGAAAAGATATCACGGAACTCTAGTAAATAAGAGAAGGGGTGTAGGCATGTATCCTTTTAACGGCAGAAAAAAAGGGGAGACAAAAAAAGAAGTGCCGTATCGCAACTACATGTTGGAAACAGAGACAGAAGGCGAAATAGACGAAATGTCTTTTCAAATCGCAAAAATTCTTCCCCCAAGTTCCAAAGAGATCATCTTTTTATGTATTGGTTCAGATCGTTCCACAGGAGATTCATTCGGACCTTTAGTAGGGACGATGCGAACAGTTATATACTACATACAACCAATTGTTGTATGATGAGTTTACTATAATAATTGCGAAAGTGAGCTGAAAACCGATGATGCATTCACCACTATTTGAAAATGATGTGCCAGTAGTTATTCTTCCTTAACGGCAGAAAACTACAACTCCGTTAAGGACAGCAATAATTGTCTAAAGAAAACGGAGGGTGCAAAGTGAAAAATACCTTAATAGGTTCTTTATATTTATCAATCGCTGCCAGCATTTGGGGCGGGATGTATGTGGTGGTAAAGGTTGTGGTGGACACAGTACCGCCACTGGAATTAGTTTGGTTCCGCTATGTCATTGCAATTGTTCCATTGCTGATCATTGGGATTGTAACAAAACAATCATGGCGTATTGAAAAACGTCACTGGCTGTTAATTTTCATGATTGGGCTCATTGGTAATACAACTTCCATTGTAACCCAGGAGATTGGTACGATGCTCTCCACTGCACAAATGGGTGCCATTATCACTTCAACGACACCGGCATTCATGGTCCTATTTGCGCGAATCATTTTAAAAGAAAAGATAACGTTACGAAAAGCACTCTCAATCATTCTAGCTTCAATTGGTGTCTGTATTATTGTTGGAAATGCGAATATCAATTCATCCAACCAACTTGGTGCGATAGCGCTGCTTATTGCTGCATTAACATGGTCGCTTATGTCTGTTCTTATCAAACGTGTACCTGGGCAATATTCACAAATTGTCGTAACCACCTATGCCATTCTGGTATCCATTGCCTTACTAACGCCTTTTACAATTAATAGATTAGCTAAACTCGACTTTGAAGCCATGGTGCATCCATCTATTTGGGGCGGGCTTTTATACTTGGGAGTCATTTCGACAGCAAGTGCCTTTTTACTATGGAACCGCGGATTGCGGATGCTCAATGCTTCAAGTGGCGGTTTATTTTTCTTTTTCCAGCCTATAGTCGGTACCTTTCTAGGCTGGCTATTGCTAGGAGAGCAAATTGGCTTGGCTTTTTGGATGGGTACTCTATTAATCTTTATTGGTGTTATCGTTGTCATTCGAGAAGGATAAGCATCTAGAAAAAGCTGATTGGTGTTATATGCCGATCAGCTTTTTCTATTCCCTTTGCTTTCATTGTAAGCTCTTAATTATCGTTCAATCCGTCAGAAAGTAATTGTACCCATTCTTCCAGTGAAAGTTTATCCTTCATATGCTTATATGCATCCGGACTTCTATCGGACACATGCGTTCTTATAATAGAACAAAACGAACGATTTATAGGTTCCTACTATAATGATAGAATGTTACCTTTTGACCGGTAACCACATTATTTTCCCCATTAGTCGAAATCCGTTCAAAACCGTTTTTCTCCAAAACCTTTTGCGAGGCAATATTGTCGCTTGTCGTTTTCGCGTGTATTTGAACCACATTCAATCCCGGCGCTAGATTAACCAATCGCTTTAAAGCTTCGTTCGCTATCCCCTTTTGCGTAAATGCTTCACCAATTCTATAACCGACATCAGCCGTACAATCGATGGGATCTATATCCACAAGGTTAATCCTGCCAACAATTGTACCTGAGCCATCCTTAATCAAGTAAAAATAGGAGAGTCCAACTTCTTGTTCATTCAATAATTCCTTATGTCTGACTTTAAAGTTTTCAAAGCTATAATAATCATCTCCGCGACTCGGTACTGTTTGTTCAAAAAAACTTCTATTATCGCATTCGAATGTAAATAAGCATTTTGCATCTTCATCATTAAGCATTTCAATGGATATTTCCATCGCTGCTTCACCCCTATCAAATATTTCGCATATCTTTTAAAATTTGATCCTTCATCATTTGATTCAAGAAACCAAAAGACTTATCCTTCCTGATACTATATATAATGGAATATTTGTACAGAGATTGATCCTTGAGCGTCGAAAGAAGCTTATACCCTTTATTATCCTTCAGTTCAGGAATATGGTTACATACATGAATATCTTCCGATGTCAAAAATATATTATTTTTATCTGGTAAAAAATCAAAGGATGATGTATCATAAGCATCAGATATTTATTAAACTTATTAGCTTAATCGGAATTAGGAGGAATATATATGATTGGTTATGTGTTTTTAAATCTTGCCATAATGCTCATTCTTTTAGGCGTTTTATTTTACATGAATAAAAAACATGTCTCCTTTACAAAAAGGGTCTTTACTGGTCTTGGTTTAGGGATTGTATTTGGACTTCTTTTGCAGTATTTCTATGAACCACAATCAGAAGCGATCGTTAAATCGGTCGATTGGTTTAACATTGTTGGTTCTGGCTATGTCAAGTTCCTGCAAATGATTGTTATGCCGCTTGTCTTCATCTCGATCTTGTCCGCATTTACACGGTTGAAACTAACTAGCAATATCGGAAAGATCAGTGTCTTGATCATCGGTATCCTGCTTGGAACGACTGCGATTGCAGCGGCTGTTGGGATTACATCCGCAACTGTATTCAATTTGGAAGCCGTTCAAATCGAGCAAGGAGAAGCAGAGTTAAGCCGTGGGGATCAAATATCGGAAACATACGGTACGATTCAGGATAAAACGATGCCTCAGCAAATCCTTGAATTGATTCCTTCAAATCCATTCCAAGATTTAACGGGGGCACGTCCGACTTCGACCATATCCGTTGTGATTTTTGCAGCTTTTCTTGGAATTGCCTATTTAGGGGTCAAAAGGAAGCAGCCTGAACATGCAGAATTTTTTGCTAAGATAGTAGATACATTGCACAGCATCATCATGCGAGTAGTAACGTTGATTCTTCGTTTAACGCCATACGGAATCTTGGCGATCATGACGAAGACGGTAGCAACGAGTGATTTGGACGCCATCCTTAAATTGGGGAAATTCGTGGGAGCCTCTTATGTCGCCCTGATAGTCATGTTCCTCATCCATTTGTTATTGCTGACGCTTGCAGGATTGAATCCAATGGTATATTTGAGAAAAGCTTTCCCAGTATTATCATTTGCCTTCACTTCAAGAACAAGTGCAGGTGCTCTGCCATTGAACATCCAAACACAGAAACAACTAGGGGTGTCCGAAGGTATTGCCAACTTTGCTGGATCTTTCGGTCTGTCAATCGGTCAAAACGGCTGTGCCGGCATCTATCCGGCCATGTTAGCGGTCATGATCGCACCAACAGTGGGAATCAATCCACTCACTCCATCCTTTATCGCGATGTTGATTGCCATCGTGGCCATTAGCTCTTTCGGGGTTGCCGGTGTAGGTGGAGGAGCAACATTTGCTGCCATTCTAGTATTATCTGCGATGAACTTGCCAATTGCCTTGGCTGGACTTTTGATTTCCGTCGAGCCATTGATCGATATGGGAAGAACGGCAGTGAATGTCAGCGGAAGCATGACTTCAGGTATCCTTACAAGTAAAATAACGGGAGACCTGGATAAGCAACAATTCAGCGAAGAATCATCTTTGAAAATAGAAGCTGAAATGTAAAAGCAAAAGCATCAAACTTTCTGTTATGGGAAGTTTGATGCTTTTTTTGTATAGGCTCTTGAACCCTTCAACTGCTTTTGGTTTCCTGATCGTATATCCACAATAAATAAGTATCCCCACCATCGTTATCAAACTGCTCAGTATCAAATTAACGTTCCCTTGATAATGGGTCTGTTTCAATAAAACTTCAGGGGCAAAAAGGAGTATCGGAATGATGATGGAAACCCAGGATTTGCTCCATAAGGATCTTTTACGTTTATCTTGTCTACTTAATCAAATTAGCTTTGACCTTCACACAAAAAGCCACTGTAAAATATCAGCCCATAGGAGCAAATATATTACTGTGGCTTTTCTTTCATTTATGGACTGTAATCACTTTTTAATTTGCCTCGCTGGATAATGATTGGCCTGATAGGCCGATAGCGCTTGGAACATATACTGTATCGAAGCAAATACCCCACAAGCAAGAAGTATTCCTGCAAGTACATCCAATACGGCATGCTGTTTCGTAAATAGGGTGGAAAGGATAATCAGCGTTCCAAATGTGGTGACACTGGCATATTCCCATTTATGCTGTTCTTTCCGTTTATGGGCAACGATCATCAGGATGAATGTAGTCAGTACATGTATACTCGGAAGACAGTTGACAGGCTGATCATGACTATAAACGAATCTCATTAAATGGGCAAAGATATCATTCCCCACCACATCTGGACGCGGGACTGTCGTTTGCCAAAGGCAATACACAAGAAAACAGAGAAGTTTCCCTGATACCAGACTTCCCATAGCAACAAAATAGTGCCTACGATCAACGAAGCAGTAGTAAATCATCAATCCATATATATATGGATACCATAGTAAATAAGGAACGACAAATTCTTTAATAAAGGGAATCTCTCTATCTATTATTGTCGTAACATTGATAGCGTGACCTGAAGATTGATTGATGATCGAGTAAATGGAACTAGTAAGAACCAAAAGGAATAAATAATATAACGGGTGAAAAGAAAAAATCGAGTTGTTTTTCATAGTTTGCTCCATCTTTCAATATATTGGTTATTTTCCAAAGATTATTATACAACATTTTTCATCGGATGAACTCTTTTTATGATTATATAATGATTCCCAGGAACTATTAAAATGGATATCACTTACTCTTTCCAACAGCAGAACAAAAGGATCAAATTTCCCATTCTTTTGTATGACAAAAGGATCTGATTTTCCATTCAAATAATGACAAAAGGAAAGCCATGGTATACAATACCACGGCTAGAAACTGAAACTCTATACAAGAGAGGAAGAGGTGTTTTTTCTTCTGCTAGATTTTGTTAAGACGTCTTTTCCATACATACGTTAAGGTAATAAAGATGTAAATGCTAAGTGTAATGATCGTAACGATTATGGAAGTCGTGAAAATGATTCCAATCAGGATCGTTATTAACGCGATAATTGCAGCCCAGGTCGTATAAGGGAACCATTTGACCGAATAGGCACTAGTTTTTCCGGACTCTTGTTTACGTGACTTCAAATGAGCGACGGCAATAATCAACCAGATGAATAATACGGTATATCCCAGCGATCCCATTAGGAAATCGAAGGTCTTGCTTCCAGCAAATAATGAAATCAGTACACCACCATATAAAGCGGAAGTACACATGAAGATTGCGTAAACAGGAACTTTCTTCTTGGATAAACGTGAAAATATTTTAGGAACACGACCGTCCACGGCTTGTGTATAAAGAACACGGGATGAACCATATAATCCAGAGTTCATTGATGAGATGATCGCAAGTAAAACAACGGCGTTCATAATATGGTCGGCACCTGGAATCCCTATCATTTGAAAGACCATTACAAACGGGCTTTCCGGCACCCCGTTCACTTCGTTCCAAGGAATTAAGCTAACGATGATGAAAAATGGGATGATATAGAAGGAAATGATCCGTACCAATGTGCTGCGAACAGCTTTTGGAACCACTTTTTCGGGATTTTTCGTTTCAGCTAATGTGACCCCGATAATTTCCGTACCACCATATGAATAGATTACCACCAACATCGCAGTGATTAATCCTGTGGGTCCGTTCGGAAAGAAACCACCGTGGTCAGTCAAGTTAGAAAAACCGACGGCTGTATGATCACCATACGTTACGAGCAGTAACAATAATCCAGCTATGATGAACACGATAATGACGGTTATTTTAACTAATGCAAGCCAGTACTCCGTTTCGGCAAAAACTTTTACCGACAGCAAGTTAATCGCTGTAACTAACACGGAAACAGCTAATGCCAGTATCCAAATTGGATATCCAGGCAGCCAATATTGAAGGAAAATAGCTGCAACGACTGATTCGGCCGCTATGTTCAATACCCACATTTTCCAATAAATCCAATCAAGGAAATAAGCTGGATACTTTCCTAAAATAGATTGAACCAAATCCCTGAATGTTCTTGCGCCGCTATTGCGGACCGCCATTTCAGCTAAGCCTTGCATGATGAATAATAGGATGATGCCTCCTATCAAGTACGCAATAATAACGGATGGGCCTGCCATATCAATGGCGGAACTGCTTCCTTTAAATAAACCTGCCCCGATGGCACCACCTAATGCCATCATCGTAATATGCCTTGAAGTCATTGTCCTCTGTAAATTTCGTTTGTCCGTTTCCATATCCTTACCTCCCAAAATTCAAAAAAGGCATATCGTCTCTTCCTTCATAATCAAATGAAGAAAGAGACGATATGCCTTATGCTTACCGCGGTACCACTCTTATTGGCTCTTTAAAGAACCCTGCTTTAAACCTTGTAACGAAGGTTAATCGTTAAATACAAAGAGAATAGATCAAATCTAATCTTTTGCTTTACCACTCCCAGGCAAGTTCAAAGTATCATTGGACTGCGTTGCACCACCCCGCAGCTCTCTTTACCGAATAATAGCTTTTACTACTCCTGATCATTGCGTTTCAAAAATTATTTCTGAATATTTTTAATAATATCAATTACTATACGGACTCGAAGTAATTTTGTCAATAATTTTTTCAGAATAATATTTACTAGAAACAACTCTTAGGGAATTGCCATACAAAATCAACAAAATTACTATTCGAAATTAAAGAAGATACATGTCTAATGGGCAACTGCTTTTTCACTAATACAGTTTAAAAAATGATTGGTCATGAACTTAAAGAGTTATTATGAAATCTTCTAAATGATTATAAAGTTGTCCTTCTCTTATATAATATCTTCCCTATTATGGCAATCATACGCAAAAAAGACTAACGAATGATATAAGATCTATTTTGCTTTTTTGTAAACAATAAACAATCTTTAATATTTATTATCTATCAATCATTAAGAAATTCCTGCTGGAAAAACCCAACAATTAACACAGCCCCTGTTTGTTTAATCAAATCAATAAATTAATAAAAGAGTTCATACTATTTTCCTATCCACAACTTTTAAAACGCCATCCCTAACCATGATGCAGCCACCATCAAAACCCCAACGACAATTACCACAACTGGCCCTACAACAATTAATCCAAATAGCAAAGAGGCTACCGCGTCCATGAAGGTTCGAACGGGACCTACTTTTTCCTTTTTATTCGCTTGCTCCGTTAATAAGTCTTCAATATGACCGACTTTTTGTTTCAATTCCTGCAACTCTTGAATCACTTTTGTGTCTTGACCCATATTTTTATACACTCCCTAAACTTAACAATAAATGTTAATTCTATCACTTACATCCATTTTCAAAAAGTGCAATATACTCTATTCCATCCTTGAAACCCACTCTATTTGTCTATTTTCAGCCATTAAATGTAAAACTATTTTTTCAAAATCTGTCATCAATGTTACAATTACAAGGTTGAAATTAAACCAATCTATAGAACACGTGAGGTATCATACTTTTTATGAAAGCATTACGATTACTAAAAAGTTTTAACTTTTTATATTTTGGACTGCTTGCCATTTTCATTCCGTTTCTCCCAGTCTATCTCGCTGATCAAGGTTTGCGTCCAGCCCAAATCGGATTCATCATCGGTACAGGAGGTTTTGTCACCCTCATCACCCAGCCTTTATGGGGAATGATAAGCGACAAAACGAGAACTATACGAAAAGTCCTGTTGTTACTCATCTTTTTCTCGAGCGTAATCGGGTATTTTCTTTATGACTCAAGCAGTTATCTTCAGCTCATCCTGTTTGCCATGCTTCTATATTTCTTTCTGATGCCGATAGATCCCCTGACGGAAAGCCTCAACTTTACGATGGCAGAGAAATCCGGGATCAGTTACGGTTCCGTCCGGACATACGGTGCATTAGGTTATGCGGTCATATCTCTGATCACCGGCTATGTGATGTCATACTTCGGAGCGAACAGCCTTGCCTTCCTTTTTGCCGGCATTGGTTTGATCAGTTTCATTGTCAGCTGGATGATGCCTGATGCACCCGTTTCAGGGAAACCTGTCACCTTAAGCACCCTTAAGCATTTTTTCAGCAATAAAGAGACACTTCTCTTCCTGTTATTGGTCTTTATCTGTGCTGTTCCAGCGCGGATGAACGATACTTTCCTCGGCGTGTATATCCGGGAACTTGGAGGAAGTGCCAAGCTTGTAGGCTTGACCTGGTTCTTAGCGGCGGGAAGTGAAATCGTCGTATTCGCCCTAAGCTTCTGGTGGCTGCGCAAAGGTAAGGAAATCATCATCATTTCGTTTGCAGCAGCGTTTTTCTTTATCCGCTATTTCGTCTCTGCCTGGATTACCGATCCACAACTATTAGCTTATTTGCAGGTCATGCAGCTATTGACTTTCCCGATTTTCTACTCGGCTGCCATCCAATATCTATACCGGATCGTTCCGGTGGAGTGGCGTGCCACAGGCCAGACCGTACTGGCGCTGCTATTCTTCGGGGTTTCGGGAATCATTGCTTCTTATATTGGCGGCGCCATATATGGGGCTTTCGGGGGCAAGACCCTTTACCTTTTCATCTCCTCCATATCCTTTATAGGAATGGTATTCGCTTTGGTACTTTATCGTATATATGGCACGAGGCTCGATACTGCCGAGGAAGCGGTATAATCCAAAAAATGCATGAAAAAGAGCATGTTTTGATCAAAACATGCTCTTTTTGCATTCCGTTAGCGAAATAAAGGGGCAACCGTTAACATTAGTACCGAGAAGCAAAGCAGGATTGTCGTTGTCCTGTTTGAGAGTTTTACTTGTCCGTCATTTTTATAGAACCCTGAAAATTGAAGGCGGTTTTTATAGAGTACATAAAGTAATGGAAAAATTGCCATACCAACACCCCATCCGCCTGCGGTGTTCTCTACGGTTATACCAAAAATCGCATAGATTGAATGAATGATGAACCCCATTATCATTCCAATAACAAAAATAATAGTGATGATCCGAAATAATTCTAAGATAACTCTTAACATCATTTCACCTGCCTTCTGCCTGCTTTCCCTTATCCGTAAAAAAAGGCTGCCGCGAAGCAACCTTGAAAGAACTTTACAGGATGGTGTAATTCCCTAAATATAACAAACATTCAACTATTAGTAAATAGACGCTTTTTACTCTTCTTCTTGAACGAGCGAATGCTTAAATGCGTAAATCACTGCTTGCGTGCGGTCCTGCACGGCCAGCTTGCTTAATATATTGCTGACATGGACTTTGGCTGTTTTCAGGGCTATGTATAGTTCATCCGCAATTTCCTGATTCGTTTTCCCTTGTGTCATCAGCAGCAAGATTTCCATTTCCCGGTTTGTCAATTGATCATGAGGCTGGGTAATCTTTGGGCGGCGCAGCTTTTCCATCATTTTCCCCGTCACTTCAGGTTCAAGTACACTTTGACCCTGGAAAGTGGAACGGACGGCTCTCGCAATCTCGCTGGCCTTTGATGTTTTCAGCATATAGCTCGTCGCTCCGGCTTCCAATGCCGGGTACACTTTTTCATCATCCAGGAAGCTTGTCACGATGATGATCTTTGCTTCAGGCCATTTTTCGATAATTCGTTTCGTCGCTTCTATGCCGTCCATTTCCGGCATGACCAAATCCATCAAAATGATATCCGGACGCAATTCCATTGCCAGCTCAACAGCCTTCAAGCCATTGTCCGCTTCCCCGATCACTTCGATATCCGACTGCGCGGATAAATAAGCCGATACTCCTATTCTTACCATTTCATGGTCATCGACAAATAATACTTTAATCATCATGATCACCTCCAGCATTTAATAATGGGATTTTCACTTCAAGTTTCGTTCCTTTATTCGGAACGCTTACAAGTTGCATCGTTCCGCCTAATTCAACAGCCCGTTCATGCATGTTTTGCAGACCATATGAGCCCGTTTTTGACTCCTCGACGTTAAAACCAACGCCGTCATCCGTTATCCGTAAAATGATCAGCCCATCACGAACGATCAATAGAACTTCAAGCGAGTTCGCTTTTGCATGTCTTAGTGTATTGGAAATCGATTCTTGTAAAATCCGAAACAAATGGTCCTCAATCCCCTTATCCAGAGTGACAGGCTCCATCTTCCAATTTATATCCATCGTCACTTTTTGGGCCAATTCCAAAAGGAGCTCCTTCATTCCTTCATGTAAAGATTTTCCCTTTAATGCAACAGGTCTCAAGTGAAGCAATAACGCCCTCATCTCAAGTTGGGATTGATGGATCATTTCTTCCACTACCTTGAATTGTTTCATTTCCGTTTTTTCCATATCGGATTGTGATTCGGTGATGGCCGACATGAACATCGAAGCGGCAAACAATTGCTGGCTCACCGAATCATGCAGTTCCCGCGCCAAGCGGTTTCGTTCCTGTGAAACGATTTCCTGGATCTGTTTCTCCTGATCAATGGCCTTTTCATTCGCCATTTTTTGCGATAATTTTGTCTGCTCATTGATTTGCTTATGGATCAGTTGCATCCGTTCCACCATTTTAGCCATCTCTTGGACTGGATACGTCTCCTGTTGCGAAGGTAAGCGGCCCTGTTCAAGTAAATACAGCCCTTCATTCACCCTTTCCAGCTGCCGCTTCCAAAACATCCCCGAAACGACTCCATAAATCAGCCCTACCGTCATGACCAGGCTTGGCAGGAATATGACGAAGGGTAATCCCATGACCACTTTCTCCCACAATAAGCTCCAGTCGGATAAAGGAAAAATGAAGAAAACCGCCGCCGGCAAGGCAAGAGAGAGAACGAAAGCAACACCAAGGGCAGTCAATATCTGACGTGTCAGTATACTCATATCCGCTTCACCTCTAAATCCCCAACTAAGATGGAAGTGATGATATGAACCTTGTGATCCGTTTCATTGAACCCTTCTGTTTGGTAGGAATAAATTTGATTAAAGACCCTGGATTCAGGCTTATTTTCGAAAATTCGCGCTCTGCCTGCCACGACAGAATGATGGACTCTGATTTCGATGCCGTACGGTACAAGCACAGTGATATTGCCAATGATATTCCTGATGGAAATGACAGCGTCGCCTTTCGGTAAAATCGTTTTGCTTAGATCGATAACCGTATCACCGACCCCGCCCTGAACATTCACGGAATTCCATTCATATACATGCTCGGCCGTTTGTTGATGACCAAACAACTTATTTTTAAAAAGGTAATCGGTTTTCAATAATCGCTCTTTATTGATCCGTTCTTCGTCCATCTCTTCATTGGTCATAATGGGGTTGATCCAATCAGGATTCTTTTTCGACTGATAATATAAAAATAATAAATAAACGAGAACGGCCACAAGGAAAAATCTAAAGACGAACATATTTAAGACCGTGATGATAAGGGAAATCGCCCCTATAAAAAATAGGACTTTCCCGATTGACCGTTTTGTGAATTTCCTGCCTAAATAGATACATCCTATTGAAAAAGCGAGGGAAAAAAGGAGACCTCCACCCGTAAATGAAATCTCTAAAAAAAGCAGGACGACTCCGATGAGAAGTATCCATCCCATATAGTCCGTCTTCATCTTGTTCAACATCGGTTCGCCTCCCCTGTATATGATCATGATATTCTTAAAAGGCACAGGAACCCGTGCCTTTTAAGAATACCATGAAATTATCACGTTCTGACAGACTGTTTTCCCCCACCCTTCATTCCAATAGGTCAGGGGATAACAGCAATGCTGTTTACGCTTCTTTCTGTTCCAATTCTTTTTCAAGCTGGACGATCCTAGCATCGATCGTATGCCTATTATAATCTGTATGGACTTGGTGCTCGATGCGATCGATATAATGCTCCATATCTTCAAACATCGCCACCGGCTTGGCTTCAGAGCGGCCGCTATCCAAAACGCGATTGATCCTATAGTTTGCCCGGGCAATATTTTCCCTGCCCATCAATTCCATTCGCTTTAGATGCATATCCTTAAGCTTATGCTTCATTTCTTCATATTTCCGCTCCAGTTCAGCCAACTGAACCTCTGCACTTTTATGCGCCTCCTTCAAACTTGACGCACGATCTTCATAGTGCAAGCTCTCTTTTAAGGCAAATTCCATTAAATCGGTTTCTCCAGACTGCTTAGCAATCTCGGCCTGATGTTTACGTTTTTCAGCTAGATTTTGCGCTTGACTAATTTCACGCGTAAACTCTTCTTTCAAAAGATATTGACGCTCAAGCAGCTTGCCGACCTTTTCTGTCTCCTGCTCACATTGACGCAAATATTGATTTAGCATGCCAATGGGATTTTTTTGCTCCTTTTTATCAAGCAAATCGTGAAAATCCGCTGAAATCGTTTGTTTCATTCTGTTAAATAAATTACCCATTCCAATTCCATCCCTTCTATTAGTTCTTATTCAACTCTTTCCACTCTCTTTCAAAATTTGAGAATGGGTCATTTTCTTTCGATGATGCACTTTCATCATTTTCATTCCATTTTTTATAGACCAGGTAAAGAACATAAGCTGCCACCAATCCTAATATTGCCGGGATATGGGAAATAGCAACGATCAGCACGATAATGGAGACTGATCCCCACGCAATCTTAGCCCCTGTCGATTCGGACTTCATGAACTGCTTGAATCCAAAATAGAGGATCGCCAAGCAAATCGCCAGGCTGATCAATGGACCAACATTCGCCAGTAACAGGAATAATGCGATCAGTCCTACAATAAATAAACCAAATTTCTTCATTGTTTTCGTCCTCCTTTCCTTGTTTATATCTTATCTACTTTTACAAGTTCGTATAATGAGCCTTAGCTATATTTTCTAGTAAGACTTAAGGCGTAGACGCTATAAGTCCCACGCTAATGAGGGAGTTATGCTCCTGAGTTTAGTGGGTTTACTCGTAAATTCTGCCTCTTTACTCGTGAATGGATGCTTCACCTCGAGTTGGTTGATTTTCACTCAAGAATTTGCGGCTATTATCCGAGATTTGATGCTGTTTCTCGTGAATTCTGCTGGTTTACTCGTGAGTTTGAGCGTTTTACTCGTGAATTTGGACACTTTACTCGTGAGTTTTGGAGTTTTACTCGTGAATTTGAGCGTTTTACTCGTGAATGGATGCTTCACTTCGAGTTGGTTGATTTTCACTCAAGATTTTGAGGCTATTATCCGAGATTTGATGCTGTTTCTCGTGAGTTCTGCTGGTTTACTCGTGAGTTTGAGCGTTTTACTCGTGAATTTGGACACTTTACTCGTGGGTTTTGGCGTTTTACTCGTGAATGGATGCTTCACCTCGAGTTGGTTGATTTTCACTCAAGATTTTGCGACTATTATACGAGATTTGATGCTGTTTCTCGTGAATTCTGCTGGTTTACTCGTGAGTTTTGGCGTTTTACTCGTGAATTTGGTCACTTTACTCGTGAGTTTTGGCGATTTACTCGTGAATGGATGCTTCACCTCGATTTGGTTGATTTTCACTCAAGATTTTGCGGCTATATACGAGATTTGATGCTGTTTCTCGTGAATTCTGCTGGTTTACTCGTGAGTTTTGGCGTTTTACTCGTGAATTTGGACACTTTACTCGTGAGTTTGAGCGATTTACTCGTGCATTTGGGCACTTTACTCGTGAATTTGAGCGTTTTACTCGTGAATGGATGCTTCATTTCGAGTTGGTTGATTTTCACTCAAGATTTTGCGATCATTATACGAGATTTGATGCTGTTTCTCGTGAGTTCTGCTGGTTTACTCGTGAGTTTGAGCGTTTTACTCGTGAATTTGGACACTTTACTCGTGAGTTTTGGAGTTTTACTCGTGAATTTGAGCGTTTTACTCGTGAATGGATGCTTCACTTCGAGTTGGTTGTTTTTCACTCAAGATTTTGCGACTATTATATGAGATTTGATGCTGTTTCTCGTGAGTTCTGCTGGTTTACTCGTGAGTTTGAGCGTTTTACTCGTGAATTTGGGCACTTTACTCGTGAATGGATGCTTCACTTCGAGTTGGTTGATTTTCACTCAAGATTTTGCGGCTATTATCCGAGATTTGATGCTGTTTCTCGTGAGTTCTGCTGGTTTACTCGTGAGTTTGAGCGTTTTACTCGTGAATTTGGGCACTTTACTCGTGAATGGATGCTTCATTTCGAGTTGGTTGATTTTCACTCAAGATTTTGCGATCATTATACGAGATTTGATGCTGTTTCTCGTGAATTCTGCTGGTTTACTCGTGAGTTTGAGCGGGTTATAAGTGGTGGGAAGATGAATTCCTGATAAGGTGAGAAAATCTTAAAAAAATTAAATCTTCCGATTGTATAAAACCGGAAGATTGTTGTATTGCTATTATCACTACAAATACAAACCTTCGACGTAAACTGAGGTAATGGTTTGAGCAATCTCTTCGACAGTACATTGATGTTCGTTTCTGACAATTTCCCACAGATACATTTCATTTGTGAAAAACCACCCTCTTGCCACAAGCTCATGGTTTAATTCAGCTCTTGCCAGCCCATTTTGCTGTGCATAGGCGACGTCCTTTGAAATTCGCTGAATGAACTTCATGCGGATCGCTTTCCATTTATCTGAAATAACGGTTGATATCCCAATGGCCTGTTCGAAAACCTGCATCATATTGCGTTCAGCTTCTGCCATTTTCAAAAAGGCATTAGCTTGTTTGTTTATGATATGTTTTGCCTCGTCTTTAGATTTTGGAAAGAAAGAGGTCTCGGCAATTTCATAAAATTGCTCCATTACATTTTCCATTAGTACAATTAACAGATCCTCTTTCCCTTTAAAATGAACATAGGCCGTTCCGTATCCGATGTTTGCCCTTTTAATCATTTGGGAAATAAGCGCGGCTTGATAACCTTCTTCAAGAAATATTTCCTTTGCAGCTTCCAATAACTTTTGACGTGTCATGATTGAGCGTAAATGCCGTTTATCCCCTACTTTGCCATTCTCCATGCCTATTCCTCCCCTTATCCTCTAGCATAAAGGATTTCCATAAAATAAAAAACATTTGTTAAAAAGATTGATTTAATATTTATAATTTTCTGAATTAACTTATTGACATCATGTCATATTCTTTGGTACGATTCTCCTAGAATTATTTAGAAAACTAATAGAGGAGGATGATTATGGTTTCTGAATACACATTGGATCACGCTAAACAAATGGATGAGAATGATGCACTTAAAGGTTTTCGAGAAGAGTTTTATTTAAAGCCGAACTCCATCTATATGGATGGAAACTCATTGGGGCTTCTTTCAAAAAGGGCTGAACGCACTCTTTTGGAATCTTTGGAAGATTGGAAAGAGCATGGGATTGATGGATGGACACAAGGGAATCACCCCTGGTTTTTCATGGCTGAGAAATTGGGCGCGAAGATGGCCCAATTGGTCGGAGCTTCTCCTGAGGAAGTTATTGTAACCGGCTCCACGACTGTAAATCTACATCAACTTGTAGCTACTTTTTATAAGCCTGAAGGAATGCGCACAAAAATTTTAGCGGATGAATTAACCTTTCCGACTGATATTTATGCTCTTCAAAGTCAGCTGCGTACACATGGATACGATCCGGAAAAAGATCTTATCCGCGTGAAAAGCCGCGATGGAAGATTTCTAGAAGAGGATGACATTATCGAAGCAATGACCGATGACATCGCTTTGATCATCTTGCCAACGGTCCTGTATCGCAGCGGTCAAATATTGGATATGAAACGATTAACTGAGGAAGCTCATAAAAGAGGGATAGTAATCGGATTTGACGGATGTCATTCTATCGGTGCCATTCCGCATTCATTCAGCGAATGGGATGTGGATTTTGCGTATTGGTGCAATTATAAACATTTAAATGGCGGCCCTGGCGGCGTTGGCGGTTTATATGTAAATCGTAAACATTTTGGAACGATGCCTGGATTGGCTGGATGGTTCGGCTCCAAAAAAGATAAACAATTCGATATGGAACATACCTTAACACCAGCTGAATCAGCAGGCGCATATCAAATTGGCACGCCGCATGTGTTAAGTTGTGCACCTTTGATTGGATCTTTAGACATTTTTATAGAAGCGGGAATTGAGAATATTCGCGAAAAATCACTGAAAATCAATCAATATTTAATGGATTTAGTCGAATTCGAATTGAAAGACATGGGATTTTTCATTGGAACTCCTAGAGATGACATACGCCGCGGAGGTCATGTAAGCCTCGAGCATAAAGAAGCTGCACGGATATGTAAGGCATTGAAAGAGAACGGTGTCATTCCAGATTTCCGAGCACCTAACATCATTCGTCTCGCTCCGGTTGCACTATATACTTCCTACGCAGAAGTTTGGGAAGTTGTACAAATACTCAAGAAAATCATGTCAGAAAAACAATATGAAAAATTCAAGAATGAGCGTGAAGTGGTCGCATAACATGGAACTTCGCCAGATGAGGCTCATCCCTCAAATGGTTAGTTAATTAGGGCAGGATTAAATTTTTATGGATAAAAAGGGGATGAACTATGGAGAACAAAAATACTCAATTGAACATGAAAGAGCCAGAGAAAGGGTTAAAACGTGAGCTGGAAACAAATCAGCTTTCCATGATCGCGATGGGCTGTGCCATCGGAACGGGGCTATTCCTTGGCAGCGGGCTTGCGATTCAAGCGGCAGGGCCAAGTGTTTTGCTCAGCTATGCACTCGGTGCTTTCATTGTTTTACTGTTGATGGGCTGCTTAGCCGAAATGACGGTTGCCCATCCTACTTCCGGATCTTTTGGGGCCATTGCTGAAAAGTACATGACTCCGATGGCTGGCTATCTTGTCCGCTATTCTTATTGGATTGCCAATGTTCTGGCTGTTGGGGTTGAAGTAAGTGCAGTCAGTGTGTATATGAAGTATTGGTTTCCGACCGTTCCGGGAATCGTATGGATTTTGCTATTTGCAGCTGTCCTGATTTATGTAAATGCCACTAGCGTGAATACTTTCGCCACATTTGAGTATTGGTTCTCCTTTATTAAAATAAGTGCCATTATTGGTTTTATCCTTCTTGGATCCTATGTACTATTCGGTTCATCCAATCAGCAACATATAGGACCTGAGAACTTTGTAAATGAAGACGGTTTTTTCCCATTTGGTGGGTGGGGAATGTGGGTTGCCGTATTTATTTCTTTATTCAGCTTTCTTGGAACCGAAATGATAGCGGTTACATCAGGGGAAGCAAAAGATCCGGATGCAGCTGTTCCAAAAGCTTTAAAAGCGACCGTGTTCCGTTTATCCACCTTCTATGTGTTGACAATCGGCATCATGTTGATGATCGTACCGTGGAAAACGGCTGGGATCGAGGAAAGTCCATTCGTAAAAGTAATGGAAATATTGAACATTCCTGGTGCATCCGGGATCATGAACTTTATTATTTTAACGGCTGCAGTATCTGCCATGAATGCCCAGCTCTATGCTTCAACACGTATGATGTTTTCATTGGCTCGCGGAAAACATGCACCTAGTTTTTTAGGAAAGTTAAACAAAAGGGGCGTTCCGGCAAAAGCACTTGCTGTCTCTACAACAGGGATTTTCATTGCTGCAGGTGTTCATGCGTTACTTCCCGGTTCCTCCTATGCATTCATGATGGGTATTTCCATGTTCGGTGCCATGTTCACATGGCTCATGATCTTCATATCCCATTTGTTTTTCAGGGTAAAATGGGAGAAGACCGGCGGACGCAAGTTACCGGTAAGGATGATCGGCTTTCCCTATTTAACGATACTAGGAGCCATTCTTCTATTTAGTTTGATGATTACAACATGGTTTACAGATTTCAAGATCATGCTTCAATTCGGGATACCTTGGTTACTATTTTTAGCTGTCGCTTATTTTGTTTCAAAAAGAAGAAATATGAACCATAATGTAATGGAGGAATCTCTGGAAAAGAAGATAGAATAGATTGACGGAATAAATAGTTTTTTGCACATGAAAAGTGAGGAGATTGCGGAATGAAGAATATCGATAACAAGGAACAAACAATAACCGGTCTAGAGAAAGAGATTCAAACCGATTTTCAAAAATCGATGTCTTACGGAGATTATCTCCACCTTGATAAGATTTTAACTAGTCAACACAGATGTTCCGATCATCATGATGAAATGCTATTCATCATTATTCATCAAGCGAGTGAGCTATGGATGAAGCTCATTTTACATGAGTTGACGGCAGCAACTGAATCTATACGCCAAAACAAGTTGGAACCCTCGTTTAAAATGCTGTCGCGCGTTTCGAGGATCCAGCAGCAATTGATTCAGTCATGGAATGTCCTATCAACTTTGACACCTGCTGAATACATGGAGTTCAGGGATAAACTGGGACAATCTTCCGGTTTCCAATCCTATCAGAATCGTTTGATTGAATTTGCATTAGGAAACAAAAATGTCCATACGCTATCAGTCTATCAGCATCAGACAGATCTATACGAGCAAATGCAGCAGGCCCTTCATGAGCCAAGCATTTATGACGCGGCGATTAATGCTTTAGTGGCACGCGGATTACCTATTGATCAAGAAGCCATCAGCAGGGATTGGTCACAAAGATATGAACCAAATGCCAGTGTAGAAGAGGCATGGCTGACCGTTTACCGCGATGTTGAGCAATATTGGGACTTATATGAGCTGGCCGAAAAGTTAGTGGACATTGGCAATCAACAGCAATTATGGCGTTTTAATCATATGAGCACAGTGGAAAGAATTATTGGCAATAAACAAGGAACTGGCGGATCATCAGGTGTAACGTATTTAAAAAGAGCACTGGATCAACACTTTTTCCCAGAACTATGGAGTCTAAGAACGAAGCTATGATGAAAAGAAACAGACAGAAGAGATGGAGGTAAATGATGGGGACATGGATTGATATTTCACAACGTCTGGATGAAAACGTTGCAGTTTGGCCTGGAGATACACCTTTCTCATACAAAGTCAATTGGAGTAAAGAAGAAAGTGGATCTGTCAATGTAGGTCAAATCAATATGAGTATCCACACCGGTACCCATATTGATGCCCCTTTTCATTTTGATGACGATGGAAAAAGAGTGATTGATTTGGATCTCGATTTATATATGGGAAGTGCCCGAGTTATCCATTTACCTAACAAGACAAGCATCGGTGTCAATGAATTATCCCGTATAGATCTACAAGGTGTTACCCGTCTGTTAATTCGGACGGATGCATGGAATGACCGAAGTGTTTTTCCACAAACTATTCCTCATATCCAACCAGAATTAGCGGCATACCTTTCAGAACACGGCGTTCGTCTTATTGGTCTTGATTTACCATCAGTGGATCCACTGGATAGTAAAGAACTTTCTGCCCATCATGAACTTGCCGGTCAGGGAATTCACATTTTGGAAGGACTTGTATTAGACGCTATCGAACCGGGTAATTATGAGTTGGCAGCCCTCCCTCTTCCTTTAGTTGAAGCAGATGGAAGTCCGGTACGTGCTGTGTTGAAAAAGTCGCCCTAACCTAACTCTTTATAACATTCAGAATTGAAATTTTTTCAAAGAAACGAGCCGGATCACAAAAATGATTGGGCTTGTTTTTTTGTGCCTTTAGATTGCCTCCTTTTTAATTTATCTCCCTAAACCAAGTACATCTATGTTATAATTTTCAGAATTCATCACCAAGAGTGGAGGTCCAAATATGGAAAACTTTTATTTGTTCATCATCATGTGCATTCTTCTCATCATTTTACCTGGTCCTGATACAGCAATAGCCACAAGGAACACCGTTACCGTGGGGACGTCGGGAGGTTTTAAAACGATGTTCGGCACGTGCTGTGCCCTGCTTATTCATACATCAGCCGCCGTGTTCGGACTTTCAGCAATCATTGTGAAATCGGCTTTACTATTTTCCATCTTCAAATATGTCGGTGCCGTTTACTTGGTTTACCTAGGCTTCAAGACCTTATGGGGATTAAAAAATAAGCAAGTGGCCGCAGCGGCGGAAACGTCCGTCAAAAGTAAGTACGAAAACCAGTCTTGCTTTAAACAAGGGTTCCTTACCAATCTGCTGAACCCTAAAGTGGCCGTCTTCTTTTTAACGTTTCTGCCTCAGTTCGTGAATCCAGGAAATGATACGTTTTTACCGTTCCTGATCATGGGCATGACCTATACCGTTTTAACTGCGATGTGGTTTGTATTTTATATCTATCTGCTGAACCAGATCAGTGCCTTTATGAAAAAGCCAAGAACTCAGGCGATTTTTGAGGGATTAACCGGGACGGTCTTGATTGGATTCGGGATAAAGCTAGCTTTGGAAAAAGCTCATAATTAATAATTTGAACTGCACCCTAATTGTTAGACACCAACTAACAATTGGAGGTGCAGTTTTTATAGTAGTATATTTGGGTTTGATACAGGTGTAGGGATTTAAGTACTTGCTGAGTTATGCCACAATACAAAAAACATAATTTAGTGTTTTTATGCTCACGAGCGAATTTCGGGACTTTGACGAAAGTTGGGAGAAGCAATCTAAATCGAGGAAAAGCGAAATTAGCCGAAAGGGATAAGCTCCTTTTGGCTATTTGTCGTGGAGAACCTAAAAAAGAGATTCATAAGTTCACTTCATCCCCTAAGGGAGTCTTACCGAAGCATAATCCAATTTTTCCTAATCCACGTTTTCCTTCCATCTTCAAATCTTACTATGTATACCGATCATTACCGATACCAACAATTCGACCAGGTTGATAACTGTTCCATTTGTTCTTTGCCTTTCCTACAAATACGTGTTTATTAATAAAACCAAAATCCATTATAAATTCCCCCCTTATTTATAAAGGTGGAATTTATTCTATTAAACTAAAACGTTTTAAGGGTCTAGCCTATAAAAATTTATTTCCCTCAATTTTATTGCTATCCGCTTCTGAAATAAACAAATAAAAAAAGCTGCTTTGGGAGCTTTTTAAATCCTTCCTTCATTCAATTTTTTGTTTAGGTTGTCCAAACATATTGAGGAATTTATGCATTTATTAATCATGTGGCAATTTTATAAACAAAAAGGATGAATGCTGTGTCAAAGAATAAAAATAAGAAAACCAGTAAGAATAAAAGGAAAAAATCTAGTAAGAATAATAGTCTGAACGCCAACGGTCAGAGTACTCGGTATAAAACCAATGTTTGTGTTTTCATTTTAGGTAACGCTGCTGGAGTAAGAGAAAAAGATATAAAAACACAATTTGAATACGCCAGTGACATATGGGGAATTGATTTCCGGCCGAATATTTGTGATTTAAGAACTAGAGAAGGAGCACGGAAGTGTGGTTTGGACGTTGACGCCACTTTAGCAAGGATTTCCGTGCCTTTGCAGGCGGCGCAACTAGAGAAAGTTTTTAGAGCATTAAGAAAAGGTAATTGTCGCCGTCAAACTGGACTTGCTGTGTTTTACATTCATGCACAAGACCTTCAAGATGGAAAGGCTATTGGTAACGTCAGATGGAATGGTAACGGAACTCTTGGTAATATTGTCATGACATATAGTACATTCCAACAAGAAAATATGGATATCTTAGCTCATGAATTTGGGCATGCCTTGTTAGTTAATGCACGTCATTTAGATGACAAAAACAACATTATGTATCCCTCAGGAACAGTAATTGTACCTCCAATCTCACAAACTCAACTAAGGGCTATGACTACCTCCAAACAAAGAGCAAAAGCCTATAAAAGACCTTTTGTTTATAGAATTTAAAAAGAAGCCCTTTAGAAGTGATCCATATGGTTGGACTCCTCACGCGTGATACATGTGCAAGCAATAAAAAACTCCCCTAAGGGAGCTTTTTCATTTTAGTTATAGTAAACGGTTTCAGAATTAAGGCTTAGGGATGCACGGTTAGTGTCGGCATTCGTATATTACTTTTTGGTTATGATCATACGCAGGCAGTGTACTTTCTTTTCCTGTCTAACTAGTAGATTAACATGATCCCGTAAAACGTTTGGATGCTAATTACCTCTGTTGACGTTACCACCATAAAATGAATAATAGCTAAAACATCTGCAATAAAACCAATTCCCCCTATTTTTTAGCCCCACATTAACTATACCGCCGAACTTACAACTTTCGGACGCATCCACACTGTATGACGCACGAATATACTGTTTGCGCGCACCTATTAGATGATAGGCACGACTTACCGTTTTCGGACAAAAAAAGAAGCCTTCATTGTCCGGCTCCTGCTTAAATAAACCGCGTTAACGACCACATTGCGTTGCTCCTCGCGCTCTTTTTATAATTCATAAGGGTGTGTTGGTGGCTGAAAAGGTTTTGTTGGTTTTTCTTCTTTCCCAATAAGTTTTGTTCTATTACTATATTTTTTGCAAGACTTATCAATGAGCAGCTTATTGAGGACTGTTGCGGAGGAAGGTCAACATTAAAGGGTATGAGCCCAGTTAAAACCGAACTCATACCCCACCCACACTTTAAAGTGTTCATTTCACGAAGCGGCTTTTCATTTCGGTTTACATTTCACTCAACATACCCATTCACAAAAAATCCAAGCGTTTCAAGCTCATCTTCCGTTAAATTCCGGTTTAACACTTTAGCCAAATCCTGCTCCATTAAAGCTCGATTTCCCCGATGCTCGACCACGGCTCTTACACATTCTTTCATTAGCTTAAGTTCTGCCTCCATTTTCAGTCTCGTGCAAGGCTGATCATGATGGGAAAGAATATATGTATCGGCATCATAGTCCTCAATTTTTTGAACGAGCAGCGAAGCCTGTTTGGCCGTATAATTCCATTTTTCAGCATAAAGATTGGCATAAAGGCAGTCTCCGAGAAATAATGTTTTTTCCTCTGGAACATATATGATGCAGGAATCCTTTGCATGATCGCCGCCAACGTGTTCAATGACACAGGTTACATTCCCTAGATCAATTGTCATCTTTTTTTCAAAGATCATATCTGGCAGTGGCAGGTAAATCTCTCGATTGGTCTCAAGTTCCAATTTGATTGCATCCGCACAAAATGGAATCTCCGCCCCTTCTTTGACCCGTTGATTAAGAGCCTCATCTTCCCATGAAAGCTGCTGCATATCTTTAATATTGTTGTATGTTTTTTCCTGAGAAATGACCGAAATTCCGATATTCTCCAGTCCGAATACATGGTCCCAGTGGGAATGGGTCAGAACAAGGAAATCCCCGCTTAGATCATTCCGAAGTAATTCGTCCTGAAAGAGCTGTGCATGCCGGACAGAGTTACCGGCATCGATGATGAGCGTTTTCTTGTTTCCAGTAACGGCGGCAAGAATCGGCCGATCCGTTTCCTGAACTGGCGGCAGGTAGACGATATGTTTCGATAGGCGCTGTAATGTTTGCATGTTTTTGTTCTCCTTCGGATAGTTATGTAGATTAGCTTGCTCAAGTATAGCAAATTATACATTCATTCATTAGATAATCTCCGCAAAAGGCTAAAAAGACAACAATCCCTGATTGCTGTCCTTTTTGTCATTATTCAAATGAATCTGTTGAGATATACCGTGATTTTCGAGAGGGCATTTAAAAAGGTGGCTTTAAAAAAAGACTTCTCCTTTTTCTGATCTTCAGGTGGTTGTATATATCGTTTCTTGTCCGCAACAAGTGTACTATCAGCGATTTTCGACTCGATAGCTCCTATCAATTGCTCTGCAAATGCTTCACTATCAATGACCACCATCGATTCTGTATTTAAAAAAGCTGATCGTGAATCCAAATTGAAGGAACCAACTGCACTTAATCGTTGATCATATACAACCGATTTACCATGTAATGAATAAAGCTTCGAATATTCATAAAGCCTTGCCCCTGTCTCGACGATATCATCCCTAAGTGCCAAGTAACCGGAAAAAGCGATCACATTCGGGGTTGAAGTCACCGAGTTGGTGAGTATGGTCCAATCAGCCGTTGAATGCATTTCCTTCGGCACGTTCTCCTTCAACATACTGGCAGGAACAATATAGGGACTCTGGATGAATACTGACTTATTGGCTTCCGCTGCAATATCCACTAGAGATCGCCACACAAAAGGGTGTTTATAGAAACGTTCGATTGGATTATGAATGAAGGACACCTTTTTAGTAGCGGTTGTTGACGTGTTCCAATCGACGACTGGATTAACGAAATCGGCTTTCGTTTGCATCGCCTTGCTGTATTGACTGGATAATACATCTCTTTCACGTTTTCCTTTTTCAGTTTGCCTTTTCGAAAGGTCCGAAAAAACATCGCTCGTATACGGATGAGTCCATAATTCATTCAAATAGTCCTTCATTTCATTGATTACACTATCTCTCTCCTGTTTAGCATTAAAAATGAGTACATCCCGGTCGTAGACAAAATCCTTAGGCGGTTGGTTTGCTAAATACTTGTCGGCGATATTTCTGCCTCCGATGATGCCTAACTTCCCATCTACGGTAATGATTTTGTCATGAAGTCGATTGTGCCAGGTCCAAGGCTTAAAAGGTTTAAAGGTTTCATAATACCTTAATTCAATATTTTCATGCGAGGCCAGTGCATAACGGACACTGCTTAGTTCTCCCCTCAGGCCATGGCAAATTCCGTCTAGAAGGATTCGGATCTTGACACCGCGGTCAGCAGCTTCGAGCAGTGCTCCCAGAAGAAGCTCGCTTGTTTCGCCCTTTGAAATAGAGTAGTAGGCAATGTCGATTGAATGCTGGGCATCCTGAATCATTTGCATTCGGGCTAGTCCCGACTCGTATCCGTCTTCGAGAAGCAGTACACGATCCACGGTGGAGTCCTTCTCTCCAAAATATGAACGAATATGTTTAGTCATCCTATCTTCTTCTTTTTCTTTAGGGAAGTAAAAAAGAACCACTGCCGTCGCCACTACATAAAGGAGATATAATAGAAGAACGATCAGGATTCCTTTCATCGCCATTTTTACAGTCACTGCATAATTCCCCCTTTTACCGATATTTTAATACTATTCGTAATAAGTGAGGACTCTATCCATTAAATCTCCATAAGGATTGACCCTTTGACTAGTTAGTCAGCGGGGCATATTTATGATATTTTCTTGGTCACCTATTGGAAAACGCCAATCCTGGGGGCAGCTTGGAATATTTATTTTTTCTTTTAAATGTGACAAAGTGGTGAACATGAAAGCAGTTGCATACTATGATATAGAAGGAGGGATTTCATGCTTAAACAACCGAATCGTATAAGTATCTTCAATTATTGTTTTCCATTAGGTGTTTCAGAGGTGTTCTTTTTATCCAGCTTTTATCTGTCCATTCTAGACGTTTCCTTATTTGCTTTAGCTTTACCATTTTCCGCTTTATTTCTAATGTTCTCCTTGTACCTATTCCTTCGAACTCACAAAACCGCAAAGTCTTTACCCAATCAAGAAGAACGAAGAAGGGAGATTCATGCTTTCTATCATCAGTCATTCGGGATTTTCACGATCATTTTTTTCGTTTTACTTTTTGCCGCTTTAGCTTATATTCCCTTGTTGGAAAATGGAGGACATTTCTATCTTCTATATTGTTTCCCGATGGCGTTATTATGTTTGATTCCTTCGATAGTCTCTTATAAAGGAATGAAATCATACAAACTGGAAACTGACAGTTCACTCAACGTTTGAGATTACATCTGATATGAATGGATTTCACATCAGTTAATTCGAACTTCATTTACATTCTTCTTCGTTTTTTAGTTGAATGGATGGGGAAAATGAGGATATAATGAAAATAACTAACATATAAAAAAAAAGACACTGGTTAATCCAGCGTCTTAATGAACAGCAAATGCATAAAGAGCAGCGGCTTTCTGTGGTAAGTCAGTAGCTACTCGATCATGAAAGTAACCCTTTTCCTACATACATCTGGCCGGATGGTATGGAGGGGGTTACTTTTTTAATGCAACCGCGATTACTGCGACGATTAATGAGGCGAATGATATCATCAGCATCAAACCGTCCATTATAGAACTCACCAGCGACACCCCCTTTCTTTAAAGGAGTGACCGCTGCCCACTATACCAAATTGCTGTCCATTTACTATTATATCTGTATTCACTTGTTATTTATCTACAAAAATAGATGTATTTAGTCTTCTATATCATGCTTTACATGTAAAAAAAACCCCACATAAAGTGAGAATATTTTTTACATGTATATCCTTTTATTGTTCCACTACACGGCCATCTTTATAAATGTGGAACCACCCAATCGTTCCGGTGCCGCCTTGGTCAATCCAATCTTTATTAGCGGCTTTATAATTGTAATAGGATTTTCCTTTGCCATCTTTCAGCAATCTGCCATCACCGCTGAATATGATCTTGTTACCTAGCTTCTTCTTCCCTAACGCAATCGCGTCTTTCTCCGTGAACTGTTTTCTTTCTACCTTATTTTCATCTAAAGCAGCCCATGTCAGCGATCCGACGATACCATCTGAAGCCAAGTTATGATCCACTTGAAACTCTCTTACGACATTTTGTGTTTGGGTACCGAAAATTCCATCAACGCCTACATCATATTTAACATCTTTAAGGCTTTGTTGTAAGTCTCTTACATAACTCGAACGTGAGCCTTTCCTGAGGGTTGGGCGCGTTTCCGCCTTCGTTTCGATTTTCTGGGTTTGACTGCCCTTTGCTGCTGCGTGAGTAATTGATGTCCCCGTTCCTAGTGGTGCCAATATCAGGGAAACTGTTGGAATAATGACCAATAATTTTTTCTTCAACGCATATAACCTCCAATCATATGATCACTCCTGCAGGTTTCTGACACTTCCTTGGAGCCCATTCATTATAACGTATGAAATTAAATAATTGGTGTTTTATTACTTTAATTATAAAAAATGGTAAATAATATCCATGGTGTGCATTTCAAAAAGTCAGTATTTTGGAAACGCCGTTTCATTATATTTTTGAACTATAATAATTGGTTCAAAACATGCAAGATATTTGTTACCAAAATGATTAGTAATAAAAACATGTTTTAAAGGGAAAAGTCTTTCAGGAGGGATATTATACAAGCACTCTTCGAATGGGAATTTTACTTTTATGTCGCTAAAACCCAAACGCTTATCAAGTTATTCAATAGTATAGCCATTCAAATTGACCTTTCTGAATAAAGAATGATTGAAAAATTATTGAGGTGATTATTCATGCCAATGTTAGATGTGGACGGTATTAGCTTGTATTATTCTGTTAAGGGAAAAGGGATTCCTATTGTTTTTATTCATCCTCCTGTACTAACTAGTGTGAATTTCCAATACCAAATGGAGGAATTATCCGAAGAATTCAAAGATTGCATGAAAGATTGCCGTGTACGGAATTAAAATTCATTGATCATGCAAAGCATCAGATTCCTACAAAAGCGGCCAATGATTTAAATGAAAGTATTAAGCATTTTATCCATACACAAACTGTTTGATTCTTTCGATTGCAAAAAAGAATAAACCAATCCATCAAGTACTATGTAGAAAATTTCAATCTTTTTATTGTTCCTATTATAAATTTAATGGAGTGAAAAAATTGGGAAGAGATAAAAGTAAAACGATTCATTTATTATTACTATTGCTAGTTACTGCAGTTTTGATTTGGTCAGTTATTAAGCCTGAAGGATACTTGATATGGACAATGGAAGTACTTCCTGCCGTTGTGTTTCTGATTTTTGTAATTGCCACATATAATAAATTCCGCCTCACTACATTATCCTATTTCATTATTGCCGTTCTTTCAATTACCATGTTTATCGGTGCCCATTATACGTACTCAAAAGTTCCTCTATTTAATTGGATAAAAGATCATTACGATCTAAACCGAAACCACTATGATCGGTTTGGACATTTCCTAAAAGGTTTATTTGCGATTGTGATTAGAGAAATATTAATACGTAAAACATCTCTAACAAAAGGACCCTGGTTATTTGCTGTCACATTAAGTTTTGCACTTGCCATTGGAGCCTTATATGAAATCATCGAATGGATAGCTGCCATCATTTCAAAAGGCGGAAAAACTTCAAAAGAGTTTTTAGGAACACAAGGTGATATTTGGGACGCACAATGGGATATGTCGTTAACATTAATCGGCTCTATTCTTGTATTGTTTACCTTGTCTAAACTTCATGACAAGCTGTTGCGAAAAGTGAAAAATGCCAGTTGATTGGAACGGAGGGTACGAGACTCCTACGGGAATACGCGTCCAAGGGAGACCCCACAGGCGCAAAGAGCGCCGAGAAGGCTCCCGGACCGCCCGCGGAAAACGAAGTGCCTGGAGTGGAAATCAACGTTCTTAAATCTTACAAACATGGATTTCGGTTTTCATATTTAACCAATCATGATTGTACTTGCTTCTTCTTTTTTATATCAACAATTGCTTTTTGATCAATTTTTGTATAGATCCGTTCCAACTCCATTTTGTCATGCAAGAGAAGTTCACGGTTTTCATTGAGCAGTACATTATAAGATTTCCTTTTCCTAGACATTTTTCAATCCACCTCTCAAGTGATTGAACTCCTTCTGCAGGACGACAATCGGTAGCTCGTATAGCTGTTTATTATATTTTTTAAATATCCCGAATTTCAGAAGTTCTTGTATAAGTTCCTCTTTTTTTGCTTCTGCCTTTGTACTTAATTGGGTAATCATCAAGAGCCCTCCTTAACAAATATGCAGACTTTTGGTATTTGGGGTTGCCCAGCATCCGATTCCATAAGAAAAATCGCCATTTCTTCCTTTTGCTTCCCCATATAAGCGCCTGATCCGCAAAGACTTCACATTTCCTTATTTCGTCGTGTGTTGTGCTTTCCTGGTGAGTTTTCCAAACTCGACCATAGACATCAAACCCATATTCCTTCATTTTATCGGAAAGAATATGTATAGCAGCACAAGGTTTCGGATGGTTCAAGTCGCCGGCACCAAAGAATGCGACTTTCACTCCATGAAAATCCACTTGGCTAATTTCTTCATAAAATTCGTTTGCTTCATATGGCAAATCCTCATGATTCCATGTATATAGACCAATAAAGGCTAAATCAAACTCCTTCAAGGTATCTACTTCTACTGTATCCAATCTTTCCATATATACATCACAGCCAACAGCCTTCATTCTATTCTTAATGTTTATCGCCATTTTCTCGGTATTACCGGATAAACTGACGTAGCCAATGAATACCTTCATCTATATCACCCCTATAATTGAGAATCACTTTCAATATATCTCCACTATAAATGAAAATGATTATCATTGTCAATTATAAAACACCACAATCACGAACAATAAAGTTTCTTTTCACAAAAAAAAGAGCCAGTTTTACTCGGTTAAAAGTAAAAAGGCTCTGATTTTTATAGACTCACAGTTTATACTTCATAGTTTTGATTAATAAAATTTCACAACATCATCAAAAGATAAGAACGTTTTTTCACCAGGTTGTTCATTCGGCTCACCAAATGGCATTTGCGCGATTAAACTCCATTCCCCTGGGATATCCCAAGTTTTCTTCACTGCTTCATCAATAATTGGATTATAGTGTTGTAAAGATGCCCCAATGCCCTCTGCTGATAACGTCATCCAAATGGCATACTGCAACATGGCATTTCCTTGATGGGACCAATATGGAAATTGTTCTTTATAGGATGGTGCTTTTTCCTGCATTTTCTCTATTGTTTCTTGGTTTTCAAAGAAAAGAATGGTACCTACTCCATCACGAAAACCTTGTAATCGTTCTATTGTTGCAGCAAAGTTCTCTTCTGGAACGCGAGAGCGAAGGGTTTCTTTTACTATATCCCAAAATTTTTCATGCTCGTTATCCATCACTACCACCACTCGTCCACTTTGCATATTAAATGAAGTTGGTGCATGTAAAGCGGTTTTTAAAACTTCATTCATTCTTTCTTTCGTAATATTTTCGTTCTTTTTCAACTTACGAATGGAACGGCGATTTATGATTGCATCTTTTATTGTTGTTGTAGTTGCTGTCATTTTGATTCCTCCAAATTATGTTTAATAAAATGATATTCAAACCGATATTAGCAATTCCCCTTAACCTCACATTGCAAGCCTTCCAATTCATTCTGTTTATTTTTTGCTTCTTCGTTTTCAATGACTTGTGCTAATCTTTCTTTACTAGCTAGTCCTTGAATCACTTCATCACCAATGATAAACGTTGGGACAGCCCTGATGTTTGCTTCTTCGTAAGCATGTTTAAGAGCTTGTTGGTGCACTTCCCGATACTTTCTTGACACTAACGCTTCTCTAAAAGCATCCTCAGGAAGTTCAACTTCACCCGCTAATTTTGTCAATACATCAATAGCTTCAATATTTTGCTCCTCTTGAAAAAATGCCGTAAACACTCTGTGGTGGAACTCATTCCCTTTTCCATGCTCCTTGGCAAAATGAACCCCTTCAAAAGCCAAATGTGTATATGGATGTGGTGAAACACGTGGTAAACGCATATCTACCCCAAGCTTTTTCGCTGTAGGAAGGATATATGCATCCCATGAATTCAACTTATCTGTTTCTTTCCATGGATCAATTTTGGAATATGGACTTGGACGCAGTTCAAATGGCATCCATTCTACTTCCACATCTTTTTCCTTTACGATTTCGTCTAAAGGACCTTTACCTAAAAAACAAAATGGACATATAAAATCAGAATAAGCTTTAATTTTTACAGTCATAATATATTCCCCTCACTTTATGTCATTAGCTCCCACTTGTAACCAAATAAGTTACAAGTGAGGGTAAAAAAAATATGCTTTCTCTACAATCTAGATTGCATTTGAACCTCATATTCACTGTGCTGATTTTTGAGATGATATGGGTATGTGAAATCATCTCTGCTGTAATCATTTTAGTTACAGGCCAGAAGGAAGTCAACCATTTTTTAAAAAAACTTTAAAAAGTTTGCCTGCCAATAAAAAAAGTTTGTAGAGAAAGCGTTGCTTTCTCTACAAACTTTTTGATTAAGCTCCCTTACATCTCGACGTTCTCACTTACAGGTGCTCTCTTTTTCTTTCTCTGTTTTTTCGATTTTTTAAAATATAGTAATTCATATATACACGGAATGACGATAAGGGTGAGCAATGTAGAAACTGCCAGCCCTCCGATGACAACGATGGCTAAGCTTTGTGATACCAGGCTTCCTGTTTCCGCCTTTTTATATAAAAGAGGCAGCATGGCACAAATGGTTGCGACAGCCGTCATAATGATCGGACGGAATCTTGTAGCTGTCGCTTCAATGATCGCATCTCGGATAATCATTTTTTCTTCGTTTTGCTTAACCCGATCGAGAAGCACAATTGCGTTTGTCACCACAATCCCAATTAACATGAGCGCACCCAACAGCGCGGTAATATCCACTGGAATTCGACTGATAACCAAGCCTAACACGGCTCCGATAGCGGCGAACGGCAATGAAAAAAGAATCGCGATCGGTGCTTTCATTGATTTAAATGTTATAACCATGATCAGAAAGACAATGCCTATGGAAATTAACATCGTCAGGAACAAGTCTGTAAAATCATCAGTCTGCTGAGCGCTGGCTCCACCCACATAAATATCCACATCTTTCGGAATATCAAGGCCTTTGTTATCCTTGTCTCCAAATATCTCAAGATTTACTTTGCTTGCAATATCGGAAAGTTTAGTCGGATCGACTGTTGCCGTTACTTGAAGATACGTGTCTCCGTCTTTATGGAACTGGGTTGTTGCACTCTCTTCGCTCTTTATAGAAGCAACTTTTGACACCGGAACTAAACCGCCATCTGTCATGATGGGAATATTTTTTAAATCATTCGGTTGTTTAGGGTCCAAGACAGGTTCAAGGACAACAGGTGTCTGCTTATCCTCCAATGTAATATTGCCGATAGGGGTTTTATTAAGCATGATGCCTAATTGTTGGCCTATTTGTTCTGTATTGCCTTTGGAAGGATCCACCTTGAATGAATAAATGGTTTTCTTTTCGTCTTGGTTCGTTGTAACATCTTCAATTCCTTTAATATCTTGAATATTTTCTTTGATCTTATTGGCTGTCAGTTCCAAATCTTCAACATTGCTGCCAATCACATCAATCGTAATGTTCGTCTTGGATGCCCCCATCATAAATGAAGAAGCGGTGGTCGTTAGCTTCGCATCAGGATAGCTATCTTTTTGCTTTTCGACTTCCCCCAAGATTTCATCTATGTTTTCCTTATCCTTCACCAAGATACCGAATGTCGCCTCTGTAGGTGATGTGACAGCACCATATTGAGCCGCTTCGGCTGAATTTCCTAATTGCATGAAAACATTATCCGTTTCACGCATATCTTGTATGGTTTCCTCAAGTTCTATCGCTTTTTCTTTTACTTCATCAAAGGGTTTATCATTTGGATATGTTAACGTCACGGAGACATAGTCAGCTGAGGAATTATCAATCGCCCCTTTTGGCATGGCAAAATATGTACCAATGGAACCGACAAACAACAGCAACGCAACAATCAAGACAACCCATTTATGGTTTAATGACCAAGTAACGAGCTTCGTAAAACGCTTGGCTGGCCGATGTTTTGGCAGCTTCGCTCTTTTCAGCAATCCCGCACTCATTAACGGAACAACGGTTAATGCGACAATTAAAGAAGCCAGCAAAGAATAAGTGACCGTTAAAGCGAAGGGAAGCAGGAATTCTTGAAGCCCTCCGTTCAATAATGCTACAGGCAAGAAAACGGCTACAGTAGTAAGGGTGGAAGCTGTTATCGCCACTCCTACCTCCTTTGTTGCGTCCATTACCAATTGAATTGACATCTTCTCCTGCTGCAATTTCCGGAAAATATTTTCAATAACGACAATACTATCATCCACCAAGCGACCGATCGCTACAGCAACTCCGCCTAGCGTCAGGATATTCAGCGTAACTCCCGACAATGACAGCAAAAATAACGTAAAGCCAAGAGATAACGGGATGGATATGATCGTAATGAAAGTAGACCGTACATTTCGTAAAAAGACCATAATCACTATGGTAGCAAATAGTGCACCAAGCAGCACTTCTTTAACCATCGTCTGAACAGAAGTCTCCACCATATCAGCTGTGGACAAATAAATGGTTGAATTCTGTTCACCATACTTTTTGTTAATTTCTTTTGTTACTTTTTCTACTTCTTTACTGATTGTGACAGCATTTGATTGACTGTCCTTGATAATGCTAATATCGATGCTTTCTTTTCCGTTAAAACGGCTGATGAGATTACCATCCTTCACTTCATCAACTTTTGCTATCTCTCCAAGTTTGACATTTGAAGTGACCTTCAGCGCTTTTAATTTATCAATACTCGTTAAATCGCCGATGACCTTAATATTACTTGCCTTCCCATCAATCACCTTTTCACCAACGGCGAGAGCTGTATTCTGACCGTTAAGGACGCTCATGACATCTTGAATGGAGACTTTCTTTTTAGCCAGTTGTTCATTATCCACTTTGACGGAAAGAACAGGTTGAGAAACTCCAAATGTCTGCACATCTGAAACTCCTTTAATATCTTTATATAGAGGCTCTAATTCCTTCTTCGTAAAGTCTATATTTTTTGCTGTTAAACCATCCTTAAAAGTCACAGCTATAAATGATATCGGAATCATTGAGGTATTAAGCTGTGTAACAGTAGGCTTTGCAATGCTTTGTGGCAACGCTACATTGGCTAAGGCCTCTTGAACATCAAGTTTTGCTTGTTTCATATCCGATCCCGATTCAAAGAATAGATCGACCTTTGAAAATCCATCCCCAGTGGTGGAGTAGATTGAACTCTTTCCTTTTACTCCTGTAACAGCATTTTCAATCGGATCTGTAACTTGCGTTTCCATCGTTTTCGAATCAGTACCCTGCCCCATTGTGACAATCGTAACCTGTGGATTATCCGCGGATGGTAAAAATTCCATCGGCAGTTTAAAATAACTAACAACTCCTATCAACAAAATAAAGATTGTTACCAATGAAACGGCAGCCTTGTTCTTAAATGACCACTTAGTAAAAAATTCCACGTGCACATCACCCCTGTTTTTAAATTAAAGAAAATAATTCCATTTTAAATATTACCATATATTACTAACATGAGTGTATAGAAATTATAACTTTTAACCTAGATTTATTGAGCAGTTAACGTATGTAGTTACAGACAAAAGTATGTATGATATTAAGTTGCATCAGACTAAAGTCTTGAGAGTTTCAACTCCCCCTTCTAATTCGAAAAGGCTGAACGGTCCGATATCAAAATGGGCCCTCCTGCAAACATACTGAAAAACCGTACATCGAGAGAGCAATTAACAAAGAAGGCATTTTGATAAATAGAAAGCATTTGGCTTGGCAGAACCACGCCTTTTGCCTTTCGCTCCACATAAAAAGGCTGCCGAAGCAGCCTCAAGTTTCAAAACTTTGTTACTTGTAACCTTTTAAAAAAAGCATAATGATCGCCAATATGATCAGACCGATAAATAATAAAGGTCCGATTCCGGAACTATACACGAAGTATACAGTGATATTGCGGAAAGCCATCACAACAAGGAATAGGAGTAAAAGGATACTTAAAATAATGATCAGAGCGGTATTTTTATTCCGATACAACGTAACCAGCCCCATTATTAAAACTTTATTTACTCGAAGGAATATCACAAAAACATGCCCCACCACATCATTCCGTTAAGAAACAATATGCCACCCACATTTTGTACTATTCAGTATATCGTTAAATATTTCCCCTTCACAAAGCGGGATAATAAAAAAGGGTCGCCGAAGCAACCCGATTTTCCAAAAAGGTTCATAAGGAAAATGAAACCTACATCTCTTCAAGTTCATTGACCGTTACAAACGTATATCCTTCGTTCGTTAACTCTTGTAAAATCCCTTCAATCGCCTGGAGTTCTTTACCCGTATCATCATACATCGGATGCATCAGGATGATCGACCCGGGTTTTATTTGTTCCTTCACATACTTCACTTTGTCAGATGCGGAAGTGTAATAGCTATCTGGTTCCAGATTCCAGGTAATCGTCTCTCTATCATTTTTGTTTAAATAATAAGGCAAGCCTACGATTTTTTTCCCGTTTGGTGGCCGAACGTCAATTTCACCCTTATATCCCGCGTTTCGAATTAATTTATCCGTTTTCTCGATTTCCGTTTTGATATAGGCGGGCGATTTAAAAACCATTCGCCTGTGGGAATACGTATGATTTCCAATCTGATGTCCTGTTTCCGCTATTTTTCCTGCTTCGTCTGGGTACTTTTCGATTTCGTTACCAATCAGGAAGAACGTAGCCTTCACATCGTATTTATCCAATAACGGAAGGATCTGATTTACATTCTTCGAAGGGCCATCATCAAATGTCAAAGCGACCACTTTTTCTTTCGTCTCGACTTTATCCGTTAATCCGCCGAATACCTGATATGTCCTCGAATTCATTAATTTATACGTACCCAGTAATAGAAGGAAAACAACCAGGATTCCCAATCCAATGAATGTCAGTTTCTTTTTCATGACTAGAACCTATCTTTCTATCAGTTTTTTAATCCAATGACTTATGATAGCCAATCATTGAACGTTTCAACTTTATATTAACTCCATTTTAAGCTAAACTCTCACAATCTGGGAAGGATATTCTACAGTTCAACAGGTGATTATCCTTTATGGTGCTCTACCAAACGAACCACCTGCATTCACTTCACATGAATCAATTCAAAACGCTCACAAACGAGCAGCATATCATCCGTATAGGTGTGGCCAATTTTGTTCAGTTCTTCTTTGAACCATTTTTCATGAGTATCCCACCAGTATGTATATGTTCCGTCGCCTTCTCCTTCAGCAATGGCAAACTCTTCACTTACTTCATTCATGGGCAATACTTCGACATTCATTGTTTGTATGATGGCCAAGGGCACATCCTCACTGCTTAAAATAATGCTATAATCACCCACGGATGGTAATGGTTCATTTTCCGTTTCATAAAAAACATACCCAGAGCACGTAGCCGTTTTTATCCCATTCCTCACTAATTGAGCCAAATGATCGGGATCAGCTCCAAATTGCCACGCACTGACTGACTGGGGCTTTTCTTCCTCTTTCCCTTGCCAAAATTCATTCCAATATAGTTCCGCTTTCCGATTCATTTAATGATCTTCCTCCTTGTTCTCCATAGAAGTTAGATGCAAATGCATTTTATCCTTCCTGTATTTGTTCCCATTCACTTAGATACATCCGTGTCATGATCTTTTTACGATTTTCCAGTTTGCAAATAAACTCCAAACTATTGCCATCCGGGTCATTGAAGTGAATTTTCGCATGTGCATATTCCCCGTGAGGCATCACAAAAGGCTCAACTGGTTCAAATCCAAAAGCTTCTCTTGGCTTATACCCCCTGCCTTCAAGCCACGCGACAGAGCTCTTCAAATCTTCCAAGGATACTTGAAAAGCTATATGCCGCAATGAAGGATGATACTCAACCTCCACTTTCTCGGTTTCCCATAGACCCAGCCAACTTTTATCCTTTTCAATCCATAGAAAGGCCAAATTGTCTTCAACCTTATGATCCAACTGCAAGCCCAGCCCTTCATAAAATGCTATGGAACGATCCAAATCACACACTGGTAAATGTGCTTCATATAAACCTCTTATCATGGAATTCCCCCTATTAGTCAAACCTATCCGCATGATTCGATTACCTATTAGAACTACGGGCTTCACCCGATCTTAACAAAAATATTAACAGTAGATTAAAAGGATGCCAGATAAAAAACGATTGTATTAAAGCTTCATTTTCAGCCCTTCATGAGTTGCCGTGAACCCTAAATGTTCATAAAAACGCAGCGATTCCTCCCGCTTTTTATCAGTCGTCAGCTGAATGATATGGCAGCCCCGCTTCTTTGCACGCTCTATTGCAAATTGAATCAACTTGCTTCCTATACCTTTCCCGCGTTCTGAAGATGCCGTTCGAACCCCTTCAACCGTCGCTCTCCAACCACCTTGATGTGTAAGATAAGGAGTGAAAGTGATCTGTTGCACCCCAACGATTTCCTCCCCACGGCATGCAACAATCAATTCATTATTCTGATCTGAATCAATGGCTTCAAATGCCTTTAGATAGCTTTTTGGAAGAGGATTTTCATAGCGCTCCCTATCTCTGCCCAATACATCGTCCGCAAGCATTTGTACTATCTCACTTAAGTCTTTTACTGTCGCATTCCTGAATGTGATCATACTATCCCTCCTGATATGCACTTTTAGTATCTCCCTTTTTTCGTCAGATGAAAACCTATCGTTCATTAATAACTTCTGCCAATAGTTCGGCTGTCCTCTTTTCTCCCCTAATAATTTTTTCACCAAAATGATGACGGCTGTAAAAATGGGACAAACAAAAAAGGACAAACTTCCTCTTTTATAAGGAAATCCGTCCAGAATATGATTATTAAGTAATTGGCGCAGGATTAAACAATGCCAAATCATTATGCAGGCCCCAATGCTCTGCCCAGGTTTTCTTTTTACCGCTGGCCACTTCCAAAATAAAGTGAAATATTTCCCACCCAACTTCCTCTATGGTCGCTTCACCAGTAGCGATGGTTCCAGCATTTATATCAATCAGATCTTTCCATTGCTCGGCCAATGTATTTCTTGTAGAAACTTTGATGACGGAAGCCATTGATAGATTATAGGGTGTCCCTCTTCCAGTCGAAAAAACTTGAAGGTGCATACCGGAAGCCAATTGTAACGTTCCGCAAACAAAGTCACTAGCTGGTGTTGCCGCAAAAATCAGCCCTTTTTCCACAGCTTTTTCACCTGGAGCCAGTACGCCTGATATAGGGCTGCTTCCTGATTTGGCAACGGAGCCTAATGATTTTTCCACTACATTGGCCAAACCGCCTTTTTTATTTCCGGGCGACGGATTGGCACTTCGATCAGCATCACCCAAAGCTAGGTAGTTATCATACCAATCCATTTCCTTTATTAAGGCCTTTCCTACATCTTCATTCACTGCACGGGGCGTCAATAAATGAATCGCATCCCGTACTTCCGTGACTTCAGAAAATAGAACGGTTGCTCCTGCTCTAACTAACAAATCTGTAGCATATCCAACTGCAGGGTTAGCAGTCACACCAGAGAATGCATCACTTCCTCCGCACTGCGTCCCGATGATTAATTCGGAAACCGGAAACGTCTCCCGCTGCCTGCGGTTCAACTTCATTAATCGTTCCTCCGCCATTTCCATGATGGATTGAACCATTCCCGCAAACCCCTGCTGATCCTGAAGTGAAATGATATCTGAATCGTCCCCGCTTGGATTTATTCTCATCGGAGACAATTTTTCGCACCCCAAACCGACTACCAAGGCTTCCCCGCCGAAACTTGGGTGCTTCGCAAGGTTCTGTATGGTGCGGATGGGAATAACTGCTTCCGGTGCATTGATTGCGACTCCGCAGCCATAGTTGTGATTTAAAGCGACAACATCTTCAACATTCGGATACATCGGGAGAATCTCTTTTTTTATCCGGTTCACCACGAAGTCCAAAACGCCTACTACACATTGAACACTTGTTGTAATACCTAATATATTCTTAGTTCCAACACTGCCATCTTCATTGCGGAATCCTTGAAATGTATATCCTTCCAATGGGGGCAAAGTTTTGGGTATATCATTTGCTATCGGTAATTCCCTTAAATCTGGAGATGCCGGCAATATCACCAATGACTCGTCAATCCAACTACCCTTACTGATTGATTTTGCCGCATAACCGATAACTTCTCCATAGCGGATGATGGTTTCATTCTCGACAATATCCATTAAAGCAACTTTATGACCTTGTGGTATTCTTTCTTTCAATTCAAGCCCACAAGGGAATACAGTTCCTTGATCCAAGCCCCCGGTATTAACTACAATGGCGACATTGTCCATACTATGTACCTTAATATAAAGCGGTACCTCCGTTAGTTGCGTTTTCGTATCCACTTTACCAACCCTTTCAATATAATATGCTAGCAAACTTATCTGATATAGTTATGAAGGTTGCTTTTTAAATGGCTTCATTTTATTCCTTATGCTTTTAGGGATCTTCATTACAACTTTAAACTTACGTATTTTATTTTCAAAAAGTTTGTTTTCTTTTCTTATGTTAATTTTTATCTATTAATACGATTCTTTCAGGTTTATTTACTATGAAAATGTAGGATAGAGCTCCTACGAACAATACACTTGCAACAAAGATTAGGGCACCACTAAAGGAATTTGTTTTAGCTAAAATAAATCCAATGACAAGTGGTGTTACAATACCTGCGATATTCCCAATGGTATTAAAAATACCGCCAGTTAAACCAATAAGTTCTTTTGGTGCCATATCACCGACAAGAGACCATGTAAGTCCTGCCAAACCTTTTGCGAAAAAGGCAATGGACATGATTAGGATAAGAAGAAAAATATTTGAAGTAAAGTTAGCTAATACGATTGTACTGGATAAAAGAAACCCTGTGATAATCGGTGTTTTACGTGCAACAGCGAGCGATTTTCCTTTATTTAATAATTTGTCAGAAATGAACCCACCAGCGATACCTCCAAAAAATGCTCCTATATATGGTACCGATGCTGCAAACCCTGTTTGAATCAGAGATAAACCCTTCTCTGTTACGAGATAAGTAGGGAACCAAGTTAAGAAAAACCAAACAATTGTATTTAACGCATACTGACCAATATAAATTCCGACCATTTGTCTGTTTGTCAACAAAAGACGGATATCAGACCAATTCACTTTTCTTTTTTCTTCTTTATTTGCTAACCCTCCACCTGAATTAATATAATCGATTTCTGCTTGATTTACACGTGGATGGTTGTATGGTTCACGTACAAATACAAACCATAAAATTGCTACAATGATACCTGCTCCTCCTGCAACAAAGAAAACATCGTGCCAGCCAAACTCTTGTAAAATCCATGCCATGACTGGTGTGAAAAGTGCTAATCCAAAATATTGTGCAGAGTTATAAATCGATACTGCTCGTCCACGTTCATGTTGTGGAAACCACATCGTTGTCAATCTGCTATTTCCAGGAAAAGATGGAGCTTCAGTAATACCAACCAAGAATCTTAAAATGAATAACCCAAGTAAGGTGCTAATAAACCCTTGAAAAAAAGTAAATATGGACCACAATAATAAAGCAACACCATAAACTTTACGTGCTCCGAATCGATCTAGTAACCAACCACCTGGAATGTTAAATGCGGTATAAGCCCAGTTAAAGGCTGAAAAAGCAACTCCCAATTTCACTGCATCGAAAGCAAGATCTTCTTTCATTACTGGAGCAGCTATACCCAGAGCAGAGCGGTCAATATAATTAATAACGGTCACGATAAATAACATTGCAAGTATGATAAAACGCACATTGGTTTTTTTAGGATATTCATTTTCATGACTGAGGGGTTGAGCACCGCTACTGTTCATCAAGCTTCCTCCTATTTTTGTTTTTTCTAGTAACACGCTATTTTTTCTCATTGAATTTGAATTTAATAAAGTAAGGGCTTACAATTATTGTTCTTTTAGCAACTACCATGAGTAGAATGTTAATATTTTCATCTTTATTAGATAGAGATATTCATTCTTTTACTCATGGTAATTACCCATTCATTTAATTCAAAAAGTTTATCTCACCAAACATGGTTTTTTAGAGTTATATTCCCACTCTTTAATTAGATATTGCATAGATGTTGAATCATCACGGTCATGATAAGGCAGACTACGATATAATTCATTTGCTTTCATAACTTTATCTATATTTATTTCTACACCTAAACCCGGTTTATCAGGCAGTTTAATTACTCCATCTATAATTTGTAATGGATCATCACATAATTCTTGGCCATCTTGCCATATATAGTGTGTATCAATTGGTGAAATATTTCCTGGTGCAGCAGCCGCTACTTGTGTAAATGCCGCCAATGTAATATCAAAGTGGTTATTGGAATGCGACCCCCATGTCAGACCCCAATCATTTAATACATGTGCCATACGAATACTACCATTCAATGTCCAGAAATGAGGGTCAGCTAACACAATATCGACTGCCCTAAGTGTTGATGAATGATGGAATTGACGCCAATTTGTAGCAATCATATTTGTAGCAACAGGTAGCCCAGTCGCAATCTTAAATTCAGCCATTATTTCACGGCTAGAGAATCCCGCTTCAGGACCACAAGGATCTTCAATATAAGCAAGTATATCTCCTTTACCTTTGCAAAGCTTAATGGCTTCTTCCAATGACCATGCACCATTTGGATCAAGATTAATTCTTGAATCAGGGAATGCTTCATGTAAAGCTTGAATCGCTTCCATTTCTTCTTCTCCACGAAGTACTCCACCTTTTAATTTGAAACTCTTAAATCCATAACGATCTTCAGCTGCTTTTGCTTGAGCTACAATTCCTTCAGCTGTTAACGTTTTAATTCGTCTAACACGATCCCAATCATCCTTAAATTGTGTTTCACGTAAATAATGAAGATCGAGTTTTTCCATATCTGCGATATAGAATAAATAGCCTAAGAACGGAACTTCTGTCCGTTGAATACCTCCATCGCCAAGTAATGCTGCAATTGGTTTATTAACAAATTTACCAAGTAAGTCCATCATGGCGCATTCAACAGCAGCTTCTGCTTGCACAACAAATTTTAAATTGGCTAAATTTAATCCTTGTAATCCTTCACCAGAGTCACCTTTTATACTCAAACCACCTTTACGTATAGCAGTTATACAACCTCTATAATTGGCAATCTCTTGTCCTACCACAAATGGACGATAACTCTCTATCATTCTAGTAATATCATCGCCGCCATGAATCTCACCGATACCTGTATTCCCCGTTTCATCTTCTAAAATAACAATATTACGAGTAAAATAAGGAGCATGACAGCCACTTAGTGTGAGTAGCGCACTATCATAGCCTGCTACTGGAATAACCTTCATATCTGTAATAATTGGCGATCCCTGCGATTTCATCTTATAACTTCCTTTCATAAGTACTCTAATCATTCATTCGAAAGCGTTATCTATGATCGCATTCACGTTATATGGAATTTTATTATTTTACAAACACCGTTTTAATGGATGTAAAAAACTCTTTTGCTGCTTCTCCCTGTTCCCTGGAGTGGGAGCTGGAGTTTTTCATGCCGCCAAATGGTGCCTGCAATTCAACGCCTGCACTCTCAGCATTAACCCTGATCAATCCCGCTTCCATATCGTTAACAAATGAAAGCACATGTTGGATATTGCCTGTAAAAATCGAAGCACTAAGTCCGTATTCCACGCTGTTCGCAAGCTGCAGGGCTTCTTCAACTGAATCGGCTTTCAATAAAGCAATCACCGGACCAAAAATTTCTTCCTGTACAATTGTCATACCTGAGGTGCAGTTATCAAAGATCGTAGGCTCTACATAGAAGCCATTTGCCTGAGAGCCTTCTTCAGCACGCTTACCGCCAATAAGAAGGGTAGCGCCTTCTTCCACTCCTTTTTCGATATAGGAAAGAACCGTATTTAATTGATTTTCGCTAGCACATGGTCCCATCCATGTTCCGCTGTCCAATCCATCCCCGATGGAAATTCCTTTCGTTTCTTTCACCAGCAACTGCTTGAACTCTTCATAAACTTCAGCTGCAACAATGACACGGCTTGTCGCTGTACATTTTTGCCCAGTTGAACGAAACGCACCTGTAATGACTGCTTCTACAGCCAGATTAAGATCCGCATCCGCTGCAACGATTACCGGGTTTTTCCCGCCCATTTCAAGCTGATATTTCGCTCCACGTGCTAACGCCGCTTGTCCAATCCTTTTTCCAACGCCGTTTGAGCCAGTAAAGGTAATGCCGTTTACATCCTCGTGATCGGCGATGCCCTGCCCAATGACACTGCCCGGCCCCGTGACCATATTGACAACACCCGCTGGTAAACCGGCTTCTTCAAAACACTCTATGATCTTTGCACAGGTGATGGCCGTCTCAGTGGCTGGCTTCACCACAATCGTATTCCCATATACGAGAGCAGGAGCCATCTTCCAGATTGGGATAGCGATTGGAAAATTCCAAGGTGTAATGACGCCCACTACACCAAGCGGGACGCGCGTCGTGAACATAAGCGCTGAACTGTCGGTAGATGGAATGACATCCCCCACTTTACGCATTCCTTCTCCTGCATAGTATTTCAGGATCGCAATACCGCGTGCCGTTTCCCCTTTTGTTTCAGCAAAGGTCTTTCCCATTTCCCGAGTTGCACATTCTGCGATTTCATCAATCCGCTTTTCAAGAATTTGCGCTACTTTATATAGATACTCCCCGCGCTCTGAACCAGCTAGTTTGCGCCATTTTTCTTTCGCCTTTTTCGCAGCTTCTACAGCCAGGTTCAAGTCATCCTTGGTAGATTTTTGTAGATATCCGACAATTGCCTGTTTATCTGCCGGGTTTAAACTTTTTTCAACTTCATTTGAAATGGAAGTAACCCATTCACCGTTAATATAGTTAAGATATGTTTTTGTTTGAACTGTAGTTATCATATATAATCCCGCCCTTATTAGATTGATTGAATTGTTGTTTCTTTTGGAAAACGATCTAAAGCATGTTCTAATATTTTTTGCATTTCTGCATAATGTTCTTTTTCCACCGGAAGAATTGGTAATCTGACTGTTTGCCCAACCGGCATTCCCATAATCTCCATACCTGCTTTAATGAGAGAGACGGCATACCCTTTTCGCTGACGGCGAATGTTGTTGATTGGCATAATGACTTGTTGGTAAATTTCATTGACCGTTTCTTGATCTCCACTCAAAATGCCATTATAGAATTTTCGTGAGATGTGCGGGATGTAATTGGATATCGCAGATGAGTATGAGTCAAAGCCAAGTGGAACGTAGGCCGACATGGTAACTTCCGCAAGCGGCATTCCGTTCAGCCAGCCGAAACGTTTTCCGAAGGTTTGTGTAAGGAGTCCATTCAGCTCCATATTGCCTAGACCGTCTTTTACGCCGACCACCTGAGGGACCTCCGCGAGCGCTTCCAAAGTTGAAATTGAAAATGACACATTATCACGCTGATATACTATTGAGTTTAAGTCTGTACTTTCTGCGATGGCTTTGAAATAAGCCGCCAAACCTGCCTGTTCTCCAGTAACGAGATATGGAGGTAATATTAAATAACCATCTGCCCCTCTATCCGCTGATATTCTGGCAAGTTCCAAGGAAGTTTGAATATTGCCTCCTACCCCCGTGTATACAGGGACTTTTCCAGCCGTGACGGATACGGCTACCTCTACCATCGCTTCATATTCCTCTTTACTTAACGATGGATATTCTGCTGCTGCACATGCCACGAAAATAGCCTCGAGTCCCTCATTTATTAAAAATTGGATGTTTTGGGCGAGTGCTTTTTCATCAAGCTTATTACTCGTTGTGAATGGTGCCACGGGAAATCCGAGAATCCCTTTAGGTGCCTTGCGAATCTTATTCATTATTTATTCCCCCTTGTGTATTATTGTTTTATTGTAAGACAAATACACCGTCCGGTCAATTGTATTTTTATTATTTTCTGAAAAATCCAATATCACCTCATACTTCAACAATTTCGCTTCTACTTTATACAAAAAAAACAGAAAATGAAGGAGCGGAAATGCAAAACGATTATTAAAAAAAAGCCATTGACAAACAATTTCATTTGTCTTACTATTGGACAAAACTAAATATTAAGAATTTTCACAAAGGGGGGAGCGATTAAGTTTGTAAGCGGTATCAATAAAAAATAAAATACGTTTAAGGAAGTGAGTATATGAACGCTGAAGAAAAAGTTTTCCAAGCATCTACTAAACTGCCGAATACCCAGAAAAAAACACGCACACGATGGTTCATTGTCTTCATGCTCTTTTTAGTTACCGCTCTGAATTATGCGGATCGTGCGACGCTATCAATTGCGGGAACGGATATGTCAGGTCAGCTTGGTCTCGATTCAGTCATGATGGGCTATGTTTTCTCCGCTTTCGCCTGGTCTTACGTAGCTGGACAAATTCCAGGAGGATGGCTTTTAGACCGTTTTGGCTCAAAAAGAGTTTACTTTTGGAGTATCACGCTATGGTCTTCATTTACGCTTTTACAAGGATTGATCGGTTTTCTCGGTTCTGCCGGAACAGCTGTCATGGTATTGTTCGGACTCCGTTTTTTAGTTGGATTGGCAGAAGCTCCTTCCTTCCCGGCCAACAGCCGCATCGTTGCTACCTGGTTCCCAAGCCATGAACGCGGAACCGCGGCTGCCACTTTCAATTCAGCCCAGTATTTTGCCACTGTTCTCTTCGCACCGATTATGGGATATATTACGTATAAATTTGGTTGGGAATATGTCTTCTTCTTTATGGGCGCTTTGGGAGTCATCGTTGCTTTCATCTGGATGAAAAAGATTTATGGACCAAAGGAGCATCCGCGTATCAACAAAGCTGAGCTTGAATATATCGAAGCAGGCGGCGCTTTGATTAATATGGATCAAACCACTACAAATAAGGAGGAAAAGAAGGGCGTCAACTGGAATCATATTAAGCAGCTGTTATCAAACCGTATGCTGTTAGGTGTTTATCTCGGACAATATTGCATTACAACATTAACGTACTTTTTCCTGACATGGTTTCCTGTATACCTTGTACAAGAAAGAGGCATGACCATTCTTGAAGTTGGACTCGTCGCTTCCCTTCCAGCCATTTGTGGATTTTTTGGCGGCATTCTCGGAGGGACATTCTCGGATTTCTTGTTACGGAAGGGATTCTCATTGACTGTCGCTCGAAAAATGCCAATTGTTGTTGGGATGCTTCTATCGATGAGCTTAGTGGCTGCAAACTATGTAGATACGGAATGGGTTGTTATATTCGTTATGGCCCTTGCGTTTTTCGGTAAAGGATTTGGGGCACTCGGCTGGGCGGTAGTTGCCGATACCTCACCAAAAGAAATGTCCGGTATTAGTGGGGGGCTTTTCAACACATTCGGTAACATTGCCGGCATCACAACACCGATTATTATCGGATATATCATTGCCACAACAGGGTCATTTAATGGGGCACTAGTCTTCGTATGTGCTAATGCTCTTGTCGCGGTCTGCAGCTATTTATTCCTTGTTGGTGAAATTAAACGTGTAGAGTTAAAATCATAGATAACTAAATATTCTGTAAGGGGGAAAATTATGAATAATCAATTACTTAAGGATAATGTAAAAATCGGCACACCGGTCATATCAGAAATGAGCGTCATTCCAGTTGCGGGCCATGACGGCATGCTTCTGAACCTGAGCGGTGCCCATGCTCCTTATTTCACCCGGAACATTGTCATTTTAAAAGACAATGCGGGTAATACTGGTGTCGGTGAAGTTCCTGGAGGCGAAAAAATTCGCCAGACACTCGAAGATGCCAAACAATTGGTTGTCGGCCAGTCCATTGGGACATACAACAACATTCTAAATACCATCCGTAAGCAGTTTGCGGACCGGGATGCAGGAGGGCGCGGCCTTCAGACGTTCGATCTCCGTATTGCCATCCATGCCGTAACAGCATTTGAAGCGGCACTTCTTGATTTAGTCGGACAATACTTAGGTGTACCAGTCGCAGCCCTTCTCGGCGAAGGACAGCAGCGTGATAAGGTAGAAATGCTGGGCTACTTATTTTATGTAGGTGACCGTAATAAAACAGATCTTGGTTATTTAAGCGAACCTGAAGCGGAAGATGACTGGATTCGCCTCCGTCATGAGGAGGCGCTGACACCCGAATCGATTGTCCGCTTGGCAGAAGCCGCCCACTCTCGCTATGGATTCAATGATTTTAAATTGAAAGGCGGGGTTTTGCGCGGGGAAGAAGAAATCGAAGCGGTGACGGCACTTGCGGAACGCTTCCCTGAAGCCAGGATCACCCTTGACCCAAATGGCGGCTGGCTACTTGAGGATGCAATTAAACTTTGCCGGAACCAGCATCATGTTTTAGCCTATGCGGAAGATCCATGCGGAGCGGAAAATGGTTTTTCCGCCCGGGAAGTGATGACGGAATTCAGGCGTGCAACGGGTCTTCCCACCGCTACGAATATGATCGCAACGGACTGGAGGCAAATGGGGCACTCCATTCAACTTCAATCCGTGGACATTCCTCTTGCCGATCCGCATTTTTGGACGATGCAAGGCTCCGTCCGCGTCGCTCAAATGTGCAAGGAATGGGGATTGACATGGGGATCACACTCCAATAATCACTTTGACATTTCACTTGCCATGTTTACACACGTTGCAGCAGCCGCACCAGGAAAAATCACTGCGATCGATACCCACTGGATTTGGCAGGATGGGCAACGTTTGACGAAAGAACCTTTTAAAATTGTCGGTGGAATGGTGGATGTCCCTTCCAAACCCGGACTTGGAATTGAATTGGATATGGAACAAATCGAGAAGGCACATCAGCTTTATAAACAAAAAGGGCTTGGTGCCCGTGATGATTCTATGGCTATGCAATACCTGGTCTCCGGGTGGAAGTTCAATCCAAAATCACCTTGCCTTGTCAGATGATTTTTTTCCAACAATGCGTGCGTCTCTCTCTATAGAGCGACGCATTTTACTTTTTTTGGGGCATAGGCCTTCTCTTCCTCACATGCAAATAAGTGTATTATATTATATAATTAGTCTTACAGTAAAAATACATATCGGATTTCACAGAAAAGGGGTTACATAATGGAAGAATCGTCAAAGAAATTAGGCGTACAATCAGTACATCGAAACACTCTTTCACAACAAGTCGTGGATCAAATTGTGCATCTGCTCGTCAGTGGACAAATGAAAGCGGGCGACAAACTGCCTCCTGAAATGGAACTTATGAAAGAACTTGAAGTTAGCCGGCCGGTTTTACGGGAGGCTCTCAGTGCACTTGATACGCTAGGGGTCATTACGCGGAAAACGCGTGAAGGAACCTTTTTTAACGATAAAATCGGTACGCATCCATTCTCTGTCATGCTGGCGCTTGCTACGGATAATTTACCCGCAATCATCGAAGCACGAATGGCATTGGAGTTGGGATTAGTAACGATGGCTGCCGAGAAGATCACAAACGAACAACTGGAGAAACTTCAAGTTACGATTGACACGATTGCCAATAGTGAAGACAACGATTATGGAGAGGCTGATAAAGAATTCCACAAGATCATTGCTTTAAGTGCGAACAATCCCATTATTGAAGGTATGATCGATTCCTTATTAATTACCCATAATAAAATAAATAGCCTGATTCAATTCAGAGAACGGGAATTGACAGTAAAGTATCATAAAGCGATCTATGCGGCACTTGCAGCACATGATCCACATGAAGCATTCAGCCAAATGTACAAGCACCTTGATTACGTCCGTCAGAAAGTCCTTCAATATTCTCACGCAAATTAAGCAAAAAAAATCTTAAGAATCATAAACTAGCGGATTACTCAATGAGTCTCTCTCATAGGGAGACCTAAAAAGTGGATATTTTCAGGAAAAATTAAACCTATTTTGCTTCCAAGATTTCAAAGTTTCAACATACCTTTTAAATCCAATTGATAGCATAATTATTTTTGAGAAAAACTGGATAGTAGTTGAACTATCCAGCCCCCACTTATCCAGTTCGATTGAAATGAGAATGTCAGGACTCCCGAATGAAGTCGAAACCTTCCTCTTACAAATTGTCTGGCTAACCAAAATCCCCATCCACTGAACCTGCCAAGGCTCCACTCAAAAAAAATGCATCCCTGCTTACTGGCAGGAATGCATGTATTAGGTACTTATTTAATCGTTCATTCTACTTATCCAACTCATAATGGATTCCTCTTTTGGCTTCCAACCAAGTAATTCCCTGGCATGCACAGCTCTTACCCGGCTGTTGGAGGCAATGGCAAAACGAGCCCAGTCACCAAGTTCATCAATAGCCTCATCCATCGGCCAGCTTAATGTTCTCCCCCCATAACCAAGTGCTTCACTGATTGCTGCGGCAAGATCGCCATATGATTCTTCCCCATTTTCGGCATGCAGCCGGTGCTTTTTCCAGAAGCAATTGATACAACCTGGCCAAGTCCTTTATATGGACATTAGACCACCGATTCACTCCCATTCCAACATAGACACCTGCCTTCATTTCACGGGATTTACGAATAATTTTTGGCAATTGATCACTTTCCGTTGGCAAGCCGAGAGAGTCTCCGTAAATCATCGAAGGACATAGTACAACTGCCCTGATTCCTTGTTCGATACCTGCCCTCCTGATTGAGGAATTGATTGAAACACGTTCTTGCCTTATATCCATAGGGTTTATCGATTTGTCAATATACGGGGATATCCCGATAAAAACAGGACCACCACACCTCTGTGCAGTGGTCTGTTAAAATTACGGTTTAATAAGCACTCCAACCAGCATCTGCCGTGATGACGGTACCATTGACAAAGCTGGAATCATCCGAGGCCAGGAACAAAGCAATTTTCGCAATTTCCTCAGGTTTTCCATTGCGTGGATTGATGGCCATTCCCAATTGCTGACGAGATGCACCGAATCCATTGATATTCGTCATGCTTGAGCCAATATTTGTTTCAACTCCGCCTGGTGCTATCGCATTACAGCGAATTCCTTTATCCGCATACATGAAGCCGGTGTTTTTTGTGAAGCCAACCACTGCGTGTTTCGAGGCAGTGTATGCTCCGCCTGCTCGTGCACCATATAAACCGCCGGCAGAAGCAATATTGAGGATGACTCCTTTTTGTTTTTCTAAAAAGATTGGTAACACCTTTCTTGTCGAACGCATGACGCTTGTCGTGTTAATCGCAAAAATCCTGTCCCATTTAGAATCTTCAATATCTCCGGCAGGTTCCATGCCATCCATGATGCCTGCGTTATTCACCAGTATATCCACCGTACCAAACGTACTGACTGTCGTATCGATCAATTGCTGAATATCTTCTTCTACTGCAACGTTCGTTTTAATCGCAAAAGCTGATCCGCCAGTTGCTTTTATCTCTTCTACCGTAGCATTCGCACCATCGAGATTTAAATCCGACACGATAACTTTAGCCCCTTCTCGAGCATAAAGTATGGCAATTTGTTTTCCCATGCCTGATGCTGCACCTGTAACGACTGCAACCTTGTCTTGTAATTTCATGTAATCTCCCCCATATTCAATCTAGTAAAATCGCCACTTATTGTACAGATGTTCATTAACTACCTTCCTTTATAGTATAATTAGTTTCAATAAGGTTATACAATCAGCAAATGCAGCTCTCGATGTTGAACAATGAACACATATGATTCATTTTGTTTATTAAAAGTCCAAAAACGAACAAAGGATGAGGAGAATGTCCAATAATAACACTGGGATCGATAGAAGGATCAGGAAATCCAAAAAGACTTTAAAAGAGTCCCTCATATCATTAATGCAAACTAAGGATTTTAGGGAGATATCCATTACTGACATTGTAGAACTCGCCGACCTTAATCGCGGTACCTTCTATAAACATTATCAGTACAAAGAGGAACTGCTTGAAGAAATCATGGAGGATGTCATAGCCGATTTGATTCTATCTTATCGGGAACCTTATAAAAATGGTGATACCTTTACCATCAATGAACTAACGGCATCAGTCATCAAAATATTTGAACATGTGGCTAACTACAAAAATATTTATACCCTCGTTCTAAAGTCGAATGCATTGCCAAAACTACACGATAGAATTTGTAATGAATTAAAGAAACTGCCTTTAGAGGACCTGGAAGATTATCGGCCAAACCCTAAGATTAATGCAGAACTTGCCTCCAGCTACCAAGCATATGCGATTTTAGGCATGATTATCGAATGGGTCAACACTGGCTTCACATATAGCGCCGATTATATGGCAGAACAATTACTAGAAATCATTACTAATAGGCCAGTTAATGCTGTTTTTAAAATAAACCATACATTTAATGATGGACAGAAATAAGAGGGCTGCATTGGCAACCCTCTTGTTCCTTAAAAATTCACGTCAATCAGCAATTTTAGTGTGTTATGGATCCTTTCTACTAGCCGAGTTCCATTACTTCAACTCATCGGATGACACTAACCTTTTTTCCAATCAAGAAAGATATAAAAGCAAATATTATTAGAAAAAAGGAAAGGAAACCGTAAGCTGCCCCTTCAAATCCCCTAATGTGAACAAACCCGATATAAAATAGAGTAAAGGCAGCAATAATCGCTATGATTCCTGGCAACATCTTTAATAAAAGAGGACATCCTCTTTTACTAAGCCACCAAGTAAGGGTCAATATAATCATGCCTGGTATGAGAGTCATCAGCAATGGTACTAAAATCATCATAAAATCCACTCCCTTCATTAATTTTAGCATAAATCACCAATTTATTTTACCGGATTTTTCGAATTCAGTGGCAAATTGAGGTGAAAAATGAGAGGTCAGAAGGGCTATACCAAAATGAGTAATAGTGGTGAAAAGGTTGAACATCCTGGCGACATTCCATTTTATGTATGAAACCAAATAAAAGGTGCAACATGATTACCAGGCTGTGGCTGATGGATTGTGAGGTAAATTATTGAGTTCTAGGACGATTTTTCGATTGTGGGTCGAAACAATGAACTGTAAGTACAATTATTCAATTATGGGACAAATTAATGATAAAAATCAATAAACAAGGCCCCTATTCACATAGGGGCCTTGTTTTATGTTTCCTTTAAGCGGTTTGATTTTTTTTCTCAGCTGGCTTTTCTTCAGCCGGCCATGCACGCTTAATGAATAATGTCAGAATCAGTGCCACAGCAGCAATGAAGGTGGATACAAAGAAGGAGAAGTTAATTCCATCGAGCATCGCCTGCATTCCGATTTGGGCCTGCATTTGTTCCATCATTTCAGCAGTGGGCTGGCTTGTTAGTTTGCTCATTGCTTTGGTCATTAAATCCTCACCGGAAGATGCTGCATGGTTTGACATGACCGTAACAAGCAATGCTGTACCGATTGCGCCTGAAATCTGGTTCAGCGTGTTATTCATGGCGGTACCATGCGGGTTCATACGGGCTGGCAGCGAGTTCAATCCATTTGTCATGATCGGCATCATGGCCATGGACAAACCGAATAAACGGACGGAATACAGAATCACAATATGTGTATAAGAAGTATCCATTGTTAATTTACTGAAGAAATACGTCGTCACCACAGTAATAAACAAACCGGTTGAAGCAAGTATGCGCGCACCGAATTTATCGAAGAGCTTACCGGTAATCGGTGACATGAGGGCCATCAATAGTGCACCGGGCAGCATCAATAATCCTGAATCGAATGGTGAAATGCCACGGACCGTTTGTGTATACATCGGCATTAAGATCATCGCCGAGAACATGGCCATATTCAACACGATTGAAATCGTTGCAGATAAGGCGAACATCGGATGTTTGAAGATCTTGAATTCAAGCATTGGCGTTTCCATTTTCAGCTGGCGTGTAATGAAAAGGATCAGGGAAATGGCACCGACAATCAATGTTCCATATACCCAAGGGCTATCCCAGCCTTTGCTGCCTGCCGAACTAAATCCATAAAGCAATCCGCCAAACCCTAAGCTTGAAAGAATGACCGATAATTTATCAATTTTAATATCGACTTTTTCCTTTTTGTCTTTAAGTTTAAAGAAGCCGAGAATAAGCACTAGTAAAGCAAGCGGAGTGATGAAGTGGAATAGCATTCTCCAATCATAATGTTCGATGATCCAGCCTGAAAGCGTCGGCCCGATTGCAGGGGCAAACATCATGACTAAACCGAATAATCCCATTGCCGAGCCCCGTTTTTCAACAGGGAAAGCAGTTAAAAGCACGTTCATTAATAACGGCATCATAATTGCAGAACCTGCAGCCTGAACCATACGTGCGCTCAATAATAGCGGGAATGTATGCGCTACACCTGCAACGATCGTCCCGATTGAGAAAAGCAGCATGGCTGTCAGGAACAGATTACGTACCGAATACTTTCTTATTAAGAAGGCTGTTGTCGGAATCATGATTCCGTTCATAAGCATATAGCCCGTTGTCAGCCATTGAACTGTGGAAGTCTCGATTCCCAGGTCTGTTTTGATTGATGGCAGTGCAATATTTAAAAGGGTTGAATTCAGTATCGCTATAAACGCCCCGACCATCAGTATGGCCAAAATGCCATACGAACCCTTTTTTTCATTTGTTTGTGCAGTACTCACTTTTTATCTATTCCTCCATTCAAACTGTTGGTTCATTTAATTGTACGATAGGTATAACCCAATCTCATAAAATCAATAATATACCCACAGTTCATTTTTTGCAATAAAAATTTATTGGTTTAAATAAGGGTTTGTGCTGTGATGGAAAATAGAGTACGATTACATTTATACAAGCAGTATAATTGAAAATCAGGTGATATGATGAATAATCGAAGGCAGAATGTTATCGATACGGCTCATAAGCTGTTTATTGATAAGGGCTACCAAGCCACGTCCATCCAGGACATTTTAGAAGGCAGCGGCATTTCCAAAGGTACATTCTATAATTATTTCCCTTCCAAGGGAGAATTATTTATTGCCATTTTCCGTTCCTTCTATAAAAGGATTCTCCACGAACGAGAAAAACTATTGGTTGATCAAGATTCAGCAGATATTGAAATTTTCATCAAGCAGCTCGAACTGCAAATGATGGAGAACAAACAAAGTAAAATGCTTATTCTGATCGAAGAAGTCCGCGTTTCAAACGACGATGAATTAAAACAATTCATCAATGAGACTCTTTTATTAAGCATACGCTGGATGTATGAACGTTTTCTCGATATTTTCGGGGAAAGCAAAAAACCCTATCTTTTAGATAGCGTCATTATCTTTCATTCGATGATGACCCATGTAAATCATTTTAATTATCGTGCTAATGCGAAAGGTTCTTCGGAAATACAGATTATCCGCTACTGCATGAACAGAATTGTCCATTTAGTCGATGAAGTGACAGAAAGCGGAGAACAGATCCTGAGTCCGGAACTAATCGATACGTGGTTTCCAAAATTTAAAAATCATCTTAATCCATGCCATAATGAATTGCTTAACTCCACCTCTGAATTGAAAAAAGCAATTAACAAAGCCTTCCCTTGCGGTGAAAATAGAACAAGAGCCATTGAACTTGTCGATTTTATCCAGGACGAGCTGATGCAGTCCGACAAACCGCGGAAATTTTTGATAGAAAGTTTGCTGCTCACGCTAAAGACTCAATATGCCGTGCAGGTCCCGGCATGCATGGAGAACTTTGAAAAAAGCATCAACTCTTGTTTGTACCAATGAAGGTCGGAAAGATTAATGAGGTTGAGTAATATGACAAGCACCTGCCGAAAAACGCAGGTGTTTTTTTCAATTTATTTGCCGCTATAGGTGGATTTGCTGCAAGTATTTTTTCACAGCCGGGTATTGGTGAATCATAAGAATCCCGCCAATTTGGCCAACGTGTGAATATCCCTGGATCACAGTGCATTCATTTCGCAAAAGCTTGTTTTCAGCCCTCTTCCTTTTATGAAAAAAATCATTTTGTAAAGTGTTGGTTTTATAAGCATGGCCTAAGGAAAGACTAGCCTTATAAAAAGGAGGTCTAGCTATTTGAGTGCGAATAAAAGTAGTTTGTCCATTCTTGCGTTAGGCGGAGTGAACGAAATCGGAAAAAACATGTATGTGGTTCAATATTCAAACGATATCGTCATTATTGACTGTGGTGCCAAGTTTCCTGATGAAAGTTTATTAGGAGTGGACTTGATCATTCCTGATATTTCCTTTCTTCAGGAAAATAAGGATAAGATCCGGGCTCTAATTGTAACTCATGGGCATGAAGATCATATTGGCGGTATCCCCTATTTCTTAAAAAAATTGAACGTACCTATTTATGCTACACGTTTAACACTTGGTTTGATTGAATTGAAGTTAAAAGAACATAACCTTTTGGGTGATACTGAATTAATCCAAATCGACTCGGATTCAAGGTTGGAATTTGGGGAGATGCGTCTGGACTTTTTCAAAACGAATCACAGTATTCCCGATTGCCTTGGAGTCACCATCCATACACCGGAAGGCACGGTCGTTCATACAGGGGACTTCAAATTTGACTTAACTCCCATGAATGATCAGTATCCCGATATCCATAAAATGGCCAAAATCGGGAGTGAAGGTGTCTTGGTTTTATTATCTGAAAGCACGAACGCTGAACGTCCCGGCTCCAGTCCCTCGGAGCATCTAGTTGGCAGCCATATTGAAGAGGCCTTTATGCACGCTAAACAGAAAGTCATTCTTTCAACCTTCGCTTCAAACGTCAACCGCGTTCAACAAGTTGTGAACGCTGCTCAGAAGACAAACCGGAAACTAGCCTTAATTGGACGAAGCATGGTGAACGTCGTATCCGTTGCCATTGAACGCGGGTACCTCGAGGTTCCTGATGGGATGCTTATCCAACCACAAGAAGTGGATAATTATGCTCCTGAAAGGGTCGCGGTTTTATGTACAGGAAGTCAAGGTGAGCCGTTTGCTGCCCTTTCTCGCCTTTCCAGTTCGAATTATCGGGATATGAGTATATTGCCTGATGATACAGTGATTCTTGCCTCCACTCCAATACCCGGAAATGAGCGGGATGTTTCACGTATCATCGACAACCTGTTTCAACTGGGTGCCAAAGTCATTTACGGTTCTGGGACTGTAACAGGCATGCATGTTTCCGGACATGCCTATCAGGAAGAATTAAAGCTCATGCTTACCCTGATGAAACCTAAGTATTTCATACCCATTCACGGTGAGTATCGGATGTTGCACCAGCATCGATTACTAGCTGAATCTGTCGGGGTGGAGAAGGACCATACTTTCATCATCAATAATGGCGATGTCGTGGATATTGAAAACTCCGTTGCCCGTCAAACAAGAAAGGTGGCTGCCGGCAATACCTTTGTGGACGGCATGGGCGTTGGTGATGTTGGAGAAATCGTACTGCGGGACCGGAAGCAGCTTTCCGAAGATGGAATGCTCGTAATCGTTATAACACTAAGCAAGTCGGAAAGAAAAATAGTATCAGGACCCGATACCATTTCCCGTGGATTTGTATATGTTCAAAATTCCGAGGACCTCCTTAAACATGTGAATCGTCTTGTTACGAAAACGGTCAACGAATTGCAAAGTGACAGGATATACAGATGGAACATCATCAAACAAACCATAAAGAAGGAACTGGGGCAATATCTCTTTAATCAAACTAAGAAAAAACCAATGATCCTTCCGATCATCATCGAGATTTAGCGCCAAATTGAAAGGAACTCGACTATGTAGCCGAGTTCCATTTTTTAATCAAGTTCCGATTTACTTGCTTTAGCAGCCATCGCCTTGTTCTTATTCCAAACCTTGAACATCATGAAAAGTACGGCTAGTCCTATGATCACGACGAATAAGAGGCTTATGAAGAATCCAGGACGGATCTCTTTTTCAAGCAAAGTTCCACTGACCGCTGCAACAATTAAAAGAAGTCCGAAAACGGCCGTAATCTTACTCCAAATCTTACCTTCCAAAATTTTGAATGAAGAAAGAATGATGAAGGCCCAGTTATACAGTAGCAATATACCAGCTGATGTTGTAATGTATTCATAAATCTTGCCTGGCAGGAGCAAGGCAGTGATGATCGAACCTAAAAGCCCTAAGGCGCCAAGACCCAGTGAAGGTAATGGAAGTTCCTTGAATCTCTTGATCTTTTGCATGAATAATGCGGGTGCATTCCCATCTTTAGAAAGTGTAACCAATAAATTCGTCACACCAAATAATGAGGCGGTCATCGTCGAGAAACCGGCAATGATGATTGCACCGTTAAAAACATGCGGGAAAAATGTCAGGTAATAACTATCCAATGCCGTAACAAAAGGGCTTTCTTTTTCACTGAATGCGCCTAACGATACCATGGTGACGGCTAACCCCAATGAAACGACATAGATGATTGTCAAAACCAAGAGCATGATGGTCCCTGCCTTTGGCGCATCTTCCTTCTTTTTCAGCTGCATCGCCATCAGCCCAATCACTTCAATGCCGCCAAACGCATAAAAAGCATAAATAAGCGATGTCCAAAACCCTTTTAGCCCTTTAGGAAATAACTCACTGTACGTATTCGGAAATGACGGGGGCTTGTCTCCATCTAGTCCAAACCAACCGACAACGGCACAAATTGCGATAATGATAAACATGACAATCGCGGCTGTCTTAATGACCGCAAGGATGTTTTCAACGCTGTCGAACCCCTTTGTTCCAAGCAATACCACAACGATTGAAACAATAGCAAACCCGGTCGCAAATAACCATAGCGGAACTTTTGGCAACCAAAATTGGGATAATAGCGAAAGTGCAGTAAGCTGACTTCCCATAATCAATATATTGGAGGACCAATAATTCCAGCCACAGCTAAAGCCTGCCCATCTTCCAAATGCTTTATTGGCATAATAACAAAAAGAGCCCTCTTGAGGATCCGCAACCGTCATCTTAGCAAGTAAATTATAAACGATGTATGTACCCAGTGCAGCCAATACAAATGAAAATACAATAGATGGGCCCGTTGTTTTAATGCCTATTGTCGAGCCTAGAAAATACCCTGTTCCGATCGTACAGCCTACACCGACCAATGACAACTGCCACCATTTCATATCCCCATTTTGTTCGCCGGAAGCACTGGAATCTATCCCATTCTTTCCTATTGATGAACTGCAATTGGCATCTTTCATTACGCTCCCCCCTTTCCATTCATAGTGTTAATAAAGCCACATTGAATTATGCAAGGAAGAAGTTTTCCAATCTTTATTCACGATGGCCCAGGTGCCTCCAGTGATAATCCAGAGATGATCGAAATAAGACCCATTCGTCAATGCAGCTACAAAGAAATCAGGCCAATAAAGATCATCCCGCTATAAGTGAAAAGTTGGGATACCCCATAACTTGAAGCTGTCTTGGCCAAAATAAGTTGGATAACGGACTTTTGCTGAACCCTGCCCCAACGATACAGGCATGCCAAAAACCATTATCGGAGCTGCAAGGGTAAGCCCAATAAAAAATAACTCAACATGAAATGTATACTCAAAAGATTTCACTCCCATCAAGCTAGGAAACAACTTATACATTCTATGTGACAGCCTCCCCCCTATAACTGTGATGGTGAACGTTACGTAAAAAGTCGTGGAATTGCAGTTCAAAACCAGCTTATTGCTTACTTGTTACCATTTAATTAGCGGCTTCCTTTTTGTCTGTATTAATGGATTTCATAACAATCAAAACGATGCAAATGCCAATGATTCCAGTAATGATATAACTTATATTAAGATGATTTTTCATGACAAGGGACATGACCGGAGGGCCAGCCGCAACTCCGATGAACCTTGAGGACATATAGAAGGAAGTTATCGTCCCCCTTAGTTCCTTTTCAATGTTTTGGGTGATGATGGCATCAAGTGTCGGCAGTAACGCGCCAATCGCGATTCCGACAAGGCTTGTTACGAGTAACAGAAGAAATACATTCTCTTTTGTATATCCGACAAAGACCAGACTGATTGACAGGACAGCTAAACTGATCATGATGATCTTTTTCATGATCGGTAATTCACCTTTGATCTTTTTCCCTGCAACATATGAAGATACACAAAGAAAAAACAGCGGGATCGCTATCACAAAACCCTTCTTGACTCCGTGCAAATCATGTATTTTCTCCAAATTTTCCGACAAAAAGAAAAGGACCCCGAACAATACCAACATGACAAATACACCAATCAGGAAAACAGTATATAGCCACTTTCCTTCCTGCTTGAATATTTGTTTCGTATCCTGCCAGAATTCTTTAAATTTCTTTGGTTCTTCCTTCTCCTTTGGTACCTTTATAAAGAAGAAGACCAATACAATTGATATTAGACTGAAGAATGAAATCGAGAAGAAAGGTAAAAACCAGATAAATGCGGCAAAAAGCGAACCCAATATTGGGCTCAGTACTTTCCCAAATGTATTCGAAGTTTCGATGATACCCAAACATGCACTGGTTTTTTCATCATCATCTTTGTAAAGGTCTCCCACCAATGGCAAAATGATGGGCGAGGCACCCGCAGCACCAATCCCCTGTAATACTCTCCCAATGATGATCCAAGTAAACGGATCATCCAATTTCCACGATGCATAGCCCGCAACCAATCCACCAATCAGGGCAAGGACCAAACTTGGCAGGATCACCATTTTCCTTCCGAATCGGTCTGATAAATAACCAGCTATGGGGATTAAAAAAATTGAAGCTACGGAATAACTTGTAATGACCATGCTAGATTGAAATGAAGATATCCCCACCTTTTCCTCGAATATGGGTAATACCGGGATAAGCATTGAATTTCCAAGCGTCATTACCAATGGGATTGATGCCATGCTAATCAAGCACCATATGCTGACATTATTTTTCTCATGACCTTCCATACCTACACTCCTCGTCCATTATAAACACCACCGCCAACATACAAAGGCAAAAAAAAAATGAATACTTATTCGACTTGCATTGATTTTTAGATGTCTTTATTTAATATGTTGTAGGGCTGAAAGATTTATTCAACCGTTACTTATGAAAATGAATGGCACTTTTTCCATTCCAAAAAAAGTGGTACAAGTCCATTTGTTTGAATACATTCAAATAAGTAAATGTATCAAATGATGAGGTGATGATTTGGGTGCTTTTTTCAGCTATGTATTATTAGGCTTATCGCTAGCAGCTCCTATCGGTCCCATTAATGCTGCTCAATTGGACAAAGGAATCAAGAAAGGCTTTTGGCATGCCTGGATTTTTGGCTTGGGTGCCATTTTAGCGGATGCAGTCTATATTGCCCTCGTCTATTATGGGGTCGTTCACTTTTTGGATAACTCCTTCATGAAGACATTTTTATGGCTTTTTGGCTTTTTCATTTTGACCTATATTGGCATTGAAAGCCTTCTTAGCGCGGGTAAGATAGAAGTTCAGGCACGGAAAGCGAAGGATTCCCACATTTCTTCATTTTTATCAGGATTCATCATGTCCCTCTCGAATCCCTTATCCATTATGTTTTGGCTGGGGATTTATGGATCCATTCTTGCAAACACCGCAACAAAATATGATTTTCATCATATAATTTTATACAGTTCAGCCATCCTTCTCGGACTCTTAGCATGGGATACCACAATGGCCATCACCGCCAGTACCTTCAGACGGTTTTTATCGAGGCCCATTCTTATTGGCATTTCAGTCATTTCAGGAATATCACTTATAGGCGTTGGCATTTACTTTGCCATACAAGCAGCCAAGGTTTTATTTACATAAAGATCGACCTAATCGAAAGAAAAAAAAGCCCCACTAGAGGCCATTTTTAATCTTTATCAGGATTATGAACTAAAAATCTTCCTTCAAACCCAATCTAGCCTTTATAAAAATTCTAAACGAAGCATTTACTCGTGAATTTGGGTGCTTTACTCGTGAGTTTCGCATTCTAAGCCGCCTATTTTATTGTCCACCTTTGTCCATGTCGGACACTAATCCCCCTTTGTTCATAGTCTGAAAGGGTAAACACAAAGGGAGGATTTCTTGAATGTATAATAATTACGGTTATTACTCTTATAATGATCCATATTATAATGTTCCATATTATTACGATAATTCTTATGCCAGTTTGCCTTATTATGATGACAGACTGCCTTATTATGATGATAGGCTACCAATACAAACACTCGTTCCAGTAGCAACAATTAAGAGCCATTTAAACGCTGGCCGACAAGGTCATTGTTTCAAAGGTTTTTGGGGTAACACCGAGCACACCTTTATTTTAATGGGAATCAATGATGCTACAGGTATGGTACAGATACTCGAAGGTGGCATCCCAAATGAGGTTCATCATACGGATATAGTTGGATTACAATATCTAGGCTTAACCTGCCCTGTCGGTGGCGGCGGCCAAGGTGGCGGCGGCCAAGGTGGCGGCGGCCAAGGTGGCGGCGGCCAAGGTGGCGGCGGCCAAGGTGGCGGCGGCCAAGGTGGCGGCGGCCAAGGT
>NZ_CAKKLV010000024.1 GCF_918698115.1 Peribacillus sp. Bi96
TTGAATTCTTGACAGGCCTTCCTGTAACAGGTGTTAAAGGTAATCAAATCGAATTGAAAGATGGACAAACGATCACAGCCAATACGCTTGTTTGGACAGGCGGAGTTGCAGCCCTTCCTATCGTTGGCGAATCCGGCCTTGAAGTCGATCGCGGCAAAGCAGCCGTTAATGAGCACCTGCAATCCAAATCTCATAATGACGTATTCGTTGTCGGTGATAGTGCCCTTGCTTTCCCTCCAGAAGGCGGCCGTCCATACGCACCAACTGCCCAAAACGCATGGCAAATGGGTGAGCTTGTTGGATACAACCTATATGCAGCCTTTGAAGGCAAAAAACTTGAAGAATTTTCACCTGTAAACTCAGGTACACTTGCAAGCCTTGGCCGTAAGGATGCAGTGGCAACCGTTGGGGCTAATAACACTTCCCTAAAAGGTCTTCCTGCTACATTGATGAAAGAAGCAAGTAATGTTCGCTATTTATCACACATCAAAGCCCTATTCAGCTTGGCTTATTAATTTATTGTAGTATGTGACATGCATGCATTGACATGTCCGCGGTAAATGCCCTTTATCCCCGATTTCACCGGGATAAAGGGCTCTTTTTTATTGAATTAATGAAGCGCAAAAAGGCGGGCACTCAATGAAGAGAACCCGCCTATATTTCACTCTACATTACTATGCTTGGAATAAGTCAGCTCATGGCTTATGGACTGGGTTAATGAATAATCCAAGCATACTGAATCACACAAAACATGTACGCACTGATCAAACAATGAGCTTAACGGCTGGATGCTTTTCGTTTCATGGCCCAAGCGATTTTTCGTTGCTGCCGGAATCAACAGGATCTCATGAGAAGCATGCGCTAAATCGGATTGATCATTCGTAGTGATGGAAAACACCCTGCATCCAATTTCCCTGCCTTTTTCCGCAACCGAAATCACACTCTTCGTCGAGCCGCTCCCGCTAATGGCTATGATTAAATCGCCTTTCGCTATTGAAGGAGTAATCGTTTCCCCGACTACATAAACATTCAAACCAAGATGCATCAATCGCATCGCAAAGGCTTTAGCCATGAAGCCCGACCTTCCCTCACCTACAATGAAAACCCTCGTCTCAGACTGTAAATGCTTTAGGAGCAAGTCCGTTGCCCCTTCATCCATTTTGTGAAATACACCGTTCACTTCCTCTAAAATAACCGCGATTTCTTTTTTCAAACTTCATTCACACCTTTCTCCCTATTCATCGTTTCCTTAAAAAGACGGGCAGCTTCTGCTGGATCTTTTGCTTTTGTGATTGCCGAACCAATTATAATGACATCCGTGCCCTTCCTGATCATTTCAGGCAACGATGAAAGAGTGATCCCCCCTGCTGCCGCTCGCATGAATCCAGTATGATTTCTCATATTGATCATGACTTGATCTTTGTTCTCCTGGCTATCCTTGCTTACATGCTCACAGAATATCGCCTGATTGTAAAACCGTAATTGTTCAAGCCGGGAATCGGAAACATTCAATAAGTCAATCATGATTCTCCCTTTGTATTCACGTGCTTTTTCCAGGCATTTTTGGATGGTTACATCAGTTGCAGCCCCCATCACCGTGGCTACATTTGCTCCGCCTTGAAAGCAAAGGTCCATTTCGTAAGCCGCATTGTCCATCGTCTTCATGTCTGCAACGATTTTTTTATTAGGAAAGTGATTTCTCATTTCTTTAATGCTATTCATGCCGAACTCTTTTATTAGGGAAGTGCCCACTTCAATCCAATCAACCGAGGATTCCACTGTTCGGGCCATTTCAATGGCTTCTTCCATCTTCATTCGGTCCAATGCCAGCTGGATTATCATGACGAAACCACCTCCACTTGCATGACTGATGTAACCGCTGGCTTTTTAACCATCAATGTGAGTACCGCTGAAATCAATAAAGATCCCGCCATGAAAACATAGGATGCGCCAGGCCCTCCAGTCAATCCATTTAAATATCCGACGAAATAGGCACCTACAAATGAACCAAGTGCCCCCATGCTATTAATCAGGGCCATTGCTCCGCCAGCCACATTCCGTGGAAGGATTTCTGGAATGATGGCAAAGAAAGGTCCATAAGGGGCATACATCGCACCGCCAGCAATGACCAACAGCGCATATGAAAGCCAGAAATTCGATGTACCGATCAAGAAGGAGCCGAAGAATGCGATTGCCCCAACAAGCAGCGATGTCCAAACGAATGTTTTCCGATTTAATGTTTTATCCGAAAAATAGGATAACGCCAGCATCGAAATGACCGCTAACAAGTAAGGTCCGGAAGAAAGCCAGCCCGTTGCAACAATATCCATATTTGACGCCTGCTTAATGATCGACGGCAGCCACATGACAAATCCATATACCCCAATGCTCCACATGAAGTATTGGATGCTAAGCAAAATGACTTGCTTTGACTTAAAAGCTTCTCTGTAATTTTTCACAGGTTTTAATGCTCTCTGTTCCTCTTGTAGGACAGCTTCCATATCTTTCTTTTCTTGATCGGTGAGCCACTTGGCATCTTTGGGACGATCATTCACGACCTTATACCAAATGAACGCCCACAGGACAGCTGGGAGCCCTTCAATGATGAACAGCCATCTCCAATCGAATGCCTTCAATAAGTAACCGGAAAGGATCGACATCCATAGTACAGTAACAGGATTCCCCAGAATCAAAAAAGTGTTGGCCCGGGAACGTTCTTCTTTTAGGAACCAATGGCTAAGGAAAACGAGCATCGCAGGCATAACAGCGCTTTCAACAACGCCAAGCAAGAAGCGAATTGGATAGAGCCATGCCACACTTGTTGCCATACCTGTCAATGTAGCAAGCCCCCCCCAGAGAATCAGGCTCCAGAAGATAAGAATCTTTGCACTTTTCTTTTCTGCATAATGTGCTCCAGGAACTTGGAAAAAGAAATAACCAAGGAAAAACAGGGCAGCCAGAAAGGAAGAAACACCTGCTGTGATATTAAGGTCTTCCCCCATCCCTCCCGCTACGCCAAACCCATAGTTGGCACGGTCGAGATAGGCAAGACTGTATGTGATGAAAACTAAGGGGATTAATCTCATCCACCTTTTTCTTGAGGCAACCTGTAATTGAGAGGTTTTCATGATTGAAGCACTCCTTTTTTCATAAAGTGTTCTAGCTCTTCCCTATTAGGAAGTCCCTCATGATCTCCAGAAGACATCACGGCTTTTGCTCCTATCGCATTTCCCCGTACAACAGCATCTTCATATGAAGACCCTTCCAATAATGCACTGATTACTCCGACAGCAAACCCATCTCCTGCTCCTACCGTATCAACTACTTTCGTGACAGCAAAACCCGGAACTTCTTTCCTTTCATTTTCTGTCGCAAAGTATGCACCTTCTTCCCCGAGTTTAATCACCACAAGCTTAACCCCCCGTTCGAGATAGTAGCTGGCAATATCCTCTTTGTTCCTGTACCCCGTAAGAATTTCACCCTCCTGCATTCCTGGAAGCATCCAATCAGCCTCCTCTGCAAACCGATTGATGACGCTGATCATCTCCCTTTCATTCGACCAAAGGGAGGGGCGCAGATTTGGATCGAATGATATGGTTACACCTGTTTGTTTCATATGATTCAAGACTTGCCACGACAACTCTCTGAAACTGCTGGAAATGGCTGGTGGAATCCCCGTTAAATGAAGGTGCTGAGTTATAGGGAGCCTCTCCAGCGGAAAATCCTCCAGGGAAATCTTACTGGCGCTTGAATTCTTCCTGAAGTATTCAACAACTGGATCCCCTTTGTCGACCTTCGATTTCAGCTGGAATCCTGTTGGATTGAGCGCATCCACTAAAACATGGGATACATCCAAGCCTTCGTTTGTTAGCGTTTTCAAAATCATGCGCCCGAATGAATCATCTCCCACCTTGCTCATCCATGCCGTTCTGATTCCTAACCTTGACAGACCAATGGCTACATTGGTTTCTGCCCCTGCCACATAACGTTCATAACGTAAGCAGTCTTCAAGGCTCCCTGGCTCATCCGCTATGAACATCGCCATTGCCTCTCCCATCGTCAATACATTAAGCTCGTTCATGGCTAACCTCCTGCTCCATTTTCAAAAGTGAAATATAGGTTTCTATATTTTCCAAGGTTACTGGGAATTCAATCGCTACTGGACAATTATCACTAAACCTTTCCAATAACTCCAATTCCTCAGGCAGAAGCGGCATAGATACCGGCTTTGTCACCCATTCCCCTTTCACCCTCTTTACTTGCTTCAAATGAATATAGGTTACATAACTCGCTAACTCTTGTGCTGCCTTCATCGGTACCTCTTCTGTATACAGCCAGTTGCCCGTATCAAACGTCAATTCTATCGGAATATCCAACTTTTCGGTACGGCTCAGGAAATGAGCGATTGTATTTACGTTTCCACCGGCAAGCGTTTGATCATTCTCGATCGTGATCTTTAATTCACCATTTTGCAGATTTTCCTCCAAGATCTCATTTACTTGAGTCATATCCGTTTCCGTGAAGTCGTAGTGTCCTAGAGGCAGCTTTAACAATTTTGCCCCGAGTTCATCAGCTTCCCTAACCAATTGCTTAAAGCCTAGTTCATTCATTTGAAGGTTAGATCCGATCAGGAATTCAGGAGCGGAATAATAAATGTCTAAGTTAAGCTCCCTGCAGAGGGTACCCAATTCTTTTAACGAATCATCCGGGGTCAATAGCTCTTTTCTGATTTCGATTCCATCTGCTCCAGCGTTTGCAATTGCTTTTATGATTTCAAGATGTCCGAGCGTTTGAACCCTTTCCATCGGTATTGAATTCATGCATACAAAGACTTTCATATTATTCCTCCTAATGAATGTGTTCTCACAAAAATGGTACCGGTACCATTTTTGTGATTAATAAAGTCTTCCATGCTAAGAAGACTTATTTCTGTATATAAGGCGTCGTTTGTCTTACATTCAATTTCGCTTGATACGCCATTGTCTGGGCTGGGGAAACTTGTCCATTAATACGGCGCAAGATCATTTCCATGGCGGCGACCCCGATTTGGTATGTAGGCTGTTCAATCGTTGTAATGCCCGAATAAACAATGGCACTCCAATCTGGATTATCAAAGCCCATCATCGCTAAATCTTCCGGAACCGACAATTTCTTTTCTTGTAAAAGTAAAATTAACTTTAATAGCACCACGCTATTTGCAGTCAATATCACACGTGATACACCTTCAGAATCATCTAAAAAATGCTGGAGCTTTGACTCGACATCATGTAAATCGTCGACATTTACCTCATACACATCTTTTGAACTCGGATGACTGTGGCTCATCAATGTTTGCTGAAAGGATCGCCGCCGTTCATACCTCGTGCTAACCTTGCTTGCTGGTTCGCTGAAAAACGCAATTTTCTCATAATTTTGGCCAACCAGATAATTGACCGCTTGTGTAGTCGCCTGGATATTATCCAATCCTACCGTATCAATTTCAAGATCTGGCACTTTCCGATCAAGCAGGATGATCGGTGTCTTTTGGTCTTGCATCTGTTTTAACATGTCGTGATTTCCACCAGTCGTATGAATGATAAGCCCGTCGATTCGATGGGATAGAAGCATATCGAAATATCCTCTTTCCTTCTCCGGGTTATTATCCGAGTTGCAAATCATCAGATTATAACCATTTTGGCTGCATATATCTTCAGCCCCCCGAAGGATGGCCGTCGTATATGGATTGTTGATGTCCGCCACGATGATTCCAATCAAATAACTCTTATTGCTTTTGAGCCCTCTGGCCATGGTGTTTGGACGGTACTCCATTTGGTTGATTGCCAACTCGATTTTCTTACGTGTTTTGTCAGAGAGTTCATTATATCTCCCCCCTAAATAGCGGGAAACAGAAGTCTTGGAAACCCCCGCTTCTCTAGCGACATCGTAAATTGTAACTTTTGAATTTTCTCGTTTTACCATTTCATTCATCCATTCGCGAATTTTGGAACCGGTTCCATTTTTATAAATATTAACACATTACCAATGAATGTCAATCGATTTTATTCATATTCCTGCCTTTTGATTTAAAAGCAGGAAAAAGTGCTTTCCTTCCGTTCCGTTCCTCCATTCTATAAACCTCTTGTCATCAGGCCCCCTCCGAAACCCCTCTCCGCTATTTTTATTAGCCCGTTTGTCGTTAACAGACGCTCAAGTAAGTACGATACTGCATATCATGAAATTAACCTTATTAAAGGAGGGGTCCGTATGCCGAAAGGGAAAAAAGGAAAAGGCGGCTCATCTGGCAGCAGCAGCAGTGGAAGCCATAGTGGCAGCCACAGTAGTAGCCGCAGCCATAGTGGCAGTAAATCCACTGGACATAAATCCACTGGTAGCACTTCAACTTCAACTTCTACTACTACTTCTACTTCAAGTACATCCACTGGAAGTGGGAAAAAAAGAAGAAGATAAATAGTTAAACCTTAACATGGTTCAACTTGATCATTCTCCGATTGATCAAGTTGAATTTTTTATTCATTACTGATGTAATTTCAAACGAACAATTCCCTGCTCAAAATCGTTTTGGATTGCCATAAAACAGCTTATAGAAGAAAGGAAGGAAGGTGAGTGTATGTCTTATCATATTCCATCTTATTTCTTAACGATAGAAGAAGATGATCTAGAAGATTTACGTGCGGACGTATGGAGTAATGACCCCATTCCCGCCTATTTGAAAGTGGAAAACGACATTTTTGATATCGATATTGCCTATCGGGGCTCTTATACCCGTAAATTCCGGAAAAGATCCTATTGGATTGATTTCATCGAGCCAGAAAGATTCTTTGACGCCCATAAAATCCATCTCAATGCCGAATACAGAGATCCTTCCCTCATCCGCAATAAACTCTCACTCGATTTCTTCCAGGACCTTGGAGTTCTTTCCCCTAATAGCCAACATATCAATTTATACCGAAATGGCTCTTGTAAAGGCGTTTATTTACAATTGGATTCTGTCGATGAGTTTTTTTTAGAAAAAAGAGGGCTTCCTGCAGGCCCCATTTATTATGCAGTCAACAATCATGCCAACTTTTCATTGGAAAGGGATGGGAAACCTAAAGACTCCCTTGTGTCAGGGTATAAACAGGCGTTTGGTAAACCTGACGACGATGAATTCCTTATTGAATTGATCAAAAAAATCAATACCACCCCTCTTGCAAAATTTCCGGAAATAATCTCGCAGCATCTTGATATCCATAAATACTTACACTGGCTGGTGGGAGCCGTCTGCACCATGAATAACGATGGTTTTACCCATAATTATGCACTATATCGCAATAGTGAAACGAAGTTGTTTGAAGTCATTCCTTGGGATTACGATGCCACTTGGGGACGCAAAGTCAGTGGCGGGATCATGGAGCACACATATGTCCCTATCGGAGGAAAACAGACAAATCACCTTAATAATCTGCTTTTGAAGGTTCCGGAATACCGTAAGTTCTACAAAGACCTCTTGGTTGAAACAATGGAAACCACATTTACCGTGGATTATATGGAAAATAAAGTATTATCACTGCACCAGGGCATACGCCCACACATCCTTCTTGATCCATATAAAAAGAATAAGGTTGATCTATTCGACAAAGAGCCGGAATTCATCTTCGAATTCATTCGCAAACGAAGTGATTACTTAAATAAGCACCTTGGTGACCTAGATGAAACAAAACTGAAAGCCAAGCAAGACTGGAAAAAAGCAATTGAGGCCGTGTCACCAATCTGCATTAAAAATACGGGGAAATATGGCAGGGGAATATATGCGACAAGGGATATTAAAAAGGATGAGCTCATTGAGGCATCACCTGTAATCTTTTCACCGAAAAGCGAATGGAAATATTTAAAGAAAACATCACTCTTTTATCACTGTTTTCATTGGGGGGACGAGGATACTGCCATTGCCTTAGGGAATGGCTCGCTATTCAATCATTCATACACTCCAAATGCGACATTCGATAATAATTTAGAAGATGTAACAATAGACTTTTATGCACATGAAGATATAAAGGCCGGCGAGGAGATCACGATCAATTACAACGGTGAAATTGATGATAAATCCGCTTTATGGTTTGATGTCATCGAATAGTGAATTGATTAAAAATATCTAAAAATGCTGCATTGTAATAAAAATTGCTTCAATAGAATTAAAAGAATCCATTTTGAAAAAAGAAGATCAAAATGGATTCTTTATTGTGATTTTTGTATACAGTTTTATAAACGTTATCGCCCCTATTCGGTATGCACGGGCATGTTAACTTTACATTTTCTTTGGCGCTGAAATTCCTAATAACCTTAGCGCATCCTTTAATACAATGGCTACGCAAAAAGCGAACGAAAGCTTCATTTGTTTCCACTCATCGTCGACTAAAACTTTCGTATGTGCATAATACTTATTGAATGCACGTGATAACTGCAAGCTGAATTTCGCAATTTGTGATGGATCTGCTTGTTCAAATGATTTTTGAACAATGATCGGGAACTGCTCAAGCAGTTGGACGACAGACCACGCATACTCTCCTAAAGCATCAAATTGGATTGCCTGTTCCTTAAATTCACCTTTTTCAAGCAATGATGAAATTCGTGCAAAGGTGTACTGCACATATGGACCTGTTTCCCCCTCAAAATTCATCATTTGCTCTAATGAAAAGTCAATATCGTTCATGCGATAATTTTTTAAATCATTGAAGATTACCGCTCCGACACCGACCTGCTTCGCAACCAGTTCTTTCTGTTCAAGCGCGTGATTTTTTTCTTCAATATTGCGCTTCGCTGTTTCAATTGCCTCTGCCAATACATCCGCAAGCAGCACAACTTTCCCTTTACGTGTCGACATTTTCTTACCGTCTTTTAACATCATGCCAAAAGCTACGTGTTGTAAATCTTTTGACCAATCATACTGCATTTTCTCAATGACATTAAAAAGCTGTTTAAAGTGCAGTGATTGTTCGTTTCCTACAACATAAAATGTCTTCTTCGCATCATAATGTTTTTTACGATACATGGCTGCAGCTAAATCACGTGTGGCATACAGTGTCGCCCCGTCCGTTTTTGTAATCAAACAAGGAGGCATATCTTCCATTTCCACAACATAGGCTCCTTCAGATAAGGAAAGTAAGCCCTTTTCTTTTAGTTCCTCGACAACCGCTTCCATTTTGTCATTGTAATACGCTTCACCTGCATAGGAATCAAAACGAATGCCTAATACATCATAAATCGTTTCAAATTCTTTTAGAGACGCATCCCTGAACCATTTCCATAACGCGCGTGCTTCTTCATCTCCATCTTCCAGCGACTTAAAGCTAGCCCTTGCTTGCTCGTTCAACGATTCATCCGTTTCTGCTCTTTCATGGAACTTCACATAAATTTTCAATAATTCTTGAATCGGGGAAGCTTCGATTGCCTCTTTGTCTCCCCAAAGCTTATAAGCGACAATCAATTTACCAAATTGCGTGCCCCAATCCCCTAAATGATTAATACGCACGGCCTTGTAGCCATTTTTTTCAGCGATGTTAGCCAGTGCATTCCCTATGACTGTTGAGCGTAAGTGCCCCATGGAAAACGGCTTGGCAATATTCGGGGATGAATAGTCAATCACGACATTCTCTTGTAGAGGCTGCTTTGAACCATACTGATCCTTTTCACTTAATATGGTTTGCAGCACATTTTCCGTCACCCTCTGTTGATTGACGAAGATATTTACATAACCGCCCACTACGTTCACTTCTTGAATCAAATTACTGTTTAATTGATGGGCTATTTCAGTCGCAATCACTTGAGGCGATTTCCTTAGTTTTTTTGCAAGTGTAAAGCATGGAAATGCTACATCCCCTAATTCCGTGAATTTTGGCTTTTCCATTAATTTTTCTATTTCACTTGCTGGCAATTCATTGTGTAATGCAGTTGATATTAATGCTGCAATTGGTTTATTCATCGTCATTTCCCTCCTAAACAAAAAAGCTCCCGTCTCTAAATAAGAGACGAGAGCATAGATTCCCGTGGTACCACTCTAGTTGCCACAAATTGTGACCACTTTCCATTGTTAACGAGGTGCCTCCCCGATGTTCCCTACTTAACGTTTCAAGAAATTTCTCCAAAGTGCGCTTCATTCATTTGTCCTGCATTAGGCTCACACCATCCCTAACTCGCTTTCCATTTCAAAATGAACTACTCTCTTTATCACAGAATTTTCAATATATAATTGAATTTATAGTACACAATTTAAAAAAGCGTGTCAACATCATATAGATGAACTTCTATAAAGAATGTTCATCCCTAACCTGCTGGTAACTTCATTTTTTCCTTGATGGTGGAAAAATATTTTCTTACGGTCCCAATCGTTTTACTTGGCTGATCAGATGGTTCAATTGTGGTTTGACCATCGGCTAACAGACCTAACACTCCCATTTCCCGTTGTTTATTGTTTGAAGTATCATCAATAAGCTCGGGCGAGTATATTCGCTTGCCATCCATTATGCCGCGAATCGAGCAGGCTAACTCGTCACTTGGGCTATCCTTCAATAAAAAGCCCCTAACATTAGCGTTTAAAGCACGCTGAAAATAACCAGACCTTCGAAAAGTCGTTAAAATGATTACTTTATAATCAAATGACTTCAAAGCTTCAGCAGCCTCAAGCCCGCTCCTTACAGGCATCTCCATATCCATAATACAAACATCAGGCTGTAAACGATGTATAAGAGCAATTGCTTCGTCTCCATTACTGGCTTTCCCGACAATTTCTATATCTTCTTCAAGATTGAGTAGAGAACTAATTGCCTCTAACAGCATTTCCTGATTCTCTGCAATGACAATTCGAATCATTTTAAGTTCTCTCCTTTATCGAGTCGCTTATATGAAGCAAAGACTCCCCCAAATCCTAGGATTATGAAGAGAGTCCGAATGGCAGAATTATAGTTCAGATTTCACTTGAACGGGAACACTTTTTTTCGTTAAATACTTTATGTCTTTAAAACCAACAAAATTCTTGTTTTTCTCATCCCACAAACGGAAACGGAGCGACTGTAAGCTTGTAGCAAGAGTAATCGTTGGTACGTTCTTTAAAGGCTCTGTATGATTATGTGCATTTTCCAGTTTATAGTTAGGTACCCTTGGACTTAAATGGTGAACATGATGGTAACCGATATTACCAGTAAGAAACTGCATCAGTTTTGGGAGCTTATAAAAAGAACTTCCTTCCACTGCTGCTAACACATATTCCCACTCCTCATTTTCCTCGAAATAAGAGTCCTCAAATGTGTGCTGGACGTAAAACAGCCAAATGCCCACTGAACCAGAAATCATGAAAATGGAACCTTGTACCAGAAGGAACGACTGCCAGCCTACTGCCAAGCAAAGCAATGCCACTAAAGCAACGATTAATGCATTCGTCAAATACGTATTCATTTTTTCCTTTTTTCTAGCACCTTTTCGGTTAAATCTATTTTTAAGAAGGAAAACATAAATTGGTCCCAAACCAAACATCACCAATGGATTGCGATAAAAACGGTAGGCAAAACGAAGTTTAAGCGGTGCAGCCAAATATTCATCCACCGTTTGGGTCCAAATATCTCCTGTACCCCGCTTATCCAAATTACCACTTGTAGCGTGATGCACAGAATGCTCATGTCCCCATTGATCAAACGGGAATAAAGTCAAAACACCCATGATCGTACCGACTACTCTATTCGCACGGCGGCTTTTGAAAAATGAATGATGTGTACAATCATGGAAAATAATGAATATCCTTGTCAAGAAACCAGCAGCCAACACAGCTGGAACTAAAGTTAACCAATAAGAAACGGAAAGACTTATATATGCTAGGTACCATAAAATAATGAACGGCCCCAAGGTATTGATGATCTGCCATATACTTTCCTTTGTCGTTGATTGTTCAAAAGGAGCAATTTGTTTTCTCAAGTTCTTCGTATTTTGCACGGTCATAAGTCAATTGCACTTCCTTATATTTGTCGTTATTTCATATTATACAGAAAGCAACCTGAAATTATTAGTACCAGGTGTCATGACTAGAAGATGACAAATGTCATGTACAAGTATTTTCAACGGAAAACCCCACCAAAAAATGATAAAAGGCCTAAACTGGCTAGATGTTCATACGAATAGGACGGTATAGTTCCAACAAATTAATCTTCATTTGGAAGGATTTTTTCTTATCAAAGAAAGCTTAAAAACGAAAAACGTATAATTAACTGTCGTAAATCTCGAGGGATTTTAAAGAGAGGTTAATTATAAAATAAAGCTACTTATGATAGGCTTGGACTATTAATATTTACCAGTTAAAAAACTGTAAAGGGGGATTAGTTTGGATAAGGAAATGGAGAAAATAATTGTAAAATCATTTTTCACCAAAAGGCTCCAAGATAGAATTCTGTTCGAATTGTCTTCAGCCAAGAAACGCAAGGATGCCTTAAGTCGCCTTTGTCATTCTTACAGAACAACTCTTCGTGAAGAATATATCATTGAGATTCCAAAACCTAATTCAGATCCAGTAGATATAGCTAAGTTACTAAAACAGAATGGTGCTGAAGATTCTTGTTATGTAATATCCTGGGATGAAGATATTGATGGTAAGGTGCTCCCCTTAATAACCGCCTTAGAAAAAGCTGTTGGAATGGGGATGCCATCAATCATATCCTGCATACCAAATAAACTCGCTTATTTTGAAGCTGAACAAGAAGTCCTTCCATCTCCAAGATTTTTACTAAAAAGATAACAATGAATAATTGCATACACAAATAGGACTACCAATTTTATAGTCCTATTTCCAGGTGAAATATCAACATTAACCTTTAGTTACTTTCCTTTTAAAAATAAATAAAGACCATAATCCGTCGAAGTAGAGGCATAACCCATTTGGCGCAACATGGCCGTGATATTGCCGCGGTGATATGTTCCATGATTCACGACATGCGGCTGGATTCTCAATTATAAGAGGCTTATCTATATTTTCTTTTTGGCTAAACAGCGATTTGTACCGCCCAGACAATTCAAAAAACATAACCTCCATTTCCTCTAATTCCTTTGACTCTGTTTGTTTCTTCAGTTGTTCAGATTATTCATCACAACGCGTTCAAAAAGCGCTGGTATTCGTAAATAAATGATCTAAATTTTAGTACTATCCTTCACGTTTTTGATAACTTTTTCAAAACCCCTACAAAAATTTCAAACGGAATAAAAATCCATATACCCTTTTACGTTAAAAATAGTTATTTTTGTATATTATCTTACGTTAAGTCGATATATAGTCCCTGTTCACTATCCATATTTTTAATAAAAACTGATGAAATTCAGACTTTTTACTTATTTTCTATTGCTATATTTCTGAATATTCAATATACTTACGTTGGTTGCAACCAATATATATAATTATTGGGAGGGATTTACATTGAAAAAATCAAAAGTTTTGTTAACAGTAGTTATATCATTAGGTATTCTGGGTTATTCGGGAACAGAAACAGAAGCTCAGCAAATAATAAGCTTCACTGGTTATGAAGTTACTTATTCTGGAGCTGAAAAGTATGCACCTTATTCAGAGAGACAAGCAAACAATAAAGGGGTAGTCAATCTAAGTAATGACACTGGTACTGCATGGATTACGGCAAACATGAAAAATTCTGATAATGTCTATAGAGGTGGAACAACTGTTCAAAGAGGAAAGAGAGCCACATTTACCGCTGTGAATGCCCAAGTAGGTTATAAATACAAATTAGGGTTAAGAAAAACAAATAATACTGGTGGAGGGAAAGTGACTATTAAAGGTTCTTGGTCTGCTAGTGGTGGTTAATCGTTAATTAAACATAGAGTATTGTTCAATATTTTATTCTTGGACAATATTCCTTTTTATCCAAGAATTAATTAAAGCTATTAGACACATCGGAGGAAATAATGTTACTTAGTAAATTTAAAATTAGAATTAGATATATGGCGTTAACATTCATTTTGTTGTTTGGAGGATTGACCCTTTCATGGGTGTTTGCTAGTTATTATTTTGAAATCATGACTATGGATTATAATGCCCCTGATTTAGTAGGGTCTAAAGAAGAAATTAGACACAATTTTCTAGCTGCCATTTCAACATGGGAAATTTTTGTCGATTCTTCCATGTTTTACTTAATTAATTTTATTCCAGTCCTATTTATATTACCTACCCTTGGGCTATTCACAGAGAAGAGAAGTCTATATGTTCTAGGAAGACATCGTTACCCATTAATTAGGAAGAATGTTTATAGAGATGTAATACAATATGTATTCCTGTCAACTTTAACTGTTGTTCTAACCTATTTATTTTTTTATTCGATAGGAGGAATCTTTGTTTACCGTAGCCTTGATAATATAGGAGGATTTGCTTCGATTTTACCTCAAAATTTTTATAGCAATCATCCTTATCTCTTCTTTGTTTTTATGGTATGTACCATCTATTTAAGTTTAGCCTTTGTTTTTAGTTTGTTAGCTGGTGCATTAGTTTTATTACTAGATCGAGAGTATAAGGTAATTCTTTTGATTTTAATCATATATTTTCTATATGGAAAATTAGGTGTATACACTCAGAGTGTTTGGTTTGACATATTTTCCAGCTTTACCGCATTTAATACCTTATATTCAACATTAGAAGTATTTCTGCCATTAGTTATTTTATTTATAATTTCGATTATATTACTGGTAGTTGGTGTAAATAAGACAGTTAAAAATCCTGAAAGTTAAAGGTCAAAAAAAGTGGCGATAAAAAACAATCTAATATTATTACTAACAGTCATGATATCTTCCGTTTTATTAGCCTTTATTAATTATATACAAGGCTATCAAAATATCATTATATATATGAGTGACTATAATAAATTGTTATCAGCTGAAGCAATTCTGGATCGGATATTTGTTAATAAAGACTTTGACCAGAATGAACATATGGAAGGAAATAGTGTTCTTCATTTCATTAGTCCATATACTTTTTATTTAGTTTCGATTTTTTGGGGTTCTATTTCTTTCATCATGATTAAAAAAACATACCATCAATTAGTATTTTCTCGGGTCAAACTGCAACGAGATGCTTTAAGAATAATTAGGGGGCCATATATTCTTAATGTAACTCTATTTGTACTTATATACGTTGGTTCAATTTTTATGTTCATTTTTTTAAATGATGTACTAGAATTTGATTATCCTGAGCAAATCATAAGACAATTTTTATTTTTTATCATTGCAAGTACTTTAATTTCCTTAGGACTTTCATCCATTATGTTTTACTTATATTTGAGATTCCAAGAAACTATTGCATTATTGATTGTTTTCATATTAATTTCAGCATTATTTATCATGGATTTGCAACTAAAGAATATTAGTCTTGTATTTATTAGTAAAGATTCTTATTTTTTTGGTGGGATGATTGTGGGAATTTTTTTAATTATTCTTTCACACGTATTACTACGGAACTTGAAATATAAAATTGTATAGGGAGCCATAACATGATTAAAGTAATAAATATTAATAAGAGCATAAGACATAACACAATTTTAAAAAATGTTTCCTTATCAATTAAGACAGGAATTTGTGTAGGGTTTATTGGTCCAAACGGATCCGGCAAAACAATGTTGTTAAAATCACTTTGTGGATTTACGGAAATTAATGATGGGGAGGTATGGGTTGATGGTAAACGAATCATTTTTAGTAAGACATATATTGAGAATGCTGGCATTATTATTGAACAACCTCCATTCATAAATTACTTAACTGGAATGGAAAATTTGAGTATATTAGCGAATATACAAAAAAAAATCACAAATGAAGATATACATCAATCCTTATATAAAGTGGGTCTAGCTGATGCAAAAGACAAAAAAGTGAAGGAGTATTCCTTGGGCATGAAACAACGTTTGAGAATAGCACAGGCTATTATGGAGAACCCAAATATTTTAGTTTTAGATGAACCTTTTAACGGATTGGATAAGAAATCTATTATAGAGATTCAAGAGCTGTTATTGGATTACAAAACGAATGGGGTCACTATTCTATTAACAAGCCATGATGATAGACAAATAAATTATCTTTGTGACCGAGTATATGAATTGAATGGGGGCGAACTAGTTGAATAAAATGTATGTTTGTATTCTCTTATCTGCATTATTAATAACAGCATGTTCTCCTTATGGAATTCAGGGAAACCCTAATTTAGATACTAACGATGCCACTTCTGAAGAAATAGCAGCTATGGAAAATATTAAAACTTTTTCAAAAACAGTGGCAGAATTTGAAAAATCGATTGTCAACAATGATAATCAAATGGTACTAATCAAAACAGAATCAGGTTTTAATACCAAAGATAATGCAATCCAACTTACTTATGATTCAACAGACGAAAAGAAGAATCTAGCCGACCTTTTTTTATTCGTTGATGAATCTAAAGATGACTTCCCAGATATTGAAGAGGAATTTACAGCTTTTTTAAAGATAGTTTTTCAATCATTAGAAATATCATATGATATAAGCGAGTTGATAGATAATTTAAAAGGTAATGATTTCCTAGGTATGAATACTGATGATGTTTCAATAGAAATAACTAATAATAGTGCAAATATTCAATTGGCTATCATACCAAAATAGGGGCATCTATCGATGTAAAGTGCTTATGGATGCCCTCTATTCCACTTAGGAGTTTTTTTGTTGCGACACTTGGCCTTATTTTTGTGCCCTTTGCTACGTTCGGACTAAGGCGTGAAGGCCCAAAAATACCGTAAGCTGAATTGATTTTAATATGATATCTCGATGAATTGTGATGATGCCAAAGGAAGAATTATTTGAAAATAAAACCTAAACAAACAAATTGAAATTGATATAAAACGTAAGCATTATGTTTTATTCACTTCACACATAAAATTTACCCTGCAAACAATTTAGTGAAAGTAACTTTTCCGGCCTTCTTGTCTATAGTTATCCTTTTGGCTTTCGGGAACTTTGATAATGCCGACTCGGTTCCTTTTCCAAAAATAGAATGAATTGATTTGGTTTATACCCTCTAGTGTAAAGTGCTGCAAGTAGAATCCATATAAGGTTGCCTTTTTCAATAGAGACAATGGCAGTTCTAGTCTTAGCGTATATCTCCGTTGTTAAATCATTATCCACAGGTAATATAAGGAGATACCCGTATTATTCCTTTGGAAGCTCTTTTAAGCGGTTGAAAATCTGTTTATTTGCCCATATGTTAAAATCATAAAACTGTAAGGCAAAATATGACATATAAAACCTCCCCTTCTACTTACAATTCAATTGTCCTTCATACGGAATAATTCGTCCCACACGAGGATTAGAAATGCCTTTCCACAATGTACCTCTATTTTATAGCGATTCTCCATAGTAAACTAGTAAAGTTAAAATTGACAATATTTAAGGAGAATAAAATAATAGTGAAAAAATTCTTTGGATGTCTTATTATGTTCTGCCTTCTTTGTATTTGTCTCTTTCCAACCAGTGGTAAAGCATCAAGTAATACCCAATACACAGGTTCTGTTAAAGCGGGCACTACAAAAGTTTATAGTTCTCCTAAACTAGGTTCCACTATACTAAAGACCTTAAAAAAGGGCGAGGAGTTTCCCATTACTTCTTCTGTCGTTGGGGATTCTGCGATGCCTATTATACATAAAGTAAAGACTGGAAACACATTATGGAAAGTAGCAAATCAATATGGAGTTTCAGTAAGTGAGTTACAGAAAGAAAACAAATTAACCTCTTCCGAAATTACTGTTGGCCAAAACCTGAAGATTCCCCAAAAATATAAGATTCATAAGGTTGTATCAGGAGATACATTATGGAAGATTTCTTCTAAATATGAGGTAACTACAAGTGATTTGACGAAATTAAATAACTTACGAACGGTTACCCTTAAGGTTGGTCAAAAATTGAAGATTCCCGATTATTACTACCAGGTTCAACTGCTTGGTGGTAAAAAGGGATGGATAAAGAAATCTCTACTTCAAAAAAAGAAGCAAAGCCTTATCGTCATGGGCTGGAAGCATAATGGATCGAAAGAAAACTACACCCAACACCTTAAACAACCTAATTTAAATGTAGTATCTCCTCGTTCCTATACGCTGAAGGATTCCGGTAATTTCGTTTCCGCTTCTGTAGATACAAATTACGTTCAATCCGCTCATAAACAAGGAAAACAAGTTTGGCAACTTATCGGTAATCAATTCGACCCTGTTTTAACAGGTTCTATACTAGGCAATACTAAAAAACGCCAGAAATTAGTTTCAGCTTTACGTGATTCGCTTGTAAAAACTAAAAGTGATGGAATAAATGTAGATTTTGAAAACATCGATCCAAAAAATAAGAAGGACTTTGTACTTTTCATAGGCGAATTAAAAAAGGCCCTAAAACCGCATGGAATTATAGTGTCTGTGGATGTCACCCGAGAAAATGACGACCCTTTTTGGTCAAAAAGTCTAGATAGGAAAGCACTTGGCAAAATAGCGGATTATATAATCATAATGGGTTATGACGAGCATTGGGGAGGGAGCCCAGTAGCCGGGTCCGTTTCCTCGTTACCTTGGATCAAAGAAGGAACTCAGCTTTTAATGAAAGAAGTACCTGCCCATAAAATCATATTGGCTGTACCATTTTATACGAGAGAATGGGTAACCGATTTATCGACCAAAAAAGTGAAAAGTCATGACCGTACCATGGCTGAGGTCAACAAAATCATTTCATCTCATAAACTTAAAAAGGTATGGGATAAAAAGGCTCAACAAAATTACGTGGAGTATACTTCCAAAGGGGAAAAGCATCAAATATGGATAGAAGATAAAAAATCGATGAAGCTCCGTATTGACCTGGTCAAACAAAATCATCTAGGCGGTGTATCTGCTTGGTACATTGGATCAGAAACCCCTGACATTTGGGATGTCTATCATTTTAATCAATAGATTGATACCTATTATTATATAAAGAAAAAAGGCCTCACATTGTGTGCGGCCTTTTTTGTATGACATCATTTTCAATCGGTCCTGTCGTCTTAAGTGAATAGAGCACCCCAATAAATATCAATGAAATACCCAAGATTTGAATCCTGTCCGGTTGAAATCCTGAAAGCAGAATATCTAAAAGGATGGCCACTGCCGGATCAACAAAAATCATGAAAGATACTACATTTGTAGGTAAGTGACGGATACTATTAAAAAACAGCAGATACACGACGCCTGTATGGATGATGCCAGTAAGAACCGTATAATACCATTCGAAAGATTGCAGGGTTGTGTATACTGAAAAATCGACAAAAGGAAGCAGTAATAGAATTCCAATGAACATTTGCAGAAAAGTGGTGGCAAATACACTGGTCTGTGTAATGCTCTTTCCTAAAAGCATGGTTGCCGCGTAGAAAAATGCAGCAATGATTCCATAAATGATACCTTCCCATTCAGGAGTTGATGATCGGAATCCATCTGTTCCCATAATGAATAATGTGCCAATAAAGCAAAGTGAAATTGCCAGGATGGAGAATAAACTCATTTTCTCCCTGAAGATGAAGCTCCCTAAGATGAGTACAATGATCGGGGCTAAATGATAGAGTGAAATGGCTATTGTCACGGATATCAGTTCGAAAGATTTAAAGAGGAATATCCAGTTTAACAAGTTGGACACGGCGCAGAAAATGATGAGCATTACCTCTCTGAAATTCCATATTTCGTTCTTGAAATGTCCTGTAATCATCCATGTTGCACATAAGAATATCGCAGCACAAATGCAGCGAACAAAAACCAATTCCAATGCAGGAAGTCCTGAGAGTTCTGAAAAGAAACCGACAGAACCAAAGATTGTCATGGCTAGAGACAGTTGAAGAAGTGCTATTTTATTCATTTAATTTCCCCTCATAGAATTCCCATTTTTTACATTCATATTATCATTTCTCGGGCATACCGTCACGAGTGATGATATTCGCCCACATTTGATCTGGAATCATTAATGTACACCTGCTGTCGCGCGGCAAGGTTGTCATGAAGTCGTCTAAAGGCCTTTCACCCGTCGCAAAGGAATTTTCAAAAGTCGTTCAAGACCATTTCCTCGGGTAATGAGCTGACATAATGAAGAAAAAACAAGAATCCCCTTTTCATGAAAAAGGGGATTCTTTTCGTGCAGTGATCATCCAAAGAATAGATCCAGCAGATTACTGCCTGCCGATGATTGCTTATTATAAAACTCCGAATAACCGCAATTCTTGCAATACACAACCGTAAATTGATTATTCTGGACATCGAACATTTTTGACAATCCTGTTCCTGTCATGGCTACATCCTTCTTAGTAGCATCATTGCTTCCACATTTCATGCATCCTTTTTCATTCATGATCCTTCATCTCCCAATCTATAAATAATAACGCCTCTAAATACCGGAGCAACCGCGAACAGCCAACACCGTACATAATGAAATATACGGATAAAGTAATGAATGGTTTCAGTCTTTATGAAAAAATTGGAAATCCCATTAGGCGTTGTATTTATCGGCCCCCCCTTAAGCTTTATCGTAGGCAAAGCATATCTGGTTCGTACTGGGAGGGGATTTTCCAACAGTTGCTTTTCATTAGGGGATATTTTACTTTTTAACCATTTGTAGTATCCACTTCTTGATACATCTGCAATTTTGCATAATAATTGAATAGGGTAGTATTTCTTGGACATTTCCCTAATTACCACAACCTGCTCGTTTACATGAAATTCAATGCTTCCACGATTCCGTTAACGAATAATGAAATGATGGTTAAAACTGAAGGTGGCTCCATCCATACTCATTGCACCTATCGAAACATAAAAAACCCCGGATAAGGGACACTTTTTTATATGTGTCCCTTATCCGGGGGATAGTTCAAATGGTATTTTTGTTATAAGATTAATTTTAGATAAGCAGTTATAAAACTGCACTTAAAATACTGTTGACAATATTTAACTCGTAATTACTGTTAATAGCATAAATATTACAAAACCTACATATAGCCCAGTTTTCTTTTTACTATCAGGTTCATCTTCAAATTTTCTCACAAGTAGCCACATTACTGACATTCCTATAGCAAAAAAGTAATGTATTGCATTCCAAATAGAATCTTCATCTTTTCCTAAAATCGCATATAAAATTATACAACTGCTTAATACGACAATAACACCAAACGCAATTTTTTGAAAAATACTATTCTTAATAAAACGATCACTTGAATTAGCAATTAATAGAATCCCAATAAGAACTAGGACACTATAAAATAAAAAAGTATTCATATACATCTAACCTCAACTTAATAGAATTTAATATACTCGTAATTCTTTGTTTTCCCGAATACTTTCTGAATTTAAACAAAATATTTCCTCCAATTCCAATTGACTCCGACTGATTATACATCGGTAAATATATCTAGTAAATTAGTAAAAATATCAGAACATTTACAAAATAAAACAAAATATAGATACTTATCAACCATTACGAAAAGGGCAGCTAAGTAATAATGAATTTTATATAATCATAAGAGATTAGGTTAAAATACCTGTTATTGGTAAAATAACTCAATTTATATACTTATCGGGTATTCAAAATTATTGGAATAAAATTTGAAGTAACGACAATTTCCGAAGAACTTTTCAGTTTTCAAACAATATGGAGATTCGCTTTACAAGTTTTAGAGGGAGATTTTAAGGGGAAAGAAGCTGCGAAATAACAGTGCTACCAAATAACTAACACAGTCGATTTCTAATATTAGTAATCTCAGAAAAGAGCTGCCTCTCCGTTAGTAAGACTGATGATTTTTTCAATTTGCGAAAACAAAAAAAACGACACTTCATCTGGAAGAACTATTTGGCATGGGGTCGAATTATCAGCGTGTAGGTCGAATTATTCCGCGTGTAGGTCGAATTATCGGCGTGTAGGTCGAATTATTCCGCGTGTAGGTCGAATTATCGGCGTGTAGCCCGATTTTTCAACACGTTAACCGAACTAAACATATTCATTTCATGAAAAAAACCGAAATCAGCCACTGATTTCGGTTTTTCTTTTGCTTTTATTAATTAGTGATATCTTTTTTCTGGAAGAAGAAGAAAGTTAGCGCTAAAAAGATAAGATAGTAGATGCCTAGTACGCCCATTGAAAATCCAAGGGTAGCTCCATCAAACATTTCTATGGTTCCGGAAATATAGCCCCTTAAATCAAGGTGGGGGAATAAGACGAATTTTAACCACTCGTATTTACCGATGAATGATTGAATGACCATATTTAATGTCGAAGACGCAAATAGGATGAAAATGGATATACCTACTGCAAGTGCTTGGTTTTTAAATAATGTGCTTAACATGAAAGCGATGGTCGTGATGACCAAGAATCCTGGTATCCAGTAAACAATCATGTCTACGAAATATTCTCCGACTACCACCGGACTGAATTCACCGAAAGATGCGGGATCCATTATTTTGTCTGAATACGAGCCATTGCCAAAGAATATGATTCCGATTAGATAACTGAATATAAATAGGCTTGCAAGTAATAACGCTGCAAATAACAGGGAAGTAATATATTTGGAAAGTAGAATCTTCCAACGTTTATAAGGCCTGATCAACAGTTGTTTAATGGTACCATCCGAAAATTCCGAGGAAACGAGCGAGCTGCAAACAATAACGACGAATAATGTGACAAATGATGTTAATGATGTCGTCCATTCCGCCATATAGGTCCAATTCGTGTTTAAGTCAGGGTTTATATCATCAGCTAAAAGTTGCTTATTGAGATCAATCTCTTCCATGATCATCGCTTTTTCCTCGTCACTGATATCCTTAGCTTCCAATGCCTTTTTCTGTTCTTGTATATCTGCCTTCAACTCTTGCTTCCAATCTTTACCCGATTCGTCGGGACTTAGTTTCAAATCGATGACTGCAGTCCCTAAAGCTGCCAATAAAAGAAAAGCGATGAATATATAAGTTGATACCTTTGAAAAGATTTTCATCCATTCATTTTTTACTAAGGACATCATACAGACTCCCTCATTTCCTGCTCAGTAATTTCGAAGAATTTATCTTCCAGTGATTTTCTAGTAATGCCTATTTCATAGACATCCAACTGATTGCCATTAAAAATCCTGTTTATATGGGCCGTTTGTTCACGTGTTGCTGATACGGAGATTGTCTTCGAATCAAACTTAAGAATCGAAATATCCTTAAACTGTTCTTGAAGGATTTTTTTAGCTAGCTCCCCATCACTGACAGTGAATGAAACCTCATTGATCGTCTCGGTTTTTTCATCTACAATATGTTCTTTCGTATGTATGAGTTTTCCCTTTTCGATAACGGCAAAACTATCACACATCAACTGCATTTCCGATAGTAAATGGGATGAAATCAGTATCCCGACGCCTTCACTTGCAAGTACTTTCAAATAATCACGAAACTCACGAATCCCTTGTGGATCCAAGCCATTTGTCGGTTCATCAAAAATCAATAAAGAAGGTTTATGTAAAATGGCCTGTGCTACACCAAGGCGCTGGCGCATGCCCAATGAATAGGTCCTAACCTTCTTATCGATGGCATGATCCAATTTGACAAGCTTTATGACCTCTTCTATTCTCTCATTAGTTATCTCATTAGATGACATACGAGCATAATGGAGGATATTCTTCCTGCCAGTCATGTACTTATAAAATTCAGGATTTTCAACGATGGCCCCCAATTGATTCATCGCACCCTCAAAGTCTTTATCAAGGTCACTACCATTGATCATGACAGAACCTCCCGTACGATTGATAAGACCTGTGATCATCCGAATGATCGTGGTTTTACCAGCCCCATTCGGACCAAGCAAACCAAATATTTCATTGCTTTTTATTTCAAAGCTAACATTGTCTACAATGGTTGCTTTTCCAATTTTTTTAGTTAAGGATTGAACCTTAAGAACCGTTTCAGACATATAATACCTTCCTTTTTATATATTTTCCAAAATCACACAAATTCAAGATTACCATATTTTGCATAAAAATGCTATATTGATATTTTTCCATTTCGAGATATAACGTAGGTGTTGCACTGTTTTTAACATCTGCTGAGATCAATAGATTTCAGTATCATTCTTGACTGTCATTTGAATTTCACCATTCTTATCAATCGATTCCAAGCTGATGGTCGCCTTTCTTTTCGAAATAGCCAATGATAGATTCTGTATGTAGCATCCGTTCCCTATCCTTATAGTGCAATATCTTGGAGCTCTCGGTAAAGCCTTCAGTTGGCGTTACATTCAGCTTATATTCTTTGTCTGTCAGGATAGAGGGAATGTTACTATCAGAATTTATATGATGATAGGACAAATGTAATCCTGATATGTCTTCATCTGCCTAATTTTTGACTTTAATGTCGAATCCTTCTTTGCTTAATAACTAGAAAAGAACTTGCCGCTCCCATCATTCCCATTATCCATTTCCCGGACATGACTTTTTTCATTAATCAGCAACATCTCCTATTTATCGTTACCTTTTTATACGACTTTGAAAGGATAAAGTTTCATGATTTATGTAACTTATCAGGTTCGTTCATATGAAAAGCAACACATAGGTAAAGCCAATAGAAATGGCCAGCCCTAAAGCAAAAAGAATAATCCTTCTAATAAAAGGAGGAAAAAGCATATATATCGTCATTACAATAAAATCGATGATACTCGTTGGTATTCCTGTACCGAACTCTTTGATCTCTTTCTTTTTACCAAAAACGGCGAACCACATTACAAAAAGACCGCATAAGATGAAAATGATGGAAAAAATCTTAAATCCCATTCGATGTCACCCATTTCCTCACAAATTAAACGATGTTGTTTAACCCTTATTTTTTTAGAGAATCAAGTTTCAAAATGAACTCTTCTACATCTTGACCTCTTGCATGGGAATACCCCTTGTCCTCACCGAATCTTTCAAATCCACACTTTTCCAACACCCGAATAGATGCAATATGATCCTTGGCAGCCCGTGCATAAAGAGGACGAACTTTTATTTCCGGCAAAAAAAGGAGCAGTGCCTCTGTAGCAATACCTTTACCCCAATATTCCTTTCCAATCCAGTAACACACTTCTGGGTTACCCAACTGTTCAAATTGGAGAATGTTGCCCGCAACACTCCCGTTGTAGAGTATGGTCATTTTCAATATATTCCGGTTCGCTAAGGTATTCTTCCAGTGGGTCAAAAAAGCCACTTTGTCTGTTGGATCTTTAGGTGTGAATACAGCCATATAGTTTGCAGACGTATCCAATTGCTGCTCAAAAAAGGTTGGAAGATCACTCTCATTGACCACCCGCAGCTGAACTTCTCCTTCATTCACAAGGAATCCCATAAAAACTCGCACACTCCTTCATTGTTTTTTTATCTTTTATAAAGGGATCCTTCACCCGGATTGCTCACTTCTCTTTAGCTGTTCATTTAAGAACATTAGAAATTTCTTCTGATTCTTTTTCCTCTTAACAAGACGCTTTACGCGGAAATTGCTTTGTAAAAACTTTCTTACCCTTTTATTAACAAAAAAAAGGCGGTGATAATTTTCATCTTCATATAAATCATTAAACCATTTATTCCGCTTTAATGATTTTATATTTCTATCTATTTTTTTTGTATGTAATGAGTCATCACCGAAATAAATAAAGGAAGAAAGTATTTCCATGAAGAATTCCATCATCACTTTTTCCTCTCCTATTTTCAACTGAATTCAACTAGGATACCTACACGGATTATTCACTCTCTTTTCTAAGGGGACACTAATTTCCTTATCTTTCATCTAAAATATACCATTCATTCAAGCTGTCTGTAATTGGAAAGCCATATTCTTTGTGTCTGGTGTTTTCTTAGGAGATTTTACACGTTATCAAAACTTTTCGCTATAAAAAAAAGACAGTCCCTCTTTGCTGACTGTCTGCCCTAAATAACAAGGTTATGGCCGATATCCGTAGTAAGGGTTTGTATAGTTTACCTGTGGAGATTCGGCTGGATAGGAATATTGGTGATCCGAATACGGATGATAGCTCATATGTTGATCGTTCATTGGATGATTGTACATATGTTGGTTACTCATATATTGGTTACCCATATATTGATTTCTCATCGGTTGGCTGTTCATATGCTGTTTGCTGATTGAATGATTAGTCATATACTGGTTGCTCATATAGTGGTTATTCATGCTGGAACTTTCTGTATCCACCCCTGCTTGTTGGGTTTTTCCAGCTACGCATTCATCAGTTGGTCCGATGACGATGGTTTGCCCGTGCAAAGGTTTTAGTGTTTCTTTTAATTTTTCAGGATCTAAGCAATAAGTATGCGCAAGCACTTCAATTGGGGTTTTCGTCAGAATATCAGACCCCAAGATGTACTCCGGATATGGAGCATCAAAGATTGCTATTAGGTGGGTCCCATCTTCAGAAGCTTCTTCCCAATGCCACCACCCTTGAGGGATATTTGCGACTTGCCCCGGCTGGATTGGGATATTTATAACCTGATTGTTAAAGGGGTTAATCAATGACACTGTCGCTGAACCCGAAATGCAATAAACAAGTTCAGCTGCATTTTGATGGTAATGCGGTTCGACGACACGTCCTTGACTTAAGTGGATATCAAGAAGAGAGACTTCACCAAGTGTATTTAAAACATCCCTTCCCAATCGGTTAATGTAATTTTCATGATTCCGTGTATTCAATCGGTTTTTATTGACGTCTGCAAAATATTGGGTGCTCAGTGCTGTGTAATCCATATAAGAGGTTGGCATTTAGAACAACTCCATTCTTTAATTGGGTATATTCATCAATTTCATCCTATGTTAAGGAAACAGAACCGTGATAAAAAAGGAAAACCGAAGACTCTAACATCTTCGGCGTTGGTTTAAGCACGATAAAATGGCTCCTTCGTTATTTACTAAAGCCACCATTGAATGGTTTTCCATTCAAGATGTACTGATCTAAAACCTTACGATGATCATATAAGTAATTTTCTTAAACACCTTATTGCTCCATAAGTTTTATAACATCAGTCAAACTCATATCCATCATCGATCGGAGGCGTAAATGATGATTTTCAAAAGCTAAAGCTTCCGTGACGGGATTAGGTACAATCACACACTTTATTCCAGCAGTCAGGGCCGCTTGAAGCCCATTTAGCGAATCTTCAAATGCTACGGCTTCTGTGGGCTGAATGCCCAGGACTTCTATTGCCAATACATACAAATCAGGCGCTGGTTTTACTTTATCAACGTCATCCCCTGTGATAATCACTTCAAAATAGTGTAACAGTCCGAGTTCCCCCAAATGATGAGTGACCCACTCTTTTGTTGAACTGGAAGCGAGGGCGATTTTATAGCCATTTTTTTTTGCTGCTTCTAAATAATCCTTTACACCTTCACGAGCCTGGGGTGTTTTCATCTTTTCTTGATGCAGGTTTTTTGCTCTTGATTCAATTTCTTCAATATTATAACTTTCCCCCAGCTGATCCTTGAAGTACTGATTAAGTTCAGTATTATCCGTCCCGATACATTTAACAAAATGTTCGAGAGGCAAATCGGATTTATAAAAAGCCATCGTTTCTTTATAAGCTTCATACCAGGCCGTTTCTGTGTCTAAAATTAATCCATCAAAGTCGAAAATAACTGCTTTAATCAAATTGATTTCCTCCTTCTAACTTATCCCTGAAATACACATACGCTTCAAGTTATTTCTTTTAATATAAACGTACATGAATGAACGCCCTTTGTTCAACCAAACTGTTCTGTTCGTTTAATGTGAAGACTGTTCATTTCCCATAATTATCTAATTACTAAGAATATCGTAACCCGATGTCCGCCTCATTTCTTTTCTTTCTGTTACATGTTTTAACAATTACTTAGTGCCTTCGCGGTGTTTTTCCTTAACTGCGCCTAAAAGGGTGATCGTTTAACGAATTGTTTAATTGCAGGAAACAACGAGGAGGATAAACATGAAGAAAATTTTATTAACGATCCTAACGGCTTCTGTATTCATTCTAGGAGTTTGCATGCCAACTGAAGGCGAAGCCGCAGCGAATGATCGCACACTTTCATTTGGAATGAGTAATGGTGATGTAAAAGAATTACAAGAATTATTACTGACAAAAGGGGTTTTTCCCTATCATGAAGCAACAGGCTACTTCGGCCCGATTACAAAAGAATCCGTTAAGAAGTTTCAGGAAAAATCAGGACTGAAAGTAGATGGAATAGCAGGAACACAGACGAATCAGAAAATACAGGTACTGAAAAGCGGGGATATGGGAAGACCTGTAGCTGAACTGCAAAGGCTATTGAAAGACTGGGATGTTTACACATCAACAATAGATGGCATTTATGGACAAAGTACAAAGCAAGCCGTTATGAATTTTCAAAAGCAAAAGGGATTATCGGCTGATGGAATAGCCGGTGCACGGACCTTAAGTAAATTGGAAGAAAAGGCAAGTTTAGCGAGCTCATCCGTTAAAGAACTTACGGTAACAAGTACAGCATATACAGCGAGCTGCGAGGGATGCTCAGGCACTACAAGAATGGGCGTTGACCTAAAAAAATATGATGATGCCAAACTGATAGCAGTCGATCCGAACGTGATTCCGCTAGGCTCCATCGTTGAAGTCGAAGGTTACGGACAAGCCATCGCTGCAGACACGGGCGGCGCGATCAAAGGAAACAGAATTGATGTATTCATCGCAAAAGAATCGGATGCTTTAACATGGGGAAGAAAGCAAGTGAAAGTAAAAATAATCAAATGATGCATCACGAAACCATCGCTTTACGATAAAACAAATACATAACTAAACAGAAAGAGCATGTATGGAATGATTCCATACATGCTCTTTCCATTTGCTTCTGATAGATTGGGAGTTTCCTTTTGGGGCTTATATTATAACAAAATTTGCACATAATGATGTCGTCAACGTAATCACTTTCATTGATCTTAAATTCCTTAATCTTACGACATTCTTCAACAATCCCCATACTTTTGTACATGGAAATGCCCGATGATTTGTTAAAAAAACTCCTAAGCTCACCTTTAAAATTAGAGGGTTGGCTTCCTTGTCAGTACCCCGCTTAAAGGTTCAGATACATCCCAATCAACAGCTTAATAAATTCCGTGATAATCGAAGTCAACGATCGGACGACTTTCCATTATTCTTTGTTCAATTTTTTGAACGGTTTGGTTTAATGGACTATCCGTATTCTTCAAATCATACTTTTTATGGAAAAAATTATATAATGTTAGATCTCTTAATTTTAAAAATAACGGGATTGTTTCGTAATCTTCGGCTGCAAGTATATTTTCCGTCTCATAGCCTTTTATAAATGCCTTCATAAATTTAGCAGCATATCCATCGCGGCCTTTTACGCCCTCACGTTCCAAGCTCCACATAAGATAATAGAGAGGAATGGCCAAATCGCTGGCAAACCAGTGATTTGAACAGTCATCAAAGTCGAAAACGTGAATTTCACCTTCATGATAATGGAAATTTCCGTGATGAATATCAGAATGAATCAATCCAAAGTTATCTTGATGTACTGGAAGAGCATTTAATTTCTTCATGATTAATTCTTGTTGGTGCATCATTTGCCCTGGAGCATCAGAATTATAGAGTTTGACATTCAATAATTCTTCTTCAAACCAATACAACCTTTTATATTTAGTTTCCGGTTTGTAGCCTTTTGTTTCTTTATGTAGGTGACCTATTGTTTTTCCCCATACAAAAAATAAATCTTCGTTAAAATTTTCATCAGTCATTTTCATCCTTACACCAGGAGCTTTTTCAAACAGGCAACAATAAAAAACAGTACCATCGAGACCCTTTACGATTTCAACTAAGTTATTTTCAATTGAAGGAATAACCTTCGGAATATCACTGCCATTATTCTGTAAATACTCAATCCACATTAACTCAGCAAGCACTTGGTCTTTTGAACGATGTGATTGATGTGTCAATCTTAAGATGTATGGCATTCCATCCCGGTAAACCTCAAATACGTAGTTCTCTGCATCTCCAAGTTTAACTGGACTCTCTGCATTCACTTGAAAAAAATGCCCGGCCATTCCTACTATTTCCTTTGTAAAAATCCGTTCCACCGACGCTTCCATTATCTTCACTCCTGTTTATGATGTTAATAAAAAACGAATTATTATATGTTTAATACGATAGGGAAATACCATTTCCCTTTATTCGTCTATCATTCTTCTTTTATATTAATTTATGATAACAACGGTAAATATATGTGAATAGTGTTGAAGCGACATCGAATTTCCATCCTTTATCATTCTATTTTCCTAATTTCGCCCAATTGTTCAATTAAGAAAATGAATAGCTACGCAGCACTTGGTATGGAAAAATGTCACAAAACATTATCCGGTTTTGTGAAATAAAAAAGGAGCCGCCTAGATGACAGCTCATACCTTCAAGTGAAGACGATGTATTTTACTCTTACATATCCGTCAATTTTTAATACTCGTCTTTTTACCACGAATCATTTGTCGCTTATTTTAAAGCTAATGAACTTCTGCTCCATCATTTCATTCATGGCATATTTGACACCTTCCCTGCCAACACCGCTGTCCTTCCAGCCACCATAAGGCATATTATCAATCCGATAGGTCGGGATATCATTAATGACGACTCCACCCGTTTCCAAACGTTCCGCCGCATAAAAAGCCCGTTCAATACTCGGTGTCATCACTCCTGAGTTCAATCCGTAGCGTGAATCATTTGCATCCTTGATGGCATCATCCAGCGTTTCAAATGGGAAAATACAGACGACCGGACCAAATACTTCGAAACGAAATACTTTGGAGTCACGATTTACATTGGTTAATACGGTAGGTAATAGTACATTGCCTTCCACTGTACCGCCGCACTCAATTTTTGCTCCTTCCTGTGCCGCCTCCTCAATCCATTTTTGTAACCGCTCCAATGATTTTTTCGAAATGACTGCTGTAATATTCGTATTTTCCTCCAGCGGTGAACCGATGACAAGCTGTTTGGTCGTACTGACGAATCGCTCCAAAAATCGTTGGTACAGGGATTTGTGAACATAAATTCTTTGAATCGAGATACACACCTGCCCATTATTCGTAAATGACCCCATCACACTTCGATCAATAACTTTATCGATATCAACTCCTTCATCAATGATGAACGGCGAATTGGATCCGAGTTCAAGTGTAAGCTTACGGAAACCTGCCTGCTGCTGGATGAGGTGTCCGACCTCCACACTGCCAGTGAAAGTCACTTTTTTTACATGTGGATGGGTCGTCAATGCTTCACTTAAGACATCCCCTTTGCCTGGAATGATGTTCAATACTCCCTCTGGCAGCCCTGCTTCTTTAAAAATATCGGCAAGCACCAGCGCACTCAGAGGAGTTTGTTCGGCCGGTTTTAATACGATCGAATTTCCTGCTGCAATGGCAGGTCCTACTTTATGGGCGACAAGATTAAAAGGAAAGTTAAATGGGGTAATCGCTGTCACGACGCCAATCGGGGTACGAACTGTGAAGCCAAAACGGTTAACCCCGCCCTCTGCCGCATCCATCGGAATTTGTTCTCCATAATTGTTCTTTGACGCTTCTGCAGCAAAACGGTAGGTTTGAACCGTACGATTCATTTCCTCACGAGCATTTCGAATCGTTTTCGCTGCCTCCAGAGAAATGATTTTCGCAAGCTCTTCACTGCGTTCTTCCATGATGGCTGCAGCTTTCACCAGAATTTCTGCCCGTGCATGTGCAGGATAGGTGCGGTATTTCTGAAAAGCTGCATTTGCTTCAACAATCGCTTCAACGGCATCCGCTGGTTCAGCCTGTCCGATTTGTGCAATCTCTTCATTTGTATGGGGATTATATAATGGCTCATACGATTTAGCCTCCCGCCATTTGCCGCCGATCCACAATTGCCACTTTTTCTTCATCTATCATCCCTCCAGTAATACTTGCTTTATAATTTACAAATATAATCACCTAGTGTTTTTGAGAGCTCTACATTTTCCGAATAATCCACATCCACATCAATCAGGACAATTTCCTGGCTTGCAATCGCTTCTTCTAATGCATGGAGCAATTCATCGGAGTGGGTTACTTTCACTCCTTTAACCCCAAAGCTTTTCGCGAACTCTATAAAGTCTGGGTCCGTAAATTCAATCGCATTTGTACGATCAAATTTATTCAATTGCTTCCACTCGATCAGGCCCAATTTTGAATCATGGAAAATGACGACGACGAAGGCAAGACCTAGACGTTTGGCCGTTGCCAATTCAACCCCATTCATCAGAAATCCGCCATCCCCTGTGACTGCAATGACAGGTTTATCAGGCTTTGCCAGTTTTGCCGCAATCGCACCGGGAACGGCAATACCCATCGATGCAAAGCCATTAGAAATGATTGTGTGATTAGGCTTTTCCGGCTGATACATCCGTGCAATCCATAATTTATGGGCACCCACATCCGAAATGACAATCGCATTCCCCATTTCCGCCTTTTTCAAATCGGCGATAATTCGCTGAGGAATGATAGGGCTTCCTGATACATCATCTGAGGAATGAAACTTTTCAATAATTTGAGACCTTAACCTTTTCACTTCTGGCCAAAGCTCTTTTTCCGCTACATCAGTGATCAAGGCTTCCAGCGAGTCTGTGACGTTCCCCACCAATTCAGCTTGAACCGGGTAATACGCATCAATTTCAGCCGGTCGAGCATCAATATGAATAATCGGATTCATCGCCTCATCATTCCAATATTTAGGTAAATACTCAACGAAATCATAGCCGACAGTGATAATGAGGTCGGCCAAATCAAACCCACATAGAACATAATCCCTTGCCTGCATCCCAACTGTATAAAGGGTCAATGGATGGTCCGAGGGTAAAACACCTTTGGCCATGAACGAATTCACAATGGGAATTTGCTTCGTTTCTGCAAATTTCCGTAAGTACTCCGTAGCTTCATCGCGGATTACGCCATTGCCAGCTAGAATAATAGGCTTTTTAGCACGATTTATTAATTCCACGGCTTTTTTTATTTCCTCTTCGGCTGGACGGGATCTAGGCATTGGTGTCACCGGAAGTGGTTCACCTTCTGTATCCATCAACGCTACATCTTCCGGCAGCTCGATATGAACCGGTCCCGGCTTTTCAATGACTGCCGTCTTAAATGCTTTACGGATAATTTCCGGAATCGTATGCGGCACCTTAATTTGTTGATTCCATTTCGTTACTTCTTTAAAAACTCCAATAATGTCCACATATTGATGCGACTCCTTATGAATTCGATCAAGGCCGGCCTGACCTGTAATCGCGATAACAGGTGAATAATCCAGGTAAGCACTGCCTATCCCTGTCAATAAATTCGTTGCACCCGGTCCCAACGTACCCAAACAAACGCCTGGCTTTCCAGTTAGCCGGCCATAGATGTCTGCCATAAAAGCCGCAGCTTGTTCATGGTGAACTAAGATAAATTTAATATCGGAGTCTATTAGGGAATCGATAAGATCCGTATTTTCCTCACCCGGTATCCCAAAAATATACTGAACCCCTTCATTCTCTAAACATCGTATAAACAAATCTGATGCCTTCAAACTATTCCCTCCTCGACCATTTCGATTTCTTTCTCTATATGTTGGCTTAGCCTTCGAGAAATTATGTACTTGAGTACTTTAAAAATCATTTCGACACTCCTGTATAAAGTAATGAAGGTTCGAGTAAATTAACCTCATGTAAGGTCATTACTAGGAGGGATAAAATGGACATCGCAAGTCGTTTAATTATTACCACGTTTATTTTTGTTGCACTTATTTTAATCGCACTTGTCATTTTTCTAATCTATTTATTACTGTTTGACCGAAATCAGAAGCATCACGCCATACTACGGAATTACCCCGTCCTAGGCAGGATGCGCTACTTTTTAGAAAAAATCGGTCCAGAATTGCGGCAATATTTTTTTAACGGGGATAATGAAGGAAGGCCGTTTTCAAGGGATGACTACGAGCATATTGTAAAAAGCTCAAAGTATATGCGAGATGTAGTTGGATTTGGTTCTAAACGCGATTTTGATGAAGAAGGCCTTTTTGTTCGGAATGCCATGTTCCCAAAATTAGCCGAAGAAGAAAAATTCGATAGAGAAACAAAGGTGATAACCAAAAGGTATATCTTATTGAAGGATCCGCTTTTTTCGCAGCGAAAGGAAAAATGGGAGGATGAGGAATCGTCTGCTTACTTATTGCATGAAGATGATGCCGTGGTCATCGGCCCAAATACCAAGCATCCATTTAGATTAAAAGGATTGATTGGAATGTCGGCGATGAGCTATGGTTCATTAGGATATAATGCCATCACAGCATTATCAGAAGGATTAGCGTTAGCGAAAGGTACGTGGATGAATACTGGGGAAGGCGGGCTATCTTCCTATCATTTAAAAGGTGGCGTCGATATCATTATGCAGATTGGTCCGGCCATGTTCGGGGTGCGTGATAAATTTGGCGAAATGGATTGGGATGAGTTAAAACGGAAAAGTGAGATTCCTCAAATAAAAGCATTTGAGATTAAACTCGCTCAAGGTGCCAAAACCCGTGGCGGACATATTGATGCGGAAAAAGTCACTCCAGAAATTGCCGAGATTCGCAAAGTGGAACCATTCAAATCAATTGACAGTCCTAATCGTTTTCATCAATTCAGTGATGTACCAACGATGTGTGAATTCATTGAGAGAATCCGTAACCATACAGGTAAGCCTGTTGGAATGAAGATGGTTGTCGGCGGTAATGATAGCGTGGAAGAACTAGCCAAATATATGAAGGAGACAGGCAAAGGACCGGATTTTATCACCGTGGATGGTGGTGAAGGCGGTACAGGGGCTTCCTATCAAGAATTGATTGATAGTGTCGGATTGCCGATTAAATCAGCCCTGCCCATTGTCGTCTCGACCCTTCAAAAATATGGAGTGCGCGATCGGGTTAAAATTATCGCCTCAGGTAAGCTGTTCACCCCTGACCGGATTGCGATTGCTTTAGCGATGGGAGCCGATCTCGTCAATATTGCGCGTGGATTCATGATTGCCATAGGATGTATCCAAACATTGAAGTGCCAATCCAATGCATGTCCAGTTGGGGTAGCCACAACTGACCCAGACTTGCAAAAAGCTCTCGTGATAGACGAAAAGAAATACCGTGTGGTCAACTTTCTCGTGACACTTCGAAAAGGTCTTTTTCGAATTTCAGCCGCAGCAGGTTTAAATTCACCTGTTCATTTTCAACCGAAACATATTAGTTATAAAGATGATAAAGGCGTGGTTACATCACTCGAAAACATCCTTCATGAAGTCCAGCGGAAAATAGGTGTAAATGAACCCAGGAAGCAAAAGTTCCTTCTTAACAGAACGATGCACAAACAGTAAACAGTGAAATTAAATCATAATTTTGGGGCGATGGAGAAAACTAAACAAGCAAGTATAGAAAGGAGAGATTGAGTATGGGTCGCGGTAAAAATTTTAATCACAAAGAAAAAGGACATCCTGGAAATTTACCTGATAATAGAATAAGCGAAGAGAAAGAACATAGTCGACAGTATGAGCAGATTGAGGATATTGTTACACATGAAGCTTTTAAAAATCGGGAAAAAGATGACGAGATGCCTTAACGGCAAAGAAAAAGGGAAGATAAATCAATATACAGTTACCGAAATTATATAATTTCTCGGAAAGCGCCTATGCAATATCCTGCTCTCGGTATTTTACTGAGGCAGGGTATTTAGCATAGCTTGTAATTGTTGACGTTGCGAAGGCAGTTTTATTAGCTGAGCGATACATGATGCTAAAGAATATGACAACCTCTCTTTGTCATACCCTTTAAAAAAAGATGAAGGTGTGACACTGCTAAATATGAAAAAAAATAATTCCATCGTTTTTTATGTAATAAAGGGCTCAACAATTAAAAAATTTTTAATCCTAGATCTAGTTGTTGGAACAGGAATTTATTTTGCCGTCAAATTTATTTCTTCAAGCTTATTAATGGCGAGTCTTGCGAGTATTATTGGAACAGAAGGAATCAAGAAGGCACCTAAAATTCTAAAAAAAATCCAGTTCTAAAAATCCCAGTATATTTATAGCACTGAAATAACGCAAACAAAATTAGACTACTTCCATTCGCGGATTTGCGAATAAAAGTAGCCTAATAATCAGTTTAATAGGTCAGGTTAATTCAAGTAATCTCTTAAACTTATGCTTTAATTTCAATAGAGGGGCTTATTGTAAAGTCAGCCTCTGTTTTACTTTTCACTTCATCAAGAGTTATGCCATTTTGCAATTCAATCAATTCCATACCCGCTTCTGAAAACTGAAATACAGCCAATTCTGTAATCAGGCAATGGACGACCTTTTCACCCGTCAATGGCAGTGTACAGCTCTTTTTCACTTTGGATTCCCCATGCTTGTTCACATGGTCCATAATGACAACGATTCGTTTCGCTCCTTGGACGAGGTCCATCGCTCCTCCCATTCCTTTTACCATCTTCCCTGGAATCATCCAGTTTGCCAAGTCCCCATTTTCCGAAACTTCCATCCCGCCTAAAATGGCTAGATCGATGTGGCCACCGCGAATCATCGCGAACGATTCAGCACTATCAAAAAATGACGCCCCCGCTTTTGCTGTTACTGTCTCTTTTCCGGCATTGATCAAATCCGGGTCCACTTCAACTTTTTTTGGATAAGGTCCGATTCCTAGTAAGCCATTTTCCGATTGAAGCATGACATTAAAGTCATTTGGAATCATGTTGGCAATTAAGGTAGGCATTCCGATGCCTAAATTTACACACATACCATCTTGGATTTCTTTAACGGCCCGTTCTAAAATTAGTTGTCTAGTCATTCGAATACTCCTCCTTTTTATGCGTTAGCAGTTGTAAGTCTTTCAATTCGTTTTTCATAGTCTTTTCCTACAAGCACTTTTTGTACATAAACCCCTGAAGTATGAATTTCATCCGGATCCAGCTCTCCTGTGCCCACAAGCTCCTCCACTTCGACAATCGTGACTTTCCCTGCTGTGGCAACGACAGGGTTAAAATTCCTTGCGGTTTTCCGATATACGAGATTACCGAAATGATCTGCTTTCCAGGCCTTAACAAAGGCAAAATCTCCGACTATTCCTTTTTCCATAATGTATGTGCGGCCATCAAACTCTTTATGTTCTTTACCTTTTGCGACTTCCGTTCCTACTCCTGTAGCTGTATAAAAGGCAGGAATTCCTGCTCCGCCCGCTCTTAACCGCTCAGCAAGCGTCCCTTGTGGAACTAGCTCGACTTCCAGCTCGCCACTTAAAAATTGCTGTTCAAATAACTTATTTTCCCCTACATAGGAAGCAATCATTTTTTTGATTTGTTTATTTTCCAGCAAAAGACCTAAACCCCAATCATCGACACCACAATTGTTACTGACAATCGTCAAATCCTTTACACCTTTGTCACGCAAAGCAATGATTAGTTTTTCTGGTATTCCGCTTAATCCGAACCCGCCAACGATAATGGTTGCTCCATCCTCGATTTGTTGAATAGCGCTATCAAAAGATGTTAATAATTTACTCATTTTCCATCATCTCCATTCTTAATACTATTCTATTAAATAAACAGTGAAGTTGCAAAAGCAATGATAAACACGGTCACTGTTTTCAAAACCGTAATCGCAAAGATATCCTTGTAGGATTGACGATGTGTCAGTCCTGTAATAGCTAGTAAGGTAATAACAGCACCGTTATGTGGAAGCGTATCCATTCCGCCAGATGCCATGGATGCAATTCGATGAAGCATTTCCGGGCTGATTCCGACACTTTGAGCCACCTGCAAATAGTGACTTCCCATTACTTCCAACGCAATCGAAAGTCCACCAGATGCAGATCCGGTAATCCCTGAAAGTACATTGACGGCAATAGCTTCGGATACGAGCGGATTACCGCTTGCATTGAACACCCAGTTTTGAATCACCGAGAATCCAGGAAGTGTTTTCACAACATTTCCAAAACCAACTTCAGATGCGGTATTGAAAATTGCAAGCAAAGATCCCATTGCGGCAGCTGTTAATCCACTTGCCAATTTGACCTTTATACGACCAACATTCAGAAGCATTGCTGCAATAATACCGATTGTCAGTGCAACAATCAAAGACCAGGATGAAGTGACTGTACTTACATCGGCTATGTTGAAAGTTTCCTTCAACATCGATGCATCATACCAGTGCTTAACCGAAATGGCACTGCGACTGAATGCAAAATTAAACGCGACGACAAGGATGAGTGGTACGATGGAAAGCCAAAAGTTAGGCAGGTTTTGCTGTTCGGCACTTTCTGGTTCATTAATATGTCCTTCCCCGTAGCCTTCACCATTTGCCAGCGCTTGTTTACGACGACGTTCTAACCAGATCATTCCGCCAGTGAATACCATGATTGCGCCAATAATCCCCATTAATGGAGCTGCATAGGTATCTGTTCCGAAATAGTTAGTAGGAATGATATTTTGAATCTGAGGTGTTCCAGGAAGAGCATCCATCGTATAAGTGAATGCGCCTAATGCTATCGTTCCTGGCAATAATCGCTTTGGAATGTCTGCTTCTTTAAAAATTGCTGCTGCAAATGGATAAACGGCGAATGCCACTACAAACAGTGAAACCCCACCATATGTCAGTGCCGAACAGGCCAGCACTACAGCAAGAATAGCCTGCTTTGAACCTAGTGACTTTACGATGGTCTTGGCAATGGATGCTGCTGCACCGCTCATTTCCATGACCTTTCCAAATACTGCCCCTAATAAGAATATCGGGAAAAATGCTTTTACATAGTTAGCCGCAAACGTCATATATGTCTCGGTATAACTCGGCAGCAAATGACCACCAGATAAAATGACAGCCAATAGCGTAACTAGCGGTGCTATGATAATGACCGGATAGCCCCGGTAGGCTAAAAAGATTAAAAGTCCTAAAGCCACAACAATGGCTAAAATTTGAATCACCAATACTATTCCCCCTTTTCTTTTCTCCCCTTGCCCCCAAATTATTTCGGAAGCCTTTACGTAGTAACATTAATCTCCCCAATTCCACATTTCGCTTTCACCATTCAAGCCTGCCTTCCCCAAGTCAAGCTTAATGATCATACTAAGTGAAAAACTATAACTCCCCAATTATTGATAACGCTTTCAACAAACTGTTGAAGTTACGTAATCCCTTTCCATTTCACGTGGAAACACTAGATAAAATGTCAGATAGACCATTCGCCATAGTACTTATGCAATTCTTGTGCCAACTTATATTAAATTGAAATATATTATCTTTTATAGACTTTTCAAACACTTTATTCCCTTTTTATAAATTATAAATGCAAAAATCCCTTAAAACTGTCAAGGTTTCAATACACACAACTAATAAACTTCTAAAAAGTGTTAACCTTTCCTTACAACATTTCAATTCGCTCTCTTATCATGTACGGATTCCCTAACACATTCAAAGATAAACAGCTATCATCTATTCATAAACATCATATTTTCCTTTTATTGGCCAGCTAAAAAACCATTGTCTGTTCTAATGAGTTGGTGCAAAAAGTATAAAAAGTACCCTTTGGCTAAAGGGTACTTTTTACAATCATAAACCATATTTATTCATTTTTTCATATAGTGTTGTTCGGCTCACTCCGAGTCTCTTTGCCGTTTCTGATTTATTGCCAGAAGTCATTTCCAAACATGAAACGATTGTTGCCCGTTCGGTCTCATCCATGACTTCTGCTAAAGTGCGGATTGAGACTGATTCTTTATGACCCGTTATTTCTTTAGGGAGATGCTTGGAACGTATCATTTCCTCTTCTTCAACAATATTCATTGCGCGTTCTATGATATTTTCCAACTCTCGAATATTACCCGGCCATTTATAAAGGCGAAGCAGCCGTAAAGCTTGATCACTCATCCCCGTTACGCGTTTTTTCATGAGGTTCTGGTACTTTTCAACAAAATGATTTACCAGTATTTCAATGTCCTCTGGTCGCTCCCTTAAGGAAGGAACCTGGATTTGCATGACCTTTAATCGGTAATACATATCAAGTCGGAATTCCCCTTTCGAGACCATTTCCTCCAGATTACGGTTTGTTGCAGCGATTACCCGTACATCAATCGGAATGCTTCCCGTCGAACCGACCCTCTCAATTTCTTTTTCTTGTAAAACACGGAGCAGCTTCACCTGCATATGCAGTGGCAGCTCACCGATTTCATCCAAAAAAATCGTTCCACCTTCAGCTGCTTCGAACTTACCAGCTTTTCCGCCCTTTTTTGCACCAGTGAAAGAACCCTCTTCATAGCCAAAAAGTTCAGACTCTAGCAGCTCTGCCGGGATGGCGGCACAGTTCACTTTGACAAACACACCCATGGACCTTCTGCTATCATTATGAATGGAATGGGCAAACAGCTCCTTACCTGTTCCGCTTTCGCCCAAAATCAACACATTTGAGTCGCTTTTAGCTGCAATTTTGGCTTGACCTTTTACTTCCATAAAAGCAGGACTTCTTCCCATTAAATGATCAAACGTATATGAGGCCTTATTTCTCTCGCGAAAATCGCCTTTGTACTTTTTCAGTTCTACTTCAAGTGAGTTAATCCGCTTGGAAAGAGCGGTAAATTGCCCGACATTCTTAAATAAAATCTTCCCGACCGCTCCTATTAATTTACCTTGTTTCCGTATTGGGGAGCGGGTTGCAATTATATAATTATCTTTAATTTTTTGTAATTCAGCTACCTCTTGCTTGCCAGTTTCGGCAACCACATGCATACGGGTATTTTCAATGACCTCCGTTACATGTTTCCCTATGGAGCTTTCCTGATCGACCCCAAGAAAATCTGCATAAGCGTGGCTCAGCATTTGGACATACCCTTCCGTATCGACCATCACCAACCCATCATATGCAAATTCGATTATATCCTTAAACAAAAGTTCTTCATGATTATCGATATTGAGAAAATCACTTTTATTATTTGTAAACAATAGGAGGTAAATCTGATACTCCTCATCAACCATTTGAACGATGGATTTTCTGACAATCCCATTATTATCGTTCAAACGAATAGGAGTATTTACAGCTGGTTTAAGGTTTTTTTCAATAATCAAATTTGTTTGCATGTCAAATTGATTCTCAGCAAAAGCCTCTGATAATACGCGATTGCATAAAACGATTTCTTTTTCGTTTTTCGTTACCAAAACACCAAAAGGTAATTCTTCCAATATCGCTTTCACTAATTCAAATTGAACAGGTTTATTATCTCTGACCATTCCTATTCTCCTTAACCCGTCTGAAGTTTCCCCCATTATATCATAGGAAAATGAGGCCGAGTTATTACCGTTCCACAATCAGCGCAGTTCCCTGTCCGCCGCCAATACATAAGGTAGCAAGGCCGGTTTTTGCATCTCTACGCTTCATTTCATACAATAAAGTCACTAAGATGCGGGCACCAGAAGCACCTACCGGATGACCCAGAGCAATCGCCCCACCATTTACATTCACTTTCTCCGGCTTCAGTTCAAGGTCCTTAAGCACGGCAAGGGACTGTGCCGCAAAGGCTTCATTCACTTCCATCAAATCAATTTCATCTACTGTCAATCCCGCTTTTGCTAAAGCTTTTCTTGTCGCAGGCACTGGACCGTATCCCATGATTTTCGGATCAAGCGCAGCATTTGCATAGGACTTAATAGTTGCTAACGGCTCCAGACCCAGCTCGTCTGCTTTTTCTTTTGACATCAGGACCAGCATTGCACCCCCATCATTGATTCCAGAAGCATTTCCGGCCGTAACCGTACCATTTTCCTTAAAAGCAGGACGAAGCTTCGTTAGTTGTTCTATCGTCAGCCCATGACGTGGGTGTTCATCTTGGTCAACCAAAATCGTCTTTCCTCTACGTTTATATTCAACAGGTACGATTTCATCTGCAAATCGTCCTTCTAACTGGGCCTTCTCAGCCTTCATTTGGCTATATAAAGCAAATTCATCCTGCTTTTCTCGGCTGATTTCCCACTGTTCGGCAATATTCTCCGCAGTTACGCCCATATGATATTGATTAAAAACATCCGTTAAGGCGTCATACGTCATTGAATCTACTGCTTCGGCATTACCCATTTTCTGTCCAAAACGATAATTTGGAAGTAAATATGGGGCATTGCTCATGCTCTCAATACCCCCAGCAAGAATCACATCGGCATCACCGAGGGCAATGAATTGGGCCCCCATTATTACCGTACGTAAGCCTGACCCGCAAAGTTTATTAATGGCCATGGCCGGAGTTGTTTCCGGAACCCCTGCATGAATCGCAACCTGACGTGCCACATTTTGTCCTAATCCAGCAGATAGAATATTCCCGATCAATACCTCATCTATCATGTCAGCCGAAATATTTGCCCGCTTAATCGCTTCCTTTGCTGCCACAACCCCTAGTTCAACCGCTGAAACATTGGCAAGACTACCCCCAAACGTACCAACTGGTGTCCTTGCTGCCCCTACAATCACTACTTCTCTCATAATTCTTCCTCCTTCTCCATTTTTAATTTTCCCAGTTTAATAAAATTACGGTCCCTCTTATTGATTCTCTGAGAAACGGTAGATTCCTCATACGTGAATATCCCTTCTCCCGACTTCGTCCCCAGCTTCCCCTCATCCACCAAATCACGAATCAAAACAGGAGCTTCCTTACTTTGATCCAATACTGGTGAAACATTATCAAAAACACGCTGCCATGTATCCAGTCCGCCAAAATCAGCAATCTCGATTGGCCCAGTAAAGGCCCATCGAAACCCTGGTCCTGCCGTTATCGCTGTATCAATATCCTCAGCATTGGCAACACCCTCTTTTAATAGATAAAAGGCTTCCCGCATCAAGGCGGTCTGCAAACGATTAGCAATGAATCCTGCTATTTCTTTTTTCAATAGAATCGGAGACTTACCGATTTTACGCATCAAATCACATGTTGTCTTGACGATTTCCGGCTTTGTTTCGTTATGCTGAACGATTTCAACCAATGGAACCAAATGGCCAGGATTAAAGAAATGCGTGATGACCATTCGTTCCGCAAACGAAGCCTTCTCCATCAATTGAGAAATCGGAAAAGTCGATGTATTTGAAGCAACAATTGCATCCGGTTTGATTATTTTCTCCAATTGCTCATATAGATTTAACTTTAACTCGATTACTTCCGGAATAGCCTCAATGATAAAATCAGCATCCCTTACGGCACTTTCCAAATCAACACTATATGTAATATTAGCTAATGCACCTTGCTTTTCCTGTTCTGTCAAAACCCCTTCCTCAATGAGCAGTGATAGATTCTCAGAAATTCGATCTTGGGCATGTGATAGAAACTCTTCCTTAATATCGTTGATGGTGACGAAATACCCGCCAGCTGCAAAAGACAAAGCGATTCCACTTCCCATTACACCTGAACCGATAATGGCAATTTTTTTAATCATCCAGCTTCCCCTTTCCATTTTAAATAACCTGTATTTACTCACATTTTATTCATGCAATATCTATGCCAATGCTTAGGAAAACAAAATTCTTTTGTTATGTTGAAAATCATGTTAGACTCTTACTCATTAACCTAAACCATATTTTTATAACCTTCCCTTTATATTTCAAAGTTTGCTTCCCAATTGAAACATTCCCTGTACTTAACATAAAATGACAGATAGGCCATTACATTTTTTTTGGAGGAATGTAATATGGTTAAAGATAAAGTGGCGATAATTACCGGATCTGCGAGAGGAATTGGCTTTGAGATTGGTAAGATATTTGCTGAAAATGGCGCAAAGGTCGTTTTGTCCGACCTAAATCAAAACACAGTTGAAAAAGCTGCTTTAGACCTAAGAAACAAAGGCTTGGAAGTTATTGGATTAAAAGCGGACGTAACAAGTGAAGAGGATATTATCCAACTAATCAAACAAACTAAAGACAAATATGGACGAATAGATATTTTCATTAATAATGCAGGCCTTCAGCATGTTGCACCAATCGAGGAGTTTCCAACTGAAAAATTCGAATTGATGATCAAAATCATGCTGACCGCTCCATTCATTTCGATTAAAAACGTTTTGCCTATCATGAAAGAACAAGGCTTCGGCAGAATCATCAACATCTCTTCCATTAACGGTCTAATTGGATTTGCCAACAAAGCAGCGTACAATAGTGCAAAACACGGTGTTATCGGATTAACGAAAGTCGCCGCCTTAGAAAGCGCCTCTTTAGGCATAACCGTAAATGCCCTTTGCCCAGGATACGTGGACACACCTCTCGTCCGCGGTCAACTGGAGGATTTAGCAAAAACAAGACAAGTACCACTAGAAAGCGTTTTGGAAGAAGTCATCTATCCACTCGTCCCACAAAACCGCTTGCTCGATGTAAGCGAAATTGCCGACTACGCCATTTTCCTCGCAAGCGACAAAGCACGGGGCATCACCGGCCAGGCAGTTGTGTTAGATGGTGGGTATACAGCTCAATAAAAGGATACATCTGTAAAATGACGATTACCCGAATAGACGACACCAAAAAAGTGTCCTTTATTCGGGTTTTTCTATATCGAGCAAGACCTAAATTTTTTTCACATTACAACCAAGGGATAGCAGGTTGCATTCCTGCTCAGGTAAAAAATAAACAAAAAAAGCGATTCTTATTAAGAATCGCGCCCATCTGCAAAAGAACCAAAAATAAAAGGTTACTTGGATCCCTTATTGAGGGTTCATTTCACTTTTCATCCAGTCAAGATCTGATGATTTTTCCAAAGTAATCGTTGCATTTGGACTCCAAAAATTCTTTAACGTTCCATGGGTATGTTCGATAATGCGAGGGGCTGATAGGTGATCGGCATCATTCGTTGTGTGGGCGTCAGTGATAAGGGTGACGTCATAATTCAAATCAAAGGCTCCTCGGCATGTGGAATCAACACAGTATTCCGTCTGTGCACCACAAATGTAGAGGTGCGTTGCGCCAAGCTTGTCGAGTGTTTGTTTTAAAGGTGTGTGAGTAAATGAATTCGGTACGGTTTTATGGATGGTAACCTCTTGATGGAGGGGGTTCTCAAGTCGCGGGTGAAGCTGCCACCCAGGTTCGCCTTTTCTCATTGGACCTTCTGGATGTTCGTGCTGAATATACATTATCGGAATCTGTTGTTCTCTTGCACAACGAATTAATCGGTTGATGTTGTCAATTGTCTTATCCCGTTTATACCCGTGTTCCACGACGGCCGTTTGCACATCAATGATAACTAATACTTTCTTTCCCAACCGTAAACACCTCCTTATTTCATTTGTTTTCATTATAACAAAACTCTGACTTGTTATATATTAGATCTTTCCTATCCTTATCCTCATGAACTGCCCCACTTTCTTGGGAAAAGGATGATATCTCGGCTCCTGACAGTGGAGAAGTGACAGGAATACAGACACTTGATAATTTAAATGGATTCACATATCGCATGGTCGGGTCTCAAAATCTGGTTATATATCTGGCTTACCATTTCTTGGTGATAATCATCAAGAGAAAAGCGAACAGGATAAAGATGATATCGGCTTTTTGCGTGTATAACAATTATAGGCTCACCCATATTTGGCCTGACTAATATGGATGAGCCTTATATATCTTTATAGCTAACTGTTGTTGAAGATTCTTTGACTGCTACTATATATGTTGCAGCTTTTTCATAGCCATCCATTTATTTAACTAATGCCGCTCTCAAATTAATGCCATATTCCAAATAACCCTTTAAACAGGTCAACATATAAACCCAGCCCTCTTTATTATCGATCATTTGACTGATTAACTCATCATCATTTTCCTTAAAGCCTTCTTCGTTGACTTCAATGATTGTACTTGAATTATCCAACTCTTCTAGCGTAATAGTTACAATATGTCCTTCTCCCCACTCGAAAACAATTTTCTTATGTTCATCGATTTCGATTACTGTTATATCTGCTTGTGCATTGTATTCATCATATCTCAAAGTAATCGTCTTGCCTTGTTCCCACCTTTTTGAACTCGATGAAAACCAAAAATTTCCGATTTTCGCAGGATCAACGAAGGCTTCAAATACTTCATGAGCTGGTTTTGAAATTTGAAATTTCGTAAGGTTATTCATATTAGTAACTCCACTCTCCTTCAAGGAATTTTTATACTAGACATTGTGACAAGATAGCATGATGGTTTGATACTTATTGCACGATTGTTGACTGCTCTTCTTCAAGGTTACACGCTTAATCAAGAAAGAGCAATCTAGGCAACATGGAAATAATGGTTTTAAAGCAACGTGCCTTTTAATTCCTGCAATCCATGTATCTGCTTGAAGATATTTAAAGCATTTCCCACTATTCCTGTTACTTCTTATTCTCTATCAATAGCCTCTTTTTACCTTTTGCGCCAATGGTTCCAATTATTTTTGTGTGTAACTTGTATGTTTAAGCATGGTCTTATAATATTATGTTAGTTACAAATTTGGACGTAGTCATAAAAACAGGACCATTAGGAAAGAGAGGGATTTAGCATGGCTCGAACTTCATTTCAGGGTGAAATTCCCAAGGAACAAATAGAGGTATGCCCAGTCACAGAAGCACAAAATGTCATTGCAGGTAAATGGAAAATCATTATTCTCTGGCATTTGAAAGAGACAAGGCGATTTGGTGAGCTTCAAAGATTGGTGCCGGGAATCTCAAAAGGAATACTGACTAGTCAGTTGAGGGAATTAGAAAGAGATCAAATGATAAACAGAAAAGTGTATCAACAAGTACCTCCAAAAGTTGAGTACTCTTTAACCAATGCAGGGGAAAGTTTTATACCGATACTGGAGAGTATGGGAGAATGGGGTAAAAAATATACAACGAGTGTAAAGAACAAGAGCACCCAATAATAGAATGATTTTTTATGGATTTTGACTGTATCTCAAAAATAATAGGATATAGTCTCTATATGACTCCCTTTTCACACGGTTGCTCCCATCGGGGAAATGAAAACAATATTTATGTCCTAGACGAGTCGGATCAAAGTTCATGCATCCATTGTGCTTTCCATATTTCGATGACCCTTGATATGTCTATTGCTTACACTAAACAAAAGCAGTAAAGTTACTTGGAAAAGGAGAGATACTTTTATGAATGATCAGAAGCAAACTATAAAATTCCATACATTTAAGCAGCTTCATAGCCAATCATCTACGTTTGTACTGCCAAACGCTTGGGATGCCAGTAGCGCCAGAACTTTTCAAGAAAGTGGATTTAAAGCGATTGGTACAACAAGTGCTGGTATGGCCATTTCATTAGGTTATTCAGATGGTGGAAACCTACCCTTTGAAAAATTGATCGAATCTCTCAAAATGATCGTCGATTCTGTGCATGTTCCTGTAACGGCTGATATTGAGTTTGGCTACGGAACTTCTATTGAAGAAGTGGTAGAAAACGTTAGACAGGTTCTTTCAACTGGAGTGGTTGGAATTAACCTTGAAGATGGGACAGGAAATCCGGAGGATCCTATTTTTGATAGTTCATTACAAGTTGAAAAAATAACGGCCATCAAAGAAATGACTCGATCATTGAACATGCCTTTATTTATCAATGCACGTACTGATCTGTATTGGTTGAATATTGGTGACCCTGCGACTCGTCTTCAGTCTGCCATCAATCGGGCAAAAGCTTATCAACAGGCAGGCGCAGACTGTATTTTTATTCCTGGTGTAAAAAATATGGATACCATCGAAAAGCTTAGACGGGAAATTTCTTGTCCAATCAACTTGTTAGCTGGGGCAGATACACCTTCTTTGAATCAGCTATCTGAACTTGGAATTGAGAGAGTTAGCAGTGGATCTGCACCTTTTAGAGCCACGGTATCATTATTAAGAAAAATTAGTGATGATATTATCAATCAAGGAAATTTCCAGCGAATGATAGACGACGTGATCACTTATAACGATGTGGCTGAATTGCTAAAGCCATGTACAGATAAAAATGAGATCTAACCACATGCCCATCTAGCTTGAGTGAATTTGTACCCAAAACGAAGAAAATGCCGCTTTATCATTCAAAAAAGCCGATTTCCTATACAAGGAATCGGCTTCGATGATTCTTTTGCGTTGAGTTAAGAATCAGATTGAGTGAAAAAAAAGTTAAATGAACCAACGTAAACCCATGAAGAAAATAACGCCCGCAATTACAGTTGCCAGTAAACTGCGTGTCTTTATCGCAATAAAAAAAGTGGGTATAGCTGCTAAAAGTTCAACATTATTCGTAAAAGACGCAATTTTCCCGTCATGCATCAATATCTCCTGACCTATCAAAGCAGCAATAACCGAAATGGGGACATAATTTAACCATCGCATTCCCCACTCAGGTAATTCAAAACGACTAAGAACCATAAGTGGAACAACCCTTGGAATGAAAGTTACGATAGCTGCTCCTAAAATAATCAAAAAAACATCCAATCTTACTTCCATTTTTCCACCACCATCCCTATCGTTGAGGCAATGATTGTAGCAACAATGATCCCCATACTGCTGGAAAACACGAAAGAACTTGCCACTGCAATCACAACTGCAATGATGGCGACAGCAACATCGATTTTGATTTTACTTCTACCTAATATGGAAATGACGAGAATTCCAATAAACATGGCTGGTAAGGCAAATTCCAGACCGAATTTTTCAGGATTTGAAATCCATTGTGCCAAAAGTGCTCCTGCTATATTGGCTAAAACCCAATTTAAATAGGCAGTTATATTGAGACCATGCATCCAATTTTCGCTGATACGCTTCTTGTGCGCAGTCTGGTTAATGGCAACACCAAATGTCTCATCCGTGAGCAGAGATCCTACTAGCATGTTCCTAAGTGGAGAAAGATGTCGAAAATAAGGAGAAAGTGCTGCACTTAGTAGTAGGTGACGAAGATTAACGAATAGAATGGTAATAATGATGGCAGTAGGAGAGCTACTTGCTGCAATCATCCCTGCAGCAATGAATTGAGCTGATCCAGCATAGAGAATTAAACTCATCAGGGCTATCTCAGCTATGCTAAGTCCCGCTGTCTTTTGAACGACACCAGCAGCTAACCCAATGCTTAAATAACCAAGCAACGTAGGGACGCAATCTTTTACCCCTTTAATAAAACGATCCTCTTCTCTTTGAGATCCAAGTGTATCCACATGGACGTTCTCTAGACTCATCTTATTCCCTCCTTGCTCTAATTTTTTCTCTGGAAGTTATAAAAATCTAAACGTGATTGAAATACGTTCAAAATACAACATGAAACAGATCATGGTCGTTTTTCCAGAGATTTTCACTTTCTGAGGACCCTATTCTTGCTTCATATTTGCGAACATCATTACCCCCATGTTTAATCACAACGTTTTTCTAAATGAATAACCATTTATCATAATCTAATTTCTCTTCATAAAAACGGTGAGCTTTTATTCGTTGAATCCCAGATTCCAATGCCACTCCATTTTCTTTTGCCCAGTTATGTATATAAGTTAATTCCCCCTCAAGTTACCTTACATTAATACCGTGGTTCTCTCTTCAACCAAACTGCCCATTTATTCGCAAAAAGAAGAGCTGCCTTAAAGACAGCTTCGATTCTAAGACTAAGCACCTTCAATTGATTAACAATTGATAATCATTTACATATTATTCGTTTGTTTGAAGAGCTAGCTTTATTCCCAAACCAATGTAAACTACCCCTATGGCTTTCCCAAACCAATTTGAACCCTGGTTAGATTTGACGATTAACTTATTACCAATTGTACTTGTTAGGAACACTAAGAGAGTGGTATATAATATGCTCATCAGTACAAATGTTAACCCGAGCATCAAAAGCTGAATTGTCACTGGTGAACCATCACTTCGTACAAATTGTGGTAAGAAAGCTAAGAAAAATAGTGAAGTCTTGGGGTTTAGTAATTCAATTAACATAGCCTGGCGAAACGATAGCTTATTGTTCACTTTCTTCGTGATAGGTTTTTTTTCAACTTTTTTTGTTTTTTCAACCAAAGCTCTTATCCCTAAATAAACTAAGTATGCTGAACCTAAATATTTAACCACTCCAAATGCAAGTGTAGATGTCATTAATATCGCAGAAAGTCCAACAACTGCCGCAAGAGTATGTATTAAATCACCAACAGCAATACCCAAACCTGTGATAATTCCATTCCTTTTTCCACCTTTTATAGTTTGAGTTATTGTCAAAAAAACAGCGGGACCTGGGATTAAAAATAACATCAAAACAACTATCACGAAAGTCAACATCATACATCGCTCCCTTCAATTGTAAATCCGACCAATACATCGTTTATATTAACACGTTTAACATAGTAAAATAGACGCTTTATTCAATAATCCGATCCCGTTTGTTGCTATAGAAAAAAGCTGATTGCCACCGCCGTTTAAAGAAGTAGTTTCCGTAAGCTAGACCTAGGAATCCCTTTGCATACCCATAAAGCAAAAATAACCCCCAAAACGTTTAAATGAACTTCTTTGTTAAAGAAAGCCCCAAATTTTGTTCGGGGGCACTACATAACTTTATCTTGATGGCAATGTTCTACGATAGTTAAGGAACATCCTCAAAACTTTCAGCGAATTTTAATTTGCATTTACGCGTGTATCAAGAACTCCGAGGTGTTACTTCTTTAACATATAAATTTTACGAGGTCTTCCCCGAGGCGATTGAAGTTCTTCTCCTTTGTACTCCACTAGACCACATTCACTTAAACTACTCATAATTCTCTGGGCATTTCGAACGGACATGGATAAATGAGAAGCTAAGTCTGAGGAGGTGAAGCCATCCCAGCCCATACGATCAATCAATGCTTCTATTTTTTTATACGTTTTTACACTAATGTTAGCCTGATTTAATTTATCTAGCAGTTCTTTATCATTAGAACGGGAGGTATATGCCAATTGTTCTTCTTGACCTACAGATTCTATCATTAAACCATCTTCCTGGATAACGACGATCCCTGAACTTTCTTGCTTTTTCGAATGACGGATCGCTTTACGAGCATTGATTTCAGCCGATGCAGCCGTCTCACCAAAACCAATACCAACTGCAACTGAGACACCCATATCAAGGGCCAGTAATTGAACAGTACTTTGCAAACTACCAATTTCTCGTTCAATTGCCTTCCGTGAACTAAATATTTGATAGCGGCCGTTTCCATTTTCTATGAGGGATCCATCTAATTTTTCGCAAAATGAAAGCAATGTTTGTTTAATTTTCAGCTCCAAATGCTGAAGATGATAACGAATATTGACCTCGTCCACAAATTGATCAAACTGATCAATTTCAATAATCTCTACACCTATCTGACTATCTTTAAAATAGGTACTTTTTGCTTTTTCAATCAAAATCTTGACCGCTTGCCGAATTTCCATCTTTGTCATATTTATTTTGTAGACAGCAACATTTTCTTTCTTCAAGGCCTCATATACAGATTGTAAAACGGTTAGGACACCATGTATCTCCCCTTCCTTCCACAACTGAAGATGAAATTGAACAATTTCTTGATAATCATATTGTTCATCAAATGTTTTTATATAAATATGTTCGGTGGAAATCCCTAACTCTTGCAGCGACTCATGCAAAAAAAAGTCTTCCAATCGAATCATATCGATGGATAACTTATCGAAAAAATGTTTTTGATCTGCAGACATTTGTAATAAACATCTATATAAACTAGATCCTACAGGAGGACAATATGTAAAATTGGCCTCTGAATCCAACATTCCTTTTGCTATTCTATAAGGAACTGGTCCAGAGAAAAACCAACCATTTACTGTACTTTGGTGATTTTTTATAATGTCCGTAACCTCTCGTGCATCTTCATATGGAAAATCAATAAAATCTATTTCATGCTCAAATTCATTAGTTACATCCCGAATTTTCTTTAAAGATGCAAGTGGACCTACAACACCAATTTTATACAAGTTTCCTTCACCCCTACACCCTACTAGTAGATTTATTATATCAAAATAACCAATTAACCCCAACAGGGAATAATATTGAAATCCAAATATTAATAACATGTAAAGCACCGTTTGACATGAATATACAGTGCTACTTTTTAATATGGTTAACTTCTCAATCGTGGTTACGAATGCATTTCAAGGATCCTAAGCCCATTGTTTGTTTAGCAAGATTCCTAAAACTTGAAAAAAAAGGATTATACTTTATCTGAAAATTCTATTGAAATAGATTATTCTTAATTATATAATACATTTAACGAAAATAACGCTAAGTGTTCGTTAAATGAAATCCAAGGTATGTATGAAGTGCTCGAAGGCTTAAGCAGGTTTAAACATGATTGGTACAAAAAAAGCACAAACTACAAATGGAAGAAGGCTTAGGAGGAGAATGTAATGGAACAAAAAGTAATGAAAGATACAACTAATCTGCAAAATCATAAAAAAGGTGGATTTTTCAATCAAGTAGAACGAATAGGAAACAAAATCCCCCATCCATTTATTTTATTTATTTATATGATTGCCTTTTTATTTGTTGTAACCGCTCTCTTATCCGTTTTCCATGTTTCGGCATCGGATCCCATTAGTGGAGAGAAAGTGGAAGTTCAAAACCTCTTAAGCCGTGAAGGCATTCAATGGATACTGCCGAATATGATTAAAAACTTTTCCGGCTTTCTACCACTAGGTTCTATTTTAGCCCTTATGCTAGGCGTAGGACTTGCTGAAAAAGTCGGTTTGTTAGAAGTTTTGATTCGGAAAATGTCGTTAAAGGTCTCAGGGAAATACGCGAGTTATTTAGTTGTATTCGTTGCCTTTTTTAGCCATGTCTCTTCTGATGCTGCGCTTGTTATTATGCCTCCTCTTGGAGCTTTAATTTTCCTTGCTGTGGGACGTCACCCTGTTGCTGGGTTGCTCGCTGCTATTGCCGGGGTTGGTTCGGGTTTCACTGCCAATTTATTAATCGTCACAACAGATGTCTTGCTATCAGGAATTAGTTCGGAAGTAGCTAATGGAATGAAAGCAAATTTGACAGTTAATGTTACCGATAACTGGTTCTTTATGGCGACTTCAGTTCTCGTACTTACGGTTGTCATTGCCTTGATTACAGATAAATTTGTTGAGCCGCGCTTAGGAAAATATGAAGGTAGCGGTCACCATAAAAAATTGGAGCAATTAACGAAGCAACAAAACAAAGCACTCCTTGCAACAGGTATTTCAGCATTGATTTTTATAGCTGTTATGGTCCTTCTAGTCGTTCCGGAAGGAGCACTATTACGGAATCCAGAAACTGGAGCTATTCTTCCCTCCCCATTCATGTCTGGTATTGTCGCGATCATCCTACTTTTCTTTTTTACAGTTTCTATTACGTATGGAGTTAAGGTGGGGGCAATTAAGAAACAAAATGATATTCCAGAATTATTAGTAGATCCAATTAAAGGAATGGCCGGATTTATTATTATGGTTTTTCCACTTTCCCAGTTTGTCGCTTGCTTTAACTGGAGTAATATGGGTAAATTTCTAGCATTATCCATAACAGATCTCTTAGAACAGCTAAACATAGATGGTGCACCCGTCCTTATTGGGTTAATGTTCTTATCTGGACTCCTATCTATGTTTATTGCCAGCGGATCCGCCATTTGGTCTATTTTAGCACCGGTTTTTGTCCCAATGTTCATGGTATTGGGTTATCATCCTGCCTTCGCCCAAATGTTGTTCAGGGTTGCAGATTCTTCTGTTCTACCATTAGCACCTGTATCTCCATTTGTCCCACTATTCTTAAGTTTCTTACAAGAGTATAGAAAAGATGCAAAGCTAGGAACATATTATTCTCTTATATTGCCATATCCGATTATCATCTTTATCATTTGGACGCTAATGGTAGTGGTTTGGTATTTCCTTGGACTCCCAATTGGTCCCGGAGTATATCCAAAATTACCGTAATTTGAAAAATCAAATGCGCCTTGTAGCCCCTTCAGTGACTTAAGGGGCTGTGATGCTTGGGCCAGGTCGAAATATTTATGAATTTCATCAAAGAAAATTAGGAGTGAAAAGAATTGGATATTATTTCATTAAGACGTGATCTGCATCAACACCCAGAAGTTGGCTTTACTGAATTTCGAACTGCTTCAAAGGTAGTGGAAGCACTAACTTCATTATCATATAACGTGATATTTGGGAGAGATGCTTTAGATGGGGATTCCCGCCGTGGAGTTCCCCCTACAGAAGTATTAGAAGAAGCATTTAATAGAGCATTGCAAGATGGTGCCAATCCAGAAATTCTCCAAGAAATGAAGGGTGGATATACGGCCGTTATCGGTATAGTAAAAGGAAAAACAGAAGGTCCAACTATAGCCTTCCGGTTTGATATGGATGCATTACCTGTTACGGAAAGTACTGATTCTGACCACTTCCCACAAACAAACGGTTTTCGCTCCAAATATGAAGGGAATATGCATGCCTGTGCTCATGATGGACATACCGTAATTGGCTTAGGGCTTGCTGAAAAATTAGCGGACCGGAACTTCGCAGGAACGGTCAAGCTTATTTTTCAACCAGCTGAAGAAGGAGTGCGCGGTGCCTATTCAATTGTACAAAAAGGAATTTTGGATGATGTGGATCATATATATTGTATGCACCTTGGCACAGATGTCCCTTTAGGAGAATTTCATGGTGGTTCTTCAGGCTTTTTAGCAAGTACGAAAATGGCCGCTCATTTTCATGGGGTATCTTCTCATGCAGGTGCTTCTCCTGAAAAAGGAAAAAATGCATTATTAGGAGCAGCCACTGCATTATTGAATATTCATGCTATCCCAAGATTTAGTTCAGGCTCAACCCGCATAAATGTAGGTATTCTCAATGGCGGAACAGCCGCTAATATTATTCCAGCGCATGCAAAAATGGTCATTGAAACCCGGTCTGTAACCGAAGAAACAAATGCAGAAATAGAGAAACGCGTTCGAAATATTGTGGCTCACAGTGCAGGTATGCATGAGCTTGAACATGAAATTGAAATTATAGGACAAGCAATTACGATTCAATGTGATCAGGAACTCGTCGAGCTAGCTATGGAAGAAGCCAGAAAAGTAGATGGTTTTTCAACAATCAAAGCAAGTAGGGAATCCGGTTCTGCAGGAAGCGAAGATGCAAGTTTTATGATTCGGAGAGTACAGGATAATGGTGGTAAAGGGACATATATGATTATCGGGACCGATATTCCTGCACCACATCACCATCCTAAATTTGATATTCAAGAAGAAGTTTTACCGAGAAGTGTTGAACTGTTGAATCTTATTGCAAGACGACTATTAAAATAATATTTCATTTTTTAATCGAATGAATAGATAGGAAGGAACGAGTGTACTATGACACATGTAAATAGACTATCAGAAATCATTGAACAAAAAAAAGAAAAATTCATTGAAGTTAGTGACCGTATATGGAATTTTGCAGAAACACGATTTGAAGAATATCAATCTGCTGAATTACTATGCAGCACATTAGAAAGCGAAGGCTTTTCTATTGAAAAAGGTGTTGGAAACATAGAGACGGCATTTATTGGGAGCTTTGGTACTGGTAAACCCGTTGTGGCAATCATGGGAGAATTTGATGCGTTGTCAGGTATGAGTCAAAAAAAAGCTACAGCTAAACAAGAGCCAATTGTACAAGGTGAAAACGGCCATGGATGTGGTCACAATTTACTTGGTACGGGATCCTTAGCTGCTGCTGTTGCGGTGAAAGATTATATGGAAGAGAATCATTTAAATGGGACAGTTCGTTTTTATGGATGTCCTGGAGAAGAAGGAGGATCAGGCAAAACCTTCATGGTCAGAGAAGGATTGTTTGATGATGTTGATTTTGCATTTTGTTGGCATCCACTGGATGTTAACGGCATTATGTCGATGGATTCGCTTTCGAATTTCCAAGTGTATTATAAGTTTAAAGGCAAAAGCTCTCATGCAGCAGCATCACCACATTTGGGACGGAGTGCTTTAGATGCCGTAGAACTTATGAATGTTGGCGTGAACTATTTAAGGGAGCATATTATCCAAGAAGCAAGAGTCCATTATGCAATAACGAATTCTGGTGGTTTATCACCTAATGTTGTCCAACAAGATGCAGAAGTTCTATATTTAGTACGAGCTCCAGAAGTTTCACAAGTGCAAGATATTTACTTAAGAGTTTGTAATATTGCTAGAGGCGCAGCCCTTATGACAGGAACTGAAGTAGAAATTGTTTTCGATAAAGCCTGTTCTAATGTTATTCAAAACACAGTGTTAGAATCCGTCATGTATAAGAACTTTCAAGAAATAGGTATTCCACAACACGATGATAAGGAAAAACAGCTTGCAAAAGAAGTGCGTGATACCTTAACCGAACAAGAAAGGAATAGTACAACAAATCCGTTTAAAGATAGCCAAGATGATGCTATGGCAAGCTGGCTAGAACCCATTGAAGGCTGTCAATCACCATTAACAGGTTCCTCGGATGTGGGAGATGTTAGTTGGATTGTTCCTACTGCTCAATGCACAACAGCTTGTTTTGTTCTTGGATCCCCTTTGCATAGCTGGCAGTGGGTTACACTCGGATCAACATCCATTGCCCATAAAGGTATGCTTCATGCTGGCAAGGTTATTGCGGCAACTGCAGTGGAAGTGCTCCAAAATCCAGAACTAATAGACAAGGCAAAAGCAGAGCTAAAAGAACGATTAAAAGGGAAAAGCTATGTCTCCCCTATTCCGCAAGATGTAAAGCCCTCAGCTAAAAGATAAGACTTGGTTAGAGTGGATGTAATGGAAATATTTCATTAAAATGATGACCATTGTTCATAGCATATATTTTTGAGTACTCTTTCGATAAAGAAATCGCCCAGGAGGACGGAATACCCCCTGGGTGCTTTTAGTGAATTAGCCGTATAAAAAGGGATCTTCATTGGAAGTTCCCTTTAGACTTTAGACCCACTCGATAATAATTGAGTGGGTCTAAAGTTTTTTTGGTTTATTGGACGTAAGACGCTCGCTTTCCGCGGGCGGTCCGCCCTCGGCGCCTTTGCGCATGCGGGGTCTTCCTTGGACGCGTATAATTATTGGCGTTATTTTAAGTTCCATTCAAAACGAGGAAATTCCTGAATATCTTAAAACAAGTTCCAAAACTGTATTAAAAAATTAATATGTAGTTGATGATATAAGAATAATCAGCCAGTACAAAGCCTGAAAATCCCCTATAATTTTTATTCTTCAATTAACTCAAACAGCATGAATGTCATCAGCATACTTTAATAAGGCGTCTTTTCATATTTAAGGATAAAACGCTTAACCCAACCAACAACTAAGCCAAACCCAAAAATCAATAAAACTAGATCGTTGTTAGATATTTTTCCTTGAAGAAGAATAAACAGTAATACTGAGACGAATATAACCATAGATAGAAAACCAACGTCAATACGCTTCATGAACCCACCCTTACCTAGATTGATATTTTACACTTTTCACCCTCGTTTACTTCGTAGTTTGTATCTAATGCGTCACAAAAGATGCAACTATCTAGCGTAAAAGAAAGAAAATAAATTAATCATACCTTCTATTTTCGGCTATTGAACTCTTCCTCATTTGTTCCATAAAGAAGGCACCCCCTTATTAAAGAGCGCACCATTCGTTAATGAAGGAACTTTTCCATTTTAAGTGAATTTTTTGTTTGAGTCACTTGTTCTATTTAGAATATAGGTAAAGACCAAAATCTTGCATAACGGAGGTGTGCCCCATTTGACGCAACATGGTAGCTATATTGCCACGGTGATATGATCCGTGAGTGACAACGTGTAGTACGGATTCAGAAATAGAAGTTTCAAGCAACCCAGCATAAGGGTTATCCACCACCATCAACTTTTCAATATCTTTTTGACTGTTCAGAATTGCTTTGTTTCGGTCAGATAGGTCAAGAAATTTCATTTCCATTTCCTCAATACTTTTCGTTTCCAACTCTTTTCTTATTTGATCCGTATACCCCATTGCTTCATTCATGCTTTTACCTGAGAGTATGTCAAACCATGCGAGATCTGTAAGATAAATGTGGGACAACACCTTTGAAACAGAAGAAAAACCACTCTGAATTTCCTTATGATAAATGCCCTGTGGAAGTTCTTTTAAACGTTCAATTATAACTCCATTTGCCCAGACGTGGTAGCTATACATTTTTAATGCGGGATGTGTCATTTAAATCCCTCCGTATTCACCAGTTTTTTGTATTATAACTTCAGCTAAATTATGGGAATTATTAATATATGTATTCTGGTTTAGTTATAATAATCCTTCTTCAGCTAACCTGCCCCGATCGTTTATCCAATCAATCGCTGCAACGAATGTATTATGGAATATAGGACTGGATTTTCCCAATCGTCCCCAATCAACAATGAATGGACAATTACTTGAAGAAGCCGACCAAAAAGGGTCGGCTCTTTTAAATACTATTAGCAGAAACCGCCATAGCCTTGACCTTGAACGGGGGCATAACCGCCACCGCCACCGTAACCTCCATCACCACCGAAACAAGAAGCTCCAACAATGATTAAGAGTATAAACAAAACGACTATAAAAGCGAAACCGCCACCAAATCCACCAACACCGTTATCACAACCACAACTTGATTCATGACCACAACTTGACAATAGAAACATCTCCTTATTTGTTTGAAGGAGGAAATTAATTATATGGGTTACTTTACCATATGTACTACTTAGGATAATGACACAATAATCTGCCCCTTTTAAATTTTCAGGAGCTATATACAACTCCTTTTTTGTTGCGATAAATAGATATTTTTCCCTGGAGATGAGACACGTTAACCATGACATATCATTCTCCTTCTTCAGCTAACCTGCCCCGTTGGCGCCATAAGAAAAAGGCTGCCTCCATTTTAGGATCCAAATGGTTGGATGGCACAAGTTGATCTCGCTGAATAGAATTCTGGTTGGAAAGTATCCTTATTACCTCAAGATTAATACAGACTGTAGGCAATAGGAGCTCTATCTAACTCTTAAACAAGGTTGATTGGAACGGGTGTGCGAGACTCCTGCGGGAATACGTGTCTAAGGGAGACTCCGCAGGCGCAACGGCGCCGAGGGCGGACCGCCCAAGGAAAGCGAATTTTCAACGTTCGAATTTTACAAAACCTCAAAAAAACTTTAGACAAACTCCATTATTATCGAGTTTGTCTAAAGTTCTCATCAAGTTATATGCTTAATTTGGAAACCAGCCGACCGGTTTTACATCAAGATTAATATTGATTTGTTTAATTTCCTGGTATTCGTCTAAACCGTATTTTCCTAAACTGCGTCCAATCCCACTCTGTTTGTAACCGCCCCATGGCGCCTCGACATATGTTGGATGATAATCATTTACCCATGTGATGCCTGCCCGTACTTTCTTGATCACGCGCAGTGCTTTTGCTCCATCGTTAGCGAAGACACCGCCTGCAAGACCGTAGTCTGTATCATTTGCAAGTTTAATAGCTTCGTCTTCATCTTTAAACTTTTGGATGACAACAACTGGACCAAAGATTTCCTCTTTTACGATACGCATATCAGGTGTTACATCGGTAAAGACAGTCGGTGCAATGAAGAATCCCTTGTCAAGGCCGTCATCAACAAGGCGGTGACCGCCTGCTGCAAGTGTCGCACCTTCCTGTTTTCCGATTTCAATATAGTTCAAAATACTATTCATTTGTGCTTCACTGACAATTGCCCCCATGTTGCTGTCTTCTGCAAGGCCAGGTCCTACTTTAATTTTATTTGCGCGTTCCACAAAGCGTTTTACATATTCATCATAAATACTTTCTTCAACAAGAATGCGGCTACCTGATGAACATACCTGGCCGGCACCGAAGAAGATACCAAACAATCCGTAATCGACGGCTGTCTCTAGATCTGCATCTGCAAAAACGATGTTAGGTGATTTACCGCCGAGCTCAAGTGAAATTTTCTTTAAGTTGCCTGCTGCCGCTCTCATGATTTCGCGGCCTACGTCTGTACTTCCTGTAAATGAAACAATGTCAACATCCTTGCTTTCGGCAATTGTTTGACCAACAATAGTCCCTCGGCCCATTACCATATTAGCCACACCTTTAGGGATGCCTACCTCCTCTAGGATTTCAAATAATTTCATTGCCGTAACTGGTGTCACTTCTGCCGGTTTATACACAATGCTGTTTCCTGCCGCAAGGGCCGGAGCGATTTTCCACACGCTCATTAGAAGAGGGAAGTTCCAAGGTACAATCAAGCCGGCTACACCTACTGGCTCGCGAACAACCATCGCTTGCACGGGAGCGGGAACTTGGTAAGTTTCCCCATCTGGATGTTGAATTAAACCAGCGTAGTAGCGGAAACACGAAGCGGCATCGGCAATATCGAAACCCGCCTCTGCTTTTAGTTTCCCATTGTCCATTGTTTCAAGAATCGTTAACTCTTCCGCGCGTTCATTAATTTTATCCGCAATTTTATATAAGAAAGAAGCACGCTCCTGTGCTGTAAGACCTGACCAGACTCCACTTTCAAATGCTTCTTTTGCAGCTGAAATCGCCGTTTCTGTTTCTTCCTTGGTCGCACGAGGTGCCCTAGCAATGACGTCCTGTGTCGCTGGATTGATTACCGGGATTACTTCATTTGAAGATGGGGACCGCCACTCACCGTTAATGTAATTTTTCAGCTCTAAAACTGTCGTTTCTAAAATGGTCATGTTATATGCCTCCGATTCATTATTTTATTTAACTCGTATTTAATCATTAAAGTTTTAAAGCTAGCCTATCGCCCTTCGCTCGTGAGCAGCATGTCAGGATGGTCTTGCGTGTTTGGCGGTTTTCTTTTGTAAGGAAGAAATCACGGTGGTCTACTTCACCTTCTGCGACATCTACCTCACAGCTTCCGCACCCGCCCACTTTACAAGAATAAGGTGCATCAATTCCTTCCCTTAAAAGGGCTTCAAGCAGTGTTTCGCCTTCATGAACGTGGATGGACCGATCTCTATCCATAAGGTCAACAATGAAAGGATCTTGCTGCCCATCATTTTTTGTAGCAAATAATTCGAAGTGGATGGCATGTTCCGGATAACCATATGAACTGGCAGCTTCACGATACTCTTGTACCATCTCTAGTGGTCCGCAAAAATACACATGCGTGCCAATGCGATGATCCCGCATCGTCGCAGGCGTCATTCTGTTTTTCTCGTCTGCCTGCGAAAAATAAAAGGTGCATTGATCAGGATATTTCGCTTTTAACAAATCATAATACGCACATAATTCCGGTGTGCGTGCCGCATAATGGAGTTCAAAAGTTTGGCCTTCCGCAGCCATGTCTTCCATCATTGCCAGAAATGGAGTGATGCCGATTCCAGCTGCATAAAAAGCATGATGCTTTGCCCGAAAGCTGAGAGGGAAGTTGTTTTTAGGGAAACTGACTTCCAACCTTGTTTCTTCCTTTACTTGGTCATGCCAGTAAGCGGAGCCTCCGCGAGACGCCTCGTCACGACGAATGGAAATGGCATATTTTTTGCGGTCTCTTGGATGGCTGATAATCGAGTATTCTCTCTCGAAAATCGTATCTCCGGCCGTCATGAAAGTAGTTAAATGCGAACCGCCTGTAAAGGCAGGCAATGGCATTCCATCAATTGGAACCAACTCGAACTGTTTCACGAAAGGGGTTTCTTGAATGATCTTGTTTACTTTCATTTGAATATTTCCTACTATCCTCATGATGATCAGCTCCCTATTACTTCTTCTTTTGCGACTGGGATGAATGGGTAACCAATATAACCTTCCCGTACGATTGAATAAAAAGGACCAATTTCAAGACTGGCGCTGCAATGGTCACATTCTGCTATCGCTTCTTCTGCGACTTCCGACACTTCGAAACATTTCATGCAATATACGTAGCGCCGTTTAGGCCCGATGATCACCGTCTGAATCTCATCTTCAGATAGACCAGCTTCTACCCCCAATGAGAAGACCATAACGGCATTGTTCCATGCAGCCGCAATATAAAATTGGGTGCCCATCTTTTGTGACAAGATGAATCTCTTAATCTCCTCTTTATCATCCATTCCGTTAATAGAAAGACATTCGACAGGCACTTTACCTGCAATTTCAGAAGTGAAATTCTTCACCTTTTCGTATCCGGCTGGATCAGAAATGACGACAAACTTTCTTCGTTCATTCCGTGGAGTGAAATGATTTACGATCGTAACAGATTTATCAAACAATACTGGACTATTGTACAAGGCACTTTTCCTCCTATTTATTGTTTATATTCGCTTTTTGTTCTTCATCAATGCGGCTTAAATATTCGACCGATTGTGGAAGAAATGGGGCAATTCCTTTGTATTCCGCCATAGGTTCAGGAATATCCTGCAGCACGCTATACGTCAGATCAAACCACTCCTGGCGCAATGTCAAATCTTCAAGTGGCAGGAATTGTGTGTTCAATACGAATAGAATGGCATTGCTTCGTGGCATGCGATAAAATTTTTGTTCTTCAACACGCAAACGAACCAGCTTTCCTGCATTTTCTGGTGTTATTTCAGAACGTTGCGGCCCCCATACATCCATCGTTTCATAGTTGACATCCCAACGGTCCGCCATCAGGTTCCAGTTAATGCGTGTCCATGGTTTTCCTGGCTCGATGGATAATAAAAACTTACGAACACGCTCTGCTAGCTCGTCGCCTTTCTTCGATACAAATGGAACAGGTGCATGTATTTCATCGAAGGACATGCCTTTATTCCAGTTAGCTGAGAAGAGGGCGGCGTATGAGACTTGCCCCACTTCCAAATAAAAGTTACTGTCGCGATGAACCATTAACACAAAATCATTGTGGAAATGACGGCCAATGTAATCAAGCGGCTCATTTGGAAGCGTGCTAGCATCGCCAAATAAGAAGGAATCGGATTCCCCAAAGATGTGGTTTTTGAAGGTCCAGTTGTCTCCGTCTTTTATGACCTCGTAATGCTCCGGATGGCGATCAGTTGCCATGTCGATAAGCATCTCCAGTACTTCCCATTGCATTTCTAATGTGTGTGGAAATGATTGAAACCTTATGTGTGGCTGTTCTTGAAGGAGACGCCGCTTCGTTTCCACTTGGAGTCTGTATTCTGGCGTAACTTCAATACAGTTAATGTTTGAGAGTCTTTTCAAGTCATTTGAATAGCGATAGTTACCTGAAGTGAATGGAAACGGGAATGTATCTAAATCAGTGGTTTTGAATTCTAAACTTTGTGTAAACATTGAACAATCTCCTCTCGTTTTCAAAATTCTTCATAGTGCTTTTTTTTCTATTTGGCTTCTTTTTAATTCAACAGATGAGCGACCCATATCAACTTCATAACGGAAAATGTATTTAGATGAAACATAGTAAGTGACTAACGCGACAAAGTATGTTGGAATGCCGGCAGCTGTATAAAGAAAAAAGTTGCTTGCCTCAAAAGTCAATGGATTATAGAGTGCCCAGTAAGAGATAGTCCCAATAACAACCGTAAGTACTGCAGAAGGATTAATGCCTTTCCAATAGGTGTAAGAGCCTTGCGTGTCATACAAATCTCTTAATGAAATTCGTTGGCGCTTTACTAAGAAGTAATCTGCAACAACAATGCCACCAATAACAGCCATAATGAAGGAAATGACCGCAATAAATGAACCAAATGCATCGTAAAACGTTGAGCTTAGAAGTAAGAATATGGCTGGTACCGTTGTGCCCATCGCAATCATCCATGACTTTTTCGGGAATACAGTTTTAAAGCTGACAGCCTGTGAGTACATAAGGAAAATGGCTGCACCGACATTCCCTACCGAAAGTAGAATCAAACCAATGAATCCACCCCAGCTGCCTGCGATTGAAAACATCCAGTCAGAAGGATCAAGTGAACCAGCGACTAAAGCTGCAAGTGCCCCAACTAATGCTGCGATACATACGATGATTCCGTAGCTGTAGAAGCCCGCTTTAAAGGCTCCCCCTTCTGTTTTAGATAAACGGCTGTATTGGCCAAGGTATGGAAGCCATGAGAAGCCGAGACCGATATTTAATTCCAGGGCTGTCGCGAATGAACGTGTAGTCGTTTCAAACGGTTCAGAAGGGAGTATATTGGCAACTTTCGTGAACCCCTGGCCAAACAAGACTATTGCGAGAAGGCCAAACATGAGAACCATAAAAACCGGAACGGCTACTGCGGTATACTTTTGAATGGCTACTGGCCCCCTCACTGTTACAAGAAATGCACAGATAAAGAGTAAAATCGAGAAAATCGGCGCTCCCGTTGTATGGCTGGAGAAAAAGGCGGGCATCCCTAACCAATTAGCAGCCTCTGTTAACGCCTGGCCAGACATAAACAGTGCAATGGAAATATAGCCGAGAGTTAAAATAAGAAAAACAAAGAAAAAGATATTGGATCCTAGATACCCTAGTGAACTTCGAAACCCGACAAAGGTGTCTATACCATAGCGCGCAAAATACAGGGTAATGGGAACAATCAACAACATAGGGAAGGCGTTACCGAATAAAATCGCTGCGAGTGACTGCTTTGCATCAAGCATTGTACCTGTGTATCCACCAGTTAACAGCCCAAAAGAGGAGAGGCCAATAACAACCTGAATTAAAATTAAATCCCGAAGGTTAAAAATCCGGTCACTTTTACTTGCCGGTAAAAATCCAAAAGCCACATCCTTTGAAATGGAGGAATTCTCTTTACTCACACACTTCTCTCCCAACTTTAGATAAAATGATTGAATTGCTTGGAAATGAGGCTGTTAATGTTCTAGGTGGTGTAACAGTAAACTACATTAAACAAGTACATAGACTAAGTAGATGATGATTAAAATCATGAAAAAAATAGAGCCTGTCGCATCCTTCCATTTCATTTTGTCGACTTTCACAGCATCCTCCTGTTCATACGCATAGATCCGCTCATTCAAATCTGAATATAGACTTTTAATAAAGGGATCTTCTGAATTGATATTCTGTTGAAACTGATTCTCTTTATTCAAAATTGCTTCTACCTCCTTTGCAATCATGCTTTTTAGTCCCTTCTCTTTACTTTATTGCAATAACCATGCCAATCAGAAACACTTTGCTTACAGGGTTTTTAATAGGAAGAATATTCATTTTTGAAACTATTGAACAATTATGAAATTTCTGTAGTATTGAAGCTAGAAAGTTAAATGAAAGGCAGGTAGACATAAATGGATCACTTCACCTCTGCACTCTTGTCTATTTACGATCAGCTTATTGTTACAGATAAAAAAGGCACCATCCTGGAATCGACCGGAACAAGGAATTCCTTATTCCATACAGTCAAATCTGCTAGTGCCGGTGGTTCTATCAAGGATGTGGAACAAGATTTATTTTCTATGAGCTTGGCAGAAGAGGTAATGGGCCATAATGAAAAAAAAACTTTCATGCAGTCCACATGGGAGGGTTTCGAAATACTGGTGACGGCATACCCGATTGAATCAGGGAAATGGGTTTGGGCTTACAAAGAAATTAAAGACTCTTACCCAGATACTTCAGGGATTCAATCCGGGCCATCGGTGGAATCGAAAAAACTATCTTTCCCATTTGTAATCCATAGTAAATCCATGCATGATGTTCTTCATAAAATGCAAATGGTTTGTGATGTCAGTGCAACAGTCCTATTATTGGGGGAATCCGGTGTAGGAAAGGAAATGGCTGCCAGGGCCATACATAATATGGGGAACAGAAGCGAAGGACCGTTTATACCTGTCAATTGCGGCGCAATCCCGGAAAACCTGATTGAAAGCGAACTGTTTGGCTACGTAGAAGGGGCTTTTACCAGCGCAAGGAAAGGCGGTGCCATGGGAAAATTCACACTTGCCCATAAGGGTATCTTATTCTTAGATGAAGTGGGCGAGTTACCGCTTAACGTACAGGTAAAACTGCTTCGTGTCCTTCAGGAGCGCGTTGTCACACCAATTGGTAGTTCGACCTCCCACCCTGTTGATATTCAAGTGATCGCCGCGACAAATAAATCTCTCGAAAAAATGGTGAAAAAAGGGGAATTCCGAGAAGACTTATATTATCGTCTTCATGTCGTACCGATCGACCTTCCTCCGCTTAGGAATCGTGTAGATGAAATCCCCTATCTAGTTCAATTTTTTTTACAAAAGTACAATACACTTTACAATAGGAAGGTGGCTTTCACTCCAGATGCCATTGACATGCTATGTATCCACCAATGGCCCGGTAACGTACGCGAACTTGAAAATATAGTGGAAAGGCTTGCGATTACAAGCGGAAAACCGGTAGTGGATGTTGCAATGGTCAAAGAGGTCTTGCCTCTAAAAGGGGCCAAACCCACCTCAACACCAGTAATCGATTTTCTAATGCCGTTGCAAGAAGCATTCGACCTTGTGGAGGAACAACTGATCAACATGGCAATGGAACAATACAAATCATTAAAATTAGCGGCGAAGGTATTGGAAGTTAGCCAGCCAACGATGAGTAGAAAATATAAAAAAATACGTAATAAAATTGAAGAGGCTCGCCTTTCACCAGTGAATAAACGGGCCATTTTAGAAGAACAAATAAATAAACGGCTCCGTTCCATTGCCGTTGTGACTGCAGCAATCATTCCCGCTGAGGAGGTTATCAGTCTACAAAAAAACATGAACCGCTCAAATTCCTATTCACAAAAATTGAAACAAAAGCTTACCATTATTCAAGAAAAGGAAGGCGTCATTGAATGGGTCTTTATCTTTAGCATGACGGAGGATGGACGTCTGATTCACCTCGTTGCAGACAAAGGCTTTGTAATTGAACCAATGGAAGAATACATCGGTCCGCCAGAAATGATGAATGTTGCTTACCAGGCGTTTAATGGTAAAGCAGGTGTTACTCCCATATACGAAGACAAGTACGGTGATTGGAAAACAAGCCTTGCACCAATTATTGATGATGACGGCAATATAGTTGCTATTGTCGGATGTGATTACAGCAAATCCTATATTAATTCGGAAATGCAACGTCTCAGTAAACAACTCAAAATCCATATTTGATTTTAGGGTGCAGCATACCGGGACCTCTTTTTTCAAATGGAAACATTATCACCTTACATTATTAAGATGGACCTACGGAAAAACTCATTTATTCATGCAAACGATTCAGGACATAACTATGGAAAAGCCCATATTCAGGCTTTTCCTTAATGCACAGTTTGTGTCTTATGCGCCATGAAAGAACTGTTCTCCTCATGAAGCTAACCTGCCCTTTCGCTCCAAAAGAAAAAAGAGCTGCCAAAGCAACTCAAGAACCTGTTGATTCTATAAGATATTTCTCAATGTTTTTCACCTTAACAAAGAATAAATATTAGTATCGAACGGAACATCATTTTGATACATATAATTTCTCAAAGTTCCTTCATTTACAAATCCTAATTTTGTTAGCAACTTATTAGATGCTTTATTTTCAACAAAAACAACTGCTCCGATACGCATTATACCAAGATCATTAAAACCATAGGAAATCACTTTACTAACGGCTTCAGTTGCATATCCATTGCCCCAATGTTCAGGAAAAAGTGCATAGCTTATTTCTGCTCTCCTATGTTCAGGAGACCACTCTTGAAACCCAATTGTTCCGATAATACCCTCTGTACCTTTCTTTTCAATCCCCCATTTAATACCACTTTTTTCATCATAATTTTTCGAAAAATTCCTGACAATTTGTTTCACCTGATCTATACTAATTAGTGGATTTTGTCCATAATAACGTAATACATCTGTATTAGAGAAACAATTTAATATATCTATTGCGTCAGATTCAATAAGTTCTCTCAAAACTAACCGCTCAGTTTCTAATATAGGAAACATTCCCGCACCCCCTTGTGATTTTTCATTTTAATAAGTCTCCCCCGAAAGGTTACGAAAGTTGGGTCCCTGGCAAACGAAATGAACTATACACGATTTATTAACATCGACACAATTCTCAAATACTCCTTTTCATTAGGATCCCTCTTACGGTTTAAATTTTACCATAAATATCCATCATTAATTGGATACATTTCAAAATCCATCTTCCGTGGCTGGTGATCTATTCTTAGTTTTCTCTGAGTTAAGATAACTACAATATATAACGCTGAGGGATTTTCCTTGAGAAGGCAATAAAAAAGGCACCCCTTTTTCAAGAAGCGCAATCATCGGCTCTTTAACGTCAACTATAATAACCTTTAACACCAAACTATTATTCGATAGGGTGTGGTTTGGGAGGGGATGCTTTTTGTAGCAGGCCCATAGATGACAATTAGATTTCGATTATCAGGGTTTCTTGAAAAGGGTTGACCATTTGTTAAGACGATTTGAGTATATGAGGATATATTTAAACGTAATTGGCCATCACTGCTCTCCAACTGACTGTTAAAGTAATCCACTTTCACATTCTGATATGAACTATCCCTTACCATGACAAGTGCTCGATATTGTGGTGGGAAAATAAGCGGAACTGGTGCATTCCCATCATAATATCCAGTTACCCTATCCCCTACTGACACGATTACATGGTCTACAAAATAAGTTGTAGGTGATACAACGAAATTCACTAATGCTCCTCCGCTTTCTACAGATACTAATTTATAACAGCCTTCTCCTTCACCGTTTTGCCCTACGGCAAAATCACTAATCATGGTGACGATCCCATGAAAAAACTTAAAATTTATCATACTCATACCTCCATTGATTTAAGACAGTAGCGTACCCTTTGAATTGGAAATATGACCTCTTCCCGGTGGTGATGGTGTGCTGTCATTTGCTTAACAAGTTCGCGAATGACTTAATAATATCGTTTTAATTTATGTGAAATCACCTAAATGATGACCTTGAAATGCAAGAAAAAAAGTTGCATCCTAAAAAAAATTCATTAAAGCCCGCCTTCCAAGCCGTTAATTTTCACCCCTCTACTCCAATCACGCGTGATTTTTTTCATTCATTATTTAAGGTGGTTATCCAAAGCTCTCCATCTTTCTTATATATTTTAGATGAATTCTCGTCAAACACATTAAATGCCGTTTTGTATGTTAAATAATTTTTCTGCGTCTTCCTCTCGTCTCCCTTCTATTTCCTCCCCGTGCTCCTGTAAACCATACAAATAAAAACAATCAGCTAAGGATTTTTTATGTTCATTCCCTCAATGCCAATACATTCCCTTGCCATTCTAAGTCTTTGCTTATATCTTTCAACATCGATTCCAACTTAATGGTATGAGTTGCTTATAGATGTCCAAAATAAGATAAGGAAAGATGGAAATGGAGGATCTGGTCATAAAGGTAAAGAATAAAATTTAAAAAATATATTGAAATATCAATTTTATTTAGATATAATACGATACGGTCTTAAATATTTGTTTGTGTATAATTTTTAGAAAATTTAATAATTTTACACAATAGTAAATTTTGGGTTTATGGAGGTTATAATTTGTCTAATAAAGTACCATCTTCATTTATAGTAGTGATTGGTTTCATGTTATTCGCGCTATTCTTTGGGGCAGGAAATTTAATTTTCCCTCCGATGCTTGGTCAATCAGCCGGAACGAATATCTGGATTGCTAATGCTGGGTTTTTAGTAACAGGGGTTGGATTACCGTTACTTGGTGTATTGGCACTTGGCTTTTCAGGTAAAGATGATTTACAATCTTTAGCAAGCCGCGTTCATCCAGTCTTTGGAATTGTATTCACAACCATTCTTTATTTAGCCATTGGTCCATTATTTGCAATGCCTAGAACAGGAAACGTTTCGTTTGAGATAGGTGTAAAACCATTCTTGCCCGAAAATTCCGGACCGCTTCCTTTGCTTATTTTCACCATCATCTTTTTTACAACTGCGTGTCTTCTTTCGCTCAATCCTGCGAAAATTGTCGAAATTGTGGGGAAAGTTTTGACACCTATCAAGTTAACGTTCATTGGAATCCTAGTGGTGGTAGCTTTTCTTCATCCAATTGGGGATTTTCAAGTTCCAGTTAAGAACTATACCATTCAACCCTTTTTTAATGGGTTTAAAGAAGGTTATTTAACAATGGACACACTAGCCTCTTTTGTTTTTGGCATCATTATCATTAATGCCATTAAAGAAAAAGGTGCTAAAACAAAAAAACAAATAATGATTGTTTGTGGAAAAGCAACAGCCATTGCTGCCATTATCCTTGCAACCATTTATACAGCTCTTTCTTATATGGGTGCTTCCAGTGTAGGAAAACTTGGTCACTTGGATAATGGAGGTGTAGTTTTAGCCAAAGTCTCGGATTACTACTTTGGTGCGTATGGCGGGATATTATTGGGATTGATGATTACAGTAGCTTGTATAACAACGAGCGTTGGACTTATTACATCCTGCTCGACGTACTTCCATAAACTATTGCCAAACCTGCCTTACAAAACAATTGCTATTAGTTTATCGATTTTCAGTGCTATCATCGCGAATATTGGCCTAACACAATTAATCGCCATTTCCGTCCCTGTAATGACGGCCATTTACCCGTTAGCCATTGTATTGATTTTCTTGACATTTTTTCATTCTTTATTTCATGGGAGACCTGAAGTTTATCAAGGAAGCTTACTTTTAACATTCATCGTCAGTTTATTTGATGGATTAAATGGAGCCGGAATTCACATTTCAGTCATTAATGATTTCTTTAATGCAATCCTGCCTTTGTATGAGGCAGGGCTAGGGTGGATTATCCCTGCTATTGTTGGAGGATTCATAGGGTATGCCAGCAGCATCTTACGCTCGAAATTCGGTCATAATCATCAAATAGATTAAAAAAAAAGCAGCATATAAAATCTGTCCAGGAAAAATGCCTGGACAGATTTTTTTTGTTTCGCTGTAGGTCGGATTTTTTGCCACTAGGACGGACTTTTCCTATGTAGAACGATTTTCCTGAAATAGATCGAATTTTTCCGCTGTTGGACAGTGTATTTGCATTCAATTTGTGATTGCACTCGACTTTTTAAAGCACATACCATCAGGCTTACTTACTTTGGCTTTTGCAAAATATAAAAGGTCCCTTATCAGTATCTTTTTATTTCATTCCGTAACTTCTTCAGCAGTTGAAAAATCTGCCCCCGATGATGTGATTCATGTTCAAGCAAATGGTAAACGACCCACTCAGGTGTGACGTCATATCTTTCAAGCACCCTTGGTTCACGCCAATCATTTAGATCCATTGAACGAAAGGTTGAAAGAAATACTTCACGCACCTTATTCAGGCGGTCAAAATGTTCTTCCAAAGTTTGTCCTTCGATGTGAGTTAGGGCACCCTCTTCAGAACGGCTTTCTAATGGAAACAAAGCGAGTATTTCCGAATCCCATTCCGTAACAAGTACCTCTTCGTATAACCAATCTGCTTCAACCAACGCAATGTGATATAACAACGAGCCAATCGTTTGCCTTTCATCCATTTTCGTATCAAGTATATTTTGGCTGATTCCCGTTAATTCCGTTATAAGCGTACGGCGAACATCTTCCAAACACCATAACCACCGTCCAATTTCTTCTTCGTATTCAGGTAATGCTGATACCCTTAATGCTCTTTTCTCCAACAAAATCAACCTCCACTCATTCCACGTACATTCAATTGAAAAATGGTTGTTTCCTTCTTTTTAACAGAATTACATGGTTCTTAGGTTTATTTAGGGTGACATCAAGACAAAAAAGAGCAATCCTTAAGATTACCCTCTCTTTTGTTTATGGTTTATGATTTTTCCGTTTTAAGTTATCTGATTTCGTAAATCAAGATTCATTCCTCAAAAAAAGATTGGCCCTCATCCCCTCTGATATACGCCTGCCTTGTAAATGATCCTGTTCCCGTCCTTGTTCAACCATTATCCGTTGCTCCAGTTTTTGAGCATATAGTGCATAGCCGATCCCATGAGCTTGAAACATTGCTTTTTCCATTGCCGACGTGTACGTTAGATCGAGAAAATTAATGAAGCATCAATCCTTCCCATATTGAATTCCGTACTCATCTTATCATTGAAAATAATAAGTTACAAAGTGGCTATGGCTCCATATTAACTGATAATTCAGACTACAGACCGATTGTACTTCTCTCCCAGTACGGAAACGCCAAATCCCTCTTATTTCCTCTATTTTCCTTTTCAACTTCAACTTCACATTACATGCAAATTAAAAATCCCATTAACAAATCTGTTGTTAATGGGACTGAATGTTTATTTATATGAACCGAATATTTCCTTTGCCAATCTACGCCCCGTAGGAGTGGCAGCCAGGCCGCCCTCTGCCGTTTCGCGAAGCGCAACTGGCATGGTCAATCCTATTTTATACATGGCATCGATCACTTCGTCACATGGAATGCGGCTCGTAATTCCTGCAAGTGCCATATCAGCTGCCGTTATTGCGTTGGATGCACCCATTGCGTTACGTTTCACGCAAGGAACTTCAACCAATCCAGCCACTGGATCACAAACCAATCCAAGCATATTTTTCAATGTGATTGCCATCGCTTCTGCGGCTTGGCTTGGTGTACCGCCGGCCAGTTCCACAATCGCAGCTGCGGCCATCCCGCTTGCCGAGCCCACTTCTGCTTGGCAGCCACCAGCCGCTCCAGAAATGGAAGCATTGTTTGCAACCACGAACCCGAAGGCAGCGGAAGTGAAAAGAAATTCAATCATCTCTGCTCGCGTCGGGTTTAATTTTTCTTTTACGGCAAATAACGTACCGGGAACAACGCCCGCAGAAC
>NZ_CAKKLV010000025.1 GCF_918698115.1 Peribacillus sp. Bi96
CTTCTCTCATGCGAGAAAAGAACGTATCCGGTATTAGCTCCGGTTTCCCGAAGTTATCCCAGTCTTATAGGCAGGTTGCCCACGTGTTACTCACCCGTCCGCCGCTAATCTCAGGGAGCAAGCTCCCATCGATTCGCTCGACTTGCATGTATTAGGCACGCCGCCAGCGTTCGTCCTGAGCCAGGATCAAACTCTCCGAAGAAATGTTTGACTTGCTCATTTGCTTTTTTAATAGTGTGTGCTCACTTAAAATTTAACGTTGGCGCTTTGTTTTGTTCAGTTTTCAAAGAGCAATTTGTTATCGTTCGCTTAGAAACGACTTTAATAATATATCAACTATATTATTTTTTGTCAACAACTTTTTTCTTTCGCTGTCGACTTAGTTATTATATCTAGTATCGGAAACAAAAGCAAGAGTTATTTTAAAATAAATAAAATACATGAATCATAGCTAATAAAATATCGGCTGTTATCCTAATAAGAAGAAAAAGCTTATCTATTTAGGAGTAAACTTTTTCTTAATCATTAGAGTATTTCTTCAATATATAATTCCCGGTTTATCCCTAAATTGATTATTTGATCACTATCTTTTATCTTGATGACCGGTCTTGTTTGCGAGCTGGCATCAATAAAGATGATTTCTGCAATAAATCCATTGTTCAGCTTGACTCTGCTTCCTATGGAAAAATTAGCGAAGCTCGATAACAAGGTCTTCACTACTTCATATCAAATTTACCGAAGCCATCATGTAAAATCATTTCTAATACTTTAAATGGTGACTGTTTCTTTCTATACGTCCTTTCGGAAGTCATGGCATGAAAGACATCTGCAACAGCTATGATTTTTGAGAATAAGCTCATGGGCTTTGTTTTCAAGCTTTTGGGATAACCTGTTCCATCCAACCTTCCATGGTGTTCTAGAATGGCTGTCTTCACACTATCCTTTATGATGGAACTATCTTTTATCATTTTGTAACTGAAAATAGGATGATTGTGAATCTCCTCATAATCCTCGACAGTCAGACTTTCGGTTTTAGTTAATAACCTTGGTGGCAGCTTTGCCATCCCACAGTCTGCCAGACAACCGCCGATAGCTACCTGATAGACATCCGCCCTATTGCATTTCATCTTAGAAGCAATATACGCTCCTATCAATCCAATTGAAATGGCATGGTGAAACAAATAGTCTTCTTTATTGCAATAGTGGTGTAGCATTAATATGTTGCCTGGTTCCTCTAAAGCTTTATCCACTAGAGGAATCACGATTAAACGAATCATGGCTACTTCCACTCTACTGCCTGCTTGCCAATTTTTAAATAACCGCTTATAGGTTTGTACTGATTTAAGATACAAATCCGTAAAATCCGAAAACTCTTCCATTTCATCCAATTCGGGATCTATCACTTCTTTCGGTAAAATTTTTTTTCCATCAATCAAGGTTCTATCAACGCTTACCTCCATTATTAAAAATGCTTGTAAAGCCTCAATTAACTCCTTGGTCAATATTGTTTTTTCATTCATGATTGGACGGTCCGAGAGACCTCTAATCATGAATGAAAGTATGCAGCCTTCAATTAAATAGCGAGTTTTTACTAGCAAAACGTTTCACCTCAGTAGTTTTAATGAATACATTTTACTTAAAAAACATGGTAATAACTATCTTTTTTTAGGGTTAAACACCCATAAAAATCAATTTTAGGAAAGATTTTTTAAAAAATAACAAAGATGCATCAGGACTATTTACTTATTACCTGTGTCTAAAAACGAAAGAAAAAAAGACCCAGCATTATTGCTAGGTCTTTTCATGGATGAATTTATTCTTCCGTATCTTTATCAATTTCCTCGTTTTCGTTCATCACAGTAGGTTCAGAATTAGATTCTGGATCTATTGTTGTTTGGCCCTGCTCTAAATCTCTATCTATTTCTATTTCTTCTTCTTCTTCTTCTCTTCCAACGATGGCAACCGTCGAAACATATTCATTGTCTGCTGATTCAAGACGAATGAGCTTAACACCCTGTGTATTACGGCCGGTCTTAGAAATGCCTTCGACTTCCATTCGGATCAATACACCAGCAGCAGTAATCAGCATCAAATCTTCATCAACACCTGTAACGGTTTTCACGGCAATAAGTTTACCGTTTTTCTCCGTTACATTACATGTCTTTATCCCTTTGCCTCCGCGGCTTTGTATACGGTATTCCTCCGCAGAGGTCCGTTTACCATAGCCATTTTTCGTAACAATCAGCACTTCTTCATCATCTTCGAGTATTTCCATACCGACTACTTCATCATCCGCCCGTAAGGAAATCCCTTTCACTCCCGCTGCAGTACGTCCCATTGTCCGTACATCCGTCTCAGGGAAGCGAATCATCATCCCGTCTTTCGTTCCGATTATAATCTGTTTCTCCCCATTCGTAAGACGGACAGAAATCAATTCATCATCTTCACGTAAGCCTAAAGCAATTAGGCCATTATTACGGATATTTGCAAAAGATGAAAGAGGTGTACGCTTCGATATCCCATGTCTGGTCGTGAAGAATAAATACCAATCGTCGGCAAATTCCTTCACCGGTATGATTGCATTGACCCACTCACCTTTATCGACTTCCAACAAGTTGATAAGCGGCAATCCTTTTGCCGTCCTACCATATTCAGGTATTTCATATCCTTTGGAGCGATAGACTTTACCTTTGTTAGTGAAGAATAAAAGAGTGTCATGAGTTGAAGTGGTTAACAGGTGACCGACAAAGTCATCTGTGTTCGTACCCATACCCTGTATCCCTCGCCCACCGCGTTTTTGACTGCGGTACGTGGTAGCAGGCAAACGTTTAATATAACCATTGTGGGTAAGTGTCACGATTATGTTTTCCTCTGGGATTAAATCCTCATCTTCCAGGCTTTCAAAGCCGGCTAATGTGATTTCAGTTCTTCTTTTATCATTAAAACGTTCTTTAATTTCAAGAAGCTCCTCACGAATGATTTCAAGAACCTTTTCCTCATCAGCAAGAATGGCTTTATACTCTGCAATTATGGCCATTAATGCCTGGTATTCATCTTCAATTTTTTCACGTTCCAGACCAGTCAAGCGTTGTAAACGCATATCCAGGATAGCTTGCGCTTGTTTTTCAGAAAGTGAAAATTGTGTCATTAACCCTTCACGGGCAATTTCAGTAGTTTGGGAACTACGGATTAACGAAATGACCGCATCCAAATTATCAAGTGCAATGCGCAAACCTTCTAAAATATGGGCACGCGCTTCCGCTTTCCGTAATTCAAATTCCGTCCGGCGCCGTATGACTATCTGCTGATGCTCTAGGTAGTAGTGTAGGCATTGTTTTAAATTCAATACTTTAGGCTGACCGTCCACCAAAGCAAGCAGATTGATTCCAAAGGTTGTCTGCATGGCGGTATGCTTATACAGGTTGTTCAAAAGGACATTTGCATTAACATCCTTTCGAAGCTCCATGACAATACGCATGCCGTTGCGATCCGATTCATCCCGTAAGTCGGTAATGCCTTCGATTTTCTTATCTCGAGCAAGTTCTGCAATTTTTTCAATCAATCTTGCTTTATTCACTTGATAAGGAATCTCTTTAACAAGGATGACCTGTTTTCCATTAGGTTTCTCTTCAATCTCCACCCTCGCACGTTGAATGATTGAACCTTTTCCAGTTTCATAGGCCTTTCTAATGCCACTTCGGCCTAAAATTAAACCGGCTGTCGGAAAATCAGGGCCTGGAATGAATTCCATCAACTCTGGAATTGTAATATCCGGATTCTTGCTTATAGCCAATACGCCGTCAATTACCTCACCTAATTGATGGGGGGGAATATTGGTTGCCATCCCTACTGCTATACCAGATGATCCATTCACTAACAAGTTGGGAAAACGGGCTGGCATAACGGCTGGTTCTCTTTCTGAACCATCATAGTTATCTTGGAAATTAACCGTATCTTTATTTAAATCGCGAAGCAATTCCATCGAAATCTTCGACATTCTTGCTTCTGTGTACCTCATTGCGGCAGCTTGGTCTCCATCGACTGAACCGAAATTTCCATGGCCATCGACAAGCATATAGCGATAGTTAAAAGGCTGCGCCATCCGTACCATCGTTTCATATACAGCTGAATCACCATGCGGGTGATATTTACCGATTACTTCCCCGACAATACGGGCAGATTTTTTAAATGGTTTATCCGAAGTCATTCCAAGATCATTCATTGCATAAAGAATTCTTCGGTGTACCGGTTTTAAACCGTCCCTTACATCAGGCAAAGCCCGAGACACGATAACGCTCATCGCATAATCCAAAAAGGATGTCCGCATCTCGGTGCTTATATTTATTTCTTTTACACCTGATCTTTCATTTTCTGACATGGAGCCAACCTCCTATAAAAAGCTTATATCTCATTTAGTTTTAACTGTTCGTTCACTATGTAAAGAACAGGATGTAAAAAGCATCCTGTCAAAAAATCAGATATCGAGATTTTTTACATAAATTGCATTTTCTTCGATGAAGTTACGTCGTGGTTCTACCTTATCGCCCATCAACATCTCGAAAGTTTCGTCCGCCTCAGCAGCATCTTTCAAACTCACTTGGAGCAGGGTTCTCGTATCAGGGTTCATGGTCGTTTCCCACAATTGCTCTGGATTCATTTCCCCTAGCCCTTTATAACGCTGCAGGTTAGGCTTTGGAGTACTTGGCAAACTTGCTATGATTTCGTCAAGCTGGCGATCATTATAGGCATAATCCACTTTTTTCCCTTGTTGGATTTTGAAAAGCGGCGGCTGAGCAATATATATATATCCGTACTCGATAATTTTTCGCATATATCGGTAGAAGAATGTCAACATCAGTGTTCTGATATGGGCACCATCCACATCCGCATCGGTCATGATGACAATTTTATGGTATCTAGCCTTTTCAATATTGAATTCATCACCAATGCCTGTTCCAAGTGCTGTAATGATCGTACCTATTTCTTCGTTATGAAGGATTCTATCCAATCTTGCTTTTTCTACATTCAGGATTTTACCCCTTAGCGGCAAAATGGCTTGGAAATGGCGGTCCCGTCCTTGCTTGGCCGAGCCTCCCGCCGAGTTTCCTTCAACGATGTACAATTCACTGATACCCGGGTCCTTGGAAGAACAATCCGCCAATTTCCCTGGAAGATTGGATACTTCCAAAGCACTTTTCCTTCGAGTCAATTCACGTGCTTTCTTCGCTGCCATACGGGCTCTCGCTGCCATTTGCCCTTTATCTACAATTTTCCGGGCCACGGCAGGATTTTCGTATAAGAAGGAATCAAGTCGTTCAGAAAGAACGGAATCAGTAACCGTTCTTACTTCGGAGTTTCCGAGTTTGGTTTTTGTCTGACCTTCAAATTGTGGATCAGGATGCTTAATCGAAATGATTGCCGTTAAACCTTCCCGGACATCTTCACCTGAGAAGTTGGAATCAGCTTCTTTTAAAAGACCATTTTTCCGTGCATAATCATTGATGACACGGGTTAAAGCAGTCTTGAATCCTGATTCATGTGTACCGCCTTCATAGGTATGAATATTATTGGCAAAAGAAAAGACATTGCTGATATAGCTGTCGTTATATTGGAGTGCCAATTCAACAGAAATTCCATCTTTCTCGCCTTCCATGAAAATCGGTTCCTCATGCAATACCTCTTTAGAACGATTCAAATGCTCAACATAAGATTTGATACCGCCCTCATAGTGGAAATCCCTGACTTTCTCTTCTTCCTCACGTTTATCTTCAATGATCAGTTTCAAGCCTTTATTCAAAAATGCAAGCTCACGTATTCGTGTGGCTAATGTATCGAAATCATATTCCAAGGTATCCGTGAAGATTTCACTATCAGGAATGAAGTGTACAGTCGTTCCGGTATGATCGGTTTCCCCGATAATTTTCAAATCTTCTTTAGGGATACCGCGGTTAAATTGCTGATAATGGATTTTGCCATTAAGATGGACATAAACTTCCAATACCGTGGATAAGGCATTAACTACTGAAGCACCCACACCGTGCAGACCACCGGAAACCTTGTAGCCCCCGCCGCCAAATTTACCGCCCGCATGAAGGACCGTCATGATCACTTCAACTGCTGGCCGTCCCATTTTTTCATGGATACCGACTGGAATTCCCCGGCCATTATCCACTACGGTTATGCTATTGTCTTCTTCGATTGTCACTTTGATTTCCGTACAGAAACCTGCTAGTGCCTCATCGATACTATTATCGACAATTTCCCAAACAAGATGGTGAAGTCCTTTTGCAGAGGTCGTACCGATATACATCCCCGGACGTTTACGAACTGCTTCTAAGCCTTCTAAAACCTGTATCTGATTCTCATCGTATGCCTGAGCTTGTACTTCTTTTTGTTCCATTGTCATACGTATCACCTACACTTTTCTTTTGGCATTTATCAATTTTTCTGGAGTAATTAAAGCGTTACCGCTTAATTTCAAAGAATATCTATATCATCGATTAATAACGAAGGCTGCAGTGAACGCTTTTTCAAAGTGGACGACGCAAGCGGTGAATAATAGACCTGTTTATCCGTCACTACAATCGATTTAACCGAGTTTTTTGCTAAATGGGAAGTTACATCAGACTTTTTCTCCAAGAATTCACTCATGATTGGAGAGGCCTGGAGCAGCTTCTTATCTAAAATGGCTATGACATCGTCCGTTTTCACAAGAATGTCTTCACCAATATGGAGATACATACATTCACCTCATCATTTAACCTTTTTTATACTTCCTTGACTAACATAAAAGGTGGACGCTTCTCTTAGGGTTTGATGATCGATTCCATCAACGGAGGGTGTCGTCACGAATGTTTGTACTTTCCCTTGTATCGTATTCAGTAAATGAGATTGACGGAAATCGTCAAGTTCCGATAACACATCATCCAATAATAAAATGGGATACTCGCCGATTTCTTCATGGATCAGCTCAATTTCGGCAAGTTTTAAAGATAGGGCAGTTGTACGTTGTTGTCCTTGTGAACCATATGTCTGAACATCTCGTTCATTCACAAAAAAAACCAGGTCGTCACGATGAGGACCTACAAGTGTTACACCCCGTTCAATTTCCCTTGTTTTTATTTTATCAAATTTTTCTGTGTATACTTCTATCATTTTCGTCAAATCCATAGATTCTGATACATCAAGCGACGGTTTATATTGGATTTTCAATACTTCTAGATTTCTGGAGATCCCCGAGTGAATCGGCTCTGCCCATTGCTGGAGCTTTAAAAGAAACTCGTATCTTCTTTCGACAATTTTCGCTGCATACTGAATGAATTGATCAGTTAACACGTCAAGCATCGTCGTATCCGTTTGTTTTCGGGTCTGCAGAAGCTTTAAGTAATGATTTCTTTGTTGAAGTATTTTATGATATTGGCTCATATCATGAAGGTATACGGGAGAAACCTGGCCAATTTCCATATCTATAAAACGGCGTCTGACTACAGGGCTACCCTTTACAAGGTTAAGATCCTCCGGCGCAAACATGACCACATTCATATTTCCGACATATTGACTTAACTTTCTTTGTTCAATATGGTTGCACTTCGCCTTTTTCCCTTTTTTTGAAATGGTCAGCTCAAGTGGTATTGAGGTATTTCTCTTTCTAACTCTTCCTTCTATTTTAGCATACTCTTCATCCCAGCGAATAAGTTCTTTATCATTTGAGGTCCGATGAGATTTTGCCATTGCTAAAACAAAAATGGATTCCATGACATTTGTTTTTCCTTGAGCATTTTCGCCAAGGATTACATTGACTTTATTTTCAAAAGTCAGATTCAATTCGGTATAGTTGCGGTAATTTCTCAAACTTATATTTTCAATATACATATTCCGCTCTTCCCTTATGTTTTAGCTTGTAATTGTGAAGACGCCAAATCCAGGAATCTCTATTTTATCACCTGATCTTAATTTTCTGCCTCTTCTCACATCTAATTCGCCGTTAATGAATACCTCGTATTCACTTAAGAACCATTTCGCCATTCCGCCACTTTGGATCAGATCCGCTAATTTCAAGAATTGTCCCAGTGTGATATATTCTGTGCTGATTTTTATGGAGTCCATTTCATGCCTCACTCATTTCCAAGTAGTCTTTAATACTTCATTTTACTAAATAAATCCCATTAAGACAAAGTATAGCTTTTTCCGCTCTTATTTTTAGCGTTTCCAAGTCCCTTACAGCATTAAAAAATCCATGAAAACCCTTTTAATTCGTATGTTCAAATATAAAAAAATTAAAGGCCTGCAGAACAAGCCTTTAATTTTTTTGAAATATTATTTTAGCTTAATAAGTTCTAACTGGCAGAATTAATTGCAACATGGAATCATCATGAAGTGGGCGAATGACAAACGGACGCATTGCACCTGTAAAATTAATTTTGATATCTGAACCTTCCAATGCCTTTAAAGCATCCATTACAAATTTGGCACTGAATGAAATTTTCAGATCTTCCCCTTCAATGGCCTCTGCTTGAACCTCTTCAATTACTTTACCAATTTCAGGAGTATTGGAAGAGACCTCGATTATACGGCCTTCCAGGGTTGTCAATTTGACGACATTATTTCTTCCTTCCCTCGCCAATAAAGAAGCCCTGTCGATCGCTTGAAGAAAATCTTTTGTATGAACCGTTACATCCGTTTTGCTATCTGAAGGGATCAAGCGGGACGTATCAGGATAATTCCCTTCAAGTAATCGTGAGAAGAATAATAAATTTTCAGCCTTGAAAAGGACTTGATTATCGGTAATGACGATTTCTATGAGTTCGTTTGTATCATCAAGGATTTTACTCAACTCATTCAAACTTTTACCAGGGATAACAACGCTATAGGTCCCTGTAATTTTATTTTCTATTTTTGCAGTTCTCATTGCCAGTCTATGACTATCTGTTGCAATACAGGTCAACTCATCATCTTGAACCTTTAAGTTTACACCTGTTAAGATGGGGCGTGTTTCTGACGTGGACACTGCAAAACCAGTTTGACGAATAAGGGTCTTTAATAGGTCCGTTGGAAGTTTGAAAATATTTTCTTCTTCAATGATTGGAAGATGTGGATACTCTTCAGGATCCAAACCGTTTAGATTAAATTCAGCTTTACCTGAGCGGATAATCGTTTGAAAGTTGTTTTCAACTTCAATTTCTACAGTATCCATCGGTAACTTTTTGACAATTTCACTGAAGAAACGGGCATTCAATACAATACCGCCACTTTTTTTCACTTCAACAATCTCATCTCCGTCTACTTCGGCTGGAATGAAAGATTGGATCGAGATATCGGAATCACTTCCTGTTAAAGTGACACCCTCACTAGTAACGCTTATTTTTATCCCCGTTAGAATCGGGATCGTGGTTCTTGATGTGACTGCTTTCATTACTTCTTGGACACTATGAACTAATCGATCTCTTTGGATTATAAATCTCATGTTTCATCCTCCAATTTTTTTATTGCCAAAAAGGCATATTTATTAATAATTTTTATTAAAAAAGATAGTAGTAATAGTAGTAGGGCCTGTTGATATGTGGATAAGTCCCTTCAAGCTAAGGAAAAACAGTCCATCCACTTGTGGACAGACTGTGTGTAAGTTGTCGTCAGTTATACACATTATCCAGAATTGATTATACCCTCAGCTGATCCTGGATTTCTTTAACCTGACGTTGAAGCTGGGTATCCGTTTGCATGAGCTTAGAGATTTTTTCATGCGCATGAATAACGGTCGTATGATCGCGACCTCCAAATTCATCTCCTATCTTTGGCAGGGATGAGTCCGTTAATTCCCTGGAAAGATACATCGCAATCTGTCTTGGGAAGGCTACGGATTTAGTCCGTTTTTTCGCCTTGAAATCCTCAAGTTTGACACTATAATGTTCACCGACTGTTTTCTGGATTTCTAATATGGTGATTATTTTAGGTTTTGAGCTTGGGATGATGTCTTTTAATGCTTCTGCTGCCAAATCTGCATTGATATCTTTATTGATTAATGAAGAATAAGCGACGACGCGAATAAGTGCACCTTCAAGTTCACGAATATTGGAATCGATTTGGTTGGCAATATAGAGCATGACTTCATTCGGTATATCAAGCCCCTCAGCTTTCGCCTTTTTACGTAATATGGCAATCCGCGTTTCTAGATCAGGAGGAGTGATATCCGTGATCAAACCCCATTCAAACCTTGAACGGAGGCGATCTTCAAGTGTAGGGATCTCTTTTGGTGGACGGTCACTCGAGATGACGATCTGTTTGCTTTCTTCGTGTAATGCATTGAATGTATGGAAAAACTCTTCTTGAGTTTGTTCTTTTCCCGCCAGAAATTGAATATCATCAATTAATAAAACATCTACGCTTCTGTATCTATCACGGAATTCCCCAGCTTTATTATCTCGGATAGAGTTGATAAATTCGTTCGTGAATTTTTCAGACGATAAATAAACGACCTTGGCATTCGGATTATGCTCAAGAACATAATGCCCAATTGCATGCATTAAATGAGTTTTACCCAGTCCAACGCCTCCGTATATGAATAAAGGATTATAGGCTTTGGCTGGAGCTTCTGCGACAGCGAGAGACGCGGCATGGGCAAAACGATTGCCGGAGCCGATGACAAATGTATCAAAAGTATTTTTTGCATTCAGCATGTGCTGTGGAAATGCAGCATGCTCTTTATCCTGTTTTTTAATCTTTTTAGGCTGAACAGGAACGGTAAAATCATCATCTTCTTGATTGGGGGGAATGATAAATTTTGCTTCCAATTCCTCACCGGTAAGTTCAAACAATACATCAGAAATAAGATGGGAATAGCGTTCTTCAAGCCAATCCCTGGCAAATTCATTGGGAGCGGTGACTGTTAATGTATCACCTTGAAGTAAATAAGCCTTAGTTGATTTAAGCCATGTTTCAAAGCTTGGTTTACTGATTTTTTTTTCGATTTTTCCGAGCGCCTGGTTCCAAAGGCTATCGATGTTATCCAAACTTATCCCTCCTTTGCAAAATATTTTTATTAAACGTAACTAAAATGTATAGGCACAAATAAACTCATCGATTGCCGTCTTTATATAAATTTTGACAGCAAGGGTTCGGTGAGCTGTATAAGGGATTTTTATGTTGTGTAGTGTGAAGTCCCTATAACCATATCTATATCTTGCGCTGTACAACATTTGTACAGACTACATCTAGTAAGTCGATGCAGATTTGAATGTTTATTCATCAACAGGTATTTTGAGAAATATATAATAAAGAAGAAAAAAGGGTTTTCGACAATATCCACCATCTGTGGACAATTTAATATACACAGGTCGGATAAGCTATCCACATGTTATACACAGTCTGTGGATAACCGTTATCTGTTGATAAAGTTATTCAGAGTGAAAACACAAATATAATATCAGAAATTCAGGTGTCTTGCAATGGGTTAGAAAACTTTATCCACAACTTACCGAGCGTGTGGGAAAAACTTTTCCACAGGCTATTGTTATGTGTAAAAGTCCATGAAATGGGTTGTGGATAGAAAAAAACATGTCGAATTTTATCCACAGGTCATAGTTATAGCTCGAATTAATAAAATTATTTCCAATGACATTTAAGTGATTTAAGTCGCAAAAACCTATGCTGATAAATCGGATGGACATTTAAAAACCGACTTAAGGTTTTTATACTTTGTCGAATTCCATGTAGAAATAGGAGAGATATCAGGGGATCGACAAATATGTATTCATGGGTAAAATTGATGGAAATTTCCTTCTCCCCAAAAATTTCTATATCAGTTCGGAGAAAAATCATTTACAATAGGCTAGGTAGTAAAAAAAGGCCTACTGGACATTGAGCATAAAAAAGAAATATTTTTTTGGATGAGGTTGACAAGTAGAAACCTCAATCTATATAATTGTAAAGACTGTCTTTAACTGTTATTCCTCAGGGAGGTGTCATATAATGAAAAGAACTTATCAACCGAATAATCGCAAACATAGTAAAGTTCACGGTTTCCGTGCACGTATGAGCACGAAAAACGGACGTAGAGTAATCGCTGCACGTCGCCGCAAGGGCAGAAAAGTATTATCTGCATAGACCACTGAAAAGTCTCAGTGGTCTTTTTTCGCAAAATAAGGGATTTACTGAGACTCAATTCATGTAATGAAGGTGTAAAAATGAAAAAAAAGTTAAGGATTAAGAAAGAGGACGAATTTCAGCTTGTGTTTAAAAAAGGTGAATCTTCTGCTAATCGGCAATTCGTTGTCTATGTCCTTGAAAAGCCAGGTCAAGATTATTTCCGGATTGGTCTTTCCGTCAGTAAAAAAATCGGGAACGCCGTTGTAAGGAACCAAATTAAAAGATACATACGGCAAGCGTTTTTGGAATTGAAAGATGATATAGAAGAGGGTAAGGATTATATTGTGATTGCTCGAAAACCAGCGGCGGAGATGGACTTTTTCCAGGTGAAAAGCAGCTTGATCCACGTCCTGAAACGTTCTAAATCACTAAACTTTAAAACGAAAAAACAATAAAGTCTCCTTATCGACAATAAACACCCCTTTAAATCAGTAGTTACTTGAAAAAGATGACATAAAAAATTCCTATTGAACTGTGAAAAAAGTGGATTACATTTCCTTGAATTCCGCCAATGAACAGTTCACAATTGTTTCAAAAAAGATTGATTGCAGTTAGGAGGAAATTACGGTTGAAAAAACGAATATTACTCATTATTGGACTAGCTTCGATAATGATGCTGTTAGCAGGGTGTACGGAAATTAAAGAACCTATTACTGCGGAAAGTGAAGGTTTTTGGAATTCATACATTGTCTATCCATTATCAGCCTTGATCATTTGGCTTTCTGAAACATTTGGGGCGAACTATGGTTTGGGAATCATCGGTGTTACTTTAATCATTCGCTTAGCATTACTTCCACTTATGGTCAAACAGGTTAAAAGCTCGAAAGCAATGCAGGCCATCCAGCCTGAAATGAAAGAACTTCAAGCAAAATACAGCTCAAAAGATGCTGCCACTCAACAAAAACTACAGCAAGAAACAATGGCTCTATTTTCAAAATATAAAGTGAATCCATTGGCGGGTTGTTTGCCAATATTGGTGCAAATGCCGATTTTAATCGGATTTTACCATGCCATCAGCCGTACGGAGGAAATCTCTTTACATAGTTTTCTTTGGTTTGATTTAGGTTCCCCGGATCCTTATTATATTTTACCGGTTGTTGCTGGTATCACGACTTTTATCCAGCAAAAGATGTCCATGGCTGGAATGAACTCCAATCCACAAATGGCTGCACAAATGACGATGATGCTTTACATCATGCCAGTTATGATTGTTGTTTTTGCTATTAATTTTCCCGCTGCTCTTTCTCTATATTGGGTAGTAGGTAACCTTTTTGGTATCGTTCAAACATATTTCATTAAAGGTCCGGATCTTAGAAAAGCAGCTGCGGAAAACGCGGGAGGGGCAAAGAAAAAGTGAAAAAAGTAACTGCTACAGGACAATCTGTCGAAGAAGCAGTAAATTTAGCTTTAGCTCAACTGAATAGCACTAAAGATCGTGTGGAAATTGAAATTGAAGACGAAGGAAAAAAAGGATTTTTTGGTTTATTTGGTGCAAGGAAGGCAATTGTCCATGTGACATTGCCTGCCGATCCCATTGAAGAGACACTTGAATTTTTGAAAAATGTCAGCAGGGAAATGGGAGTTAATGCAGAAATTGATATCCAACGTAAAGGGAAGAACGTTACATTCCATTTAACGGGTGATAAAATTGCATTATTAATTGGAAAAAGGGGTCAAACACTGAATTCCCTTCAGTATTTAACGCAGTTGGTTGCAAATCGCTATTCGAAGCAGTTTTTAAATATTACAGTAGATGCAGAAGATTATCGAAATCGACGCAATGATACGTTAATCCAATTGGCTGAAAGAATGGCAAATAAAGCCATAAAAACAGGTAAAGCAATTTCACTGGAGCCCATGCCATCCTATGAACGTAAGGTCATCCATAATGCGCTCCTGCATTATCCAAAAATTAAAACGACTTCAAATGGAACGGAACCATATCGCCATTTAGTCATTACTCCACTCAAATGAACCTTCTGCTATAAAGCAGGGGTTCTTTTTTTAATGTCAGGATACCATTGTTTGTCGAATATTAATTTATTAATGATTATTTCAACAAAAACTGACATATGTCTTATTAATATTCTCATGATCAATAAGATGGGTGAAAGAGCAACGGTCCATATTTGTTATTCACATGTGGATAAGTTAAAATGAATACTACAGAATATGGAATTCATGCATGTGGATAACCCTTTAAAGGAAGGAGTATCTACTTTTTTTCATGAATATACTGTGGTATTGTAGTTATTTAGGGATTCAACGATTTTTATTATCAGAAAAAAATAGAAACATCAATATATAAGAGGTGAAAGCATGGAATTCGATACAATCACCGCTATCTCTACGCCCTTAGGGGAAGGGGCAATCGCCATCGTTAGAATCAGCGGTGATGAGGCCATAGAAATAGCCGATAGGATCTTTAAAGGACCAGGAAGAAAAGGATTGCTTGAAGTGAACTCACATACGATTCATTATGGCCACCTTATCCAGCCTAAAACAGGTGAAATCATTGAGGAAGTCATGGTTTCGGTCATGAAAGGTCCAAAGACATTTACAAGAGAAGATGTAGTTGAAATAAATTGTCACGGTGGAATCGTTTCCGTCAATCGGGTATTACAACTTATTCTCTCACAAGGAGCTCGTTTAGCAGAACCTGGTGAATTTACGAAACGAGCTTTTTTGAATGGAAGGATCGATCTTTCTCAAGCAGAGGCCGTTATGGATTTAATCAGGGCTAAAACGGATAAAGCCATGAATGTCGCATTAGGTCAAATGGAGGGCCGGCTTTCGAAATTAATCCAAAACCTGCGTCAAGAAATTTTACAGACCCTCGCTCAAGTCGAGGTAAACATAGATTATCCGGAATATGATGATGTCGAAGAAATGACGCATCGTTTATTTTTGGAAAAAGGCAGTTATGTGAAGACTGAAATAGAGAAACTGCTTCACACAGCCCAGCAAGGGAAAATCCTGCGGGATGGACTGGCAACGGTTATCATAGGACGCCCGAATGTCGGGAAGTCTTCTTTACTAAACAGCTTAGTCCATGAAAATAAAGCGATTGTAACTGACATTCCTGGTACAACACGTGACGTAATTGAGGAGTATGTCAATGTTCGCGGTGTACCGCTTAAGCTTGTCGATACAGCTGGAATTAGAGAAACGGAAGATATCGTTGAACGAATTGGAGTTGAACGGTCTCGTGCGGTATTGAAAGAGGCTGATCTAATATTACTGGTATTGAACTATTCAGATGATTTTACCGCTGAAGATGAGAAACTATTCCAAGCTGTCGAGGGAATGGATGTTATCGTTATTATCAATAAAACCGATCTTCCACAGAAAATTGATTTGGCTAAGGTTAAAGAAAATTCAACATCCCATAAAGTTGTTTCCACTTCATTGCTTGAGGATAAAGGGGTCGATGAATTGGAAAAGGCCATCGCTTCTTTATTTTTTGAAGGTTCTTTAGAAACGGGAGACTTGACCTATGTGTCCAATGCCAGGCATATAGCCTTGCTAGGACAGGCATTACAGTCAATTTCAGATGCAGTTGAAGCGATTGAAATGGGTACACCAATTGATTTGGTTCAAATTGATTTCACGAAAGCATGGGAGCTCCTTGGAGAAATCATTGGTGAAAGCGTACAGGATAATTTAATCAACCAATTGTTCTCACAATTTTGTTTAGGAAAATAATTGTAAAAGGAGGAAAAGAACATGCAATACGAAGCAGGTAGCTATGATGTCATTGTAATTGGTGCTGGACATGCTGGTAGTGAAGCAGGCCTTGCAGCTGCAAGAGTTGGGGCTAAAACGATGATGATCACCATTAACTTGGATATGGTCGCCTTTATGCCTTGTAATCCGTCCGTTGGCGGGCCGGCAAAAGGTATAGTCGTTAGGGAAATCGACGCTTTAGGCGGTGAAATGGGGAAAAACATCGACAAGACCCATATTCAAATGAGGATGTTGAATACTGCCAAAGGCCCGGCTGTTCGTGCATTGCGTGCGCAGGCAGATAAATTTCTCTATCAACAAGAAATGAAAAAGACGATAGAAGACCAAGAAAATTTGACATTGATTCAAGGGATGGTAGAGGAATTAATTGTAGAAAATGATGTTTGTACCGGTGTCATTACTAAAACAGGCGCAGTATATCGTGCGAAAACTGTCGTAATCACGACGGGTACCTATTTACGTGGTGAAATCATTTTAGGGGAACTAAAATATTCAAGCGGTCCAAATAATCAGCAGCCTTCCATCAGGCTTTCTGAACACTTGGAGCAATTAGGGTTCGATTTGGTTCGTTTTAAAACAGGAACACCACCACGTGTCAATAGTTCATCCATAGATTACAGCAAAACGGAAATTCAGCCTGGTGATGAAGTACCACGTGCTTTTTCTTATGAAACCACTAAGTTCATCACTGATCAATTACCATGCTGGCTAACGTACACAAATGAGGGTACACACCAGCTCATTGATGATAATCTGCACCGCTCACCGATGTATTCCGGAATGATAAAGGGAACTGGACCTCGTTATTGTCCATCAATAGAAGATAAGGTCGTCCGTTTCAATGATAAACCACGCCATCAAATTTTCCTTGAACCTGAGGGTCGCAATACAAAGGAAGTTTATGTACAAGGGCTGTCTACAAGTCTGCCAGAAGATGTACAAGTAAAAATCCTTCAAACGATCCCAGGTCTCGAGAAGGCGGAAATGATGCGTGCCGGATATGCAATTGAATATGATGCAATCGTTCCTACACAGCTATGGCCTACTCTAGAAACGAAAAAAATCAAAAATTTGTATACAGCAGGCCAAATTAACGGGACGTCCGGCTATGAAGAAGCTGCAGGACAAGGGCTGATGGCCGGCATTAATGCAGGATTGAATGCGATAGGTAAAGAAGAACTGATTTTAAGCCGTTCGGATGCCTATATTGGTGTACTCATTGATGACCTTGTAACCAAAGGTACGAATGAACCTTACCGATTGCTGACATCACGTGCAGAATATCGTTTATTATTGCGTCACGATAATGCCGATTTAAGGTTAACGGAAATTGGTTTCAATATTGGAATGATCAAGGAAGAACGCTATAACCGTTTCCTTTTGAAAAAAGAAGCGGTTGAAATGGAAAAAGGGCGCCTGAAATCAAATTTCATCAAACCAACTAAAGAGGTTCAAGAAGTCATTACTGCAAGTGGTGGCAGTGAGTTGAAGGATGGAATCCGTGCGTCTGATTTATTGAAACGACCTGAAATGGATTATTCCCATATTCAGAGGTTGGCTCCAAGTGATGTCGAACTGAGCGGTGAAGTGACGGAACAAGTCGAAATCCAGATCAAGTATGAAGGATATATTGAAAAATCCTTGCAACAAGTCGATCGTCTGAAAAAAATGGAGAATAAAAAGATTCCAGAGAATATAGATTATGATGCAATTTCTGGTCTAGCAACGGAAGCACGTCAAAAATTAAAGTTGGTCCACCCGCTTTCAGTAGCTCAGGCTTCAAGAATTTCCGGTGTGAATCCAGCTGATGTTTCCATTTTGCTTGTTTATTTGGAACAAGGTAAGATAGCCCGAGTATCTCAGTAATGGAAATACCCGAAAAGGATTGAAGAAAACATGAATATAGAACAGTTCCAACAAGCACTGCAGGAGAAGGGAATTGAGCTTTCTCCTCACCAGCTTGATCAGTTTGACACATATTATCGTTTATTGGTGGAATGGAACGAAAAGATGAACTTGACCGCCATTACTAATAAAGAAGAAGTTTATCTAAAGCATTTTTATGATTCAATCAGTGCTGCCTTTTATTTCGATTTTAACAAATCTTATCGGATTTGCGATGTTGGGGCTGGCGCTGGGTTTCCGAGTATTCCATTGAAGATTTGTTTCCCTGATATCCACGTATCGATTGTGGATTCGTTGAATAAGCGAATCTCTTTTTTGAATCACCTTGCTGATTCATTGCAATTAAAGGGTGTTTCCTTCTATCATGACCGGGCGGAAACCTTCGCGCAAAAACCGGAGCATCGCGAATCCTATGATATTGTCATGGCAAGGGCGGTAGCTAGGATGTCCGTTTTAAGTGAACTATGTTTGCCGCTTGTTAAACCGGATGGGACGTTCATTGCCATGAAAGCGGCTAGTGCACAGGATGAAATGGACACAGGGAAGAAAGCCATTTTTACGTTAGGCGGAAAAATCGAAGAAATTCATCCCTTCACATTGCCAGAGGAAAATAGTGAAAGAAACATCATTACCGTTAAAAAAGTGAAGAAAACGCCTAAAAAATACCCAAGAAAACCAGGGACACCGAATAAACAGCCTATTGAATGACCTATATACTACTTCGATGTTTCCATATTGGACGTAGATGATTCATATATTTGGCTGGTACTTGTCCTAATTTTCTTTTACTATAAAGGTATGACTTTATTCATTAATCATATTAAGCAAACATGAAGGCAATTTTTCAGGTGCAATATCAATCGTGTGCCAGGTTTTCAAAGCAGGGCTAGAAGGTCGGCGATTTTTCTTTTTGTTTTCAGGGAAATAATCTTGGGCAAGCCGGCTGAGATATGTAATTACTGGCCGTCTCATCCTCATTATTGCCTTGATGACGCCAGTCGACATGTTTTTTACAGTGAAGGACCATTTGTATAACCATGTCGGGAAATGTATGCAGGACTTGTCCTTTAAATAGAGAATATGTTATTTGGGAGTTTTAAAAGGTGGTGTAGGAAGATGAAGCATCCTTTTTCGCGGTTCTTTGGGTTTGGCGAAAAAGAAGAACAGCAACTAGAGATGGAGACACCTAGCAATAATAATGAAGAGATTAGAAAAATTTCAATTTCTGATATTGTGCCTAATCGATTTCAACCAAGGACCGTTTTTAATGACGATAAAATTGCGGAATTGGCTCAAACGATTCATACACACGGGATCATTCAGCCAATTGTAGTAAGGGCTTATGGACAGGGAAAATATGAAATCATTGCAGGTGAGCGCCGTTTTCGGGCTATGCAAAAGCTGGGCTGGGAATTGGCACCTGCAATTATTAAAGATTTCACCGATACAGAAACGGCTTCCGTTGCGCTGATAGAAAACCTTCAGCGTGAAGAGCTTACACCGATTGAAGAAGCATTGGCTTACGGTAAACTATTGGAGTTGCATAGTTTAACCCAAGAAGCCTTGGCACAAAGACTGGGAATAGGACAATCTACCGTTGCGAATAAGCTTCGGCTGCTTAAGCTGCCCCAGGAAGTTCAAGATGCACTTCTTCAAAAGCAAATTACGGAACGCCATGCCCGCTCGTTGATACCATTAAAAAGTCCTGAAAAGCAGATTAAACTACTTTCGGAAGTCATCGAAAAAGGGTTAAACGTCAAGCAAACAGAAGAGCAGGTCGTCAAGCTCTTAACGGGTACGGTTCAAAAGCCGAAACCTAAGCGAAAGGCGTTTAGTAAAGATATGAGAATTGCCGTAAATACGATACGTCAATCACTCAGTATGGTTACAGACAATGGAATAAATCTGGATGCAGAGGAAGAAGAATTCGAGGAGTATTATCAATTCACGATTAAAATACCCAAGAAAAAAACTTGATCCTCTATCCTTAGCCCCGCTTGGTAGTCTCCGATTACCAAGCTTTTTTTTATTTTCTAGATAACACTAGCATCTGTTACGTGAAAAGTGGTGCAATTTTTTAGGGATTTTTGTAAGGTTTAGCTAAATTTCAAATATCAGGAGGAATTTAAGAAAACGATTTCTTCCTGTAGCATTCATGATAAAATAGAAAGAAAATAAATGAATTTACAGTAAAATTGATTAAATATAACGTTATGAATATAGTTGAAAGCAGGTGAATTCGTGGGTAAGATTCTCGCCATTGCCAATCAAAAAGGCGGTGTTGGAAAAACGACAACTTCTGTCAGTTTAAGTGCTTGTCTTGCATACATAGGACAGAAAGTCTTAATGGTCGATATTGATCCGCAGGGAAATGCGACAAGCGGTGCAGGTATTGATAAAGCGGATGTGGAACAATGTATTTATGATGTATTGGTCGATGATGTTGAAGCCAGTACCGTTATCTTGGAAACAAAGGTTGAAAACTTATATGTTATACCTGCGACAATTCAACTTGCAGGTGCGGAAATCGAACTGGTACCAACCATTTCAAGGGAAGTCCGATTAAAAAGGGCATTGGAAGAGGTGCAAAGTCGATATGATTACATTGTAATCGACTGTCCTCCATCATTAGGATTGCTTACGCTGAATGCATTAACAGCGGCTGATGCCGTTTTGATCCCTGTACAATGTGAATACTATGCATTGGAGGGCTTGAGTCAATTATTAAATACGGTCCGTCTCGTCCAAAAGCATTTGAACCATGATTTGAAAATTGAAGGTGTGCTATTGACGATGTTGGATGCCAGAACAAATTTAGGTCTCCAGGTTATAGAGGAAGTCAAAAAATACTTTCAGGATAAAGTGTATCAAACCATCATTCCCCGCAATGTCCGATTGAGTGAAGCACCGAGCCATGGAGAACCAATAATTATATATGATCCAAAGTCAAGAGGAGCGGAGGTCTATCTAGAACTGGCAAAGGAAGTGGTATCAAATGGCTAAAGGACTTGGCAAAGGACTTAACGCAATTTTCAACAATGGTGAGATCAGTAAAGATGAAATCGTGCGGGAAATCAAAATAAGGGAATTAAGGCCAAATCCTTATCAGCCCAGAAAAAGCTTCCGACTTGAAGCTATAGAAGAATTAAAGCAATCGATCATGGAACACGGGATATTACAGCCGATTATTGCCCGGAAAAGTATTAAGGGTTTTGAAATCGTGGCTGGAGAGAGGCGTTATCGCGCTGCGAACGAAGCTGGTTTAAAGACAGTTCCGGTTGTGGTAAGGGAATTGAATGAACAGCAAATGATGGAACTGGCTATTTTGGAAAACCTGCAACGGGAAGATTTAAATCCGATTGAGGAAGCGGCAGCTTATCAAACTTTGCTAGAAAAATTGGATTTCACACAAGAACAGTTGGCCAGCCGGTTAGGTAAAAGCCGACCACATATTGCGAACTATGTTCGATTACTCTCTTTGCCTGAAGGGATAAGGAGTTACATCTCTGAAGGCAAAATTTCCATGGGGCATGGCCGTGCATTACTAGGTTTAAAGAAAAAAGAGTTGCTTAATCCAGTAGTGGATAAGATCCTCAAAGAAGGAATGAATGTCAGACAGCTAGAGCGATATATACATCAATTGAATGATACTGTTTCACGTGAAACCAAACCTAAGAAACAAGAGAAAAAAGATATTTTCATAAAGCAACGGGAATCAAGTCTACGTGAAAGACTAGGAACGAGTGTAACGATAAAACAAAGCAAGAAAAAAGGGAAAATAGAAATCGAATTCTTTTCAAAAGAAGATTTAGAGAGAATTTTGGGCTTGATCGATCAAGAGGACCTTTCCTCTTAAATCCCTCTTTATGAAAGAATTGAGGAAAAACAGCAGTGTGTTCTGTAGAAAATTAGGTGGTTGAGATGGTATTATTAGGGACTTTGGTAAATGGTGCCTGTATTTTAATCGGTGCGATTTTGGGAAGGTTTTTACAACATATACCTGAAAAGATAAAAGAAACGGTCATGAGTGGCATTGGTTTAGCCGTTATAGTCTTAGGCTTGCAGATGGGATTTAAAAGTGATCAGTTCTTAATCGTCATTTTAAGTATGGTTGGAGGGGCCGTCCTTGGGGAATGGATGGATCTTGAGGCGAGGCTTAATTCCTTAGGGAATTGGATTGAGCGGAGGATGAAAGCAAAGGAAGGAACTTCGATATCTCAGGGCTTCGTAACGGCTACGCTCATATTTGGCATCGGAGCCATGGCCATTATCGGTGCCCTGGATAGTGGTATCCGGAATGATCATGATGTTTTGATAACAAAAGCGATCATTGATGGTTTTACAGCACTAGTCCTCGCTAGTACGCTTGGCATCGGTGTACTTTTTTCGGCAGTACCCATCATTCTTTATGAAGGCTTCATAGCGATCTTTTCAAGGCAAATCAATACGATGATACCGACTGCATTAATGGATTCCTTCATATTGGAAATGACGGCAACTGGGGGAGTCATGATTTTAGCAATTGGCTTGAATATTATTGGTGTCACCAAAATAAGGGTGGCTAATCTGCTTCCGGGCATAATGATTACAGCCATTCTAGTTACTATTATGTATTATGTATAAAAGAAAGAAGGAAGGGATATTCCCTTCCTTCTTTTTTTTATAATCCGTTTACCCTTTCAAAGGGTTTTTTCCTGCTTGAATGACCAAGTGAAAGGAGTGATGGCAGGATTTGCTGGATAAAGACTTTGTGCTTCGTAAATCCCCTCGGCGATGATTTTGGCCATTTTTAGAACAAGATTAAGACGAGTGTTTTGCAAGACCATGAACTCCATGAACCCACTTACGTTCACGATTCCTGTAATATGGGCATTACCAACGGAAGGAAGATCTTTATTGACCCCAGCACCGGGTTTCACTGGTCCTTGGCCGATTTGAACAATCCCGACGCTTTTCATTTTCCCTAAACAAGCATCAATTCCGATTATAAAGGGATTGGTATGAAGCTTTTTTATCTCATTTAATTTTTCCTGTAAATTCATCGCATGAATAGGGTCATCTAGAGTACCATAAACATGGAATGAAGAAGAGCTGTTTTCAGTTTTTTCACTAAGCAGAGTGCCGACAAGTGGTCCGAGGGAATCGCCTGTAGAACGGTCTGTGCCTATACAGACAATGACGATAGGTTGAAGCTTTCCGGTTGGTAGAAGGTTGATTAATTCCTGGGAAATTTGTTTGGATGCATCCGTATCTTCATGCAGGATGCGACTCATTCTATTTTTATTATTAAATAGACTAGAATTCAGATTCATCGGCTCAACTCCTTTACTTTATTCGGTATTACAGTATACGGATAAAAAGGAAAAAATATACGGCATTTAACGTAATGGATCGGGGAATTTTTTGTAGAGCATGCAAACAGGTGAAAGGGAATGGATTGATGTTTCTACCTCTACCAACTGCTTTCATTTATACATTCTATTAATAGATTATTAGATTATCTGGGAAAAAACTTCTAATTCTTTTACCTATATACCCATATTTTTTTTGTACAGAAACCCTTATTTATTGATAAAATAGATAAAAGTTCTCTTAATGATGGTTATTTCACAGCATGAGGGGTAGAGGAATATCTCTATATGGAATTTCATAGAGAAGAGAAGATATTAAAGTTTTGCAGTATTTTGCAATGGGCAGGAGGAAAAGATGGATCGCATTTATGATGACGTTATTAAAGAGATTTTGGATGAAAAAATATGGCTGCTGGTGGGCGAGGGGATTATTAAAATCTTCCTTGTTCTGTTGTTATCACGTATTATTATTACAATAGGAAAGACCATTTTAAATAAATTTTTCAAAGCTCGTTTAAGAAGTCCCATACGTGTTTCAGAGCGCAGGGAAACGACACTCATTAAGTTGCTTGAAAATATCATTACCTATGTTATCAATTTCATCGCATTGATGATGATTTTGGAAATTTTCGGACTTCACGTAATGCCATTACTTGCTGGTGCGGGTGTAATCGGTTTGGCCATTGGGTTTGGAGCTCAAAGTTTGGTCAAGGATATAATCACAGGATTTTTCGTGATTTTTGAAGACCAATTCTCGGTTGGAGATTATATTAAAATCAATAGTTTTGAAGGGGAAGTCATTGAGATTGGGCTTCGTACAACGAAGATCAAAACCAGTGCAGGGGAATTGCACTTCATACCTAATGGCAGCATCATTCAAGTTACGAATTACTCCATTTTGAACAGTAAGGCTGTTGTTGATGTGACGATACCTAATGATGGATCTGTGGAGCTTGCCGAAAAGTTGCTGATTGATCGTTTAAACAGTATGGAAGGCAAATATGAAGCCTTAGTTAATGCACCTGAATTTTTGGGTATCGAAACAATAAGTCCTGAAGAAATCGTCCTGCGGATTACAGCGGAGACAAAGCCTATGCGCCATGTCGAAATCAGTAGGATATTGAGGAAAGAAATAAGTGCTGCTCTTGATTCAAGTGGGATTAAATCCACGTATAATGGCAGCGAGTCGTAGAAATTAGGGGGCTCATGGGTATGGAAGAAAAAGAATTTGCGCTTAAGGATATTGTGGAAATGAAAAAACCACATCCCTGTGGAATAAATAAGTGGAAAATAATTCGACTTGGTATGGATATCCGGATAAAATGTGAAGGCTGCGGTCATAGCGTAATGTTGCCTCGACGTGAATTCGCGAAGAAAATGAAAAAAGTTCTACAAAAGCATGAGGAGTGATCATGCTTTTTTTTTTGGAAAGAAACTAGTTTTGCGATCACAATGATTTACTTGTCTTTTTAGGAAGCGAAATCTATAATTGGGAAAGGTTTAGGTAATTGGATGGTCTGTTTTTGTGGACCAGTCTTTTTCCATATGTACGAATTATCTTGAAGGAGTGAAATATAAATGGCTTTAACAGCTGGTATAGTTGGTTTGCCTAACGTAGGTAAATCCACTTTATTTAATGCAATAACACAGGCAGGTGCGGAATCTGCCAACTATCCTTTCTGTACGATTGACCCAAACGTCGGGATTGTGGAAGTGCCAGATCATCGTTTACAAAAATTGACTGAATTGGTTCAACCAAAAAAGACGGTACCGACAGCATTTGAATTCACGGATATCGCCGGGATTGTAAAAGGAGCGAGCAAAGGAGAAGGATTGGGTAATAAATTCCTTTCCCATATCCGTCAAGTGGATGCAATTTGCCAAGTCGTTCGTTGTTTCGCTGACGACAACATTACTCATGTTTCTGGAAAGGTAAATCCAATCGATGATATTGAAGTCATCAACCTTGAATTGATTCTTGCCGATTTGGAGTCCGTTGACAAACGCATCGACCGTGTCGGAAAAATGGCCAAGCAAAAAGATAAAGGCGCAGTGGCTGAACATGAAATTCTTGTAGCTTTGAAAGAAGCATTGGAAAATGAAAAACCAGCTCGTTCAGTTGAATTTACTGAAGAACAGCAAAAAATCGTGAAGGGCATGCATTTGCTTACAGCGAAGCCGACGCTTTATGTGGCAAATGTGAGCGAAGAAGAAGTGGCTAATGCCGACGATAATGAATATGTTCAACAAGTTCGTGACTATGCTGCGAAGGAAAATGCAGAAGTGATCGTAATTTGTGCCAAAATCGAAGAAGAGATTGCAGAGCTTGAAGGTGAAGAAAAAGAAATGTTCCTTTCTGAACTTGGCATCGAGGAGTCAGGTCTTGACCAATTGATTCGTGCTTCATATAATCTGCTTGGATTGGCAACATACTTTACAGCTGGGGTACAGGAAGTGCGCGCTTGGACATTCAGAAAAGGTATGAAAGCCCCTCAATGTGCAGGCGTCATTCACACGGATTTCGAACGTGGTTTCATCCGTGCCGAAACGGTTTCTTATACCGATTTGCTTGAAGCGGGTAGTCATAGTGCTGCAAAAGAAGCAGGAAAAGTTCGCTTGGAAGGAAAAGAATACATCGTTAACGATGGCGATGTAATTCATTTCCGTTTTAACGTTTAAGATGTAAAGACCCTACAGTTCATTTGTAGGGTTTTTTGATTCTTTAATCACTAGATTTCAATTATTTGTAATAAGTCAAACCGTTCGTTGCAAAGCCTCATTAACTATGCTATAATTTTATCTTGTGAGTAATTATAAATAATTGCTCCTTGCCCAATTGGGCCGCTTAGACCAAAAGGAGGTGACAGTGATGAGAAAATACGAAATTATGTATATCATCCGTCCAAACATTGAGGAAGAAGCTAAAAAAGCTTTAGTTGAACGTTTCAACACAATCCTTTCTGATAATGGTGCGGAAGTAGAAGCAAAAGAATGGGGTAAACGCCGTCTAGCATATGAAATCAATGATTTCCGTGATGGTTACTACATGCTTCTTAAAGTTAACGCTGAAAGTGCTGCGATTCAAGAATTCGATCGTCTTGCTAAAATCAGTGAAGACATTATTCGCCATATGGCTACTAGAGAAGAAGTATAATCCGATATTTAATATAAATTCTAATCTTGTTTCACATGAAACAAGCTTGAAACTTAGGGGTTGATTCTGATGATGAATCGCGTAGTTTTGGTAGGACGCTTAACTAAAGATCCTGAATTACGATATACACCTAATGGAGTCCCCGTAGCTACCTTTACTTTAGCTGTTAACCGTGGTTTTACGAATCAGCAGGGTGAACGTGAAGCGGATTTCATTAACTGTGTAGTTTGGCGTAAACCGGCAGAAAATGTAGCTAACTTCTTGAAAAAGGGCAGTTTAGCTGGCGTGGATGGACGTGTCCAAACACGTAATTATGAAGGACAAGACGGCAAACGCGTATATGTGACGGAGATTCTGGCTGAGAGCGTTCAATTCCTTGAACCACGAAGCAGTTCAGCGGGTGAAAGAAATGAAGGCGGTTCTTACGGTGGGGGTCAAAAAAGTTATAGCAACAATAATAACGGAAATGACAACAATTCGTATGGACAAAATCCTAATCAGAATCAACGGAGCAACAACAACTACACTCGTGTAGATGATGATCCATTTGCAAATGACGGCAAGACAATCGACATTTCAGATGACGATCTTCCGTTTTAAACAGCCGTTTAAAATGAAAATTTAAAAAGCAGGGAGGGAAATTTATTATGGCAATGGGTGGACGTAAAGGACGCGGTAAGCGTAAAAAGGTTTGTTATTTCACATCTAACGGAATCACTAAAATTGATTACAAAGATGTAGATCTTCTTAAAAAATTCGTCTCAGAACGCGGTAAAATTTTACCACGTCGTGTAACTGGTACAAGCGCTAAATATCAACGTAGATTAACGATTGCTATTAAACGCTCACGTACTATGGCATTACTACCATATGTATCTGGTGAATAATAAATTGGCACATTGAGGAGTTATCCTTTATGTGCCTTTTTTATTAGATATGTTCTTGTTCCTGAAATCCGCAAAAATGCGGTTTTTTTTTATAAAGAATATTCCTTGTTAAAAGGAGATTTTTCATCGAAAAAATAATCATATTTTGAAAAAAGATTGTGATGTTTGAAATATCCTAGCCGTAACGGATACAATATAAAGATGAAGATAAGACATTCATATTAATAACAGGGGGGTGAAAAAAATAGATGAATAGCGGGAGACGAATTGCGGAGGGCGGAGCCCTTTTGGCACTATATTGCATTTTATTGTTCATCACCATTCATGTCCCGATAGTGGGTATCATCACTCTTTTCTTTTTACCCATTCCTTTCATTCTGGTCACAATCAAACAAAAGTTATCGTGGAGCCTTGGTTACCTATTTATTGCATCGCTATTGACGATCCTCATCGCGACGATATTGTCTGTTCCCTTGACCTTACTTATGGGAGCAACGGGTATTGCGATCGGCTATTTTTTGAAAAAAGACAAACCGATGGCACCTATGTTCATAGGCGCAGTCCTTGTCTTTCTTGGAGGCACTTTAGTAATATATGCAGCTTCAGTATTAATAACGGATGTTAATTACATAGAAGAATCGATGGTCATGGTCAAGGAGTCTTTTGATCATTCAGTGGGCATCATGGAATCTTTTGGACAGGAACCGACAGAACAAGTCAAAAAGCGTTTGTATGAATCGATCGATATGTTGAACACGCTAATGCCAAGTTTATTTGTGCTGATGTCCGTCATCATGGTGTTATTGATTTTCTTGGCTGCGCACCCCATTTTGAAGAGGTTCAGTGAAAAGACGTTAAAATGGCCTCATTTTCGAGATCTTCGACTCCCGAAAAGCCTTTTATGGTATTATTTAATTACGATGCTTCTTGCCCTATTTGTGAATACGGATAAGAACAGTTTTGTATATATGGCCATAACGAACCTATTTTTCATTCTGCAGTTCTTCATATTATTACAAGGATATTCTCTGATTTTTTATTTCGCTCATGTGAAGTCATGGGCTAAGGCCATACCTGTTTCAATCTTGGTTGTTTCCTTGCTGCTGCCGCTTCCGATTATCACTACGGTCATACGATTTTTAGGTATTATAGATTTAGGCTTTCCTTTTAGGGAGAAAATCAAGAAGAGGGATTAGCCTTTTGTAAAACAGATGCTTTTAGGAGCTGAAACTATGCCATCTTATTTGAAAGAATACTCGATTAAGTCCCCTTTGTATGGGATGCTGGCCGCCGGCGTGTTACTTTTGGGCGTGCTGGCTTATTATAATTGGGTTATTGCACTTATTGGACTGCTGATTCTTGCTGGTTTATTTTATTTAACATTAAGAATGGAAGAAAAAAAACAACGTAAGACAGAAGAGTATATAACGACTTTATCCTACCGTTTAAAGAAGGTTGGCGAGGAAGCGTTATTGGAGATGCCAATTGGGATCATGCTCTTTAATGAAGATTATTACATTGAATGGACCAATCCATTCCTGGCTTCATGTTTTAGTGAAGATTCCTTGGCGGGAAGATCGCTTTACGATGTCGCAGACTCGATTGTTCCGTTAATTAAGCAAGAGATTGAGACAGAGACACTTACGCTTCATGATAGGAAATTCAAAGTGGTCCATAAGCGAGAGGAAAGACTCCTTTACTTTTTCGATGTGACGGAGCAAGTGGAAATTGAGAAGTTATATGAAGATGAGCGGACGGCAATTGCAATCATTCTCCTTGATAATTATGATGATTTGACACAAGGGATGGATGATCAGCGTAAGAGCAGCATTAATAGCCTGGTTACCTCACTTCTTGATAAATGGGCAAGAGATAATGGTGTATTCTTTAAACGGGTTTCGTCGGAACGATTCATTGCGGTATTTAATGAACACATCCTTCATCAACTTGAGAAGGGGAAATTCTCGATTTTGGATGAAATCAGGGAAACGGCGGCCAAGCAAAATGTACCGTTGACTTTGAGCATTGGAGTTGGCTCGGCCGTATCGTCCTTACCAGAATTGGGGACGCTTGCACAGTCAAGCCTGGATCTAGCTTTGGGACGGGGCGGTGATCAGGTAGCCATAAAGCAAGCGAATGGAAAAGTGAAATTCTATGGCGGTAAAACCAATCCTATGGAAAAACGCACGAGGGTACGTGCACGTGTGATTTCCCATGCATTGAAGGATATAGTCCTTGATAGCGATAAAGTCATTGTCATGGGCCATAAAAACCCGGATATGGATGCAATCGGTTCGGCAATTGGCATCTTGAAAGTTGCCCAAATGAATGAACGGGAAGGCTATATTGTCATTAACACCCAGCAGCTTGATAGCAGTGTCCTTCGGTTAATGGAGGAAATCAAGAATAAAGAAGAACTGCATGCCCGGTTTATAACACCTGATGATGCATTTGAAATGATTACGGATGAGACCTTGCTGGTTGTAGTCGATACACATAAACCTTCGATGGTCATTGAAGAGCGGTTATTGAATCGGATCGATAAGGTTGTAGTCATTGACCATCATCGCCGAGGTGAAGAGTTCATCAAAAACTCATTGCTTGTCTATATGGAACCATATGCATCTTCAACAGCAGAACTTGTAACCGAACTGCTTGAATATCAGCCAAAACGCTCAAAAATTGATATGCTGGAAGCTACCTCGCTTCTTGCCGGTATCATAGTTGATACGAAAAGCTTCACATTAAGAACGGGTTCACGTACTTTTGATGCAGCCTCTTACTTAAGGGCACATGGAGCGGATACGGTACTTGTCCAGAAATTCTTAAAAGAAGACGTGGACACTTATATTAAACGATCGAAGCTCATTGAAGAAGTTATCTTTTATAAAAAGGGAATTGCCATTGCCTCGGCAAAAACCGATCAGATCCACAATCAGGTGCTCATTGCTCAGGCTGCAGACACGCTTTTGACCATGGATGGCGTTGTTGCTTCATTCGTAATGGCTAAGCGATCGGATGATACAGTAGGCATAAGTGCGCGTTCTCTCGGCGATATCAATGTACAGGTGATCATGGAAATGTTGAATGGAGGCGGACATTTAACAAATGCCGCTACACAGCAAGTATGTTCCATTGGTGAAGCTGAAAGTCGATTAAAAGCAGCGATAGATGAATATTTAGAAGGGGGACAAAAAGAATGAGAGTAATATTTCTTAAAGACGTTAAAGGTAAAGGAAAAAAAGGGGAAGTTAAAAATGTTGCAGATGGATATGCACATAATTTCCTGATTAAACAAGGATTGGCCGTTGAAGCAAATAATACAAATGTAAAAACGTTGGAAGCTCAGAAAAATAAAGAACAATCACTTGCTGCAGAAGAACTGCAACATGCAGAAGAATTGAAAGTGCAATTGGAGAAATTAACAGTTGAACTATCTGCTAAAGCCGGTGAGGGCGGGCGTTTATTTGGTTCCATCACGACTAAACAAATTGCATCAGAGCTTCAGAAAAAACATGATATCAAGATTGATAAACGGAAAATGGAGCTTGCTGACGGTATCCGTTCTTTAGGGCATACCAAACTGCCTGTCAAGCTTCATCCTGAAGTCACTGCGGCACTGACTGTGCATGTGAAAGAAATTAACTAATTTTAGTTGTTTCATATCTGTGAAAAATTGATAAAATAGAGATAGACGAAAAATGTGATTGGGCATGTTGTCCTTTCACTTTTTTCTTTTTAACTAGAAACTTATTAATAAGCAAAAAGGTATCCTCTTAGAATGGGAGGTTTTAAGATATGATAGAACAATTTCAGGATAGGATTCCCCCTCAAAATATAGAAGCGGAACAAGCCGTATTAGGTGCCATTTTTCTTGAGCCCTCTTCATTGACTGTTACTTCGGAGGTTTTGATTCCGGAGGATTTTTACAGAAGCTCACATCAGAAAATCTTTAATGTGATGATCAAATTAAATGATGAAGGTAAAGCTGTCGATTTAATTACGGTGACAGAAGAACTGGCTGCCGCAAAGAACCTTGAAGAAGTTGGCGGGGTATCATATTTAAGTGAGTTGGCTGGATCTGTTCCTACCGCGGCCAATGTTGAATATTATGCTCGCATCGTCGAGGAGAAGTCATTGCTTCGTCGTTTGATCAGGACTGCAACCAATATTGCTCAGGAAGGGTATAGCCGCGAGGACGAGGTCGAGGAGCTGCTCGGGGAAGCAGAAAAAACGATCATGGAAGTGGCCCAGCGTAAGAATTCCGGGGCTTTTCAAAATATTAAGGACGTATTGGTCCGGACATACGATAACATAGAGGTTTTAACTACCCGTCAAGGTGATGTCACAGGAATCCCGACCGGATTTGCTGAACTCGATCGAATGACTGCGGGTTTCCAACGTAATGATCTCATCATAGTTGGTGCACGTCCCTCGGTAGGTAAAACCGCTTTTGCGCTGAATATCGCTCAAAACGTTGCGACCAAAACGGAAGAGAATGTAGCGATTTTCAGTCTTGAGATGGGTGCAGAGCAGCTCGTTATGCGTATGCTCTGTGCTGAAGGAAATATTAACGCCCAGAATTTACGGACAGGTTCCTTAACAGATGAGGATTGGCGCAAACTGACGATGGCGATGGGAAGCTTGTCCAATGCCGGCATTTATATAGATGATACGCCAGGAGTGCGGATTGGTGAGATCCGTTCAAAATGCCGCCGTTTGAAACAGGAACATGGCCTTGGCATGATCTTGATCGATTACTTGCAGTTGATTCAAGGCGATGGCCGTTCAGGCGATAATCGTCAGCAAGAGGTTTCCGAGATTTCACGCTCACTCAAAGCGTTGGCTCGTGAACTTGAAGTGCCTGTCATAGCCCTTTCCCAGTTATCCAGGGGAGTGGAGCAACGCCAGGATAAGCGCCCGATGATGTCTGATATCCGGGAATCAGGAAGTATTGAGCAAGATGCTGATATTGTGGCATTCCTATATCGTGATGATTATTATGATAAAGAATCCGAGAATAAAAATATCATTGAAATTATTATTGCGAAACAGCGTAATGGTCCTGTAGGAACAGTTTCGCTTGCATTCGTAAAAGAATACAATAAATTCGTTAACCTGGAACGGCGCTTCGATGATGATTCGATGTCTCCCGGGGCGTAGGGAACAGCCTGCCATTCATGCAATGGCGGGCTGTTCTTATTTTGAAAAAAAGCAACGGACATTGATAATAATATAAGAAACGCAAGGGTAGAATAAAGATTGACAATCCAAATCCAATTTAAAAAACGAAAATAATTCACACCTTTGATATTTACGAACAAATTATTTTTTAAAATGTGTAATGTTCGGATTTTGTATTGACTTCCACTTTGGATTATTGATAAAATAGGTTTGTTTGATAAGAACCGGTTAATAATCGGTATTACGTGAACCTTTGGAGGTGCTTTATTCAGATGTCATCAGTTGTAGTAGTCGGTACACAATGGGGAGACGAAGGTAAAGGTAAAATAACAGATTTTCTATCCCAGAATGCAGAAGCCATTGCTCGTTACCAAGGTGGAAATAATGCAGGGCATACAATAAAATTTAACGGTGTTACCTATAAACTGCATTTAATTCCGTCAGGGATTTTTTATAGTGATAAAATTTGTGTCATTGGAAATGGTATGGTAGTTGATCCAAAAGCTCTTGTTGAGGAGCTGGCTTATTTACATAGTCATGGAGTGAGTACGGATAATCTTCGTATCTCAAACCGTGCACATGTCATTCTTCCTTACCATATCAAATTGGATGAAGTTGAAGAAGATCGTAAAGGCGCTAATAAAATTGGAACGACAAAAAAAGGAATTGGCCCTGCTTATATGGACAAAGCCGCTCGTAACGGAATCCGCATGGCAGATCTTTTAGACCGTGAAATTTTCGAGGAAAAATTGTCTCAAAATCTTGTCGAGAAAAACCGTATGTTTGAACGTTTTTATGAGACGGAAGGTTTCAAAATCGAAGATATCATGGAAGAATACTATGAGTACGGACAACAAGTGCAGAAGTATGTTTGTGATACATCCGTTGTATTAAATGATGCACTTGATGAAGGGAAACGGGTATTATTCGAAGGGGCACAAGGGGTTATGCTTGATATCGATCAAGGAACATACCCATTCGTCACTTCATCTAACCCGGTTGCAGGTGGTGTTACGATCGGTTCTGGTGTAGGTCCTACGAAAATTAACCATGTGGTTGGTGTATGTAAAGCATATACAAGCCGTGTTGGTGATGGTCCTTTCCCTACAGAATTGCATGATGAAGTCGGCAACCAAATCCGTGAAATTGGTCGTGAATATGGGACAACTACAGGCAGACCGCGCCGTGTAGGCTGGTTTGACGCTATTGTCGTTCGCCATGCACGCCGTGTCAGCGGGATTACCGATTTATCATTGAACTCGATTGACGTATTATCAGGTCTTGAAACTGTCAAGATTTGTGTAGCTTATGAATACAAAGGCGAAGTCATTCATGAGGTTCCAGCAACTTTGAAAGCAATCGGCGAATGTAAACCAGTCTATGAAGAGCTTCCAGGCTGGTCAGAAGACATCACAGGGTGCAAATCATTGGATGAGCTTCCAGAGAATGCCCGCCACTATGTAGAGCGCGTATCTCAATTAGTAGGCATTCCTTTGACTACTTTCTCTGTCGGTCCTGACCGTAACCAAACAAATGTCGTGAGAAGCCCTTGGCGTCTAGCGTAATTCATGAAAAAGAAGCTGGCTTTTTTTCTGCCGGCTTCTTCTTTCTTTATTAGGATGCACACATCCTCAAATCAGCCGGAATTACCATATTAATGGTTGGAACAGTATTGGAGAAGGAAAAAGATAAGAAAAAATTAATTTTATTTTAAAAAACTATTGCCTAAACTATATTAATCATGATATTATAAAAAGCGTCGTCACAATAGAACATGTACGACGAAGTAAAGTTTACATCTTGCAAAGTGACATTTCATAGTAAGAGCCATTAGCTCAGTTGGTAGAGCATCTGACTTTTAATCAGAGGGTCGAAGGTTCGAATCCTTCATGGCTCACCATTTTTTTTCGGCCCATTGGTCAAGCGGTTAAGACACCGCCCTTTCACGGCGGTAACACGGGTTCGAATCCCGTATGGGTCACTTTCTTAAAAAATATTATTTCATTACTGGTCCCGTGGTGTAGCGGTTAACATGCCTGCCTGTCACGCAGGAGATCGCGGGTTCGATTCCCGTCGGGACCGCCATTTTATTTTTTTGTTTTGAAATGAATATATGGCTCAGTAGCTCAGTCGGTAGAGCAAAGGACTGAAAATCCTTGTGTCGGCGGTTCGATTCCGTCCTGAGCCATCCTTAGTAAAACGCCTTTCCTTAAGGGCGTTTTTTTTGTTATATATCTAGATGTATTGTAAATGAAATCTTGTTAATGGATTGTTAACGATTTGTAACATTCCAATTCAAACCAATTGGGCATATACATCGCTTCTAACCTTACTGGGCTTACGTCCACCCCCTTTTTCATTTTTTATCCCTCCTACCTTATAAACATATTTACTGGTACTTGTTGACACCATTTATACAGTTCTATTACATTATGAAGTCTATTTCTTGTTTTTTTTCTTATTATGGTAGAGTTATGAGTGGAAAATAATTATAAAAATCAGTCATATACGCGTGGATATTTAAATTGGACTAATAAATCTCAAAATAAAATTTTTTAGTTTCTTAATTGGTGACTGAGCCATTAAGGAGGACAATATATGTTTAGCTCAAAGGGTAAGGGGATCATCCTGTTGATGGTTTCCGTCATTTTATTGCTTGCGGGAAATCGGGCAAGTGCTGCAGAGATACCGGAAACAAAAACCATTCAGCATGTTTATATGAACGACGAGTTCATCGGAAGTGTGACGGATGAAACGGAAATAGAGAAGATTGTAACAGGTAAAGTAGAAAAAGCACAGAAAGATTATCCTGAGTATACATTCGATAGTGAGACCCAGCTGACGTTTATACCTGAAGAGGTATTTGATGAAGAAGTAAAAGACGATCAGGTTGTCAAGGGAATTCAAGATCAGTTGAGTGTAAAGGCAAAGGCATATGAAATCGACATCGATAATCAGAAGGTCGCCTATGTTCCATCAAAGGCTGATGCTGAGGAAGTTTTGAAGAAAATCAACTTATTGTATGTAGATGAAGAGGAATACGCTGAATATGAATCTGCTAAAAAAAGCGAAAATGATGCGGAATCGTTAAAAGAACCAGGAAGCAGAATTGTGGACATCGAGTTTTCAGTTCCGGTTACGTTTAAAGAAACGATGGTCAATCCAGATGAGATCATGGCCGTTGATAAAACCCTTTCCATGATAGAAGAAGGCAAGGAAGAAAAGTCTATCTATGAGGCTGGGGAAGATGAGGATCTTGAAGCAATTGCTGCTGGTCATGATATGGACCTGGATCAGCTGTTGGAGCTAAATCCTGGACAGGATGAGGGTAAAGGTATTAAAGAAGGGGAACGCCTCTATGTGACCCAGCTTATGCCTTATGTGGATGTAATGGTAGAAAGAGAAGTATTGAAAGAAGAGCGGATTCCTTTTGAAAAGAAAGTGAAGGAGGATGACGAACTTCCAAAGGGTGAACTTATTACTGAACAAGCAGGAAATGAAGGAATTCAAGCATTCACCTATACAGTATCTGAAACAAACGGAAAAAAAATCAGTGAAACGATCGTAAAAAAGGAAATTACGGAAAAAGCCAAAACGGAAATCACCAGAAAAGGCACGAAGGTCATTCCTTCGCAGGGGAGCGGTACATATGCATGGCCTGCAGATGGGGGCTATATTTCCAGTAAACAGGGTCAGCGCTGGGGGAAACTTCATAAAGGTATTGATATTGCCCGGCCAGCCACCAGGACCATCACGGCAGCGGATCATGGAATAATTGAAACTGCAGGGAACTCCGGAGGGTATGGAAATAAGATTACGATCAATCATAATAATGGGTATAAGACAATATATGCCCATTTGGATTCAATAAATGTAAAACCGGGACAAAAGATTGAAAAAGGCATGAAAATTGGCATGATGGGTTCAACAGGGCACTCCACCGGAGTCCACCTCCATTTCGAAGTATATAAAAACGGATCTCTTGTAAATCCGCTAAACTATATAAGTCAGTAATCGATGGAAGTCTTCGGAGAATATTCGAAGACTTCTTCTGCTTCCTACATAGATGAGAATAATAGGAAAAAGGTGATTTAATGCCTATAAAATGATAAAGTAGAATAGATACAATTTGCTTTCATTCGGGTGTTCAGCCCCTTTTATTGGGTATATATATAGATATTTGTTGAACGAGGATGCTAGATAAGGTGAATCAGAAGGAAAAGTGAAAAAAAGTCCCGGATAAGGACACGATTTTTAATAGATTCAGGTTAGTTATTAAAAAGGAGATAAGTACATGGATAAGAAAATTCTGGTAGTGGATGATGAAAAGCCAATTGCTGATATTTTACAATTCAATCTTAAAAAAGAAGGCTATGAAGTTTTTTGTGCTTATGATGGCAATGAAGCCCTCAAAATGGTAGAGGAACGGCAACCGGATTTGATTTTACTTGATATCATGCTACCACAGCGCGATGGGATGGAAGTTTGCAGAGAAGTAAGGAAGAAGTATGAAACGCCAATCATCATGTTAACGGCTAAGGATTCAGAGATTGATAAAGTCTTGGGATTAGAGCTTGGAGCGGATGACTATGTGACAAAGCCATTTAGCACCCGGGAAATAATTGCCCGCGTTAAGGCTAATTTAAGACGACAGCAAGCTGTCCCGGTTCCGGATCAAGAAAATGAACCGAAGGAAATTACGATAGGCACGCTCACTATCCATCCGGATGCTTATGTGGTATCCAAGCGAGGCGATACGATTGAATTAACTCATCGTGAATTTGAATTGCTTCATTACTTAGCGAAGCATATTGGTCAGGTCATGACAAGGGAGCATTTATTACAAACCGTGTGGGGCTATGATTACTTTGGTGATGTACGGACGGTCGATGTAACTGTTAGACGTCTTCGCGAGAAGATTGAAGACAATCCAAGCCATCCTGGTTGGATTGTAACTAGAAGAGGGGTCGGTTATTACCTGCGTAACCCTGAACAGGAGTAGTTCCTATGAAAAAGGTTGGTTTTTTTCGCTCTATTCATTTTAAATTTGTTCTGATATATGTGTTGCTCATTTTCGTAGCGATGCAAATAATCGGGGTATATTTTGTTGGGGAATTGGAAGAAAATCTTGTCGGGAACTTCACGAAATCAATTAAAGGTCACGTTAACTTGCTTACCTATAGTATTGGTGAAGAAATGGAAAAAGAGAGGGGAGATGAAGACCCAACCCTCGAGGAAGCGATTGATATGATACTGAAAGACCGGGATAATTCATCGAATGATATTTCGGAAGTACGTGTTATCGACACTCGCAGCAGACGGGTAATTGGAACCTCCGCACCAAGTAACCAGGGCATTGTAGGGAAAAAGACAACGGAAGTCCTTATTAAGAATACGCTGATTTATGGAAAAGAAGATAGTGACGTGTTTCGGGATCAGAAAACAGGAAGACGACTCTGGGTTCTTTCGACACCCGTTGAAGCAAATGGTGAGGTCATTGGTGCCGTCTATGTGATAGCTGAGATGGAAAATGTCTTTGAACAGATGGATGAAATCAATAGTATCTTCATGACGGGTACAGCCATTGCCCTGGCGATTACGGCCATCTTGGGGATCCTGCTCGCTCGAACGATCACCCGCCCCATGTCTGATATGAGAAAACAGGCCCTGGTGATGGCGAAAGGGAATTTCTCGAGAAAAGTTAGGGTATATGGCGATGATGAAATTGGCCAGCTTGCTGTCACATTCAATAATTTGACTAAAAAGCTTCAAGAGTCGCAATCAAGCACAGAGGGAGAGCGGCGTAAGCTTTCATCTGTCCTTACCAATATGACGGATGGTGTAATTTCAACCGACAGGCGCGGTCGGGTGAACTTGATTAATGAGCCTGCGGCACAATTATTGAATGTCTCGCGTGAAACAGTCATGAACCAACCGATCATTGAGGTTTTGGGTCTTGAAGAAGAATATAAATTTGAGGATTTACTGGAAGAGCGGGAGTCCGTTATCCTTGATTACAGCAAAAAAGATCAGCCTTTCATTTTGAGGGGGAACTTCTCGGTCATTCAAAAGGAAACGGGATTCGTTAATGGTTTGATTACTGTTTTGCATGATATAACAGAGCAGGAAAAGATCGAGGATGAACGCAGGGAATTTGTGGCCAACGTGTCACATGAGCTGCGAACTCCTCTTACAACGATGAGAAGTTACCTGGAGGCATTGGCTGAAGGTGCTTGGAAGGACGAGGATATCGCTCCATCCTTCTTAAGTGTGACCCAAAATGAAACGGAGCGGATGATCAGGCTTGTTAATGATTTGTTGCAGCTTTCGAAAATGGACAGTAAAGATTACAGGCTTAAAACGGGCTGGGTGAATTTCAATAAATTCTATGACCATATCATCGATCGTTTTGAAATGACGAAAAATGATGACATCACGTTTAAGCGTGATTTGCCTAAGGAAGCTTATTTTGTCGATATTGATGAAGATAAAATCACCCAGGTTCTCTATAATGTCATCTCCAACTCATTGAAGTACTCACCTGAAGGGGGTCAAGTGACTTTCCGCGTCAAGGCATCCGATGGTTTTATCATTGTGAGCATCACTGATCAAGGAGTGGGTATCCCGAAAAACGTCATTGATAAAATATTCGACCGCTTCTACCGTGTGGATAAAGCGAGGTCGCGAAACTTAGGCGGGACAGGGCTAGGTTTAGCGATTGCAAAAGAAATGGTCGTGGCGCATGGCGGGAAAATATGGGCGGAAAGTGTGGATGGAAAAGGAACTACGGTGTTCTTTACACTTCCTTACGAACAGGAAGAAGAGGATGATTGGTCATGAATTTTGAACGTGCAAAAAGTATCATACTGATTATTTTAGTTGGGACAAGCATATTTTTGACATGGAGCATTTGGACGTACGAGCCTGAATATGATCCGTTTGAACAATCGTCGGAATTTATAAAGATTAAAAGCGATGTTCAGATTGTGAGTGATGTCATTAAACCTGTTAGTATCCTTTTTCATGGTAATGGGCAACATTTCCGGACTGTCAATCCAGAGGAAATAGGTAAAATGGAAAAAGAATTTTTTCAATGGAGCTTCACCGGCGTAAAAGAGGTATCCGTAAAAAGGCTGCAAAGGAAATTTGATGAGTTTGTCCATGAAGATGGGTCGATTGAAATCGAATTTTCCGATGATATCCCCATCTCCCTCTATAAGACGGTATTGGACATTACGGATAAGGAAGTGCCTGGATTTTCATTTGATCGAATCATCATAAAACAAAAGGATATCAGTGGTAATGAATCCGCCGTTTATTTTGTTTCCTACGATCAAGAGAAAATCTATCAAGGGATGGTCGATTCTAAAAGACTAAGAGTGTTTATGGATAAGTTTTATACCGGTTCTTATAATAAGCACCCTGAATACACGGCCGTAACCATCAACAGCAAAAGGACGCTGTTCGTTCCTGAAAATCCAGTAAAGATAAACCGATTTGAATATTATATTGATTATTTGGATATTGGAAACCTGAAAAATGCGTTATTTAATTATCCAAAGTTTGTACGTCAGGAATCCGTTTCAGTCGGTGAGGAATACACGGATGGAACAAGACTGATGACGATCAATAAAGAGAATTACCTTATTTCTTATATCAATCCGGCCCAAAAGAGCAAGTTATTTGGCAGTTCCAGTGACCTTTTGCAAAAAAGCATTGATTTCATCAATGATCACGCTGGTTGGGAAGATAACAATTACCGTTTTGCCTATATGTCGGAGAATGAGCAACGAGTGGTATTTCGTTTATTCGTAAATGGTTATCCGGCCTTCAATGAATACGGAATGACTGAAATCGAGCAAATTTGGGGGAAAGAAGAAATTTATAGTTATGACCGCCCGTACTTTTCACTTGCCTCAGTCCTTCCTCCTTCGGAAGGATCGGAAGTGCCTTTACGAAGTGGCAGAGAAGTATTGAATCAGTTGAAAGCAAAAGATAATATCGATTTCAAGAGCGTTGAGGACATCTCGATTGGTTATAAATTGAATAAATCTCTTGATTCCAAACTTGTCACCCTCGTTACACTTGAACCCACTTGGTATTATCGCATCGGCGATAAATGGTTTATTGTGCCTTTCGAAGGAGATACGGGAGGCGATCAAAATGGATTGGAATAATACAAAGTCGATTTTCATCATGGTTTTCTTCGTTTTGAATATTTTTCTTCTTTATCAATTTCTGGAAAAGATCAATGACTACCAATATGAAAGTTTTACGGAGTCCTCTACGGATGAACTTTTGAAGGAAGATGATATTTCAATCGAATTCCCACTTCCGAAACAAAAGTTGAAGGATCAATTCCTGATTGCCAAAAGCAAGACTTTCGATAAGAAAGATTTACAGTACCTGAAAAATCAAAAAGCAAAAATCATCGATGATAAGAAGCTTGTGGGTACATTTAAAACACCGGTTGGCATGAAAGCGGAAATTCAAGCTGCAGACGTTGATATGTTCCTGAAGGAGTATATATTAAAGGGAAGTGAGTATCACTTTTGGAGCTATGATCAAATCAACCAGACTATCATCTGCTACCAAGTGGAAGATAAAAAGATGTTTTATAACAATAGTAAGGGGAAGGTCACTTTATATTTGAACAAAAAGGGTGAAATCGTCTCCTATGAACAGATGTACTTAGAGGGAATTGAGAAATTCAATAAACCTAAAGAATTGGTATCTGCCTTAACTGCTATTAGAGCATTGTATGATCATGGAGATATTGATCCTAAAAGCAAAGTCACCAATGTAAAACTGGGTTTTTATAATTCGTTGCAGACGACATCTGTGTCACATTTACTTGTGCCAACATGGTGGGTGGTCCTTAATGACGAAACGGATCTCTTTGTGAATGCTTTTGATGGAGAGGTCATTGAATTAAATACAGAAGAAAAAATACTGGAGTGAGTATAGATGACTATGCATTTTAGTGTTCTCGCGAGCGGGAGTACAGGAAATGCCTTTTTCGTGGAGACGGGGGATCAATCTTTTCTTGTCGATGCCGGATTAAGCGGTAAGGCGTTGGAAGCATTGTTTCAGGATATAGGCCGTGATATGTCTAAGCTATCCGGAATCCTTGTCACCCATGAACACAGTGACCATATTAAAGGTCTAGGCGTGGTTGCCAGAAAACATAAACTCCCGATATATGCGAATGCAAAGACATGGAATGCCATGGAACGTTCAATCGGAGAAATAGCTACCGAACAAAAATTCACATTCGAAATGGAGCAAGTCAAAACGTTCGGGAGCCTTAATATAGAATCTTTTGGTGTTTCGCATGATGCCGCAGAGCCGATGTTTTACGTCTTTCATCATGAAGATAAAAAGCTCGTGGTCATCACGGATACAGGGTACGTAAGTGATCGGATGAAAGGGATCATCTCGAATGCCGATGCGTATGTATTCGAAAGTAACCATGATGTGTCCATGCTGCGGATGGGGAAATATCCATGGAGCATTAAGCGCCGGATTTTAAGTGATGTTGGACATGTTTGTAATGAAGATGCCGCCCTTGCGATGAGTGAAGTGGCCGGTGATAAGACCAAGCGGATTTACTTGGCCCACTTAAGTCTTGATAACAATATGAAGGATTTAGCAAGAATGTCGGTAGAACAGACGTTAAAAACAAAGGGAATCGTCGTTGGAGAACAATTTTCCTTATATGACACTGACCCGAAAAGACCAACAGAACTGGTTACGTTATAAATAAAAGGAATGGATGAGGGGAACCTTGTTCATTCTTTTTTATTTTTATAATTTCAATTCGTAAGTTACTAATCGGATTAAAAGGGGTATCGTTTGGTTAGAACTGTATAGGTAAAAAGAAAAATCGCTGAATTCTAGTCAGGTTTTCATTTGAAGGCATACATTTTTTTAGAAAAATTTCGGTAAATGAGTATAATTGAAGGAGGATACCAAACAATAGAATTGCTATAATTCATTCCTAAAATGAGAGGATGGAGCGGTCTTGGGTTATTATGATCAGAATGATGAGAACCAAAATAAGCGGAAAAAGAGCCATGCGAGCTATTTTCTAACTGGCTTGGGAGGCGCCATCATCGGGGCCTTACTTATTTTATTAGTTTTTCCGGGAAGTGGGCTGTTAAATAACGATCGTAACGAGATGACAACGGAGAAATCAACGGGGAATAATCCGACGAATCAGTCCCAGCAAAGTCTAACTGTAGATGTAACAAGTGCCGTTACAGGTGCTGTTGATAAGGCCAGCGACGCAGTAGTCGGCATCACTAACATTCAGAAGACGAACTTCTGGGGCCAAGGGGACAAAGCAGAGGACAGTTCAGCAGAAGCTGGCACTGGTTCTGGTGTCGTCTACAAAAAAGAAGACGGCAAGGCCTATATTGTCACGAATAATCACGTTATTGAAGGCGCTACTGAACTGGAAGTGACATTAAGTGATGGAACTAAGTTGCCAGCGGAACTACAAGGTAGTGACCCATGGACAGATTTAGCAGTCATTGTCGTGAAGGGTGATAAAATTAAAACCATTGCTGAGTTCGGAAAATCTGAAAAATTGAAACCTGGGGAGCCTGTTATTGCTATTGGTAACCCTTTAGGCCTTCAATTTTCTGGATCGATCACACAAGGGATCATCTCCGGTTTGGAGCGTACGATAGAGGTGGATATCAATGAGGACGGGCAAGTGGATTGGAACGCAGAGGTCATTCAAACTGATGCGGCGATTAACCCAGGCAACAGCGGGGGAGCACTCGTTAATATGTCAGGGCAGGTAATCGGAATAAATTCCATGAAGATTGCTGAAAATGCAGTGGAAGGAATCGGTCTTTCCATCCCAATCGATTCAGTAATTCCTATTATTAATGATATAGAGGAATTTGGTGAAGTGAAACGTGCATACTTGGGTGTTAATTTAGCATCTGTTGAGGAAATTTCTCAATACCATCAGCAGAATACCTTAAAGCTGCCAAGGAAAGTTACTTCGGGCGTTGCTATAACAGGTGTTCAAAGCAACTCTCCTGCGTCTAAAGCAGGATTAAAAGAATTCGATGTCATCGTGGGAATGGATAATGAAAAAATCCATGACGTCGTAGAATTAAGAAAATACCTTTACAATGATAAGAAAATCGGTGATAAGGTTAAAATCATTTATTATCGAGATGGAAAGAAAGAATCTACGGAAGTCACGCTTTCTAGCAGCGAAATATAAAGCGCAAAAGGGCAGGGGCAGGTGAATGCTTCCTGTCCTTTGTATTTTCTTGCGATTTTTTTATTTTTTGTTACGATTACCTGTGGATATATACGGAAATAAGATAAATGAGCGTTACTTGTGGATAAATGGGTTCGCGATACTTTGAATGAAGAGTAAGGAAGGAGGAATTAGTGATGAAATTATATTGCTGTCAGGAACACGTGGACATGGCGCTGGATGAAGTGGTTTACGAGTGTGAAACATACCCTGTTTTAACACAGGTTTCTGAAGAAAAACAGTTATCAACAACCTGTGAATATTGTCGAAACGTGGCAATATATCTAGTAGGGAACTAATATTCCCATACAAGATGTGGATAGAAATTGTGGATATGTGGATAACTTTTGTGGATAACATGTTTGTAACCTGTTCTTAACATTTTGCGAAGGCGAGAATGGAGTGAGGGATTGCTGTAGATTTAACTTTATGTTTTACAAATGATTCTTGGAAAAACGACCATAAATGCTGGGAAGCCAAAAGGCACATGATAGGCTTATCTTTGAAAAGTACAAGGGGCAACATTTCAATTTGTAAGTACGGGAAGGAAAGGTACAGCGGTGACGATTTTTTGCCATCCATTTGCATTAGATCGTGAGAAATAAAATCATGAAGGTTGCCGTTGCCGTTTTAGGGGCAGCGGTTTTTATTTTAAAGGTCGGGTGGATTTATATGAATAGGGAATGCATGTATTAAATATTGGAAAGAATATGCTTGTTTTGCTTATATGTCAGTCTAAGGTATGATAATAGGTAGGTAAATCCTACAACTGAAACGACAACATAAGGAAAGTTAGAGGATATATATGAAAATAACGATTATTACTGTTGGCAAGCTAAAAGAGAAATACTTAAAGCAAGGAATTGCTGAATATACAAAAAGGTTAAGTGCTTATGCTAATATAGAACTTGTTGAAGTCCCGGATGAAAAAGCTCCGGAGAACCTGAGTGCAGCGGACATGGACATTGTAAAGCAAAGAGAAGGTGAACGAATCCTGGCCAAGATCAGCCCGGACACCTATGTAATAACGCTTGAAATCAATGGAAAGCAGCTTACTTCCGAACAGCTAGCCTCCCATATCGATCAGCTCGCTACTTATGGGAAAAGCAAGATTGCCTTTATTATTGGCGGGTCACTCGGGCTTGGCTCTGAGGTGACATCAAGAAGTGATTATGCACTGTCCTTCTCCAAAATGACCTTCCCGCATCAATTAATGAAACTGGTCCTATTGGAGCAAATCTACCGAGCTTTTCGGATAAATCGAAATGAACCATATCATAAATGAATGAGCTAATTCAGAGGAATGGCTTGTAAAGTTAAATGGGTAATACTATTAAATCTTAATGTAAGGAAAAGAGGGTAACGAATGAATAAAGAGTCCATTTATGGTTTAACATTCGAACAATTGACAGCATGGCTATTGGACCATGGCCATAAAAAATTCAGAGCACAACAAGTATGGGAGTGGCTTTATCGGACTCGTGTGACGAATTTTTCTGAAATGACAGATGTGAATAAAGAGTGCCTTGAATTACTGGAAGAACACTTTGTCATCCAGACTTTGACTGAGCACGTTAAGCAAGAATCAGCGGATGGTACGATTAAGTTCTTGTTTAAATTACAGGATGGGAATCTTATCGAAACGGTCATGATGAGACATAAATATGGAATTTCAGTTTGTGTCACCACTCAAGTTGGATGTAATATTGGCTGCAGTTTCTGTGCAAGTGGATTATTGGCCAAAAGCCGTGATTTATCCAGCGGCGAAATAGTGGAGCAAATTATGAATGTTCAACTCCATCTAGATAAATTGGAACAAGAAGATGTTGTCAGCCATGTTGTTGTAATGGGGATTGGCGAGCCGTTTGATAACTTTGAAAATATGATAGACTTTTTAAAGGTGCTCATGGATCATAAGGGTCTTGCGATCGCTGCAAGGCGTATTACTGTTTCGACGAGTGGACTTGCCAATAAGATTTATGAATTCACCGATACGAAATTACAGGTGAATCTGGCAATCTCATTGCATGCACCGAATAATGAGCTCAGGACCCGGATCATGAAAATAAACCGAGGTATTCCAATCGAAAAATTAATGAAATCACTTGACTATTATTTGGAGAATACGAATAGGAGAATCACGATTGAATATATCCTATTGAAAGATGTCAATGATCATCAAGAAGAAGCCGAGCAACTTGCCAATCTTCTTGAAGACAAAAAACATCGGCTCTATGTCAACCTGATTCCATATAATCCTGTAGATGAACATAGTCAATACCAAAGAAGTGAGAAAGAGTCCGTACTTTCTTTCTATGATACGTTGAAAAAAAGAGGCGTAAATTGTAAAATCCGCCAAGAGCATGGAACGGATATTGATGCAGCTTGCGGACAGCTAAGAAGCAAACAAATCAAGAAAGCCGAAGCCCAATAATTTATTAGATGACCTTAATCGACTTTTTCTGGAAAGGCCCGGTCATGGGCCAAAAAACCGCATCAAAAAAGAGGCTGCAGTATTGGCGGCCTCTTTTGGTGTGATTTTAACTATTTAGCTATTTCTTTTACCGAGGCAACTTCATACGTGGTAAGCTCGCTGCCTAAAATAGGAGATTCTTTTTTAACTTCATCGGAACTTGGTTCAGGTCGTTTATGTGCAGCTTTAAACGCATCACTATTTCTCCAAGCAGTAAAGTTGTCAAGGTTTTCCCAGTACATATTAACGCTTAATTCGTCGTGATCCGATAAGTTTTGCGTTAATAAAACTTCAACTTTTACAAAACCTTCCGTAGTATCAAGTGGTCCTGGTGCAGTAAATCCTGGAGCCATGACTGCCCCCATCCCTTTTTTGACCCTGATTCTATTGGTTACGATTATCATAAATCAGCTCTCCTTTTGGATATCGGTTATTTAATCTACACCCTTTTGCCGCTTATATATCATACATATTTTAGCATATTGAAAGAAGTATGGTCCATTTTGGTTAATCACGATCATGATAACCTGGAAGACGATTCTTCTTAATGATGAGAAAGGTTCATTATATTGAAATAAGTCAATGGAATTTGGTTATTACAAGGTTTATCGTTTCATATCGCGTATAATAGAACCTTGTATAGAGAAATTACGATTATGGAAACAATAAAGCAAGATACTAAACAACAAAAGAGGCTGTTATATGAATGAATTAAGTTTTACTGATTATACATTAAGTGATGAAATTGTAAGGGCATTAGAAGGCTTGGGATATCAAAATCCAACAGAAGTGCAGCGTGAAGTGATTCCGGTGGCATTGAAAAGAAAGGATCTTGTCGTAAAATCCCAAACGGGAAGCGGTAAGACGGCTGCATTCGGGATACCGATATGCGAAAGTGTCGATTGGGAGGAGAATAAGCCTCAGGCACTTATTTTAACGCCTACACGAGAGCTAGCTGTGCAGGTAAAAGAGGATATTACGAATATAGGGAGATTTAAGCGGATCAAGGCTACTGCGGTTTATGGAAAACATCCTTTTGCTCTGCAAAAAGCAGAATTGAAACAAAAAAGCCATGTAGTCGTAGGAACACCGGGCCGTGTTCTTGATCATATCGAGAAAGGAACATTCGTCTTGGAACGCCTAACTCATTTAGTTATTGATGAAGCGGACGAAATGCTGAATATGGGCTTCATTGAACAAGTGGAAGCCATTATTAAAGAGCTTCCGAAAGATCGAGTAACCATGCTGTTCTCTGCTACGTTACCTGATAGTATAAAGAAGCTTTGCAAGCAATATATGAAAGATCCTTTGGATATTGAAATCAAAGCAAAGGGTTTAACCACTGAGAAAATTGATCATGCTCTTATTGAAGTGAAAGAGGATGATAAGTTTTCCCTGCTTAGGGACGTCACCATCACGGAAAATCCTGATAGTTGCATCATTTTCTGCCGGACGAAAGATAGGGTCGACCAAGTATGTGAACAGCTAATGGATCTGGATTATCCTTGTGATATGATTCACGGCGGGATGCTTCAGGAAGACCGCCTTGCAGTGATGAATGAATTCAGAAGAGGTGAATTCCGCTATTTGGTTGCGACAGATGTTGCTGCACGCGGGATAGATATTGATAATATAACCCACGTCATTAACTATGACCTGCCATTGGAAAAAGAAAGTTACGTACATCGAACCGGAAGAACGGGTCGTGCAGGTAAAAAAGGAAAAGCGATTACTTTTGTGACACCATATGAAGACAAATTCCTTACTGAGATTCAAGAATATATCGGATTTGAAATCCCTAAAATACCTGTTCCTTTAAAAGAAGATGTCTCAAATAAACGAACGGATTTCGAAGCGAAATTGGAAGCTCGTCCAAAGATAAAAAAAGATAAAAGTGAGCAATTGAATAAACAAATCATGAAGCTATATTTCAATGGCGGAAAGAAAAAGAAAATCAGGGCCGTTGATTTTGTTGGCACTATCGCCAAGATTGATGGAGTGAATGCAGAGGATATCGGGATCATAACGATTCAGGACAATGTTTCCTATGTGGAGATTTTGAATGAAAAGGGACCGCTTGTGTTGAAAGTGATGAAAAACACGAAAGTCAAAGGCAAACTTTTGAAGGTATCTGAAGCCTTTAAGAACTAAAGGTCTACAAAAGAAAGAAGCGGCAAGACGAAAATTTGTCTTGCCGCTTCTTTTTTGTATGTATTTTTAAGTGAATCAACATTTTTTTATATCATTACGTATTTTTTCACCTGATGAACGATTCTTGTCAGTCAGTTCCTCCTATGGCTCGCTGGAGGTAAAATTATGATCCTGGAAATGAAGCGGTCGCAACGTCCTCAGTGATTAATAACTGGGGATTTTCATTTTATAGGAGTGGAGGCACCATTTTCTATAATTCTGTTTAATTGTCAAAATAGAGTGGTATATGAGGAAAGATAACGCGATTATTCCAGATTATAAGGAAAATACATACAACACGACTTACTGAATTTTTTTAGACATGGAGGGGAATGAAAAGGATGACAAATGAAAACGAAAGCAAAAAAGTCAATGAACAAAGTAAGAATCGACAGTTGGCCCAATATCGAGTCGACGGTAACGGGAAAAAGATGACGACTAACCAAGGTTTGCGTATTTCTGAGGATGAACATTCTTTGAAAGCAGGAACCCGCGGCCCAACATTGATGGAGGACTTTCATTTCCGTGAAAAAATGACCCATTTTGACCATGAGCGGATTCCTGAGCGGATTGTTCATGCACGTGGGTCAGGAGCACATGGATACTTTCAGGTGTATGAGCCGATGGCTGAATTTACAAAGGCCAAGTTTCTTCAAGACCCTTCAGTCAAGACACCAGTATTTGTTCGATACTCGACTGTAGCTGGATCCCGCGGATCGGCAGACTCGGTTCGTGATGTTAGGGGATTCTCGACCAAGTTTTATACCGAGGAAGGAAACTATGATTTGGTCGGAAATAATATCCCTGTATTTTTTATTCAGGATGCTATGAAGTTCCCGGATTTAATTCATGCGGTTAAACCTGAGCCTCACAATGAAATACCTCAGGCCGCATCTGCCCATGATACTTTTTGGGATTTTGTCGCCAACAATGAAGAAACCGCACATATGATCATGTGGCATCTTTCCGATAGGGCCATACCAAGAAGTTTCCGAATGATGGAGGGGTTCGGTGTCCACACATTCCGTTTTGTGAATGAAGAAGGTGTGGCCCATTTCGTAAAATTCCATTGGAAGCCTGTACTGGGTGTTAAATCGCTTGTTTGGGATGAGGCACAGAAAATTGCAGGGAAAAACCCTGATTTTCACCGCCAAGATCTGTGGGAAGCAATCGATGCAGGAAATTATCCTGAATTTGAATTTGGCGTGCAATTGATTAAGGAGGAAGAGGAGTTCAAATTCGATTTTGATGTTCTCGATCCTACTAAACTATGGCCGGAAGAACAAATCCCGGTGAAAATAATCGGGAAAATGGTTTTGAACCAAAATACAGATAACTTTTTTGCAGAGACGGAACAGATAGCTTTCCATCCGGGGCATGTTGTACCGGGAATTGATTTTTCCAATGACCCGCTGCTTCAGGGACGCTTATTCTCATACACCGATACACAGTTATCCAGATTAGGAGGTCCGAACTTCCATGAGATTCCGATAAATAGAGCGGTTGCGCCTGTTCATAACAATCAACGCGATGGCATGCACCGAATGTCAATAAATCCGGGGCAGGTCAGTTATCATAAGAATTCCTTGGCAGGTAACTCTCCGGAACCTGCTTCAGAAGAGGAGGGCGGCTATACACATTACCAGGAAAAAGTCGATGGCAGAAAGGTACGTCAACGCAGTGAAAGCTTCAAGGATCATTACAGTCAGGCTAAACTATTCTGGAATAGCATGACGGAAGTGGAGAAGGAGCATATTATTCAGGCTTTCCACTTTGAAGTGGGAAAAGTGAAAAGTAAGGACGTTCAGCAGCAAATTGTCGAGATGTTCAGCCATGTAGATGTTGAACTGGCTAAAACAATTGCCATTGGAGTGGGAGTGAATCCACCAACAAATAAGAATCAAGTCGATATGGATTTGTCTTCTTCTGCTTTAAGCCAAGAGCAAATGAAAGTGAATACGGCTGCAACAAGAAAAGTGGCAATCCTGGCTGCAGATGGTTTCGACGGTTCCGAGGTAAATCAAGTCTTGGAATCATTTAAATCGGCAGGGGTAACTGCAGAGATCATTAGTAATACTCGAGGAATGATTACAAGTTCAAAAGGACAGGAAATCGAGGTGAATCAGACATTCCTGACAGCCGATTCGGTACTTTTCGATGCAGTATACGTGGCAGGAGGTCAGGAGAGTGTTGATGCTCTGAAGGCATCCAAGGAGCCCATGTACTTTGTTGAGGAAGCTTACAATCATTTCAAAGCGATTGGCGCGGGAAAAGAAGGAGCCGAAATCTTATCAATGGCAGGCATAGCTTCCACTGATCTAGCCATGGGCATTGTAACTGTTACCGATAATAATAGTGGTTCTGCCTTTATCGAGGCAATTGCCAAACACCGTCACTGGTCACGCTTTTAATTTTGGATGAAAAACCCCCGGACTTGGAGTCTGGGGGTTTTTCAATAAAGACATTTCATTTCAGGCTACTTCGCTTTTTCTTCAAAGAGCGAGGTAATGCCAACAATCACCTTGGTGGCCATTAACATATTATCGACGGAAATAAATTCATATTTGCCATGAAAGTTCTCGCCACCCGTAAAGATATTGGGTGTTGGGAGGCCCATATACGATAATTGAGATCCGTCCGTACCTCCGCGTATTGGCGAGATTTTAGGTTTTATTCCGAGTTTATCCATTGCCTCATAGGCAATGTCGACGATTTCTTTGACTGGTTCAATTTTTTCCTTCATGTTGAAGTATTGGTCTTCCAATTTAAGCTGGACGCGATTTTGACCATATTTTTCTTTTAATTCTTCGATGACCTTCGTGATATATTCCTTACGATCGTTAAATTTTTGGCGGTCGAAATCCCTGATGATGTAAGAAAGCTTGGTCTCTTCCACATCGCCATGGAATGAAAGCAGATGAAAAAATCCCTCATAACCTTCCGTATATTCCGGCGCTTCTGCCACTGGAAGTTTGCTATGAAATTCCATGGCAATTTTAGCCGAGTTCACCATTTTTCCTTTGGCTGTACCAGGGTGAATATTCGCTCCTTTGAACAGTATCTTGGCCGATGCTGCATTAAAGCTCTCATATTCAAGTTCCCCAAGTGGGCCACCGTCCACGGTATAGGCAAATTGGGCACCAAAAGTTTTTACATCAAACTTATGTGGTCCCCTGCCGATTTCCTCATCGGGGGTAAAGGCCACACGGATTTTTCCATGCTTGATTTCCGGATGTTGGATCAAATAATCCATGGCAGTCATGATTTCGGCAATGCCGGATTTATTATCCGCGCCTAACAGGGTTGTACCATCCGTCGTGATCAATGTATGCCCTATATAGTCCTTAAGCGAAGGGAAATCATTCGGTGAAAGGATGACGTCCAATTTTTCATGTAAAGTAAGATCACCGCCATCATAGTTTTCAACAATCTGAGGTTTTACATCTTTGCCGGTGAAATCCGTTGCTGTATCTATATGAGCCAAAAATCCTATTGTCGGGACATCCTTATCTGAATTGGTAGGCAAGGTCGCCATGACATAGCCATTCTTATCCATTGTTACTTCCTCCATCCCAATGGATTGCAGTTCCTTTACCAATGTATTTGCCAAGGTTAGCTGTCCGGGGGTAGAGGGGCATGAGGGGCTTTCCTCATTCGATTGCGTGTCCACTTTCACATAGGAAGTAAATCGTTTAATGATATCATTTTTCACTTTTCCTTCAGCTCCTTTTTTACCTTATCTTACCATGATTGGTCAGAATGGAAAAATTATCTTTCCCGGAAAACATACTATTGCATCCATGGCGGGGGAAGGATAGCTCAGCAAAGAACAGCATATCCGCAAATGACATGCTGTTCTTTGCTATCTTTTTTAGAGTGGATTATTCAAGGCCCATACGGATACGCTTTTTCCATGAACGGGGAAGGTCGCGAAACCATCTTCCTCAATGGTAATGTGATCATCTCTATGATAAGTTAAATCACTCCAGACTTCGCCAGCTCGATGTTCACCGACGAACATCCTTTTTTCACTGTTGTGATCTCCATTGGAGACAACGACGGCACAACCAGAGCCTTGTAGCTCTTCAATCCCCATACGGACCCAGCCTATCGTATTTTTGTCATCAAAATAATCCTTCTGTTCTCCGTAAGCTTTTTCATACCTGGCATATAAGAGGCGATCTAATATATCCTTTTTCCCTGGTACCGGAGAAGGCCCGCCGATTCCGTAATAATCCCCATAAAAGACACAGGGGTAACCGCAAAGTCTAAGTAAGATTAGTGCATATGCTGATGGTTTAAACCAGTCCTTTACCCAAGATTCCAGTGATTCATGAGGTTGGGAATCATGGTTGTCGACAAAAGTAACGGCCTCTGCCGGATTGGTTTGGACGAGGGTGTCATTAAAGATGGTTGAGAGGTCGAAGTCTGTTCCTGCGTTTGAAGCCTCATGAAATTTATAATGCAGGGAAACATCGAACAAGTTGAGGTCATGATTGGTTTGCTCTAAGTATGTTTGACAAGCTTTAACATCCGCTTTCCAAAATTCGCCTACCATGAAGAAATGTTCCTTTGTATAAGGAATGAGCTCTTTGAGAAAATCATTGATGAATTCATAATCGATATGTTTAACGGCGTCTAAACGAAAACCATCACACTTTAACGTATCAACCATCCATTTCCCCCAGCTAATCATTTCCTGACGAACTTCCGGCAGACTATAATCGATGTTGGCAAACATTAAATAATCATAATTTCCAAATTCATCGATGACATGCTGATTCCAGTGCTTATTTTCGCCTGTGATTCGATATACTCCCATTTTGTCGTTTTTGGCATCATAGTCTGTACCATTAAAATGAGTATGGTTCCACTTGAAATCAGAGTATTGATTATTACGGCCAGGAAAATCGAATTTTGTCCAGCCTTCCATTTCAAATGGTTCTGAGATATCCTCCATTCGGTTGTCTGGATTGACTTCAATGACTTCAAGTTTTTCGGTTCCGTCAGCTCCTGCTTTATGGTTCATGACCAAATCGATATAAACACAAAGTCCGTAATTATGACAGGTGTCTATTGCTTGCAGCAATTCATCTTTGGTCCCGTATTTGGTACGAACGGTTCCTTTTTGGTCAAATTCCCCCAAATCGTAACCGTCATATATTCCATATCCATTATCCCCAACGGATTGCCCTTTGGTAACTGGCGGAAGCCAAACGCAGTCAATGCCTATATCCTTCAACTTGGAGGCTGCATACTTCAATCTGTCCCAATGAGAACCATCTGCCTCAAGATGCCACTCAAAAAATTGCATCATCGTATGATTTCTTTTCATCCGTTTCCCCCCTGACACCGACCCGTTTTTAACAAAAGTGAAACTGTACAATCGGATAAAGTAATAATGGAAACCTTTACCCTCTAAAATCAAATGATAAACAAGTGAACAATCCTCTGGATAGAGGTTCATCTACCTCTCTATTTTACTATTTTATACCAAAAAAGGGTATTTTATATTGATTAGCAGCTAAAAATTATTCAAATGTGGAGGAATAACCCGGAAAAGGCTGTACGCCAATACAACAAAAAAAGTATCCCGCATATTTTGGGATACCTCAGATGGTAGACAAACTCGATGAAAATCGTTTGTATACCGTTTTTTTATGGCTTTTACAATTTGACCGTTGATTGTAAAGTAGAGAACTCTCGGCTTACGCTCCAATCAACTTTTTTATAAAATTTAGATCGAATCTCTTTAGTCTATTATCCTTTTTTACCTCTTCGTCTAAAGAAGTGGGCGAAAGCCATTGCACCAAATAATAAGAATAGGAGCACGGTAGATAGAATGATCGTATCTTTGGAGGAGCCGCTGTTATCTGCCCCCTTTTGGCCCATGTTCCCGTTTATGCCAGGAGGTGCACCATTGCCGCCGCGGTCCATGGCAGCAGCCCCATTCTCGCCGCCGCCCATATTTGGTGGTTGCTGGCCGTCATTTGCGTCATCGCCCATATCAGGAGCTCCACCGCTCATACTGCTTTCTGTCTCAGCTTCCACAACCAGGTCGCCAGAAAGTTGTGCCAAGATGGATTCTGCTCGTTGGGAAGCGAAGTCGACAAGGGTATCCTCGCCTGACGTTGCTTCTGTATACTCGTCCATTGTATAAAATTTGGTAGGATCCTTTTTCACATATGGTGTGATTAATGTTGTGATTTCAGTGGTCATTGCTGTCATATTTTCTTCAGAGAAAAAATCTTTGGCAATGTCGTCTAGATAATCATTATATTTTTCACGGTACTCGTCTTTGGAAAGCAGGGCATTCAATAAAGGGCGATCTTCAAGGGTCGTACCGGAAACGGGCTCAGTAATGCTGAAGTTGATATTACTTTCATTCATGAAATTGGAACTCATATCCATCATTCGCCCACCGTTCTTATTTGGGGCTTCTTCAAGGAGTTCCTTGTCATCCTGCTTAGCAGTATCGCCGTTACTCTCAGCCGTCGCTTCATCTTTTTGGTCAGCGGCCCCTTCATTGCCTTCATTATTATTTTCTTGATCGAAGGCACCCGCCTGTCGTCCGCCGCCACCGGAATAACCGCCAAATGACATATTATAGTCCCAAGGCAATATGGAAAAGATCCCGTTCTCTTCATATAGGTAGTAATTGTGCTTTTTATCTCCTTGATAGTGATCGAGGTTGACAAGGGCAGTATTGGCTGCGAAGTAGCGTAGCATTTCATCGACATCCAGTACTTCCTCTACAATCCCCCCATTATTGATGGCATCAAGCATTTTGATCATGGCGGATTGGTCCGAATGATCGTTTGTTTTCAAGTTTATTCCTGTGTAGTCATCAATGTCTTCGCTGATCCACTTTAAATCGCTTCCTGTACCATCCGGATAATAGAGGTCGCCAGTGCCATCAGTGAAATTGGTATTTAGGAAGGTTTCTTCTATTGCTTCCACACCTAGATAAAGGCCCCATTCCTTTCCGTTGATGGTCACGTACATATAGGAATGTCCTGGAGTCGCTATGCCCATCTTGTCCATTAATTCATAGGAAAGATATTCTCGCATATAGGTGGGATCACTGTAATTATTATTGAGGGCCAACTTTTTCAGGCCGTGTAAATCTTGATCTTCCTGATAATAATCAAAGTCTATCTTCCAGCTGTAACGATCGGAATCTCCCATTTGAACAACGGAATTCAAGGAAAGGTTTCCCTTGGTACGGAATCCTACATTTTTAACCGTCTCCCCATCGATCGTTACATCCGCGTCAACGATTTCCTTTTCAGAGGGGTTATCCAGGATGGAATCTAAATCTTCATCAGCCAGTGTTATATCTACGGTTGTCACCTTACTTTGATCAAATACAGATTCTGTATAAGTATTCCCTTTTGTGGCTTTTTCAACTTGAAGATTGGGAAGGAAAAACATCACTGCTATAAAAATTATTATCAGTAATCCAATGGTCGCTACAACATATCTTGTCTTTAACATGCCAAGGCTCCTTCTCCCTGTATTCTTATATAGAGGGGTGGGCATGGATTTTTATGTCCGCCATCTATCTTAAGCTGTAAAATTGCCATCATAACTTAACATGATGGCAGAGTGCACGCTGTTCATGTCCTTGACTTGGTTAATAAATTCCGCATTATTATCTTTTAATCGAATTTCATAGGTCACTTCGAGGTTATTATCCGCCATGATGGATTTCGATTTGACGGAATGCTTTTTCACCTTGTTGGATATCATTTCTTCTAACGTTTTTTCAATGGATGCATCTGAATATTTAACAATTAATAAAAATGGATTTTCAACAGTGATTCGATTCGCAAATATGAGCATGACGATACCTATTAAAATGGCACCGATGATAACCAGTGGAATCAATCCCGCCCCACATAAAATCCCGGACGCCGCTGCCCAGAAAAGGAAGACCAAGTCCATCGGATCTTTGATCGGCGTCCTGAATCGTACGATGGAGAGTGCACCGACCATACCCAGGGAGATAACGATATTAGTTGATATACCCATGATGATCAAAGCCGTGGCCATTGTCATGATGATGAGGGAAATATTGAAATTGTGTGAGTACATCACACCGGAAAAGGTCTTCTTATAAATGACGTAAATGAACAAACCGATGGCAAATGCCAACAGTAACCCAATTAGAGAGTCAATGATGGAAAAGCTCTCGGTCTTGTCCAAAAAGCTTGATTTGAAAATGTCATTAAAAGTGCTAGTGGTCGTCATATCCATGTGCTATTCCTCCAAAAATTATATGTTTAGCTGAAATCAGCCGTATCTTCTGCTTAGTTGATATTTTGAAAAAGCTGTTTTTCTAGTATCGATGATGGATAATAATTGTTTGATGATATCCGGAAGGAATTCGTCAAACTTTATTTCCAGGATGACCCAATCTGGGTCTAAAGCATCAACCATAATTAATTCGGTATTCAGGAAGTCCGTATCCCGATAGCTCGTTTTCACGTTGCTGTCAAAGGTGACCCGTACATTTCCGTATTCATAGATAAATACCTCCCTTTCATAGTCAACAACGGTTGTCGGCTTGATTTGGAAAAGGGTCATCTGAACGTAAAGATCCCTAAGGATATCCCTTGAATCTTCGGACATCCAATCTATATCTCCTGAACGAATCCGTTCGTATTCTCTAGCAGAAAGCCTGCACTTCTGTTTATAGGTAAGGTTATTCCGCTTACTCTTTTTTTCTAGATTGATGAAATCAGTATTATGATCATAAAGTCTGGCTCTGAACTTATCCCTATGATAGAACCCCTCTGTTTTTTGCCGTAGGATTTTATTGTCAAAGTTATCGAAATAGACACTTCGAATTAAATACTTCCCATCCAGCCCATGGGGATCAAGCCTCATGAAGTTTTGCAGATTATTTCTTAATAAGTGACAATCCGCTTTGGTGATTGCATGTTTGAGTTCCCGCCTGCCCTTTAAACCATTCATTGTTGTTCCTCCTTTTCTATGAATTTTTACTGCGTTCAGCTTATAAACAGAATCTTAATAAAACCTTAAGAACATTTTTTTGTTCAATAGATAAATAGAGAATAGGCCCCAGTTTTAACCTTTTCTTAATTTTATTGGGAATTAATAGAAGAAAAATGAGTGTATTTACTCATTGAGAATAATTATCATTATCAGTAAAATGAATTCCATGATAATGATAATTATTCTCAACTAATTCAATACATGGAGGGTTTACTATGGTAACGAACATGCTTACAAAAAATGATCAATTACTGGAACAACAAAATACAAGGGAATCAAATGCCCGATCTTATCCTAGAAGATTACCCATGGCCATCGATCAAGCGGAGGGAATTTACCTAACAGACATGGATGGAAAACGATATATCGATTTTCTTGCCGGAGCTGGAACATTAGCACTCGGACACAATCATCCGGCTGTGCTTGAAGAAATGGAAAAAGTTCTTAAGGATAAACGGCCTTTACATACATTGGACTTTACGACGCCAATTAAAGAGCAGTTTGTTGATGAAATTTTTGAAAGCCTGCCTGAAGAATTTAGGAAAAATGCAAAAATTCAATTCTGTGGTCCTACTGGCGGAGATGCCATTGAGGCAGCACTTAAATTAGTTAAAACAGCCACTGGCAACAGAAGCATTTTATCGTTCCAAGGAGCTTACCACGGGGCAACCCATGCAACCATGTCAATCAGCGGTAATACAAAACCGAAGGAAAAAATACAAGGGTTAATGCCAGATGTACAATTCCTTCCATATCCATATCAATATCGCTGTCCTTTTGGAATAGGCGGAGAAGAAAGTCATAAAATCAGTAGCCAGTATATCGAAAACCTATTGAACGATCCTGAGTCCGGATTATTGGCACCTGCAGGAATGATTTTAGAGGCAGTACAAGGTGAGGGAGGTTCTATTCCCGCTCCAATTCCATGGCTTAAGGAAATCAGAAGAATAACAAAAGAGAAGGGCATTCCGTTAATTATCGACGAAGTTCAATCAGGTATCGGCCGTACAGGGAAAATGTTTGCCTTTGAACACGCAGGAATCATTCCGGATGTTCTTGTACTATCCAAAGCAATAGGCGGAAGTCTTCCATTATCGGTGGTGATTTATAACAAAGAGCTGGACCTATGGTCTCCAGGTGCACATATCGGTACGTTCCGTGGAAATCAATTGGCGATGGCGGCAGGAACAGCAACTTTAAGGTACATGAAAGAGACGAATCTTGTGGAGCATGCCGCTAAAATGGGAGAAATCTTACAGGATATTCTTAAAGATTTGCAAAAAGATATTCAGCAGATCGGGGATGTTCGAGGCCGAGGATTAATGGTCGGTGTAGAAATGATCAATCATGAAGAACCGCAAAATGCGAATGGAAGCTATCCTGCAAACTCAGAACTTGCCAGTGCCATTCAACAGGAATGTTTTCAAAGAGGGTTGATTCTGGAGGTTGGCGGCAGACATGGAAGTGTAGTGAGGTTCTTGCCTCCATTGATCGTAACGGAATCCCAGCTTCGCGAGGCCACTGAGATTTTTGAACAAGCTGTTCGTACAGCTGTTGCAAGAGGGTGAATGACCAATGATCGAAACGATAAATAAAACGGATTTTGCCTATTCTCCATTGTTCTTGAATAACGAAGAAGGTTTCAATAACTACAGCCAGTCATTAAAAATCATTGAAAAAAGGCTGATGAACTTTTTAAAAGGGAACAGCTCACCATACTCTGGGAAAAAACCGTATGAAATAGAAGCAAGATTAAGCGAGCTGAACCTCTCCTCTCCAAAGGGGGAGACAATGGAAGCTGTAGCGGCTGAGCTGGCAGAGTTTGTTATTAATGACAGCATCAATGTGCAAAGCCCTGCTTGTATCGGACATTTGCATTGCCCGACATTAATACCTGCCGTGGCTGCCGAAATGGTTATAGGTACGTTGAATCAATCCATGGATTCATGGGACCAAAGTTCGACGGCCACCTTCGTGGAAGAGCGTTTAATAGATTGGCTGTGCAGCCAGGTGGGGTTACCGGAACAAGCGGATGGGATTTTCACAAGCGGTGGAACCCAATCTAATTATATGGGCCTGCTATTGGCGAGGGACGCTTATTGTAAGCGTGTCTGGGGAGTGGACGTTCAACAGCATGGCTTGCCGGCTGAGGCGAAAAAATTGCGGATCTTATGCTCCGAGGCTGCCCACTTTACGGTTCGTAAATCAGCGGCACAGCTGGGGCTTGGTGAACAGGCCGTCATCACGATTAAAACGGATTCAAATCATCGTTTGTCCATAGATGAATTAAATCATCAGCTGCTGCTTTTAGCGGAACAGGATTTACTTCCATTTGCCATCGTTGCAACGTGTGGAACAACGGATTTTGGATCAATCGATCCATTGCATGAATTGTCCGTAACTGCAAGGAAGAATGGGATATGGCTGCATGTCGACGCCGCATATGGCGGCGCGATGATTTTAAGTAAGGATTACAAAGAGTTAATCAGCGGAATTGAACAGGCCGACTCAATTACGGTTGATTTTCACAAATTATTTTATCAACCCATCAGTTGTGGTGCTTTTCTTGTCTCGGACAGCAACTCATTTCAATATATCCAGCATCATGCCGATTACTTGAATCCACAGGAAGATGAAGCGGAGGGCATGGTTCACTTAGTCAATAAATCGGTTCAAACGACGAGAAGATTCGATGCACTGAAACTCTGGATGTCATTGAAGGTCGTTGGACTGGATACCTTTGCCGAAATGATTGACTATACTTGTCACCTTGCACGTGAAGTGGCTGTGAAGATCGATAAAGAGGAAGGATTCACCGTATTAAATAAAGACCCTGAATTGAATGCGGTTGTATTCCGTTATAATCCCGAGGGAGAAAGTGATCAGTTAGTAAATCTATTAAATAAACAGATTCAACAAGAATTACTGAAAAGCGGACGGGCCTTTTTAGCGAAAACGCGTTTTGAAGGACAAGTTTATTTAAAAATGACACTATTGAATCCAATGACAAGGCTTGAACACATAGAGGACATTTTAGACGAAATTCGAGTATTAGGTGAAATGTTCAAGATGATGGAGGAATGAAGATGAATGGAAAGCAGATAGCTGAAAGGGCGACGATGCAAAGCTTTCTGAATTGCTATTTCCGGGAAACCGGAAATTGCAGTTTAGAAGAAATGAAAAACTGGCCAAATTTGGAGGGATCCATACAGGATTCATCATTATTGGTCAGTAAGCTCATATCCCAAGATATTGCTTTGCTTGTTCCGCTTAAATATTGGTCTGAAACGGGGCGTCATATTTTCAACTTCCCGATATACTACCAAACGGCATCCAAACAAGTGCATGAATTAGATTACGTGACAATGGTCTCGATTGTTTCCAAAGAATTATTGAATGAGCAGTGCCGAACGGATAGTGAAGATGAATTGATGCTGCGTGTCATCCTAAGCAGCCAAAATATTCAACGATATGTTGAAGCCAGGACAGAAGACATTGATGCACTTCAAAGTCCTGATTTTACCTACATTGAAGCAGAGCAGTCGCTTTTATTCGGGCACCTGTTCCACCCGACACCGAAAAGTAAGCAGGGCATTTCTGAAAAAGATGAATGGATTTATTCACCCGAATTAAAAGGGGAGTTTCAGCTGCACTACTTCCTGGCGGAACCTTCGATTGTCATCCAAGATTCTAGTGAAGTCCGATCGGCAAGTGAGATCATTAAACAGGAATTAGCTGGTGACTTGGAAATTTCAAGTGAATTCCGTGCAACGCATTGCCAAAAGGAAAGCCGTTATATCATCATCCCAGCACATCCGCTTCAGGCAAAAGTGCTTATCGAAAAAGAAGAGGTCAAGAAGCTAATCGAGCAAGGAACACTAGTTTATGCGGGACCTCTTGGGAAAAAATTCACGGCTACCTCTTCCTTTAGAACGGTATATAGTGCCACATCGAGATATATGTACAAATTTTCCGTTCCGGTTAAAATCACAAATTCTTTACGTGCAAATCTACAAAAAGAATTAGATCGTGGTGTGGAAATTGCAAAATTAATAGATTCTAAAGTGGGCGACGATCTAAAAGAACGGCACCCTTCCTTCCGAATTATAAAGGACCCTGCTTATCTAACGATCAAAACGACTGAGCAGGAATCAGGATTCGATGTTGATATTCGGGAAAACCCTTTTTATGAAAATAATAAACAAGCAAGCCTGATTGCCGGCTTATGTCAGGATAATGCCTACGGTGCACCGTCAAGGCTTGGAGCGATCATCCGCAAATTATCAGCTGAAGAAAACCGCAGTACCGAAGAAGTAAGTAAGGATTGGTTCAAAACCTATCTGTCAATGACATTAAAACCGATGCTTTGGCTATTTGAAGAGTATGGAATTGTTTTAGAAGCCCATCAGCAAAATTCCATCATCCAACTTCAAGATGGGTATCCATCCACTTATTATTATCGTGATAATCAAGGGTATTACTATTGTGAGTCCAAAGTGGACAGGCTGCTGAAGATCTTGCCTGAACTAAGTGAAAAAAGCTTCACGATTTGTTCTGATGAAGTCGCTGAAGAAAGACTTCAATATTATTTCTTTTTTAATCACTTATTAGGCTTGATCAATAATTTTGGTACGGAAGGATTAGTATCAGAGAAAACCCTGTTACAGCTCGTTCAGGAACAGCTGGAAGCAAGCAGCAGGGAGAGCGAAGATGAAGGGTTGAATCGAATTGTTTCAAAGTTGCTTCATGCCCGGGAATTATCTTGTAAGGCCAATTTACTGACGCGATTTCATGATATGGATGAACTTGTTGGTTCACTTGAGACGCAATCCGTTTATACAACGATTGAAAATCCGTTCGCGCAGGGGGTTATGGCCGTCTATGAAAAATAGTTATGAAGAAATGCTGAAGGACCATAATCAACAGCTTTCATTTGTCAAAGTTGAATTTGAAAGGGATATTGATACCCTGCATGGATGGATGCATGAAGAACATGTGATACCCTACTGGAATTTAAATTTCACAAAAGAAAAATTTGCCGTCCATTTGAAAAAGGCATTGGCTGATGCACACCAAACACTCTATTTAGGATGCCTGGACTCAATCCCCATGAGCTATTGGGAATCGTATTGGGTAAAAGGCGATATCATTGAAGATTATTATGAATCCGAAGAGGGAGATCAAGGTATTCATTTACTCATTGGTGATCCGGATTATCTAGGAAAAGGACTGGCTTTGCCGTTTTTACGTGCGATGGTGAAATTCCAACTACTGACTTCAACCACAAGCAAAGTGATGGCTGAACCGGATATTCGAAATGAAAAAATGATTTACTTATTTGAAAAGTGCGGGTTTACCCCAATTAAAGAAATTGAGCTCCCTGACAAAAAGGCATTACTGATGTCATGTACACGAGGGAATTTCGAGAGGAAGTGGAAGTATGGAGAAGCAACAATCTATCTATGACCTGGTAGGAATAGGGATAGGTCCGTTTAACCTTGGGCTTGCGGCCCTTTTGGAGAAAACCCCAGAGTTGAATGCCGTCTTTTTTGAGAAAAAGCAGGAATTTAATTGGCATGAAGGGATGCTGTTGGAAGGGACGACTTTGCAGGTACCGTTCTTTGCTGATCTAGTTAGCATGGCAGATGTGACAAGCCCTTATAGTTACCTGAATTATTTACAGCAGCATGATCGGCTCTATCATTTCTACTTCCTTGAAAAATTCTTGATTCCACGAAAAGAATATAACGACTATTGCCGTTGGACTGCCCATCAACTAGATAGCTGCCGTTTTGGAAAAGCGGTGGAGGCGGTTGAATATATAGGGGATCAAGATGAACCCTTCTATCAAATCAGTGTAAGGGATGCACAAACACAAAAGATCGAAGTCTATTATAGTCGTCATGTGGTCATGGGAGTTGGCAGCGCCCCGACCGTTCCGTCGGCCTTTCATCCATATATGGGAGAGAGTATCCTGCATTCGGCCGATTATTTACGGAATAAAGAAAATATCTTAAAGAAAAAATCCGTTACGGTTGTCGGATCTGGACAGAGTGCAGCCGAGGTCTTTTTGGATCTGCTGAATGAGCAGGAGAAATATGGCTACCAGTTAAACTGGTATACAAGATCGAAGGGATTTTTCCCTATGGAATATTCAAAACTTGGGTTAGAATACTTCACTCCGGATTACCTTGATTTCTTTTATCGGCTGCCACAGGAAAAGAAGGATGAAATTCTGCCGAAACAGGATTTATTGTATAAAGGGATCAGCGCTACGACAATTGCAGCCATTTTTGACAAGATGTATGAAAAGTCGATTGGAAATGCCGAACTTTCCATTGAACTTCGGGCCATGACGGAAGTTACGGCGGTAACCCCCACTGAAACTGGCTGGGGAGTGAAATGCCGACAGTGGGTGGAAGATAGCGAATTTGATGTGGACTCAGAGGCGATTGTTTTTGGAACGGGCTATAAATCAACCCTTCCAGCATTCCTTGAAACCATGGAAGACCTTATAGTCCGCGATGACTTGGGGCGTCTTGCAATAACGAAAGACTATCGGGTAGGAACGGCCATATCTGCGCCGAATCACCTGTTTATTCAAAATGGCGAGATGCATACACATGGCGTGGGTGCTCCGGATCTCGGCTTAGGGGCATTCAGAAATTCCATTATTATCAATCAATTGGCAGGTAAAGAAGTTTATCCATCCGAGCCTAAGGGTGCTTTTCAGTCATTCCGTGTAAAATCACCAGTCATGGCTTACTAAGAGAAGGGAAGGGGAGCATTATATGCAGTTCATTAATGAAGTGGAACAGGCAGTTTCGGAAAAAAAATGGTCGATAGTAAACCAAAAACTGCTAGCTAAGATGATTTCTGAATATATGTATGAAGATATGATCCATCCAGCTGTCTTGAACGAAAATGCAGCAGGAAACCTATATGAGTTAAAGATAAATGAGGGGAAATCTTATCAATTTTTGGCGTCGCCCCGTCTTTTTGACAGCTATGATGTACAAGCTGAGTCGATCCAGGTATGTGAAACGGGAGGTTTAACACAGGCCACTGATGCTATTCAATTCATTTTAGACATCCAGCCGTTAATTGGGATGACTGCAGAAACAACAGGACATTTAATCAAGGAATTCCATCATACGCTGCTTGCGGATCTCCAATTACTATCCAAGCCTGAACAGGACGCGGATGATTTAGTCGAACTGGATTATGCGTTACTTGAAGGAGAAATGAGCGGTCACCCTTGGATTGCTTATAACAAAGGAAGAATCGGTTTCGGTTTTGATGATTATTTGAAGTTTGCTCCAGAAAACCAGAAAGAAGTTCAGTTATCTTGGATTGCTGTACATAAAACGAGGGGTGAGTTCAATTCAATCGAAACGCTATCCTATAAGCAATTGATGGAGAATGAACTGGATGGTGAAACCCAAAAATCATTTGCAAAAAGATTGACAGACAAAGGGCTGAACGCAGAAAACTATTTCTATCTCCCCGTCCATGAATGGCAGTGGAAGAATGTAATCATCCAGAACTTTACCGATGATTTGGCTAAAGGGCTGATTGTAGCTTTGGGAAATGGACCTGATGAGTATCTGCCGCAACAGTCCATTCGGACATTCGTTAATGTATCTAATAAGGATAAACATCACGTCAAGCTGCCGATGAGCATTTTAAATACGCTAGTTTACCGTGGATTACCAGCGGAGCGCACAGTCATTGCCCCAAAAATCACAACGTACATAAAGAACATTTATGAAAATGATTCATTCTTGAAGGAAGAATGCAAAGTAGTGCTTCCTGGTGAAGTGGCCAGTTTAAACGTAGATCACCCGTATTTTTCCAAGCTAGAGAATGTACCTTACCAATATTTAGAGATGCTCGGTGGAATTTGGAGAGAAAGCATTTACAGTTATATGGAAGAAGGCGAAAAGCCGATTACGCTTGCGTCCCTTTTACATGTGGACAGCAAAGGGAAACCATATGTGGAAAGCCTTATTGAAAAATCCGGATTGACTGCAGAAGTCTGGACAGCACAATTATTCGACGTCATTCTTTCACCATTATTACATTTTATCTATCAATATGGATTGGTCTTCTCGCCGCATGGTCAAAATACCATTTTGGTTTTGAAAGATTACAAGCCACACCGTTTAGCCATCAAGGATTTTGTGGATGATGTAAACGTCAGTGATCAGCCGCTTCCAGAATTAAGCAGCCTTCCTGATGATTTAAGAAAAGTACTGAGAAGTGAAACTCCCGAGGGGCTGGTTCAATTCATTTTCACGGGACTATTCATCTGTCATTTCCGATATTTGTCAACACTTCTGATGAAGAGGTCCCTTTTGGATGAGAATGTTTTTTGGGAGGGTGTCGCTCAAACAATCCTTTCACATCAGAAAAAATTTCCTATGTTACAGGATCGTTTTGATACATTCAATTTCTTTGCGCCAAAATTAACAAAGCTTTGCCTGAATAGAAATCGGATGCTTCAATACGGATATAGCGATGGAGAGGATCGTCCTCATGCATCTGAGTTTGGGTATGTGAATAATGCCCTTTATGAAAAGTTACCTGCAAAAACGCAATAAAGTTAAACTGGCTCAGATCTTTGAGCAGTTTCAGACTGTAGGCATACTCGATAATAATTGAGTACGTCTACAGTTTTTTTGAGGGTTTGTAAAAATCCGAACGTTGATTTCCACTCCAGGCACCCGTTCCAATCAACTTTGAGATATAAAGCCTATATAGGCGTAACGCAAAGAAACGATAGAGTTCGATAAATATTAAATGTACGCTTAAAAAAGCATTGTGTTATCCTCGTCGGTTCGAATTGCCTAAAAATTATCTTTGGAATAGGGCTTGCCGTTCATATAAATTGGTGATAAGCTATTGTGTAAACGGTTACACAAAATTATTGAGGGTGATATATTGGCAACGATTCGGGATGTTGCAAAGGAAGCGGGAGTTTCTGTCGCAACGGTTTCTAGAGTTATGAATGGCAGCGGTTATGCACATGAGGACACAAGAAAGGCGGTCATGGCAGCTGTAGAAAAACTAAATTATAAACCGAATGAAGTAGCAAGATCCCTCTACAAACGTAAATCCAAATTGGTTGGTTTGATTTTGCCGGACATTACGAACCCCTTCTTCCCGGAAATGGCAAGAGGTGTAGAAGATTATCTGCAGCAATTTGGATATCGGTTAATTTTTGGAAATAGCGATGAAAAGAGAGATAAAGAAATAGAATATATTGACACGTTTCTGCAGAATAATGTAGTGGGCATGATTGCTTCAACTAGTGAAGAGGCCAATGAAAATTTCGATAACCTGGAAATTCCAGTTGTCCTTCTCGACCGTACAGCAGAGAAATTACCAGCTGTTTATTCTGATCAAAAGACAGGCGGTAAGCTGGCAGCTCGTGTACTGCTTGATAGAGGCAGTTCAAATATCGTTCTTATTAGGGGTCCAGTCGAAATAAAACCTGTATTTGAACGGTACAAGGCTGCATTGGAGGAATTGACACTAGCAAAAGTGAATGTGCAAGTCATGGATTCTTCCCTTACCCTTCAAGGTGGACAAGCTTGTGTAGAAAAACTGTTCGAGCTTTATCCGGAAACTGATGGAATCATTGCCTGTAATGATATTGTTGCGGCAGCCGCCTTGCAAGAGATTTTAAAAAGGGGTATACGGATACCAGAAGATATACAATTGATTGGCTATGATGATATTGCTTTCACTACGTTATTGCACCCGCCATTATCGACCATACGTCAGCCAGCCTATGAGATGGGGGCACAGGCAGCGGAATTACTTATTAAAAAGATCAATCAGGAAAAAATAGAAGAAACACACAAAAAACTCCCTGTTTCTTTTGTGGAAAGAGAAACAACGAGAAGGAAGGCGGAAAAGCCATGATTAAAATTGCAGTAGTGGGAAGTTCTTCAATGGACTTAGTGGTCACATCAACTAAGCGTCCTATAGCAGGGGAAACGGTTCTAGGAGATTCTTTCATAACGGTTCCTGGAGGAAAAGGAGCCAATCAGGCTGTTGCGGCAGCCCGTCTAGGTGCAGAAGTATCGATGATAGGATGCGTAGGAGATGATTTTTATGGGGAAATCATCTTAGAAAACCTGAAAAAAAATCATGTAAATACGAAGTATGTGGAACCGGTTACAGGGTCTGCCTCCGGAACCGCCCACATTACCCTTTCAGAAGGGGATAACAGTATTATTGTCGTAAAAGGAGCGAACGATTTCATTACGCCTGAATATGTACAAAAGGCGATAAAGGTCATTGAGGAAGCAGATATCGTCATGGTTCAGCAGGAAATACCTGAAGAAACGGTGGAATACCTGGCTGAATTGTGTAACAAGCTTCAAAAGAAATTGCTTTTGAACCCAGCCCCAGCCCGTAAGCTAAGTGAGGGAGTCATTCAACAGGCAGCATTCCTCACGCCGAATGAGCATGAATTCGAAATACTGTTCAATGGGAGAGAACAAACGAAGGTCTTGACTGAATATCCGAATAAATTATTCATTACCGAAGGGAAAAATGGCGTCCGTTATTTTGATGGCCATGAAGAAAAGGTTGTTCCTAGCTTTGTCGTGGAAGCAGTGGATACAACAGGCGCAGGGGATACATTCAATGCAGCTTTCGCGGTGGCTGTGGCAGAAGGGAAAAGCTATGACGAATGTTTGTTATTCGCGAACCGGGCAGCCTCCATTTCCGTGACGAAGTTAGGAGCTCAAGGTGGCATGCCGACAAGGGAAGAAGTCGAAAGGGGCCTTGAAGCATGAAACGTCAAGGAATCATCAATAGTTCAATAGCCAAGGTCCTTGTTGACCTTGGTCATACGGACTATATAGTCATAGGTGATGCCGGACTCCCGGTGCCTCCAGGAGTTTCTAAGATAGATTTAGCGTTAACGCCTGGAACACCATCATTTCAAGATGTCGTTCGGGCCATTCACGAAGATATGGTTGTTGAAAAAGTTATTGCCGCAACTGAAGTGAAGGAGAAAAATCCAGAGCAGCATCAATATATGGAGCAGCAATTCAGAGAACCCATTGAATATGTTTCCCATGAGGAATTTAAAAAGCTGACAAGTAACGCAAAGGCAATAATCCGGACAGGAGAGACAACGCCGTATTCAAATTGCATATTGCAATCTGGAGTATTCTTTTAAAAAGAGGTGAAAGGCATGCAAATCGAAATGCACAATATTTATAAGGCATTTGGTCAAAACAAGGTATTGGAAGGTGTTCATTTTTCTTTGGAAGCCGGGGAAATCCACGCGCTTATGGGGGAAAATGGAGCAGGGAAATCAACCTTGATGAACATTTTGACTGGGCTGCATAAGCAAGATCAAGGAACGATTAAGATTAACAGCACAGAAACCTCATTCAAGGATTCAAAGGAAGCGGAAGAGTCGGGAATGGCGTTTATTCGTCAGGAATTGAATATTTGGCCTGAAATGACCGTGCTAGAGAACCTGTTTATCGGCAGGGAAATGTCTAATCCTTTCGGTGTCTTAAAGAATAAACAAATGAAAGCGTGTGCAAAGGAGATTTTTAAAACGCTTAATATCTCCCTTCCTTTTGATAAGGAAGCAGGACTTTGTTCTGTCGGGGAACAGCAAATGATTGAAATCGCCAAGGCGTTGATGACGGATGCGGAAGTCATCATCATGGACGAGCCCACAGCAGCTTTAACTGATAGAGAAATAGAAAAGCTCTTTGAAGTGATGAAGGGACTTACCAATAAGGGTGTATCGCTTGTTTATATTTCTCACCGAATGGAAGAAATATTCGCCATTTGTGACAGGATCACTGTAATGCGTGACGGAAAAACAGTCGATACGAAAAGAATTGCAGATACAAATTTTGATGAAGTCGTGCAAAAAATGGTCGGGCGGGAGCTGGAGGATCGTTTTCCTCATCGTGAAGCGAATCCTGGCGACATAGTCCTCGATGTAAAAGGTTTAACTAAAAAGGGGCTTTTTGAAGATATCCATTTCGCGGTTCGGCAAGGTGAGATTGTCGGTGTAGCCGGATTAATGGGAGCAGGCAGAACAGAAATAATGCGCGCCCTGTTCGGGGTCGACCAAATAGACAGCGGTGAAATTACCATTGAAGGCAAGAAAGTTTCCATACGAAAACCAACGGATGCAGTTCGACACGGCCTGGCTTTCATTACGGAAAATCGTAAAGAAGAGGGATTGATCCTGGACTTTTCTGTAAGGGAAAATATCGGCTTGCCGAATCTCAAGAGTTTTGCTCCTAGCGGAATCGTAAAAACGGAAGATGAAATAAACTTTGCCGAAATGATGATCAAGCGACTTCATGTGAAGACATCTTCTGCTGAAACGATCATCGGCAATCTATCCGGAGGAAATCAACAAAAGGTGGTAATAGCCAAATGGATCGGCACCTCCCCTAAAGTTTTAATTATGGATGAACCGACCCGAGGCATAGATGTTGGTGCAAAACGTGAAATTTACGAGTTGATGAATGAATTGACGGAGCGAGGCATCGCAGTCATCATGGTTTCGTCAGAACTTCCGGAAATCATGGGAATGAGTGATCGAATCCTTGTGGTTCACGAAGGTGAGATTGCTGGGGAATTGTTAAAGCAGGAAGCGACGCAAGAAAAAATTATGGCATTGGCGACAGGAGGGAACTAGGATGAAACTTGAGGCAACAGGGAAAAGCGGGATTTGGCAGAAATTTGGACCTTTACTCGCCTTGGTACTATTATTCATCGTAATAACCGTTTTAAATCCATCATTCATGGAACCGAATAATATTTTGAATTTATTGCGTCAAACCTCCATCAATGCACTTATTGCATTTGGGATGACCTTTATCATATTGACAGGCGGCATCGACTTGTCCGTCGGTTCCATTTTAGCTCTATCCAGCGCACTTATGGCTGGTATGATGGTCTCGGGATTAGATCCGATTTTAGCAATATTAGTAGGCATTCTACTAGGTGCAATAATGGGTGTAATCAATGGGATTCTCGTTTCAAAAGGGAAAATGGCCCCTTTCATCGTAACACTGGCCACCATGACGATTTTCCGTGGATTAACGCTTGTATATACCGATGGTAAGCCAATTACTGGAATTGGTGATTCTGAAATGTTCCAAATGCTTGGGAGAGGTTACTTCCTCGGACTGCCTGTACCAGCCGTTGTGATGGTTATCGCTTTTTTCATCCTATGGTTCCTGCTTCATAAAACATCATTTGGCCGTAAAACATATGCCATTGGCGGAAATGAAAGGGCTTCCCGTATTTCGGGGATTAAAGTGGACCGAGTCAAAGTGGCCATATACGGTCTGGCCGGTACGATGGCAGCAATTGCCGGTGCCATTTTAACATCCCGTCTGAATTCGGCACAGCCAACGGCAGGCCAATCCTATGAAATGGATGCCATCGCAGCCGTGGTGCTAGGTGGAACGAGCCTTTCAGGCGGTAAAGGGCGGTTGTTCGGTACGCTGGTGGGTGTCCTGATCATCGGTACCTTGAATAACGGCATGAATTTACTTGGTGTATCCTCTTTCTACCAACAAGTGGTAAAAGGTGCAGTTATATTAATCGCGGTCTTACTTGACCGTAAAAAATCATAAGAAGAGGTGTAATCAATGAAAAAAATAGTATCGATCATCATGGTTCTTTCTTTAATGGTCTTAGCTGCCTGTTCAATGGATTCTGGTCTAAAAGATGATAAAAAAGAAAAGAAAGACTCCATGAAAGACGTGAAAGTCGGAGTCAGCATCTCAACTTTAAACAATCCATTCTTCGTTTCCTTAAAAGATGGTATTGAAAAAGAAGCAAAAGAAAAAGGCATGAAAGTTACAGTTGTTGACGCCCAAGATGATACAGCAAAACAGATTAGCGGAATTGAAGATTTAATTCTTCAAGAGGTTGATGTCCTTCTTGTGAATCCTACTGACTCTGCGGCAATAACTTCAGCCGTTCAAGATGCAAATGATGCGGGCATTCCCGTTATCACGATTGACCGTTCTTCAGACGAAGGTGACATTGAAACGTTCATCGCTTCCGACAATGTGGCTGGCGGTGAAATGGCTGCAGAATATCTAGTTAAAGAGCTTGGCGAAAAAGCGAAAGTAGTGGAGCTTGAAGGGGTATCTGGAGCATCTGCAACTCGTGAACGCGGGGAAGGCTTCCACAATATTGCGGACAAGCAATTAGATGTTCTGACAAGTCAAACGGCAGAATTCGACCGGACAAAAGGTCTTAACGTCATGGAAAATATCCTGCAAGGTAATAAAGACATCCAAGCGGTGTTCGCTCATAATGACGAAATGGCACTAGGAGCCATTGAAGCAATCAAGGCAGCAGGAAAAGACATTATCGTGGTTGGTTTTGACGGAAATGATGATGCATTGAAAGCAGTTGAAAAAGGTGAACTAAAAGCTACAATCGCCCAACAACCGGCACTTATCGGTGAAGAAGCGGTTAATGCGGCTGAAAAAATCTTAAAAGGTGACAAAGTGGATGACACAATATCGGTTCCATTGAAATTGGTCACCAAAGAATGATTGTTTGCAAACAAAAAGAGAGCCGGAACTTTGAAGTGAACCCAAAAAGTTAGACACTGTATTTAATTAGGCAGCCTTGAGGGCATGAATCCGGTAATCTACCGGGCTCATGCCTTTTAATTTTACCTTGATTCGTTGATGATTGTAGTAATGGATATATTCTTCTAGTTCTTGTTTGAAATGCTACATGCTTTCAAATTCTTGAAGATAGAGTAATTCGGATTTTAATAAGCCAAAGAAGTTTTCAATCACCGCATTATCGAGACAATTTCCTTTGCGGGACATGCTTTGTGTAATGTTATGTCTTTTCAAA
>NZ_CAKKLV010000026.1 GCF_918698115.1 Peribacillus sp. Bi96
CTTCTCTCATGCGAGAAAAGAACGTATCCGGTATTAGCTCCGGTTTCCCGAAGTTATCCCAGTCTTATAGGCAGGTTGCCCACGTGTTACTCACCCGTCCGCCGCTAATCTCAGGGAGCAAGCTCCCGTCGATTCGCTCGACTTGCATGTATTAGGCACGCCGCCAGCGTTCGTCCTGAGCCAGGATCAAACTCTCCGAAGAAATGTTTGACTTGCTCATTTTGCTTTTTTGATAGTGTGTGCTCACTTAAAATTTAACGTTGGCGCTTTGTTTTGTTCAGTTTTCAAAGAGCAATTACTCGCTATCTCTCTTAGCGACTTTAATATCTTAACACCTTATCGCTACTTCGTCAATAAGTTTTTTCAAAAAAGTTTTTTTCACTCTTTTTCGAAAGCCCTTATGTTGCAGCAACTTTTATAATATACCAGCGTATAAATTAATAGTCAATAGATTTTTTGATTATTATTCACATTTAAATATCATGACTGATTCCTTTTGGCTAAGTTTGTTTTCACCCTCATATACATCAGGCATTCCTCCTCAGTACTTACCCTTTTAAACAGCCTGAAAAGGATATTATATTTTTCACTTATTGCCCTTTTGACTAAGTGATCAATTCTTTCATCCTGCAAATCGAATAGTATTTCATCCATCTCTCTTTTTAACAAGTACTCCAATTCCATCTTTTCTTTATCATTAATCAATAAACCGAGCATGATTCACACCTCCACCAGACATCTTTCCCCATTCCCACCGATTTTATGAAGTTTCAATAGATTTTTTTGCATAACAAAAATCCTCGTGCATAAATTTGAAGACAAGAGTCTTTTGGACAAGGGGATGGATTTATGAAATTTTTCATGGTGCTTCAAGCAAAGAACATCAAATATTATTCGTTAATATTACTAACGGCATTGTTTACCGCTTGGTTCCTTTTTGTACAAAACATTCTTCATGCCCCTGTTTTTTCTACAGAGGATGGACCAAAAGCGGTTTATAAAGGGGAAAAGAATGTCGCGATTACGTTCAATATTGGCTGGGGTGACGAGAAAGCAGCTCCGATAATAGAAACATTAAAAAGGGAAAAAATTAAATCAGCCACTTTTTTCCTTTCCGGATCGTGGGCTGAGCGTCATCCAGAAATAGTAGCGGAAATCGGGAAAGAAGGATATGAAATCGGTATGCTTGGTTACGATTATAAAGATTACTCCGAAATGGAAGATCAAGAAATCATCCGGGATATATCTAAAGCACAGGAAGTATTTAAAAAACTGAATGTGAAGAATATAGAACTTTTACGGGCGCCCACCGGTCATTTTGATAAACGTCTTTTAAAGATCAGTGAGAATTTTGGGTATACTGTGGTTCACTGGAGCATCGATTCAAAGGATTGGACCAATCCAGGTGTGGATCGGATCGTCCAAAACATCAACAAGGCCCAAAAAGGGGATATCATCTTGTTACATGCATCTGACTCAGCAAAACAAACGAATAAGGCACTGCCAGAACTATTAGATGAACTTCGCTCCAAAAATTTAAACTTCGTTAACGTCTCAGAAATGATTTCCAATTCATCAGCAAGCAGTGAGGAAATTCACTAACACCCTTCAATGAATAATATTGCAAAAAACGGAAAACTGCGTACCAATGGTCCCCCTAACCATTAGTACGCAGTTTTTATGTTGACTTCCTTATGTATGGTCCAACTTACAAATAGCTTAGCTACCCTTACCTAATTCGCCCGCTTTCATTTTCTTTTCCTTCGTTCCAGTTGGCTTATGTGCTCTTTTACTAGCTAATTCTTTTTGAGAACGTTCGATCAATTTGCCTAAAATCAATAATTGATAAGCATTGCAGAACAGCAACGGAAACAGCATGAAGTAAAGCCAGCCTTCAACGTTGGTTTTCAGAACGGGCACCCACTCCAATACCGTGACCACGACCATGAAAAACAAGGCAGGCATAAAGGACTGGGCATTCGTCTGTTTCATTTTGAAATAAGCTGTAATCAGCCCTGCGGCCAATACGACCAATGCTAACACGATGTAGGAACTAATCCCCTCGCCTGAACCAAAGCTAAGATACCGCAGATAAACTAGATCAAATACAACAAAAAGGATAAGTACAAGTTGAACGGCATTCCATAAGGAAGCGCTTTTAAATATTCCCAGACCAAAACGATGGATCGTTAAATAAGCAAAAAAGCCAGCTTGGCTTATGACACTAAAAATTAAGCCAACACCGAATAACCAAATAAAAGTGGATAGGATGGCACTGACTTCAAAAGAAGAAAAATAAGGCTTGAACTCACTCCATCGAGCCAAGAACCCTACAACTCCGCCCGTTACACCACCGATAAGCAATGTTGTTAAAAACAATTTAACTAAATTACGGCTGTTCATTGTTTTCCTCCATACATTTCTATTTCATTTCCTTAATTGTACCAACCAAATTTGGAAAAATCCACTTATTCCACCATAGAATAATATCGCCGATTGGAACCATATTAACATTAAGAAGGATGAAAGGGGCCCTGCGTATGAGAGTGGGAGTTGCTTTGCTTTTCACGTCATTCTTACTCGTTTGTTCCGGTTGTGCTCAAAATGGAACAGGTGCAGATAAAATGGAGTATGAAGAGACAAAGAAAATGGTCGTCGATATCTTGAAAACAGATGATGGAAAAAAAGCCATCCAGGATATCATTTCCGATGATAAAACGAAGGCTGAACTTATTATGGATTCTGATGTCATAAAGAAGTCCATTGAAGATATGATCACTTCAGATAAAGGAAAGGAATTTTGGAAAAAGACATTTAAGGATCCTGAATTCGCTTCCGCTTATGCTAAAGCTCTAGAAGACGAACATAAAAAGCTATTGAAGGATTTAACCGCTGATCCGCAGTATCGCGGAATGATCATGGATATATTGAAAGAACCGGATATGGAAAAAGAAATGAATAAATTATTAAAAACCAAGGAAATGCGTTCCGTCTATAAAGAGCTGATCATCGAAACAATGGAGAGTCCTCTCGTTCAAGCAAAAATACAAGAGAGATTGGATAAAGCAGCTACTAAAGCCGTAGAGAAGGAAAATAAGGATAAAAAGGCGAAGGAATGAAATAAGGCTGATTCCCAATGGAATCAGCCTTCATTTTATTGTAGCTTTTCTATGACCTTTTTCGCGATATCCTCGTAAATCCTGCCTAACCTATGATCTGCTGCGTAAATGGATGGAGCAAAATCCTCTTCGTTCCAATCTGGCTGTTGCAGGGGCAGTTGACCTAAAACTTCTGTACGAAGCTCTTCTGCAAGCTTTTTGCCGCCGCCTTTTCCAAATACATATTCTTTTTCACCGGTCGTTTTACTTTCGAAGAACGACATATTCTCAATGACACCAATGACTTCGTGTTCTGTCTTGATGGCCATTGCACCCGCTCTTGCAGCAACGAAGGCTGCGGTTGGATGAGGTGTCGTAACGATGATTTCTTTACATGAAGGGAGCATCGTATGCACGTCCAATGCAACATCGCCCGTACCCGGTGGTAAGTCAAGGACTAAATAGTCCAACTCTCCCCATTCCACTTCATTAAAGAAACTGTTCAACATTTTACCCAGCATCGGTCCTCTCCAGATGATGGGCGCGTTATCTTCTACAAAAAAGCCCATTGAGATAACTTGAACGCCAAATCGTTCCACAGGTATGATTTTCTCCCCGCGAACAACCGGTCTTTTTGTTATCCCCATCATATCCGGTACGCTGAATCCATAAATATCGGCGTCAACCAGTCCAACCTTTTTACCTAAACGAGCAAGTGAAGTGGCGAAGTTCACTGAAATCGTTGATTTACCCACTCCGCCTTTACCACTGGCAATCGCAATAAATTGTGTTTTGCTGTTAGGTCCTAGTAAACCTTGGTCAACTTCATCCTGCGGCATATTCTCACGGTGTTTAGCCAACTCGTCTTCAGAAAGTTCCGTGAAGCGGATACCTACTGATTCAGCTCCGTTCGTTTTCAGTAAGTCCACCACTTCCGTTTGCATTTGCATTTGCTCGGCAGTCCCCGTTTTTGCAATCGCAAGTTTAACGCTTACATGATTCTTTTCAGGCTTTATTTTAATTTCTATAATTCCATTAGAATCTTCAAGGCTTTTATGTAGAAAAGGGTCTTTAAGATCCTTTAATAAATTCAGTACTTTCTCTTCTGTTAGCAAGTCGAGCACCCCTTTGAATTCGTTTTATTTTCCCATTTCAGTATACCATATTACCGAAAGAAAGCTTATAATCCTGCCCTGTATTCGTTTTCCTGAATTTTCCCCAAAAATAAAAAGGCCTTGTACCCTACAAGACCCAGAAATCACTTTTCATCCGATAGTTTCTCCTCTGTGAAGTAACGTAAAATCCCCATATAAATCGAACTGGCAATCTTATCTTGATACCCATCACTGATAAGGCGTTCCCTTTCTTCTGTATTGGAAAGGAAGCCTATTTCCACAAGCGCTCCCGGTTTCTTGGCATTATTCATCAAATACACATGATTTATCGTTTTTGCGTCACGCTTTGTATTTTCAAGATTTCTTATGATTTCGGTCTGTATGAATTTTGCCACCTGCTCATTTTCCTCAAACCTGTTCGTATAGAAGGTTTGTGCTCCCTTCGATGATGCTGAGGGAAAAGAATTCAAATGAATGCTTAAGAATAAGTCCGCTTCCGAATCATTGATCATTTCAACCCGATTTCGTAAGTCTTCCTGTTTTCGCTGACGTATTCCTTTCGTTTTACTATGCGCCAGATCCTCGTCCTTCTCACGCGTCATGATGACCAGGGCACCCTGTTCCTGTAAATAGTCCCGGACCTTTAATGAAACGGATAGGGCTATTTCCTTTTCCATTACCTCTTGTACATTTGCCCCGCCATCCATACCCCCATGTCCGGCGTCCAGAACGATTACCTTACCTGCCAAAGGAAGGTTCCAGGAGTCCCAAGAATCATCTTCCACAAATTTAAAAGTTATAATTAAAAAAAGGACAAACAATCCCATTGCGATTCCTGTATATTTCAGCTTTCTGCGCATGACCGTTCCCCTTCCATTATCCCTCTATTAAAAAGTATGGGACAAACCATGGAATTAGAACAAACAATGGAATTTTTGCCTTCTTAATGCAGTTTCATTTTATAACGTTTTTCACCAGTCTTAAAACCGTCCACCCACCACTCTCCTACAAATCCCTCACAACAATAAAACAAACCTTCATTGAAAGCGTTATTCGCTGTGACTTCCCGCCAATACAAAATGAAGTTAAAAAGAGTATCGATCAAAAACTTCTCTTCCTTCCGGCACCGGAACCTTACATCGTCCTCTGACTCACCATAATAACCAAACTTACTATAGTTAGCTCCTAATAAATATGCCTCGATGGCCACATCAAAGTAGCTTTCCTCCAAGACTTCCATGAAATCCTGTCCAAAGTAACGCTGAATCCTACTCTTCATATCAGCAATAGAAAGGTCCCTGAGTAGCCTACGTTCGAACTTCAATTGCCTTTCCCTTTGCATCTCCTGTAAACCTAATATCACAGTCATATTTCACCTCCGGGGCCAGACCCCATTTCCCAAATTATTTCCCGAGACATAATTTAGTTTTTGCGTTATACCATGAACCATTCATTGATTGTATTGGCAAAAAATAATGAGGATAAGTTCAGAATGTGTATTGAAGAAAAACATGAAGGATGCGATTTGTTAACAGATTTCTTCTTTTAAAGACAGACTGCACCATTTCGGGTTCTTCGTCGGGATACATGCAATGATTCTTCCCCATTGTCCTTCAACGGCTTACATCCCTGCAGCTATTTTAAAGGCACTCAGGAGCTTTCTTGTGGGGCTTATCCTTTATATGAATAAAAAACAGAACCTAGGCAGCTAAGACTAATCAAGAATATAAAGCTCAGGCTCATCCTTTAAGCTGTGCTATTTTTTGAAATACATCTTTAACTCCCTATAATTTGCTGCTCAGGGTGCTTCCCGAGGTTGTCCTTACCGACTCGGGTCGCTCACTGCCCGTGCCTCGCAGGTTATTCATCAGAACATCATTGCCTGCCCTTTATCAGCTACTCTATAGGCTATGCCCTGCAAGAGATACGTTCTCCAAAAACCGATAATACATCTGACTTTCTTTCTCTTCGACCCAAATGATGGAAAACTATTAATGCAAATACCAAGAGTTAGGATTATACTTGTAAGGAAATATTTTCAATTTAATGTGAGGAATGACAGTTTTTTATAAAAGACCTACTCGTTATAGATTTCCTTGATTGGCACATGAAGTTTACGCGATTAAATCCTCGGGAATATAGTTATGGTACAATTATCCTGGAAAACAATTAGAAAATGGGGAGTCTCTTTAAAAATGTGTTATGCTAATGTACCCACTGATTTCAGACTTAATACTTGCAAATGGACGTATTAAAAACTTAAGGTATGAGTATGAATGATGCAAAACTGAAAGTAAGTGGGGCAATAAAAAAAGTAAGGATATAGAGGAAGCTCTGTTATGTTCCTTCAGATGATACGAAGGATAAAGCAGCTTAGATGGACAGGTAAAAACTAAATGGAAACATACAGAATTGCCGATAGATAGTTGCATCCAAAATTCAAACGATCCACCATTTTAATCGTTCATTTTCCCTATCTTTTAACTTACAAAATAAATGGAGTGATATATATGTCTGATCAATTTGATTCAAAAAGAAAAGCTTTTGAAATTGAAAATAATATAACGTATAACGAAGAAGGATATTATATAAAAAATAAAAGCAGCTTTATCTTTAAAAAAAGTAAAATAACGGTTGTTTCCCCCGTATACAATGCAGAAAATTTTTTACGAAAAACCATCGATTCAGTCATTAATCAATCAATTGGTTTCAAAAATATAGAATACATTCTTGTTGACGATGGATCTACGGATTCATCACGTGAAATCTTGCTGGAATATGCCGATACATATAAAAATATCATGGTTGTTTTTTTAAAAAATAATACGGGTACACCCGCCCAGCCACGAAACCTTGGCATAAAGTTAGCAAAATCCGATTATATAACTTTTCTGGATGCGGATGATTGGTTGGATAAGGACGGTTTGAAATCGTTATATACGGTAATCAAGGGTAGCAATGATGATTATATAGTGGGAAAAACAATAGAAGTGGGGTCAAAGGGCAATAAAATAGTCGGTGAATATGAATCGTGCAAGGAAAGGAGAAATGTATCTCCATTCTCCATTCCGCATCTTTTTCATCACCTAGGACCAAGGGCAAGGATGATGAAGCTCAAATTGCTAAAAGATTACAATATTCAGTACCCTGAGATGAAATTTGCAGAGGATAAACAGTTTTTCATTGACGTACTTATACATTGTAAATCGATTTCGACAACGACCCAAGTCGTTTATTATTTGAATCGAATGGATGACAATGACGCATCCCTAACAAAACAGACTGATGTCATGGAAAAAATGGATACAAATATACGAGTGATCAACTATGTAAAGAGTAAACAGTTGGATATAGAGAAGGAAAAGATGATCTTAAACAGGCTTTATGAATTTGATTCCATTACAAGATTGTTCAATCGATATCATTTCTTAAAAAGTGAAGATACCGAAGAATACTTCAATAAATTCCAGGAAGTCATCGATACGACCAAAGATTTGAGCTATGATGTATCGGAATCTTTTTTCCATCCGATCAATAAGGTTGCCTACGACCTTTTCCTTGAGGGCCGTTATGATGATATCAAGAAATTATATAAATGGGACAAGAAAGAGAAGATAAAAAATTATGTGATTGAAAATAATTTACCATATATGAATGTCCCGCTTTCCAAGGAGAAAAACAAACAAATCCGTGTGCCAATGCTCGCCCTTTTCCATGGCGGTTCATTCTTTCAAGATCGTTATACTCTAACAGTCGATATATATGGTGATCATGTTCAAAAGGTACAGCATATCGTCCTTAGAGACCGTAAAAATGTGACTCAGGAATATAAATTTCCTTTGAACGTCAATGAAAATGGAAGGGCAACTGCTGAATTGGATTTAGAGACACTTAATCAGCTTAAGTCATCAAGCTATGAAGTATTCGTCCAGTATAACGATTATCAAAAACTGTACATTTCCAAAAAAGAACAAGTCGTGTTTAATAAAAGGACATTTAACTTTTACTCGACGATAAACTCCAATCTTGGCTTTAGAATCAATTAGGATAAAAAAGGACGTCCATCGTATAAACCATCCCTTTTGCTAAGGTTAAAAAAGAGGCTAGGCTATTTTAGACGGTGATCCCTGTATTGCACAGGGGTCATCTTTTTTATGGGTTGGAACTTTTATAAACCCAATATGTTTGTCATCCTAATGCACGTTATTACGCCTTTGCTACACCTCCCATAAAGACATGATATTAAATAGGAGAATCTCTAAATTAACCGATACCGAACAAAAAGAAAGAGCATGTTTTTTAAAAAACATGCCCTTATAATATTTTATTGGATTACTCGTTTATAAAAAGATTGACCATTTTTGTAGGCCCTGACTTCAAGGTGAGTGTTGGATTAAACACATAGATCACTTATGATGCAGTTCACCATTCACCCCTCTAACTGAAAATAATAAAAAAAAGAACCTTCAATCCAAAGATAGATCAAAAGTTCTGTGTTTTTTTTCAATGATATTTTATTATTTACTCATTTCTAAAGTAAATTTATATATTATCTCTGTTTTTCATTCACTGCCTTTTCAAACTCTTCATCGTGAAATCGATTGTCCATTGCTTAAACATTTTTCTTAAATACCTTTATTTCTACATCTAAAGAATTAATTATGGACTAACTCTTTATCGCTTAATCCAAGCGTCTCTGCTGTTGAAGTATGAATTTCATGCAGAAGCTCTGGATTTCCCATTAGTGACATGCCATAAGAAGGAATCATTTCTTTGAGTTTTGGTTCCCACTCTTTCATATGTTGCGGGAAGCATTTTTTAAATACCTCAAGCATTACGTGAACTGCAGTGGAAGCTCCCGGAGAAGCACCTAGTAATGCTGCAATCGAGCCATCAGCTGCACTAACAACTTCCGTACCGAATTGAAGCGTTCCTTTGCCGCCTTCAGCAGTATCTTTGATAACTTGCACACGTTGGCCAGCTACCACTAAATCCCAATCCTCAATCTTAGCGTTCGGGATAAACTCTCTTAACTCTTCCATGCGCTGTTCTTTCGATAACATAACTTGCTGGATCAGGTATTTTGTCAATGACATCTCTTTTGCGCCAGCTGCCAACATGGTTAAGACATTATTCGGTTTTACGGAAGTTACTAAATCGAACATTGAACCTGTTTTTAAGAACTTCGGTGAGAAGCCGGCAAATGGTCCAAATAGCAATGATTTTTTATTGTCGATATATCGTGTATCAAGATGCGGAACAGACATTGGTGGAGCACCAACTTTAGCTTTCCCGTATACTTTTCCATGATGTTGCTCAATAACTTCTGGATTATTACACACCATGAAAATACCGCTTACAGGGAATCCGCCAATGTGTTTCCCTTCAGGAATACCAGATTTTTGCAGTAAATGCAGACTTCCGCCACCGCCTCCGATAAAGACGAATTTTGCAGCATGGCGTTCGACACTGCCGTTATCGACATTACGCACTTTTAATTCCCATGAGTCATCGCTAGTACGTGTAATATTATCAACACTATGTTTATATTTGATATCGACGTTTTTAGTTTTTAAGTGGTCAAACAACATCCCTGTTAAAGCACCAAAGTTTACATCTGTTCCAGAGTCGATTTTTGTTGCCGCTATAGCTTCATTCGATGGACGGTCTTGCATAATAAGCGGAATCCATTCCATCAGTTTTGCTGGGTCTTCAGAAAATTCCATCCCTTGGAATAGAGGGTTATTTGATAGGGCTTCAAAACGTTTCTTTAAGAACGTTACATCATTATCCCCTTGTACCATACTAATATGAGGCAATGGCATGATAAAGTCCTGCGGATTTTTTATCAGCTTTCTGTTTACAAGGTAAGACCAGAACTGTGTTGAAAGTTGAAACTGTTCATTAATTTTAATAGCTTTGCTTATATCTATAGATCCGTCTGGTTTTTCAGTTGTGTAGTTAAGCTCACACAGTGCAGCATGCCCTGTTCCAGCATTATTCCACTCGTTAGAGCTTTCCTCACCTGCGTTTTCGAGCTTCTCAAACACTTTGATTTCCCATTCCGGTACTAATTCTTTCAGAAGTGTCCCCAATGTCGCACTCATGATTCCGGCGCCAATTAAGATGACGTCTGTTTTAGTTTCTCTGCTGCTCATTTTAACCTTCCTCACTCCCTATATTTTCAGAAAGGATGTAGGCGCTTTTGCTTAGGCGTCACAGCGTGACCTAGTCACATACCTTTTCTGCTTCAATTATAACCATATCATAGTGTATTACAATTATTAATAGATAAAATTACTACAAATGCTATTTTGTTCAAATAAAGTTTGTATGAAAAAATGAACTTAAACAAATCTGCCCCGTCAGTTGAAGAAGAAAAACCAGGCGCATCGTTTACCTGAGCCTTTCGATCAAGAACAAGATAAGATGCTGCATACTCTTTTTATAAAAAATAATTATTTAAACCCTGTACTGAGTCTTTCTGCCAACATTCCCATAACTTGAATGTTTTTTTGAAGTAATCGATACAAGCCGCTTTTCAATTATAATTCGTTCAGACTCATATGCAATCTTTTCTAAAAAAGTTTTCAAACCCCAGACGGTTTCACAGTATTCAATACCCACTTCTGACATTTTTTTAACCTAGTCAGCAAACTTAATCCATTATCCATTATATCATCCAGAACATTCGCCTGTTCCATATCCTTGAAATAGTCGTACAAGTTATAAAAGGCTGCCTTTCTTGAGAAAAACTCTTTATTCTCTCCAGATTGCTCCTGCGCCCTTTTTAAAGAGACCCAAGTGGAATGGGTCAACAATACAATTTACACGCCGGCAAGATGTCATTTTAGGCGTTTTTAGATGCTATTAACCTTTAGCAAGAGTCTTTTTAAAGGAAAAGATTTGTTTGTAAAATCAAACTGACCAATGCAACGCAAATATATCACCTTTAATGACCCAGAAAGTTACGTTCTTTTACACATGAAAAACCCTTCCTCTGAATCCGAGAAAGGGCTGACAACGTATAGATTAACGTTTTGAGAACTGAGGTGCACGACGCGCGCCTTTAAGACCGTATTTTTTACGCTCTTTCATACGTGGGTCACGAGTTAGTAAACCAGCAGTTTTAAGAGATGGACGGTATTCTGGATCAACTTGAAGTAATGCACGAGCGATACCGTGACGGATTGCTCCAGCTTGACCAGTGTATCCACCACCGCTAACGTTTACTAGAACGTCATAATTTCCAGTAGTTTCTGTTGCAACAAGTGGTTGGTTAACAACTTCACGTAATGCTGCGAAAGGAATATATTCATTAATGTCACGACCGTTAATAACGATGCGACCTTCGCCTGGTACTAAACGTACACGAGCTACTGAGCTCTTACGGCGACCAGTACCATAGTATTGAACTTGTGCCAAGATAGTAACCTCCTTAGTAATTATCCGCGTAATTCGTATACTTCTGGTTGTTGAGCAGCGTGTGGGTGCTCAGCTCCAGCGTATACGTGTAATTTTTTGTAGATTTGACGACCAAGAGAATTCTTTGGAAGCATACCTTTGATAGCAAGTTCAAGCATTCTCTCAGGGTAGTTTGTACGCATTTCAAGAGCAGTTCTAGTTTTAAGACCGCCTGGATGCATAGTGTGACGGTAATAAATTTTGTCAGTCAATTTTTTACCAGTCAAGTGGATTTTCTCAACATTGATTAAGATTACATGATCACCCGTGTCAATGTTAGGTGTAAAAGTTGGTTTATGTTTACCACGTAAGATGGATGCTACTTCAGTAGAAAGGCGACCTAAAGTTTTGCCTTCAGCGTCAATCACATACCATTTACGTTCTACTTCATTAGCTTTCGCCATAAATGTCGTACGCATGGTTAACCTCCTAAAAAACTTTTTAATTTTTTATATTTATTTTCAATCACAATAAACTTCCGGGGCTTATCGTGGGATTAAAATACATACCATATTATATTAACTGCTCCCAGATTCATTGTCAAGGGAATGTTACACTAGGATAAGTTGTCTATAAAACACTTTCTGCAACTCCACGAAACGGTCAGTATAGCGTCAAGCCGCTTCATTACTGATGTCATCGGATTTACCTGTTGTAAAAAAATTGGTATCACAGAAAAATAATTTTATTTGTAAAATACTTTCCATAAATACAAGCCTTGGGCTGGTGCTGTTTTCCCTGCAAAACTGCGGTCTTTTTTGTTCAATATCTCAATTATATCCCCGGGTGCCATCTTGCCGCTTCCGACTTCCAAAAGCGTTCCAACCAATATACGCACCATATTATACAAAAACCCTTCCCCATCGAATCGAAAAACCATGAATCGATCGCTCTCTTCAAAATCGATTGCTTGTATGGTCCGAACTTTATCGACCACTTCCGTTTTTGCCGAACAAAAACTTGTGAAGTCATGCGTTCCTACCAAATGGGAAATTGCTTCCCTCATCGCATTTACGTCTAATGGATAAGGATAATGATAGGCGTAATTCCGTTGAAACGGATCCCGAAGTTTAGAGCGGTCTATGATATAACGGTACTCTTTCCCAGTCGTATGGAACCTCGCATGAAAGTCGTCAGGCACGATATCCACTTCCAGAACGACGATATCGGTCGGAAGCAGGGCACTGAACGCCTTTACCCAATTTTCAGTAGGAAATGTAAGGGGTGATTCAAAGTGTATGACCTGCCCCTTTGCATGGACGCCTGAATCTGTCCTGCCTGAAGCAGTCATTTTTATAATCGTGCCTTTGTGCATTTGAGCCAAGACTGCTTCGAACTCACTTTGTATGGTACGCTTCTCCGGCTGTACCTGATAACCAGCGAATTCCGTGCCATCATAAGCAATTACACATTTATATTTTGGCATAGTTACTCTTCCTTATTATGAACGTAATAAAAATAACATGACCGTAAGAAGACCTAGAAAGACCATCAAAAGGCTATCAATTGTTTTCCAATCCAGTTGGCGGTATTTCGTTCGACCTTCCCCTCCACGGTATCCTCTTGACTCCATGGCGGTGGCCAATTCTTCCGCTCGTTTGAACGAACTCACAAATAAAGGAACGAGCAACGGTACAATCGATTTAACCCGTTCCTTTATTGGACCTGATGAAAAATCAACGCCCCTTGCCGTTTGGGCTTTCATGATTTTTTCCGTTTCCTCCATTAGCGTTGGTATGAATCGAAGGGCAATGGACATCATCAATGCTAGTTCATGAACTGGCATTTTCCACTTTTTCAAGGGTCCCAACAGCTCTTCCATTCCATCGGTAATGGAAATCGGGGTTGTCGTCAAAGTTAATAGTGACGTAACAAGAATTAGTAAAGTAAATCTTACGGATATGAACAAACCTTGAATTAAACCGCCCTCATAGATTTCAAGCCAACCGTATTCAAAAAGCAATTCCCCTTCTTTTGTAAACAGTATATGGAGAAGGAATGTAAATACGATTAAGAAAAAGATAGGTTTTAACCCATTATAAAGATAGCGAAGCGGTATCTTCGAAAGGCTGATTAAAAGGATCGTAAATACCGCAAGTAAACCATAAGAAACGGCATTATTCGCCAAAAACGTGACACAAACAAACAAAAAAACGAGGAGCAGCTTAGCCCTTGGATCCATCCTGTGTATCAGAGAGTCAGCAGGGACATAACGCCCGATAATCATTTTCTCCAGCATTATCGGTTCCCCCGTTTCATGGCTTTATCTATCTCTATCGCTAATTCACCGATATTAAGACATGGATGATCAAATCGGACGCCTAATTCCTTCTGGAGCTTAAGCTGAAAACGGACCGTATCAGGGACATCCAATCCAAGTTCAAGTAATTGCTCCGGCTCGGAGAAGATTTCCTGGGGAGTTCCTTTTTTGAACACCGTACCCTGATGCATGATAATGATGTCATCCGCGTACTTGGCTGCATCCTCCATACTATGTGTCACCAGAATTGTTGAAATGCCCCTTACTTTATGCAAATCATAAAACATGTCCATGATTTCTTTGCGTCCTCGTGGATCCAGTCCAGCGGTAGGCTCATCCAGCACCAATACTTCAGGCTCCATGGCCAGCACACCAGCAATGGCCACTCGTCGCATTTGACCACCGGATAAGTCAAATGGAGATTTTTCAAGGATCTCCTCACTCAGTCCAACTTGCGCGATGGCTTTCCTGGCCAGTTTCTTAGCATCGTCTTCAGAAACCCCAAAATTCATGGGTCCGAAACATATATCTTTTTCAACCGTTTCATCAAATAGCTGATGTTCCGGAAATTGAAAAACGATTCCGACCTTTTGTCTAATTGGCCTCAATGCCTTTTCTTTTCTTCCTGCCTCAATTGTCCGGTCCCCAATGAAGACCCGACCCTTCGTCGGCTTTAAAAGAGCATTTAAATGCTGCAGTAGCGTCGATTTACCGGAGCCTGTATGCCCGATGATTGCGGTATAGGTTCCCGGCTCCATTGAAATATTGACATCATGAAGGGCTAGATGTTCAAAAGGAGTATTCACCTGATAGCGGTATTCTACATCATCGAGTGTAATTCGCATAAATCCTTCACCAACTCTTCCTCTGTCAAATGCCCATCAACTACACGAACACCATTTTTTTGCAGCTCTTTGGTTAGTTTCACTGAAAAGGGAATATCCAGACCAAGAGCGATTAATTCTTCCTCTAATTCAAAAATATCCTGAGGCGGCCCTTCACGATATAACCGACCTTGGTTCATGACTATCATTCGGTCAGCTTTCGCAGCTTCCTCAAGATCATGGGTAATAGATATGACGGTAATCTCGTTTTCCTGTTTTAATTCCCTTACTGTTTCAAGCACTTCTTCACGGCCTCTTGGGTCAAGCATGGAGGTTGCTTCATCTAAGATGATTATGTCTGGCTGCAAGGCTATTACACCTGCAATGGCCACCCTTTGCTTTTGACCGCCGGATAGATGGTGCGGCTCTTGATTAAGAAAGGCATTCATTTTAACCTTATTTAACGCACCATGAACACGCTCCACCATAACCTGCTGAGAAACACCGGCGTTTTCTAAACCAAAAGCCACATCATCCTGAACTGTAGTGCCTACAAATTGATTATCTGGGTTTTGAAAAACCATGCCAATTTTCTGGCGTACATCCCAAACGGTTTCTTCTGTCAGAAGTTGATCATTAATTGTAATCGTACCTGAGTTAGCAAACTGAAGACCATTCAGTAACTTCGCTAATGTCGACTTGCCGGAACCATTGTGCCCGACAATCGCAAGCCACTCCCCCTGATGAATATCAAAAGAAACATCATCCAAGGCGTTACGAGACTGACCCTCATATTTATAAATAATATTATTTAAAGAAACCAGCTTCTTCCCCATGTGGCCCTCCTCATCCTCGACTGCACTCATCTAATCTAAACTCTGCTCAATCAACATAAACAGACAATGAACATAAGTAGTCATTTCTTCTGAAAATATAAAAAAACGCTGCACCCCTTCCACCGAAAGAATTTTCGGTAAATTAAGAGCAGCTTACAGCGGGCCTGTTACGAAAAACAGGTTATCTTATAATCGCTTATCAAAAGCGGGAAGGGATGCTTGAGCTAGACGTGAAGGCTCCCTGTATGAACAGGTTCCGCCAGCCATCGTAACACTCAATGCGAATTTCTAAAAAACAGAATTTCTATTAAAAAAGAAAAAGGGCAAAGAACAAGTGAGTATATTCATTTGTCCCGCCCTTTTTCATCGTTGTTATTAAACTAATTCAATAACCACGACTGGTGCACCGTCACCGCGGCGTGGACCAACTTTCATGATACGAGTGTATCCACCTTGACGTTCTTCATAACGTGGAGCCACGTCACTGAATAGTTTTTGAAGGGCATCTGTGCCTTTCTCAGCGTCAGCGATTTCGTTACGGATGAATGATGCAGCTTGACGGCGTGCATGCAAGTCACCACGTTTACCAAGAGTGATCATTTTATCTACTACAGAACGTAATTCTTTTGCACGTGCTTCAGTAGTTTCAATGCGCTCATGGATAATAAGATCCGTAGCTAAATCACGAAGTAATGCTTTACGTTGTGCGCTAGTGCGTCCTAACTTTCTGTAACCCATTAGAGATTCCCTCCTTTGTTGAAGTTCTATATTGTGTGTTTAAAACAAGGCTCACAACAACATAATGGATTGATTCCGCCATGTTATCAGTCGTCTTTACGAAGACCTAAGCCTAATTCTTCTAGTTTCGCTTTCACTTCTTCAAGTGATTTACGTCCTAGATTACGTACTTTCATCATATCTTCTTCCGTTTTATGAGCTAACTCTTGAACGGTATTGATTCCAGCACGCTTCAAGCAATTGTAAGAACGAACAGAAAGGTCTAATTCTTCGATCGTCATCTCAAGAACTTTTTCTTTTTGATCTTCTTCTTTTTCAACCATGATTTCAGCATTTTGAGCTTCATCGGTTAACCCAACAAAGATATTCAAATGCTCTGTCAAAATCTTAGCTCCAAGTGCTACCGCTTCTTGCGGACCCGTACTGCCATCAGTCCAAACATCGAACGTTAACTTGTCAAAGTTAGACAACTGTCCAACACGTGTATTTTCAACTTGGAAAGATACGCGTGAAACTGGAGTGTAAAGAGCATCGATTGGAATTACACCAATTGGCTGATCTTCTCTCTTGTTTTGAACAGCAGGAGTGTAGCCGCGGCCGCGACGTGCAGATAAACGCATACGCATATGACCGTTTTTACCAATTGTAGCAATATATAAATCCGGATTAAGAATTTCTACATCACTATCATGAGTGATATCAGCAGCCGTGATGACTCCGTCACCTTGAACGTCAATTTCCAGCGTCTTCTCTTCATCAGAGTAAATCTTAAGAGCTAGTTTCTTCACATTAAGAATGATAGATGTGACATCTTCCACGACGCCTTCAATTGTTGAGAACTCATGTAGCACTCCATCAATTTGTATAGCTGTGACAGCAGCACCTGGGAGTGAGGATAAAAGAATACGACGTAAGGAGTTACCCAATGTAGTACCATACCCACGCTCTAGTGGCTCTACGACGAATTTACCGAATTTGGTATCGTCGTTGATTTCAACCGTTTCGATTTTTGGTTTTTCTATTTCGATCATCAATAAACCCTCCTTCAAAACGTCAAAACCCCGGAAAGTAAACGAATTCACTTAACCGAAATTCCCCATGTATACGTTCCCGCTGTGCGCAACAACTGAAAATTAATCCTCTGTAAGAACGCAAACTCAGTATTATATCCCATTATTGACAGGAATACAAAATCTATACAGAAAAATTAAACACGGCGACGTTTTGGTGGACGGCATCCGTTATGTGGAACTGGAGTTACATCTTTAATTGCAGTTACTTCTAGGCCAGCAGCTTGAAGTGCACGAATAGCAGCTTCACGTCCAGCACCAGGTCCTTTAACTGTAACTTCAAGAGTTTTCATACCATGTTCAATTGATGTTTTAGCAGCTGTTTCAGCAGCCATTTGTGCAGCAAATGGAGTGGATTTACGAGATCCACGGAATCCTAGTGCTCCAGCACTTGACCAAGAAATAGCATTACCATGAGAGTCAGTGATCGTAACGATAGTGTTATTGAATGTTGAACGAATATGTGCAATACCAGTTTCTATATTCTTTTTCACACGACGTTTACGTGTATTAGTTTTACGTGCCATGAAAAGTAACCTCCTTTACTAATTATTTTTTCTTGTTAGCTACAGTACGACGAGGTCCTTTACGCGTACGAGCATTGTTTTTTGTATTTTGACCGCGAACAGGAAGACCACGACGGTGACGTAAACCACGGTAAGAACCGATTTCCATTAAACGTTTGATGTTTAGGGAGATTTCACGACGAAGGTCGCCTTCTACTTTAAGCTTGTCAATGATATCACGAATTTTATTCAATTCGTCTTCCGTTAAGTCACGAACGCGAGTTTCTTCAGAAACACCTGCTTCTGCAAGAACTTTGATCGCTGTTTGTTTTCCAATACCATATATATATGTTAATGAGATAACAATACGTTTGTCACGGGGAATATCTACTCCAGCAATACGTGCCATGCTTGAGTGCACCTCCTTCTATTTAGCCTTGTTTTTGTTTATGTTTAGGGTTTTCGCAAATAACCATAACTTTACCTTTTCTGCGGATAACTTTACACTTTTCGCAGATTGGTTTGACTGATGGTCTGACTTTCATTGCTATCTAACCTCCTTATACAGATCGGAGCGTAACCGGATTATTTGAACCGGTATGTGATTCTGCCGCGAGTTAGATCATACGGGGAAAGCTCAACCGTAACTTTATCTCCAGGCAAAATGCGAATAAAGTGCATACGAATTTTACCGGATACATGAGCTAAAACAGTATGACCATTTTCTAATTCTACCTTAAACATTGCATTTGGCAAAGTCTCTTGTACTGTGCCTTCTACTTCAATTACATCATCTTTCGCCATAAAAGTGATTCTCCCTTCTCTATGCGTGAACCTATTAAAGGTACACATCTTTCCGTCAACATTACTACAGTCCAATTATCCTCATAAGTCTTACAATTCTGCATCAAGTATTCACCATTTTGTAGAACCAGGCTTTAACTGAGGACCTTTATCAGTTGGACCGAAATGAGGATTTATGGGTCCTCATGTAAGTCTTGACCGATTCCGTGACCGACATACTCTCGAAATAGAGAAGCAATTAGTCTCGACATAGGTTTGAATAGCATGGGAGATGTTTGAAAGGCGCACGCCTGACATAGCTTCTTTCAACCCTCTATATCACGACTCTTTAGGAATCCCTATAGAGTCACTGCATTTCTTCATCAATTTTGCCGACCGGATATGTCCATGAAGATCACTTATAAAGTAATCGCCCAATTCAGGGAATACCAAGTACAAGAACCTGATTAATAAATGTGCGAATGCTCTCGCGAAATCCATTATACCCTTTGTATTAAAGGAATGCACCAAGTTTAACTGGTAAGGTGTAAAAATGGTATGAATTTCATAAATCAATACAGATGATTAATTTTGCAAAGCACCAAGTAACACATCAATATTTTCAAATACCTTGTTAATATCTTGCTGCCCGTTAATGTTGACCAAGTATCCTTTTTCTCCGTAGAAATCAAGAAGTGGCTTGGTTTGTTTCAAATTCACATCTAAGCGATTTTGAACCGTTTCTGCATTATCGTCAGCACGTTGATATAATTCTCCGCCGCAGCGGTCGCATACATCATCTTTAGCAGGAGGATTGAATACAAGGTGATATGTCGCACCACATGATTTGCAAATACGACGACCTGTCAATCTTTCCATTAAGATGCTTTTATCAACATCGATATTAATGACAAAATTTATTTTGCGATCTAAATCAGTAAGGATGCTTTCAAGTGCCTCTGCTTGTGCCACAGTACGTGGAAATCCATCAAGCAAAAATCCTTTTAGGCAGTCCTCCTTGCTTAAACGCTCACGGACGATGCCAATGGTAACTTCATCAGGTACCAATTCGCCTTTATCCATAAATGATTTAGCCTTTAGACCTAATTCTGTTCCATCTTTTATAGCTGTTCGGAACATATCTCCAGTAGAGATATGAGGGATATTATATTTTTCTACGATTTGTTCAGCTTGAGTGCCCTTACCAGCACCCGGCAGACCCATTAACACTAGATTCAATTTTCTTCCCCCTCAAACTCTATAATGGGTAAAGGGAACAAGCCGTTCCCAAAACTCATTACTTTATAAAGCCTTTATAGTGTCTCTTCACAAGTTGTGATTCCAGCTGTTTCATCGTATCTAGGGCAACCCCTACTATGATTAGCAAACTAGTGCCGCCAATCTGTGCAGATTGAGGCAGGTCAGCAAGCTTAATGAAAAATACCGGTAAAACGGCAATGATGGCTAAGAATATAGAGCCTACAAACGTTAAGCGGTATAAAACACGTGTTAAATATTCTTGTGTACTCTTACCTGGACGAATCCCGGGCACATAGCCACCTTGCTTTTTCAAATTCTCAGCCATTTGTTCAGGATTAACCTGAATGAATGCATAAAAATACGCAAAAGCAATAATAAGAGCAACATATATGATCATACCAATTGGCTTGGTATAATCAAGATTTGTTGAGATCCAACTAGTCACGCTGTTCTTTCCAAAGAAAGATGCGATTGTAGTGGGAGTGATGATAAATGCCATTGCAAAGATTACCGGAATAACCCCCGCAGCATTTACTTTCAATGGTAAATGTGTGGACTGGCCACCCATTTGTGTACGACCTACCGCAGCACGTTTGGCATACTGAATAGGAATTTTACGCAATGCCTGCTGAATGAAGATAACAGCAACCACGATTGCTAATACTGCTAATACAATGAGGATAATCGTTATGATTCGTAAGAATAATTGATCTCCTGCATTTTCAAATTGTTGGGCGTAAATCTGGTTTGCCGTATTTGGCAAACTAGCTACGATACCAGCAAAGATGATGATGGAAATCCCATTACCCACACCCTTAGCAGTGATCAGCTCCCCTAACCACAAAAGAAAAGCTGTTCCTGCCGTTAAGACAGTCGCAATAAGCAAGTATGTTGCAATTCCAGGATTTTCAATCAACTGGCCACCTGACATATTATTGAACCCATAGGACATACCCAAAGCTTGGATGAATCCTAGGATAATAGTGAAGTAACGAGTGAATTGAGCTAATTTACGGCGCCCTGCTTCTCCTTGTTTAGACCATTCAGTGAACTTAGGAACAACATCCATCTGTAATAGTTGAACGATGATAGATGCCGTAATGTATGGCATGATACCCATCGCTAAAATAGAAAAGTTTTGCAGTGCCCCGCCGCCAAAGGTATTTAAAAGACCTATGACGCTCAGCTGGTCCTGTTCAGCGAGAAAATCGGCATTCACATGCGGTACAGGTATAAATGTACCGATGCGATAGACGATTAACATTAGGAGGGTAAAAATAATCTTATTCCTTATTTCACCCACGCGCATAAAATTGGAGATCGTGCGAAACATTAGATCACCTCTGTGTTACCGCCAGCAGCTTCGATAGCTTCTTTAGCAGTAGACGAGAATTTGTGAGCTTTAACAGTAAGCTTTTTCTCAATGCTTCCTTTGGCAAGAATTTTAATTCCTGCTTTTTCTTTACTTACAACCCCAGTCTCAAGTAAAAGAGCTGGTGTTACTTCAGTACCGTCTTCGAAAAGATTTAACGTATCAAGATTCACGATAGCATAGTCTTTACGGTTAATGTTGGTAAATCCACGTTTAGGCAAACGTCTGAATAGAGGAGTTTGACCCCCTTCAAATCCAAGACGCACACCGCCGCCGGAGCGAGCGTTTTGTCCTTTATGTCCTTTACCTGCTGTTTTACCGTTACCAGATCCAATACCGCGACCTTTACGTTTACGTTCTTTACGAGAACCTTCTGCAGCTTTTAACTCATGAAGTTTCATGTTGGCACCTCCTTGTTAAGTTAAAAATTATTTTATTGTTCTTTTACAGTAACAAGATGAGCAACTTTGGTAATCATACCGCGAATTGCAGGGTTATCTTCTTGAATAACCGTTTGATGCATTTTGCGTAAACCCAAAGTGTTAACTGTAACACGTTGATCTTCAGGACGACCAATCAAGCTGCGAGTGAGGGTGATTTCTAATTTATTAGCCATAATTCGATTTCCCTCCTTATCCTAACAGTTCTTGTACTGATTTTCCACGTAACTTAGCTACGTCTTCAGCACGTTTCAATTGCTTCAATCCTTCGATTGTTGCGCGAACCATATTAATAGGTGTATTAGTACCAAGTGATTTAGACAAGATATCACTTACTCCACCTAATTCTAGTACCGCACGAACAGGACCACCAGCAATTACTCCTGTACCTTCAGAAGCTGGTTTCAATAGAATGTGACCTGCGCCATAGCGACCGTTCACAAGGTGAGGAATTGTAGTTCCAACCATTGGTACAGTAATTAGATTTTTCTTAGCATCCTCAATAGCTTTACGGATCGCATCCGGAACTTCTTGAGCTTTACCAGTACCAAATCCAACATGACCATTTTTATCACCAACAACAACTAGTGCAGTGAAACGGAAACGACGTCCGCCTTTTACAACTTTAGCTACACGATTTACTGTAACTACGCGTTCTTCAAGTTCTAATTTATTAGGATCAATGCTACGCATCTGTTATGTCCCTCCTTATCCGTTAAAATTCTAAGCCGTTTTCACGAGCAGCGTCAGCCAATGCTTTAACACGACCATGGAAGAGGTAACCACCGCGGTCAAATACCACAGCTTTGAAACCTTTTTCAACAGCACGCTTCGCAATAAGTTCGCCAACTTTTTGAGCTGCTTCAGCATTGCTACTAGCTTCGATACCGATCTCTTTATCAAGAGTTGAAGCACTTGCTAATGTTACGCCTTTTGCATCGTCAATTAATTGTGCGTAAATGTGTTTGTTTGAACGAAACACATTTAAACGAGGACGAGCTTCTGTTCCAGAAAGCTTAGCACGTACACGTGCATGTCTTTTCTGACGAGTAGCATTTTTATCAAGCTTCGTAATCATTTACGTCACTCCTTTCGTTTACTTATGCGGCATTACTTACCAGTTTTACCTTCTTTACGACGAACGAATTCGCCAACGTAACGAATACCTTTACCTTTATACGGCTCAGGTGGGCGAACATCACGGATATTAGCTGCTAGAGCTCCTACACGTTCTTTGTTTGCACCTTTGATAATTACTTTTGTATTAGAAGGAACTTCGACTTCAACACCAGTTTCTGGCTCTATTTCTACAGGGTGAGAATATCCTACGTTAAGGATAAGCTTAGTACCTTGCTTTTGTGCACGGTACCCAACCCCAATAAGTTCAAGTGATTTTTCAAATCCTTTTGATACACCTTCAACCATGTTAGAGATAAGTGCGCGAGTAGTACCGTGTAAAGAACGGTGAGTCTTCTCATCAGACGGACGTGTAACAGTTAACACGTTCTCTTCAACAACGATTGTAAGATCAGGACTGAATGATCTAGTTAATTCACCTTTAGGTCCTTTAACAGTTACTTCACTTCCGTTAATAGTAACTGTTACGCCTGCAGGGATTTCAATAGGTTTTTTACCTATACGAGACATATTGTGCACCTCCATTCTTGTGAAAATGTATTACCAAACGTATGCTAAAACTTCTCCGCCAGCTTGTTTAGAGCGAGCTTCCTTGTCTGTTAAAACTCCGTGAGAAGTAGAAACAATTGCAATACCTAAACCGTTTAGAACGCGTGGTACTTCACCAGTTTTTGCATATACACGCAAACCAGGTTTGCTGATACGTTTTAGACCAGTAATAACACGTTCGTTGTTTGCACCGTATTTTAAGAAGATACGGATGATACCTTGTTTGTTGTCTTCGATTAATTCAAAGTCACGTACGAAGCCTTCACGCTTTAAGATCTCAGCAATTTCTTTCTTGATCTTAGAAGCAGGAACTTCTAGTTTTTCGTGACGAACCATATTCGCATTACGGATGCGAGTAAGCATATCTGCAATAGGATCTGTCATGACCATTATATTTTACCTCCTTCCCAAACTCGGGTTTTACCAGCTAGCTTTTTTAACGCCAGGAATTTGTCCTTTATATGCAAGTTCGCGGAAACAAATACGACAAAGTTTAAATTTACGTAGTACTGAATGTGGACGTCCGCAACGTTCGCAACGTGTGTATTCTTGTACTTTAAACTTTTGTTCGCGTTTTTGCTTTACGATCATAGACTTTTTAGCCACGATTTCGCCTCCCTTTATTTAGAGATTACTTTTGGAACGGCATTCCAACTTGAGTAAGTAGTTCACGAGCTTCTTCGTCAGTGTTGGCAGTCGTTACGATAACGATATCCATACCACGAACTTTGCTCACTTTATCGTAATCAATCTCAGGGAAGATAAGTTGCTCTTTAACACCTAATGTATAGTTCCCACGTCCGTCAAAGGATTTCTTTGAAACGCCGCGGAAATCACGTACACGTGGTAAAGATACAGATACTAGCTTATCAAGGAATTGATACATACGTTCTCCACGTAATGTAACTTTCGCTCCGATAGGCATACCTTCACGCAAACGGAAGCCTGCGATTGATTTTTTAGCTTTTGTTATAACTGGTTTTTGACCAGTGATCAATGTAAGTTCTTCAACAGCTGTATCTAAAGCTTTCGAGTTAGATACTGCGTCACCCACACCCATGTTAATAACGATTTTCTCAATGTTTGGTACTTGCATTACTGATTGATAGTTGAATTTACCCATCAATGATGGTGTAATTTCACTTCTGAATTTTTCTTTAAGGCGGCTCATTGCTTAGTGTACCTCCCTTCATTTATGACTTATTTATCTAAAGTTTCACCTGATATTTTAGCTACGCGTACTTTTTTACCATTTTCAATCTTATATCCAACACGAGTCGGTTTACCTGATTTAGGATCAAGTGGCATTACATTGGATACGTGAATAGCAGCTTCTCTGCTGATAATTCCACCTTGTGGATTAAGTTGAGATGGCTTGGAATGCTTTTTCACGATGTTAATTCCTTCAACAAGCACACGATTTTGTTTCGGATATGCAGAAAGAATGATTCCTTGTTTGCCTTTGTCCTTACCAGAGATGACTACGACTTTGTCACCTTTTTTAACATGCATTAGCTTGGCACCTCCTTGAAAGGCTTTATACAAATTTTACATATTATAGAACTTCTGGAGCTAGAGAAACGATCTTCATGAAACTGTTGTCACGTAATTCACGAGCAACAGGTCCAAAAATACGAGTTCCACGTGGGCTCTTATCGTCACGGATAATTACACATGCGTTTTCATCAAAACGAATGTAAGAACCGTCAGGACGACGCATACCACGTTTTGTACGGACAACAACAGCCTTAACGACTTCACCTTTTTTAACAACGCCTCCTGGTGTTGCCTGTTTAACTGTACAAACGATGATATCACCGATGTTTGCAGTTTTACGGCCTGAACCACCTAGGACTTTAATTGTTAGCACTTCACGAGCACCTGAATTGTCAGCGACTTTTAAACGAGATTCTTGTTGAATCATGTACGGTACCTCCCTTCGGAATTAGCTAATCCGAACTATATTAAATGATTACTGCTTTTTCTACAACTTCTATAAGACGGAAGCGCTTTGTAGCTGAAAGTGGACGAGTTTCCATGATACGTACTACGTCGCCTGCTTTAGCTTCGTTTAGCTCGTCATGAGCTTTTAACTTTTTAGAGTATTTCACGCGTTTACCGTATAAAGAATGCGTTTTATAGGTTTCTACAACAACTGTTACGGTTTTATCCATTTTGTCGGATACTACGCGGCCAGTGTAGATTTTGCGTTGGTTGCGTTCGCTCATTCTGCAAACCTCCATTCATTATCGATTAGTGACACCGATCTCTCTTTGACGAACAACTGTTTTCATACGAGCAATCGATTTGCGAACTTCACGGATGCGAGCTGTATTTTCAAGTTGTCCAGTAGCTAACTGGAAACGAAGATTAAATAGTTCTTCTTTAAGAGATTTTAGTTTTTGTTCAATTTCAGCAGTGGTTAGATCTTTGATTTCATTAGCTTTCATTTGTTTCACCACCAATTTCCTCTCTTTTTACAAACTTACATTTGATTGGAAGTTTGTGTGCTGCAAGGCGCAATGCTTCTCTTGCCACCTCTTCAGATACACCAGAGATTTCAAACAATACTTTGCCCGGTTTAACTACTGCTACCCAACCTTCAGGAGCACCTTTACCGGAACCCATCCGTACTTCAAGCGGCTTAGCTGTGTAAGGTTTGTTTGGGAAAATTTTGATCCAAACTTTTCCTCCACGTTTCATATAACGAGTCATCGCAACACGAGCAGCTTCGATTTGACGGTTAGTGATCCAGGAAGCTTCTTGAGCTTGAAGTCCAAATTCTCCAAAATGAACTTCAGTGCCGCCCTTAGCCATCCCTCTCATCTTACCGCGGTGTTCACGACGGTATTTTACGCGTTTTGGCAATAACATATTATTTTCCTCCTTCCTCAGATTTCTTCTTAGTAGGAAGAACTTCTCCACGGTAGATCCAAACTTTCACGCCTAGCTTACCGTAAGTAGTATCTGCTTCAGCATGAGCATAATCTATGTCAGCACGAAGTGTGTGAAGTGGAACTGTTCCTTCGCTGTAATGTTCAGCACGAGCAATATCTGCACCGCCAAGACGACCAGAAACTTGAGTTTTGATTCCTTTTGCGCCTGAACGCATTGTGCGTTGGATAGCTTGTTTTTGAGCACGTCGGAATGAAACACGGTTTTCTAATTGACGAGCGATGTTTTCAGCAACCAATTTCGCGTCAAGATCTGCTCTTTTAATTTCGATGATATTGATATGAACTCTTTTGCCAGTTAACTGGTTCAAAGCTTTACGAAGTGCTTCAACTTCAGTACCGCCCTTACCGATAACCATTCCTGGTTTAGCAGTGTGAACAGATACATTGATACGGTTAGCTGCACGTTCGATTTCAACTTTAGATACAGAAGCATCATTTAGACGTTTCGCGATATATTCACGAACTTTAATGTCTTCATGCAAAAGAGTAGCGTAGTCTTTATCAGCGTACCATTTGGATTCCCAATCACGGATGATCCCGATACGCATACCGACTGGATTTACCTTTTGACCCACAGATTACCCCTCCTTCTTTTCTGATACAACGATTGTAATATGACTAGTACGTTTGTTAATTGCACTCGCACGACCTTGAGCGCGTGGACGGAAACGTTTTAATGTTGGTCCTTCGTTAACGTATGCCTCTGAAACGACTAGGTTATTAATATCCATTTCGTAGTTATGTTCTGCATTTGCGATAGCAGATTTCAGAATTTTTTCTACGACTGGAGAAGCAGATTTTGGTGTTAAGCGAAGAATCGCTACTGCTTCACCTACTTGTTTTCCTCGAATTAAATCTGCGACTAAACGCACTTTACGAGGAGCAATACGAACTGTTCTAGCGACAGCTTTTGCTTGCATGAGATGCCCTCCTCTCATTAACGTCTTGTTTTCTTGTCATCACTTGCGTGACCTTTATAAGTGCGTGTAGGCGCGAATTCGCCTAGTTTGTGACCTACCATATCTTCAGTTACATAAACCGGCACATGCTTACGACCGTCATAAACAGCGATTGTATGTCCGATGAATTGCGGGAAGATTGTTGAGCGACGAGACCAAGTTTTTACTACCTGTTTCTTGTCAGCTTCATTTAATTTTTCAACTTTTACCAATAAATGATCATCAACAAAAGGCCCTTTTTTTAAGCTACGACCCATGCGAGTACCTCCCTTCGTGACTGTTCTACGGTTCTATATATGAACCGTAGGTCAATCCCGTTATTTTTTACGACGACGTACGATAAATTTATCGGATTTATTTTTCTTCTTACGAGTTTTGAATCCAAGAGTTGGTTTACCCCATGGAGACATTGGTGATTTACGTCCGATTGGAGCTTTACCTTCACCACCACCGTGTGGGTGATCATTCGGGTTCATTACTGATCCACGAACTGTTGGGCGTTTACCTAACCAACGGTTACGACCAGCTTTACCAATGTTGATAAGTTCATGTTGTTCATTACCAACTTGACCGATTGAAGCACGGCAAGTAGCAAGAATCATACGAACCTCACCTGAGTTTAAACGTACAAGTACATAACGACCTTCTTTACCAAGTACTTGAGCAGAAGTTCCTGCTGAACGGACTAATTGTCCACCTTTTCCTGGTTTAAGTTCGATGTTATGAATTACTGTACCAACTGGGATGTTAATAAGAGGAAGAGCGTTACCCACTTTAATGTCAGCTTCTGGACCTGACATGATCTCCAAACCTACTTCTAGGTTTTTCGGAGCTAGGATATAACGTTTTTCTCCATCAACGTAATTAATTAATGCAATGTTTGCAGAACGATTTGGATCGTACTCAATAGTAGCAACGCGTCCTGGTATACCATCTTTATTCCGTTTGAAATCGATGATACGGTATTGACGCTTGTGGCCGCCACCTTGATGACGAACTGTTAACTTACCTTGGTTATTACGGCCGCCTTTGCTGTGTAAAGGAGCAAGTAATGATTTTTCCGGTTTGTCTGTAGTAATCTCAGCAAAATCGGAAGTTGTCATATTACGTCGACCGTTAGAGGTAGGTTTATACTTCTTAATCGCCATTTGTATTTCCCTCCTTCTCTAATGAATTAAGCCTCGAATAGCTCGATTTCTTTGCTGTCAGCAGTTAATTTAACAATAGCTTTACGGCGCTTGTTAGTATAGCCTGCATGTTTGCCCATACGTTTAAATTTACCTTTGTAGTTCATGATGTTTACTTTCTCAACTTTAACGCCGAAAATTTCTTGAACAGCATCTTTAACTTGAGTTTTGTTAGCTCTAACATCAACTTCAAAAGTATATTTTTTTTCAGCCATTATGTCTGAAGAGCGTTCAGTGATTACGGGGCGCTTAATGATATCGCGTGCATCCATTATGCAAGCACCTCCTCTACTTTTTCGACAGCTGATTTAGTCAAGATCAATTTGTTGTGTGAAACAACATCAAGAACGTTAAGACCAACAGCTTCAACTACAGTAACACCAGGGATGTTACGTGCAGAAAGAGCAACTTTCTCATCTAAACCGTCAGTAACAACTAACGTTTTAGTATCGACAGAAAGATTTTTAAGTACTGCTACAAATTCTTTTGTTTTTGGAGCTTCGAAAGACAAGCTTTCAAGTACCATAATGTTCTCTTCCAATGCCTTTGCAGACAATGCAGATTTAATAGCTAAACGACGCACCTTTTTAGGTAGCTTGTAAGCGTAAGATCTTGGAGTTGGTCCAAAAACAACGCCACCGCCACGCCATTGTGGAGAACGGATAGAACCTTGACGCGCACGTCCAGTTCCTTTTTGTTTCCAAGGTTTACGTCCACCGCCTGCTACTTCAGAACGGTTTTTAACTTTATGAGTTCCTTGACGTAAGGAAGCTCTTTGCATAATGATCGCTTCAAATAATACATGATTATTAGGTTCGATACCAAAGATGGATTCATTTAGTTCGATGTCGCCAACTTGTGAACCTGTTTGGTTGAACAATGTAACTTTTGGCATTCTATTGCTCCTCCTTTCTCAGAAATTACTTTGCTTTAACAGCAGATTTAACTTTGATCAATGCTTTTCTAGCACCAGGTACATTACCTTTGATCAATAGTAGGTTGCGTTCAACATCAACTTTAACGATAGCTAAGTTTTGAACAGTGATTTGCTCTCCACCCATGCGTCCTGGTAATAGTTTACCTTTGAATACGCGGTTTGGAGCTACAGGACCCATTGAACCTGGGCGACGGTGGTAACGAGAACCATGAGACATCGGTCCGCGGGATTGTCCATGACGCTTGATAGAGCCTTGGAATCCTTTACCTTTTGAAATTCCTGATACATCTACTAAATCGCCTTCAGCGAAAATACTAACATTGACTTCTTGACCGATCTCATATTCAGTAAGATCCGTTCCGCGGAATTCGCGAATGAAGCGCTTAGGAGTAGTATTTGCTTTTTCAACATGGCCCTTTTCAGGTTTGTTAGAAAGCTTTTCACGTTTGTTTTCAAAACCAACTTGAACTGCTTCATAGCCATCAGTTTCAACAGTTTTCTTTTGAAGTACCACGTTGTTAGCAGCTTCGATAACTGTTACCGGGATAAGTTCACCGTTTTCAGCAAAAACTTGAGTCATACCGATTTTTCTTCCTAAGATTCCTTTGGTCATAAGTCACACCTCCTAGAGTAATTGTTCATATTTATATGAATTATAATTTGATTTCAATGTCAACGCCTGATGGTAAATCTAAACGCATCAATGAATCAACTGTTTGTGGAGTTGGATTAACGATATCGATTAGACGTTTATGCGTACGCATTTCGAATTGTTCACGAGAATCTTTGTATTTATGAACCGCACGTAGGATCGTGTATACCGATCTTTCAGTAGGTAATGGAATTGGACCAGATACAGCCGCACCAGAACGTTTTGCAGTTTCAACAATTTTCTCAGCAGATTGATCAAGAATTCTGTGATCATATGCTTTTAAACGGATACGAATTTTTTGTTTTGCCATAATTTTCCCTCCTTTTCGCCTATTTTAGAATAGACCTTCTCAATGGAAATTTCCCACACACTCGCCATGGCAAAGCGGCCGGGTGTGTCAGCAACCTTCCACATCATCGCAGTCAAAGACCAACATTGTCTATTATACATAAAACACAAGTAGAATGCAAGTTAAACTTAAACATTTCTTGTGCAACACACTTTTATTATTATACATACTATCACAAGTATTTACAAGTACATTCTACATGGTCTTTCATTTCCATTTTCTTCATTTGAGTAATAATCATCAATCTCTTTGAAATACGATGATTATTCTTAATTTATATTATAGAAGGAAAAGCCAAAAATCCTTTTAAAATAGAAAAAAAGCAGATGGCGTCCCATCTGCTTTTCCCGGAAGGCGTCCCTTCCAATATTCATTAAAGAATCAATTACGCTGTGATTGTAGCAACGACACCAGCGCCTACAGTACGTCCACCCTCACGGATAGAGAATTTAGTACCTTCTTCGATAGCGATTGGAGCGATAAGTTCTACAGTCATTTCAATGTTGTCTCCAGGCATAACCATTTCTACGCCTTCAGGAAGGTTACAAATACCAGTTACGTCAGTTGTACGGAAGTAGAACTGAGGACGGTAGTTTGTAAAGAATGGAGTGTGACGTCCACCTTCTTCTTTAGAAAGAACATAAACTTCAGCTTTGAAACTTGTGTGCGGAGTAATTGTACCTGGCTTAGCAAGTACTTGTCCACGTTGGATATCTTCACGGGATACACCACGAAGTAGTGCACCGATGTTGTCTCCAGCTTCTGCGTAGTCAAGAAGCTTACGGAACATTTCAACACCTGTTACAGTTGTTGGTTTAGACTCTTCGTTGAAACCGATGATGTCAACAACGTCACCAACTTTAACTTGTCCACGCTCAACACGACCTGTAGCAACTGTACCACGACCAGTAATAGAGAATACATCCTCAACTGGCATCATGAATGGTTTGTCAGTGTCACGAGTTGGTTCTGGGATATACTCGTCAACAGCTGTCATTAATTCATGAATTTTTTCTTCCCAAGCAGCTTCTCCTTGAAGAGCTTTTAGTGCAGATCCTTTGATAACTGGAATGTCATCGCCAGGGAAATCGTATTCAGATAGAAGATCACGGATTTCCATTTCTACTAATTCAAGAAGTTCTTCGTCATCAACCATGTCGCATTTGTTCATGAATACTACTAGGAATGGTACACCTACTTGACGAGAAAGAAGGATGTGCTCACGAGTTTGTGGCATTGGGCCATCAGCAGCAGATACTACTAAGATTCCGCCGTCCATTTGTGCAGCACCAGTGATCATGTTTTTAACATAGTCAGCATGTCCTGGGCAGTCAACGTGTGCATAGTGACGAGTAGCTGTTTCGTACTCAACATGTGCTGTAGAGATTGTGATACCACGTTCTCTTTCTTCTGGAGCACCATCAATTTGGTCATAAGCGCGAGCTTCTGCTCCACCTGTTTTAGCAAGTACTGTTGTGATTGCAGCAGTTAGAGTTGTTTTACCATGGTCAACGTGACCAATTGTTCCAACGTTAACGTGCGGTTTTGAACGATCAAATTTAGCTTTTCCCATTAGGAATTCCTCCTTAAAATTATAAATAATAGATTAAGTATATAAGGGCTGTGAAGGAAGACTAATTCTTACATCACAGCTTACATAAGATAGTTATACTTTAATAAGAGATGAAAATCAATTATTCACCTTTATTTTTTTTGATGATTTCTTCAGAAATGCTCTTAGGTACTTCTTCATAATGATCGAAGTGCATAGAGAATGTTCCGCGTCCTTGTGTGTTAGAACGTAGAGATGTAGCATATCCGAACATTTCAGATAGTGGAACCATGGATTTAACCATTTGCGTGTTACCGCGAGCTTCCATACCTTCTACACGACCACGACGAGATGTGATATCTCCCATGATGTCGCCTAGATAATCTTCAGGGATTACAACTTCCACTTTCATGATTGGTTCAAGGATAACCGGTTTACATTTAGAAGCAGCATTTTTAAGTGCCATTGATGCAGCAATTTTAAATGCCATTTCATTGGAGTCAACGTCATGGTAAGAACCGTCAAATAATTTTGCTTTAATGTCGACTAGTGGGTAACCAGCAAGTACACCACGGTCAAGTGAATCAACTAATCCAGCTTGTACAGCAGGGATATATTCACGTGGTACTACACCACCGACGATAGCATTTTCAAATTCGAATCCTTTACCCTCTTCGTTTGGACCAAATTCAATCCATACGTGTCCGAATTGTCCACGACCACCAGATTGGCGAACGAATTTACCTTCAACTTTAGCTGAACCACGGAAAGTTTCACGGTATGCTACTTGAGGAGCACCAACGTTTGCTTCCACTTTGAATTCGCGACGCATACGGTCAACAAGGATGTCCAAGTGAAGCTCACCCATACCAGCGATGATCGTTTGACCAGTTTCTTGGTCAGTATGCGCACGGAATGTTGGATCTTCATCTTGTAGCTTTTGTAAAGCTTGACCCATTTTGTCTTGGTCTGCTTTTGATTTCGGTTCAACAGAAAGTGAGATAACTGGCTCTGGGAATACCATGGATTCAAGAATTACTTGGTTCTTGTCGTCACATAGAGTATCACCAGTTGTAGTATCTTTCAAACCAACAGCAGCTGCGATATCCCCTGCGTATACAGTAGATATTTCTTCACGGCTGTTTGCATGCATTTGAAGGATACGTCCAATACGTTCACGCTTTCCTTTAGTCGAGTTAATTACATATGATCCTGATTCTAATGTACCTGAGTACACGCGGAAGAATGTAAGTTTACCAACGTAAGGGTCAGTCATAACTTTAAACGCTAAAGCTGAGAACGGTTCAGAATCATCTGAATGGCGTTCTACTTCATCTTCTGTATCCGGTAGAGTACCTTTAATAGCCGGCACGTCTAATGGAGATGGAAGGAAGTCGATAACGTTATCAAGCATTAATTGAACACCTTTGTTTTTGAAAGCTGATCCACAGATAACTGGGAAGAATTCAACGTTAACAGTCGCTGTACGAATAGCTGCTCTTAATTCAGCAATGCTGATTTCTTCGCCGCCAAGGTATTTTTCCATTAAGTCTTCATTAACTTCTGCTACTGCTTCGATTAACTTTTCACGGTACTCTTCAGCTAGCTCGCGATGCTCGTCAGGAATTTCACCAACAGTGATATCAGTTCCTAGATCATTGGCATAGAAATGAGCTTTCATTTCAATAAGGTCAATGATTGCAGAGAATTGATCCTCAGCGCCGATTGGCAACTGAACTGGGTGAGCATTAGCTTGCAGGCGGTCGTGGATTGTTCCTACTGAGTAAAGGAAATCCGCACCGATTTTGTCCATTTTATTAACGAATACGACACGCGGTACACCGTAAGTTGTAGCTTGGCGCCAAACTGTTTCAGTTTGGGGCTCAACACCTGATTGGGCATCAAGTACAGCTACAGCTCCATCAAGTACACGCAATGAACGTTCAACTTCAACTGTGAAGTCTACGTGTCCTGGTGTATCGATGATGTTTACACGGTGACCTTTCCACTGTGCAGTTGTTGCAGCGGATGTGATCGTGATTCCGCGTTCTTGTTCCTGTTCCATCCAGTCCATTTGTGAAGCACCTTCGTGTGTTTCACCAATTTTATGGATTTTACCAGTGTAATATAGAACACGTTCTGTTGTTGTCGTTTTACCAGCATCGATGTGAGCCATGATACCGATATTACGAGTGTTTGCTAAGGAGAACTCTCTTGCCATTTGTCTTTCTCCTTCCTTTTATAAGGATTTTATAGTGATATATTTTACCAGCGATAATGAGCGAATGCTTTATTAGCTTCAGCCATTTTGTGTGTATCTTCACGTTTCTTAACTGCTGCTCCAGTATTGTTAGCAGCGTCCATGATTTCATAAGCTAAACGCTCTTCCATCGTTTTTTCTCCACGAAGACGAGAGTATTTCACTAACCAACGAAGTCCTAAAGTCGATTTGCGGTCTGGACGCACCTCAACTGGTACTTGGTAGTTAGCTCCACCTACACGGCGTGCTTTTACTTCTAATACAGGCATGATGTTTTTAAGTGCTTGATCGAAAACTTCGATTGATTCATTGCCAGTACGTTCTTTGATTAACTCAAATGCAGAGTAAAGAATTTTTTGTGATTTACCTCTTTGTCCATCAACCATTAATTTGTTGATTAAGCGAGTCACAAGTTTAGAATTATAAATCGGATCTGGTAATACGTCTCTTTTCGTTACAGGTCCTTTACGAGGCATTATATTTCCTCCTTTCAAGAAAGTTTAATTTTTGTTTGATATTATTTTTTTGCTGCTTTCGGACGCTTAGTACCGTATTTAGAACGGCTTTGCATACGATTGTTAACTCCAGCAGTATCAAGAGCACCACGTACGATATGATAACGTACCCCTGGTAAATCCTTTACACGACCGCCACGGATAAGAACCACGCTGTGTTCTTGTAGGTTGTGACCGATACCTGGGATATAAGCTGTTACCTCGATACCGTTTGTTAAACGTACACGCGCATATTTACGTAACGCGGAGTTTGGTTTTTTCGGTGTCATAGTACCCACACGAGTGCAAACACCACGTTTTTGCGGAGATGATACGTTAGTTTGTGCTTTTTTAAAGCTGTTGTAGCCTTTGTTAAGTGCTGGAGATTTTGATTTAACCTCTTTAGACTCGCGTCCTTTACGCACTAATTGATTAATAGTAGGCATTACATTTTTCCTCCCTTCACGTTTTCATTTCTAGTACCACACATCCAGGTGGTTCATAAATGGGTAAAAACAAAGTCTTTGCAAATTATATTGCAAAAACATTTTTACTTTTTAATGGCAACAGTTGCTGCTCCGACATCAATACCACATGCTTTGCCAAGCATTCTCATCGAATCAACATATGTGATAGGAACATCCAATTCTTTAGCGGTCTCAACGACACGCCCAGTCAAGTATATATCTGCATCATCAGCGATGATAACTTCTTGAATTAAATTGTTTTTAAGAGCTCTAACTGCTTGTTTCGTCCCTATAATCACTGACTTTGCCTGTATTACTTTTTCATAAGACATGGTCCATATCCTCCAAAGTTACAGGGTAACATAGGAGCACCTTTGCTATAGTATCATTATTAGTCGGATACTGTCAACTTCTTTCAAAAAATTTATTTTAGCAAAAGGTTTTCCTTACACAATTCTATTAAGATTTACATCTTACCTTCAGGAAATAATAACCGTTCCTCAATCGGAATTAGTCATTTGTAAATAATAAGAAGAGAGACCAACTCAATAAATCCTGATCCATCACTGCACTGGAATATAGGAGTGATGATTTCAGTTTCAATTATTGAGCTGGTCCTTTTTCCCTTAGTCCACTGTTACTGTATCGGCAGTTTCGTCACCAACAACAACAGGGTTTGCTTTTCTGTATCGAAGCATTCCTGTTCCTGCAGGGACAAGTTTACCGATGATGACATTTTCTTTAAGTCCAAGCAACTCATCACGTTTTCCTTTTATTGCTGCATCAGTCAAGACTCTAGTTGTTTCTTGGAATGACGCGGCAGACAAGAACGAATCCGTTTCTAGAGATGCTTTTGTAATACCGAGTAATACAGGGCGTCCTGTAGCTGGTAATTTGCTAGTCAGCAATGCATCTGTGTTTGCAGTGGTGAACTGGTTAACATCCAATAATGTACCTGGAAGCACTTCCGTTTCACCCGCATCAAGTACACGGACTTTACGCATCATTTGTCTAACCATTACCTCGATGTGTTTATCGCCGATTTCAACCCCTTGCATCCGGTATACTTTTTGCACTTCATGTAACAGGTATTCCTGAACAGTAAGTACATCTGTAACTTTCAACAATTCTTTCGGGTCGATGGAACCCTCTGTTAACTCTTCACCACGACGGACAGGAGTATCAACAGTAACTCTTAAGCGCGCTGTGTACGGTGCAGTATATGTGCGTGACTCAACTGCTCCTTGAACAACGATTTCCTGTTGTTTATCACGAATTTCATTAATCGATACAACCGTACCTTCGATTTCTGAAATGACAGCTTGACCTTTAGGGTTCCTTGCTTCAAATATTTCTTGGATACGAGGAAGACCTTGAGTGATATCGTCCCCAGCAACCCCACCAGTATGGAATGTACGCATCGTTAACTGTGTACCAGGTTCTCCGATTGATTGAGCGGCAATAATACCAACTGCTTCGCCCACTTCAACTTCTTGACCTGTAGCCAAGTTACGTCCATAACATTTTTTACATACACCATGGCTGGTGTTACATGTAAAGGCAGAACGAATCCATGCTGTTTCAATTCCAAGTGATTCAATATAATTAGCAAGATCTTCAGTAATAAGATCATTTTCAGCCACAATTACTTCATTTGTTTCTGGATGTTTGATCGCTTTTCTTGCATAACGGCCTACTAGGCGTTCTTCAAGATGCTCGATTATTTCAGTACCCTCTCTCAAGGCTGAAATTTTCAAGCCGCGGTCCGTTCCACAATCGTCATCACGGATGATGACATCTTGGGCAACGTCAACAAGTCGACGAGTAAGGTAACCGGAATCGGCTGTTTTAAGTGCTGTATCGGCAAGACCTTTACGCGCACCATGTGTGGAGATAAAGTACTCCAACACTGTTAAACCTTCACGGAAACTTGATTTGATCGGTAATTCAATGATCCGTCCAGCCGGGTTGGCCATCAATCCACGCATACCCGCAAGCTGCGTAAAGTTAGATGCATTACCACGGGCACCGGAGTCACTCATCATGAATATTGGGTTGCGTCTGTCCAGTGAGTCCATAAGTTTAGATTGAATGGTATCCTTGGCAGCACTCCAAATTGAAATAACACGATCATAACGCTCATCCTCTGTAATTAGACCACGTCTGAATTGTTTTAAGACGTTATCCACTTTAGTTTGAGCCTCAGAAATGATTCCTTGTTTTTCTTTTAAAACGACAATATCAGCCACACCAACGGTAATACCAGCTTTTGTCGAATATTTGAATCCAAGATCTTTCATCCGGTCAAGCATTTTGGACGTTTCAGTAATTTTAAAACGTTTAAAGACTTCCGCAATGATATTTCCAAGAATTTGTTTCTTGAATGGATCAATAGCTGGTTGAGCTTTAATCAATTCAGGGATATTAGCGCCCTTTTCCACAAAATATTTCTCCGGAGTTTTTGTTTCCAAGTTATATCGTGTCGGTTCGTTAATATACGGGAATGATTTAGGTAAAATTTCATTGAAAATCAATTTACCAACAGTCGTAATAAGAAGTTGGCCGTTTTGTTCTTCAGTGAATGTTTCATTATTTAGTGACGATGCATGTACGGCACAACGGGAATGTAAGTGTACATATCCGTTTTGGTATGCAAGTAATGCTTCACTAGTATCTTTAAAGATCATACCCTCACCGATAGCGCCTTCTCTTTCCAACGTTAAGTAATAGTTACCTAATACCATATCTTGAGAAGGTGTAACGACAGGTTTACCATCTTTCGGATTCAAAATGTTCTGTGCTGCAAGCATAAGCATGCGTGCTTCGGCTTGAGCTTCAGAAGATAGAGGAACATGGACCGCCATTTGGTCACCATCAAAGTCAGCGTTATACGCTGTACATACGAGTGGGTGCAAACGAATTGCGCGACCTTCAACCAAAGTTGGTTCAAATGCTTGGATACCAAGTCTATGAAGAGTCGGTGCACGGTTCAATAGTACTGGATGTTCTCTAATCACTTCTTCCAGGACATCCCATATTTCAGGAGATAAACGTTCAATTTTACGCTTAGCAGATTTGATGTTATGCGCTAGACCTCTTTGAACGAGTTCCTTCATAACGAATGGTTTGAATAATTCAATCGCCATTTCTTTCGGAAGACCACATTGGTACATCTTTAAGTTTGGTCCAACTACGATAACGGAACGGCCAGAATAATCAACACGTTTACCAAGAAGGTTTTGACGGAAACGACCTTGTTTACCTTTTAACATATGAGATAAAGATTTTAACGGACGGTTACCTGGTCCAGTTACAGGACGGCCACGACGGCCATTATCGATAAGAGCATCGACAGCTTCCTGAAGCATACGTTTCTCATTTTGAACGATAATGCTTGGTGCTCCAAGGTCCAGTAATCTTTTCAACCGATTATTACGGTTAATAACACGGCGATATAAATCATTTAAATCAGATGTGGCAAAACGGCCGCCATCAAGTTGTACCATTGGACGAAGTTCCGGTGGAATGACCGGAAGCACGTCAAGGATCATCCATGAAGGCTCATTACCTGAGTTACGGAATGCTTCAAGAACTTCCAAGCGTTTGATTGCACGGGTCCTGCGTTGTCCTTGAGCTGTTTTAAGCTCCTCTTTCAACGACTCTACTTCTTTTTCCGTATCAATATCTTGTAAAAGTTTTTTAATAGCTTCCGCACCCATCGCAGCTTGGAACTTCTTACCGTATTTTTCACGGTATGTACGATATTCCTTTTCGGAAAGAAGTTGTTTCTTTTCTAAAGTTGTATCGCCCGTTTCAGTTACTACGTAAGATGCAAAGTAAATAACTTCTTCCAATGCACGTGGAGACATATCAAGAACAAGTCCCATACGGCTAGGGATTCCTTTGAAATACCATATGTGTGAAACTGGGGCTGCCAGCTCAATATGACCCATACGTTCACGACGTACCTTAGCCCGAGTGACTTCAACGCCACAACGGTCACATACTACGCCTTTATAACGAACACGTTTATATTTTCCACAATGACATTCCCAGTCCTTTTGAGGTCCAAAAATTCTCTCACAGAATAAACCGTCTTTTTCTGGCTTTAGCGTACGATAGTTGATTGTTTCTGGTTTTTTAACTTCTCCATGTGACCAAGAACGAATCTTGTCTGGTGAAGCAAGACCAATTTTCATATACTCAAAATTATTAACGTCTAACAAGGGGCCTACCTCCCTTTTAATCTCCAGGTTTAACCCTTGATTGCCGTCTTAGTATCAGGCAATCTACACCGGATGATGGTTGATTGAATCAATAAGGCTCTAACAAGGCAGCAGGATATTCAAAGAAACATCTTGCTGCCAGTCAGAGCGGAAAATTTATATCTCGATATGTTTATATTTAGTTTTATTCTTTGACAGGTGCCCCTACTTCGGAAGCAACCATATCTTTTGTATCTGCATCAAGGCTTAATTTGTCATTTTGGTTGCCTTCTTCTTCATCTTCCAAATCACGCATTTCGATTTCACGATCTTCGGCATTAAGAATTTTAACATCCAACCCTAAGCTTTGAAGTTCCTTAATCAATACTTTGAAGGACTCAGGAACACCAGGTTCAGGAACATTTTCACCTTTGACAATCGCTTCGTACGTTTTAACACGACCCACGACATCATCTGATTTAACGGTTAAGATTTCTTGTAATGTATAAGCAGCACCATAAGCTTCAAGTGCCCATACTTCCATCTCACCGAAACGCTGTCCGCCAAATTGCGCTTTACCACCAAGTGGTTGTTGCGTAACAAGGGAGTAAGGTCCAGTTGAACGTGCATGAAGTTTATCATCGACCATATGTGCCAGTTTGATCATATACATGACACCAACGGATACACGATTATCGAATGCTTCACCTGAACGGCCATCGTAAAGAACAGTTTTTGCATCACGGGACATCCCGGCTTCTTCAATCGTACCCCAAACGTCTTCCTCAGTAGCACCATCAAATACAGGAGATGCTACATGAATGCCAAGTGCGCGTGCAGCCATACCTAAGTGAAGCTCCAACACCTGACCGATGTTCATACGTGAAGGTACACCCAACGGGTTTAACATGATGTCGACTGGAGTGCCATCTGGTAAATAAGGCATATCTTCCTCAGGAAGGAGCCTGGAGATTACCCCTTTGTTACCATGTCGTCCAGCCATTTTATCGCCTTCGTGGATTTTACGTTTTTGTACAATATATACACGTGCAAGTTGGTTTACACCAGGAGGAAGTTCATCGCCATCTTCTCTGTTAAATACTTTAACATCAAGAACGATTCCACCGCCGCCGTGAGGTACACGAAGTGATGTATCTCTTACTTCACGTGCTTTTTCACCGAAGATTGCATGTAATAAACGTTCCTCAGCAGTCAATTCCGTTACACCTTTAGGCGTGACTTTACCAACTAGAAGGTCTCCGTCTTTTACTTCTGCACCAACACGGATAATTCCGCGCTCATCAAGATTACGAAGCGCATCTTCCCCTACATTAGGGATATCACGAGTGATTTCTTCAGGCCCTAATTTTGTATCGCGTGATTCAGATTCATATTCTTCAATATGAATAGAAGTGTACACATCATCTTTAACCAATCGTTCGCTCATGATGATGGCATCCTCATAGTTATATCCATCCCATGTCATGAAGGCAACTAATACGTTACGTCCAAGTGCCAACTCACCTTTTTCCATTGAAGGACCATCAGCAAGAATCTCACCTTTGACAACGTTGTCGCCAACACTGACGATAGGGCGTTGATTATAGCACGTTCCTTGGTTAGAACGAATGAATTTTAATAGACGGTATTTATCAAGATTTCCCTTTACTTGCTGTCCGTCAACTTCACTTACCCTGCGTACCCATACTTCACGTGATTCCACGTGTTCTACAATACCTGGGTGTTTACAGATGACAGCAGCACCGGAGTCTTTCGCTGAAACATATTCCATGCCCGTTCCGACACGAGGAGCTTCCGGTTGTAGCAAAGGCACTGCTTGACGTTGCATGTTCGCTCCCATAAGTGCACGGTTGGAGTCATCATTTTCCAAGAAAGGAATACATGCTGTCGCAGCAGATACAACTTGTTTAGGGGATACATCCATGTAGTCTACGCGGTCACGCGGAACAACGGTATTTTCACCGCGGAAACGTGCAACAACATCATTGTCAAGGAATGATCCGTCATCTGATAGACGTACATTCGCTTGGGCAACTACATAGTTATCTTCCTCATCAGCTGTTAAGTAATCGATTTGGCTTGTAATTCGACCAGTTTCAGGGTCCACACGACGATACGGTGTTTCAATGAAGCCATATGGGTTCACCTTTGCAAAACTGGATAATGAGTTAATCAAACCAATATTCGGTCCCTCTGGCGTTTCAATCGGACACATACGGCCATAGTGGGAATAATGAACGTCACGCACTTCAAATCCAGCACGCTCACGCGTCAAACCACCAGGTCCCAATGCAGATAGACGACGTTTATGCGTCAATTCAGCCAACGGGTTCGTTTGATCCATGAATTGAGAAAGCTGTGAGCTTCCAAAGAACTCTTTAATGGATGCAATGACTGGGCGAATGTTAATTAGTTGCTGCGGAGTGATTGTATTCGTATCCTGAATTGACATTCTTTCACGAACGACACGCTCCATACGAGATAAACCAATTCTAAATTGGTTTTGCAGCAATTCACCAACAGAACGCAGACGACGGTTACCTAAATGGTCAATGTCATCCGTGATTCCCACACCATGCAATAAATTAAAGAAATAACTAATAGAAGAAATGATATCAGCCGGTGTAATGTTTTTGACCTGGTCGGTCACATAGGCATTACCGATGATATTGATCACTTTTTCGCCTTCAGCATCGTTTGGTGCAAACACTTTAATAGGCTGAAGAAGAGTTTCCTCTTCCACTACACCACCGGATGGATGGAATGTCTTGAATCCGATTCCAGCTTCAATATGAGGCAGGATCCTATCAAGAGTACGACGGTCAAGCATTGTACCTTTTTCTACGATGATTTCCCCTGTTTCCGGATCAATCAAAGTCTCTGCAATACGTTGTCCAAATAAACGGTTCTTGATATGCAGTTTTTTGTTTATTTTATAACGTCCTACGTTAGCTAAATCATAACGTTTTGGATCAAAAAAGCGGGATACTAAAAGACTTTTCGCGTTATCGACAGTAGGTGGTTCACCCGGACGCAGACGCTCATAGATTTCTAGCAAAGCTTTTTCTACACTCTCTGTGTTATCCTTTTCAAGAGTGTTGCGAAGGTATTCGTTGTCACCGATCAAATCAATGATTTCTTGATCCGTTCCGAATCCAAGGGCACGCATCAATACCGTAATCGGTAATTTCCGTGTGCGATCGATTCGAACATACACAACATCCTTGGCGTCAGTTTCATATTCGAGCCATGCGCCACGGTTAGGAATAACCGTCGCAGAGAACCCAAGTTTACCGTTTTTATCCATTTTCCCATTGTAGTAAACGCTCGGTGAGCGCACTAATTGGGATACGATTACCCGTTCAGCACCATTGATGACAAATGTACCTGTTTCAGTCATCAGCGGGAAGTCGCCCATAAATACATCCTGGTCTTTAACTTCCCCTGTTTCCTTGTTAACAAGGCGCACTTTCACACGAAGCGGTGCAGAATAAGTAACGTCGCGTTCTTTTGTTTCTTCCACAGAATACTTCGGCTCAGCTAAGCTGTAATCGATGAATTCTAACGATAAATTACCTGTAAAATCCTCAATAGGCGAAATATCCTGGAACATTTCCTTTAAACCTACATCTAGAAACCATTGATAAGAAGCTGTTTGAATTTCAATCAGATTTGGAAGATCCAAAACCTCACTGATTCTTGCATAACTTCTACGTTGGCGGTGTCGTCCATACTGAACAAGTTGACCTGTCAACTGATTCACCCCTTAAATCAAGCGTTATAAGGATCCATTTGCCTTGGAAAAGAAATCATTTCCTAGACAAAAAGAAAATGGTTTTTATTTTAAAAACCACTATTTCTCATAAAACGAACTATTATTTATATATTTTTCCCATATTATCCATTGGTTATACACCAATGGTATAAAAATTGCATAGTTACGGAATTATATATATGCATTTTATAATACTAACATAGCGAAAATTTAGAGTCAAACCTTTTTGGATAATAGTATATAGTAGCCTTTCTTCTTAACAGGCACTTCAATATTTCCAAATAATTGCTCCATTTTATCCATGGCGGAAGGAGCCCCTTGTTTTTTTTGAATGACAACCCATAATTCTCCACCAGCTACCAAACTGCGATAGCTTTCTTCTAAAATTTCGTGGACTACACTTTTGCCTGCGCGAATGGGAGGGTTCGTAAGTATTGCAGCGAATTGATTGGAACCAACTTTGTCAAAACGATCACTTTCGAAAATCTTTACATTTGTGATCGCATTAGAAGCGGCATTTTCTTTGGACAATTCAACTGCCCGGCTATTTATATCAATCATTTCTATCGTTCTATCGGGAAAAGCTGCCGCAATTGATATTCCAATCGGTCCATAACCGCAACCAACATCGAGAATATCACCTTCCACAGCTTCATTAAGGTTAAAACTTTCAACCAAAAGACGTGACCCGAAATCAACTTCTTTTTTCGAGAAAACACCATTATCACTTTTAAAGCGAAAGGTACGTCCTTTTAATGTAAAATCCCAAAATTTCGGATTGCTTACGACATCCGGTTTATGTGAGTAGTAATGCTCTGTCAGAGTCATCTCCCCCTATCAGAAAGGAATATTGAAGATTTAACGAGAGAAGAGATTTGAAGAATGGATTCTTGCATGCCGGAAAGTTTGAATAATGACTTAACCAAACTATTATCAGCAAATTTCCGTCATTTCTTAAAAATGAAGAGAAAAAAGCCCGCCAGTGATAGCGAGCTTTTTGTTTATGCAAGATTACTTAACTTCAACGCCAGCTCCAACTTCTTCAAGCTTAGCTTTAACTTCTTCAGCTTCTTCTTTAGAAGCGCCTTCTTTGATTGCTTTTGGAGTGTTGTCAACAAGTTCTTTTGCTTCTTTAAGTCCAAGACCTGTAACTTCACGTACAGCTTTGATAACTTTGATTTTTTGATCTCCAGCAGATGTAAGGATAACATCAAACTCAGTTTGTTCTTCAGCAGCAGCGCCACCAGCAGCAGCTACAGCTACAGGTGCAGCAGCAGTTACGCCAAATTCTTCTTCGATTGCTTTTACAAGGTCGTTTAATTCTAAAACAGTCATGTTTTTAACTGCTTCAATGATTTGATCTTTAGTCATTGTTATTTCCTCCTCGAAATGGTTGGTTTTTTTTTTTGAATCAATAGGCTATATAAGCGGTTAGCTTACGCGCCTTGTTCTTCTTTTTGTTCTGCCACAGCTTTTGTAGCAAGAGCAAGTCCGCGCATAGGTGCTTGTAGCACGCTGAGTAGCATTGAAAGTAGGCCTTCGCGTGAAGGTAGTTCTGCAAGAGCTTTAATTTCTTCAGCAGTTGCAACATTTCCTTCGATAACTCCAGCTTTGATTTCTAACGCTTCATGTTTTTTCGCAAAATCGTTAAGGATTTTTGCTGGCGCAATAACATCTTCATTTGAGAATGCAATTGCGTTTGGTCCTGTTAATGATTCGTTCAAAGTGCTAAGTTCAGCACTTTCAGCAGCACGGCGAGTCAAAGAGTTTTTGTAAACTTTAAACTCAACGCCAGCTTCACGAAGTTGCTTACGAAGTTCTGTTAATTCAGCAACAGTCAATCCACGGTAGTCAACAACAACAGTTGATTGGCTTGCAGTTAATTTCTCAGAAATCTCAGCAACGATTTTTGACTTTTGTTCAATAATTGCGTTCATCCTTACACCTCCTGTAGATTTGCTTGAAAACATTTATACCGTTTCAAAGAAAAAGCCTTCATCTCTATTGCAGACATGAAGGCAGTAATTTCAAAGGTCATAGTCACCGACTATTATTATCGAATTACCTCGGCAGGAAATTAAGCTCGAATCGAGCACCTACTGTCTACGGTACAAATGATATTCATTTATTCACAACAAAACTTATTATAACAATAATAGTTTTGGAATGTCAATTATTTATTGAAAGTAGAAGGATCAACTTTCACGCCAGGGCCCATTGTAGTTGTTACAGAAACGTTTTTCATGTAAGTTCCTTTAGCAGCCGCAGGTTTAACTTTCATTAATGTATCATAGATAGTAGTGAAGTTTTCCACTAGTTTAGCATCTTCGAAAGATACTTTACCGATTGGAGCATGGATGTTACCAGCTTTATCTACGCGGTATTCAACTTTACCAGCTTTGATTTCATTAACAGCTTTTGTTACGTCGAATGTTACTGTACCAGTTTTAGGGTTAGGCATTAAACCTTTAGGTCCTAATACACGGCCAAGTTTACCAACTTCACCCATCATGTCTGGAGTCGCAACGATTACATCGAAATCGAACCATCCTTGTTGGATTTTGTTGATGAAGTCAGATTCACCAACGTAGTCAGCACCAGCAGCTTCTGCTTCTTTTGCTTTTTCGCCTTTAGCGAATACTAATACGCGTTGAGTTTTACCAGTACCATTCGGTAGAACTACTGCTCCACGAATTTGTTGGTCAGCTTTCTTAGGGTCTACACCTAAACGGAAAGCCACTTCAACAGTCGCATCGAATTTTGCGAAGTTTGCTTTTTTAGCAACTTCAATTGCTTCAGTTACAGCATAAGCCTTAGAAACTTCTACAAGCTTAGCTGCTTCAAGATACTTTTTACCTTTTTTAGCCATGATATAAATCCTCCTAAATTGTGGTTTTAACGGAATGACCTCCCACGAATAAAGGTTGCGAGTATCAATCGCAACCCCGTAGAAACAAATAACAACAATTACATGGATTAGTCTTCGATGACAATACCCATGCTGCGAGCAGTACCTTCAACCATACGCATTGCAGCTTCAACGTTTGCAGCGTTTAGGTCAGGCATTTTAGTTTCAGCAATCTCGCGCACTTGATCACGCTTGACTGTAGCAACTTTTTTACGGTTAGGTTCACCAGAACCAGACTCGATACCAGCTACTTTCTTAAGCAATACTGCAGCCGGTGGAGTTTTTGTAATGAATGTAAATGAACGGTCTTCAAATACCGTGATTTCAACAGGAATAATTAGACCAGCTTGATCTGCTGTACGAGCGTTGAACTCCTTACAGAATCCCATGATGTTTACACCAGCTTGACCTAATGCAGGACCGACTGGCGGTGCCGGATTCGCTTTACCAGCAGGAATTTGCAATTTAACCATTTTAATTACTTTTTTAGCCACGAGACACACCTCCTTATAAGTCCGTGATGTGGTAATAGGGATATACCCTCCCACTCATCTTGAATTCTTTATATATTAATAAAGAATGCTTGTATCGTTGAGGCCTAAAAATTGAAACATACTGACCTTTGAAATTTTACCACTTTCAAATGGCAATTTCAAGTTTTTTTCCGTTTATAATTTTTCCACTTGATTAAAATCAAGTTCTACCGGTGTATCACGACCGAACATATTGACTAGGACCCTTACTTTACCTTTATCTTTATCAAGTTCTTCAATCGGTCCTGCAAAGGTTGCAAACGGCCCTTCTTTAACCTGAACAGTATCTCCGATTTCAAAATCAACTTCGATTTTGCTTTCATCGACACCCATTCGTTTAAGAACGACTTCAATTTCTTCCGGTAGCAATGCAGTCGGTTTAGACCCAGCTCCAGATGAACCTACGAAACCTGTTACGCCAGGTGTATTCCGGACAACATACCAAGAATCATCCGTCATGATGATCTCAACCAATACATAACCCGGAAACACTTTCTTTTTGGTTACTTTCTTTTTGCCGTCTTTCATTTCTGTTTCTTCTTCTTCTGGAACTACGACTCGAAAGATCTTGTCTTCCATCCCCATTGTTTCAACACGTTTTTCCAAGTTAGCCTTAACCTTGTTCTCATAACCTGAATAGGTGTGAACTACATACCAATTCTTTTCCATGTGTTAGGACTTTAACGTCCTTCCCTCCCCGCAATCAATCAGTTTCTTTATTAATCTTTATCTTTGAACGTTTTAGCCAAAAAACCAATTCCGCGTCATCTCGACTTAACTAGAATATATAGTGATGATTCATATTACAGCAGTGGCACGATTTTGAACTTCTTCACTTCTTAAAAAAGACAAATTAAAAAACCCGTTTCCGGGCTTTTCTGCTGACACATATTATTCTATCACTATTATACCTTATTTTCGAATCTCTTATTCAATAACTAAGCGAATTAATTCGGAAATGCCCAAATCGACCACTGTAAAGAATAAAGCCATAAACAATACAGTCGTTACTACCACGATTGTATATTTGGTAAGCTCCTTGCGTTTTGGCCAGCTTACTTTTTGCATTTCGCGAGCGACTCCGCTGAAAAATTCGGTAAAACGTTTCATGAATGTATCCTCCAAGCATTAGACAGCTTCTGTCAATCTATTTATAAAACGGTTATTTCGTTTCTTTATGGATCGCGTGTGCGTTGCAAGTACTGCAAAACTTCTTGATTTCCAGGCGTTCGCCGCTTGTTGATTGTTTGCTTTCGTAACTATAATTTCTTGAACCGCAATCTATGCAGGCAAGAACGATTTTTTTTCGCATTAGATACACCTATCCTATCTACTATATCCATAAAACCTTATCACGGCTGTCTTTTATTGTCAATATCAAAGCAGGCTTTGCCCCTTTATGGATATTGGAAATAAGAAATTCCGGTTTCTTAACATCCATTTAAAAAATCTTAGTGAATAATAATAAACTTCCAAGTGGAGAAGGGACAGATGAAATTAAGCGGAAAAAGCGGAGGGATTATAAACTGATTTCCCTTACTTCCAGATAGCGCTCGAGTTTTCTTTTCACCCGCTGAAGGGCGTTATCGATTGACTTAACATGCCGGTTCAACTCTTCCGAAATTTCTTGGTAGGTTTGGCCATCCAAGTAAAGAGCTAACACTTTTCTCTCAAGATCACTCAGGAGCTCGGCCATTTTTAATTCGATATCGTCAAACTCTTCTTTGTTGATAATCAGCTCTTCCGGGTCCAAAACTTTCGTACCCGATATAATATCCATAAGAGTTCGGTCCGATTCCTCATCATAAATGGGCTTGTCCAGGGAAACATAGGAATTGAGCGGAATATGCTTTTGACGTGTAGCCGTTTTAATAGCTGTAATGATCTGCCTCGTAATGCATAGTTCTGCAAATGCTTTAAAAGAAGATAACTTATCTCCTTTAAAATCACGGACGGCTTTATATAAACCAATCATACCTTCTTGCACGATGTCTTCTTTATCTGCACCAATTAAGAAATAAGTCCTTGCCTTTGCCCTAACAAAATTACGATACTTTTGGATCAGAAAATCCAGCGCTTCGCTGTCTCCGGTGTGTACCAACCCTATCAATTCATCATCATCAAACTGCAGATATTTTTCGTTCAGTTTCATTCCGAATTTGAGACCCACATTAAATCCCCCTGACCTGACTCAGATAGAAATATTATACAGCAGGTAAAATTTACCCGTCAATGGTTCAAATCTTCCCCCGACGCCATTTTTCGAAAATTTCTGCCACTTCTTCACTTAGCGGAATTTTTGCTGCAGGTTTTATCGTCGTTGTTTTTCTTACATCTTTCTTGATTTCCCCTTGAATTTCTACCATTTCTATAAGCAGTTCGCGAGCAGATTTCCTTAGAGCCCCTTGACCAAAGATCACCCACTGTTCCGTGAAGTCAGAGGTTGCCACTTGAATCTGTGTTTTGACGTTATTCAGTTCAATGGCCATCTTTTCTATTCTCTCATCCGCCGTTTCATTTTCTTTTGTAAAAATTACATCAACGTTGTGATTTTTGAATATACGGGCAATTCCCTGAACATATTGAGCGTCAAATACGACAATTACGCGGTATCCGGTAAATGCTTGATATTCCGCCATCATTTCAATCAACCGATCTCTTGCAGCAGCAAGGTCCCGTTCTTTTAATTCTCTCAGTTCCGGCCAGGCTCCAATAATGTTATAACCGTCCACCAACAGAATATTCATCCCATCATTGTCCTAAAGGATTTCTTTTTCTATAAACCTCATACATCAATAAACTGGCTGCTACCGATGCATTTAACGAAGTGACTTGTCCTGCCATAGGGAGACGGATGAGAAAATCGCATTTTTCCTTCATTAACCGGGCCATACCTTTTCCTTCACTACCGATAACAAGTCCAATCGGCATCTTACCGTCCATGTTACGGTAATCATCACTGCCTTTTGCATCTGTTCCGACTATCCATACTCCGCGCTCTTTCAGCTCTTCCACCGCTCTTGCCAAGTTTGTAACGCGAGCAACCGGAATATACTCTATTGCACCTGTTGAAGCTTTAGCCACAGTTGCCGTTAAGCCCACCGCTCTTCTTTTCGGGATGATGATCCCATGGGCCCCTACAGCATCCGCCGTTCTCATGATCGAACCTAAATTATGCGGATCTTCAATTTCATCAAGGATCATGAAAAAAGGTGCTTCATCTCGTTCCGCAGCTTTTGCAAATAAATCATCCAATTCGACATATTCATAAGCAGCCACTTGTGCAACAACGCCTTGATGGATACCTTCTGCCATTTGGTCAATTTTTTTCTTCGGTACGATCTGCACGAATACCTTCTTTTCCTTCGCCAGACCGATTAGTGGTTGCATCGAGCCTTTTTGAGAGCCCTCCGCTATCCAAATTTTATTAACTTCCCGTTCGGAGCGAAGAGCTTCCAATACGGGGTTTCTGCCAATGATATATTCTTCGCTCATGGGTTACTCCCCTTTTCTTCTTCAATGTATTCAATAGATTTTTTAATGAGTTCTTCCATTCTTTCTATTCGACCGGATAAATACAAAAAGCCCATAAGTGCCTCGAAGGCTGTACTATAGCGATACGTTTGCACATCTGTATTCTTCGGTACCGAACCGGATTTCGCATTTCTGCCCCGCCGAACGACAGCGGTTTCCTCTTCCGATAACCATTCTGATTCGAGAAAAAAATGGATGACTTTATTTTGTGCTTTAGCCGCTACAAATGATGTAGCTTTTTTGTGAAGAAGATTGGGCTTGACCGCTCCTTTTTGAATGAGGTGATGCCGGATATACGTTTCGTATACGGCATCCCCTATATAAGCTAAAGCAAGACTGTTCAGCATTTTTGCATCTATCTTACTATCGTAATGAAGCATTAATTACCCTCTTTTCCATCTTGTACCTTGAGGGGTATCCTCTAATATGATATTCATGTTTTTCAAGCGATCACGAATTTCATCAGATAACCCAAAATTGCGGTCTTTCCGCGCTTGAATTCTCTGCTGGATCAAGCCTTCAATTTCTTCATCCAATAGCCCCTCTTCTTCCAGGGACAAACCGAGGACAGTAAATAAGGTATTGAATTTCTCAAGGAAAGCTTCGATGACTTCCTTGTCTGTATTTTTCTCCATTAAGTAATAATTTGCTTGCTTGGACAGTTCAAAGAGTATGGATATCGCATTAGCTGTGTTGAAATCATCATCCATTTCCTGAATGAACTGTTCATGTAAATCATTAACCTTCGAAAGCCAAACATCATTATTTTCAGTCAAACCATCGCTTAATTGAAGGCGATGCTTTAAGTTTTGATAAGATGTCTTTAACCGCTCAAGTGCCGCTTTTATATTTTCAAGCACTTCTTCACTATAATTGATGGGATGACGGTAATGTACGGATAACATAAAGAAGCGTAACACTTGCGGATCATGCTTCTGTATGATGTCATGCACAAGAACGAAATTCCCTAACGACTTAGACATTTTTTCATTGTCAATATTTATATACCCATTATGCATCCAATAATTCGCAAAGGACTTACCTGTCAATGCTTCAGATTGTGCAATTTCATTTTCATGATGCGGGAAAGCTAGATCTTGACCTCCTGCATGAATATCGATAGTATCACCCAAATACTTTTTGACCATTGCGGAGCATTCAATATGCCAACCAGGACGTCCCTTACCCCATGGGCTCTCCCATGATATTTCATCATCCTTAGCCGCTTTCCAAAGAGCAAAATCAAGGGCATCTTGTTTCTTCTCCCCAATTTCAATCCTAGCCCCGACTCTCAACTCATCGATGGACTGATGTGACAGTTTGCCATACCCCTCAAATTTACGAGTACGGTAGTACACATCCCCTTCAGATTCATAAGCGAATCCTTTTTCAATTAATGCCGAGATGAATTCAATGATAGCATCCATGTTCTCCATTACGGTTGGGTGAGCATCAGCTTTTTTGCAGCCCAAGGCAGACACGTCTTCAAAATAAGCCTTGATGAAACGTTCTGATATTGTCGGGACATCTTCCCCCAATTCTTTTGCCGCACGAATCAGTTTATCATCTACATCTGTAAAATTCGAAACGAATTGAACTTCATACCCACGGTAATCCAGATACCTGCGAACGGTATCAAATACGATTGCCGGTCTGGCATTACCAATATGAATGTAATTATAGACAGTGGGACCACATACGTACATCTTCACCTTTCCCTCTTCCATCGGGACAAAGGTTTCCTTTTTTCTTGTTGCTGTGTTATATATTTTAATTGCCATATTATAAACTCCTTTCTTCCTGCTTCTGCTCAGCCAACCTCGTTTTTAAGGCCCTGATTTCACTATCCATTTCCTTTAAACGATCAGCGATTGGATCAGGAAGATCTGAATGATTTAGGTCTTTTTTGATTTTGATACCATCTTGAATGACCACTTTTCCTGGAATGCCCACCACTGTGGAATTAGGTGGCACTTCCTTTAAAACGACCGAGCCTGCACCGATTTTTGAGTTCTCACCAACGGTAATGGAACCCAGAACTTTCGCTCCTGTTGCAATCAACACATTATCCTTTATCGTAGGATGGCGTTTTCCCTTTTCCTTTCCTGTCCCTCCAAGGGTTACACCTTGAAAGACAGAGACATTATCACCAATCTCGCACGTTTCGCCAATGACGATCCCCATTCCATGATCAATGAAGAAACGGCGGCCAATCGTAGCTCCTGGATGTATTTCAATCCCGGTAAAAAAACGACTGACTTGAGATATACTTCTCGCTAAGAAAAAAAACTTCTTCTTAAATAGTGCGTGAGCCATCCTATGACTCCAAATCGCATGTAATCCCGCATACGTCAAAATGACTTCCAAATAACTGCGCGCTGCAGGGTCTTGATCAAAAACCACTTCGATATCCTCTTTAAACATCTTTAACAAGATGATTCCCCCCTATGCTCTGTCTTTTTCTAACACCCCTTTTAAAGCTTTAAAGCATATAAAAAAGCGTCTCTGTCCATATAGACAGAGACGCTTTAAGCGCGGTTCCACTCTGTTTGGGATGTATGAAGCAGGTAAAGCTTTCCCTGTTTTTCCATCCCCAACTTTAATCCCTGTAACGGAGGACATTCCGCCTATGCCTACTATCGGTTAGTTCAGCAAAGGACTCAAGGGTGCATTTCAGAAAACGAGAGGCTTGAACCACTTTCAGCAGGTTATGGTTCTCTCTAAAAAGCTTCGTTTACTTACTTCTCCCCATCTACGCGTTCTTTTCTAAGATTATTAAATACTATATTACATTTTCGACAAATTGTTAATATAAAATACTCTGAATACGCTGTTTAATTTTTTCCTTGCCCAGTAATGAGATCGCCTTAGGCAAATCAGGACCATGTGTTTGACCCGTGACGGCTGCCCGAATCGGCATGAATAATTTTTTCCCTTTATGGCCTGTGCTTTTTTGTACCGCTTTAATCGACTTCTTGATTTCATCTGCTTTAAATTCTTCAAGCCCTTCGATTTCCTGAAGGAAAGCTTTCATGACTTCCGGCACTTGTTCCTCAGCCAGGACTTCCTTCGCTTCTGGTTCGAATTGGACCTCATCCTTGAAAAACAGTTCAGACAGCTCAACAATTTCCGCTCCATAGCTCATCTGCTCTTGATAAAGGGAAACAAGGCCATGTACCCACTCTGCTTCTTCAGCAGTTAGTGTCTCAGAAACCTTTCCAGCCTTAATTAAGTGAGGCATTGACAATTCGACTGCGCGATCCACGTCCAATTGCTTCAGGTATTGGTTATTCATCCATGTAAGCTTTTGCTTATCGAAAAGTGCAGGCGATTTAGACAATCGATCAGCATCGAAAAGATTAATGAACTCTTCTTTTGTGAAAATCTCTTCCTCTCCGACCGGAGACCAACCTAGTAATGTAATGAAATTGAATAAAGCTTCAGGTAAATAACCAAGCTCTTCATATTGCTCAATGAATTGAATGATTGATTCATCACGTTTACTCAGTTTCTTCCTGCTTTCGTTTACGATCAGCGTCATATGACCGAAAACCGGCGGCTCCCAGCCGAATGCTTCATAAATCATCATTTGCTTTGGAGTATTGGAAATATGGTCGTCCCCACGAAGGACATGGGAAATCTTCATCAGGTGGTCATCGACAGCAACTGCAAAGTTATAAGTTGGGATGCCATCTTTTTTCACGATAACAAAATCACCAAAGCCATCTGTATCAAACGAAACGTCATCCTTAACCATATCTTTGAAAGTAAGGACTTTCCCAGCTGGAACAGCAAAACGAATGCTAGGCTTTCTTCCTTCAGCCACTAGTTTCGCTTGCTCCTCTTCAGTTAAATGCTTGCACTTCCCTGAATATTTTGGTGTTTCATTACGCTCGACCTGTCCTTCACGTTCAGCTTCAAGCTCTTCTTCCGTACAATAGCATTTATAAGCCAAGCCCTTATCTAAAAGCTCTTGATGCAAACCCTGATATAGGTCGTTTCTTTCAGACTGACGATATGGCCCATATTCACCGCCTACATCGACACCTTCATCCCAATCCATACCAAGCCATTTTAAATATTTCAGCTGACTTTCTTCGCCGCCTTCAATATTTCTCTTTTGGTCGGTATCTTCAATACGGATGATGAATTTACCGCCTTTGTTTCGTGCGTATAAGTAATTAAATAAAGCCGTCCGTGCATTTCCTATATGTAAATGTCCAGTCGGACTCGGTGCATAGCGAACTCGAATATCGCTGCTCATGATATATATAGACCTCCCAGTCGTTCTTTTCTATTGTTCATTTTATCATTTATATACATTGGATTAAAGGCATCCACTCTAAAAACGAATTTAGTTTGATTTAACCAATAAGACTACAGCCTGTGCCGCGATTCCTTCGCTTCGTCCTGTAAATCCAAGTTTCTCCGTAGTGGTCGCCTTTACATTGATCCTATCTACCGAGGCATCTAAAAGTTCTGCAATCCTGACTCGCATGTCCTCAATATACGGTGCCATTTTCGGGCTTTGTGCAATGATTGTACAATCTGCATTGCCTAGGGTATATCCCTCTTTTTTTACAATCGCCCAAATATACTGAAGCAGTTTTGCCGAATCGGCATCTTTAAATTCCGGATCCGTATCCGGAAAATGTTTACCGATATCCCCTGCACCAATTGCCCCCAAACAAGCATCGGCAACAGTATGTAAAAGCACATCCGCATCCGAATGACCTAGCAAACCTTTCTCATACGGAATTGTAATTCCGCCAATGATCAATGGTCTTCCCTCTACAAGCTGATGAACGTCATATCCTTGTCCAATTCGAAACATATCATTCTCCCCAATCATCGTTTTCCATGTTGCTTATGTAAAATCGCTTCTGCAAAATAAAGATCTTCCTGAGTCGTAATTTTAATATTATCATAATTGCCCTCAATAATAACTACCTGTTCATTGATCCGTTCTAGCAAACTTGCATCATCCGTCCCCAAAAATGCTTCTGCCTCAGCCATTTCATACGCCCTTTTTAATATGGATAGACGAAAAGCTTGTGGAGTTTGTATCGCCCACAAGCTTGATCGTTCCACCGTTTCCAATACCTTTTTGTCGGTCGCTTTTTTAATCGTATCCTTAACTGGCACTGCGATGACGGCTCCTCCATGTATGGAAGCAGCAGCAGTCAATTCACTGATTTGCCCTTGATTGATAAAAGGGCGAGCTCCGTCGTGGACCAGGATGATTTTTTCTCTTGCACATTGCAAGCCATTATAAACGCTTTGTTGACGCTCCTTGCCACCCATAACGAGTTCCTTGACCTTCTTAAACTCATACATTGCTATCAATTGTTCGAAATAATCCTTTTCTGCCGGGTTAATCGAAAGGATAATCCCCCGACAGTCAGGATCTTCTTCAAAGACACGAAGTGTATAAACAATAATCGGGATGCCCGAAAGTTCAATAAAAAGTTTATTCTTGCCTGCCTTCATTCTTTTCCCTTGTCCAGCTGCAGGTATCACGACTTCATAAAACATAACGGTTTCTCCTACTCTTTATAATGCTTTTTCTATTTATAATGCTTTCTCTAATAGTTTCGGTTTAGCGAATATCATTCTGCCTGCAGAAGTTTGCAGTACACTTGTGACAAGTACATCGATGCGTTTTCCAATATGGTCACGGCCACCCTCGACAACGATCATTGTACCATCGTCTAAATAAGCGATGCCTTGGTTCTGCTCTTTCCCGTCCTTAATGACTTGAACATTCATCTCTTCCCCAGGAAGTACAACAGGTTTAACGGCATTGGCAAGATCATTGATATTAAGCACCGCCACATTTTGAAACTCGCATACTTTGTTTAAATTGAAATCATTTGTAACGACCATTCCGCCCGATATTTTGGCCAGCTTCACTAGTTTACTGTCCACTTCCTGAATGTCGTCAAAATCTCCCTCGTACATCTCCACTTTAATCGGCAGGTCTTTTTGAATTCGATTCAAGATATCCAAACCGCGTCTTCCACGATTCCTTTTTAAAGCATCTGAAGAATCGGCAATGTGCTGAAGTTCGTTTAAAACGAATTGAGGGATAACTATGGTGCCTTCTAGAAAGCCTGTCTGACAAATATCCGCGATTCTTCCGTCAATGATGACGCTTGTATCGAGAATCTTCAGCCGCTTGTCATAACCTTCTTCATCCTCTTCACTTGCTTCACCATCGGAATTTTTTTTCTTATTATTTTTCGTAAATAAATTCAATAGCTCATCACGTTTTTTAAAGCCAACCTGGAAACCAAGATAACCGAATAAAAGCGTAAGGATGATCGGAACCACTGTATTTAAAATAGGAACCCTGATGGCACTGAAGGCGGAGCCAACCAAGAACGCCGCAAGCAATCCCACTAAAAGACCCACGCTTCCAAAGATTATGTCCGTAATTGGTATCTTAACAAGCTGTTCCTCCAGCCACTTCATAAAATAGATCACATGATCTACTGCCCAAAAAGTAATAAGATAAAAGATAATGGCACCCAACAGTACACTTACATAAGGATTGTTTATTAAAGCAATATCATCTGCATGTAATACAATTAATAATTCTGGAATGAGTAACATACCAAGTGTTCCACCGACTATTAAGAAGCATGCTTGTATAATGCGTTTTAACATCCCTTTCACCTCCCTCTACTCATTATTGACCAATAAAAAAAAATGAAACCTTCGAAAATTCGTTTTCATTATATACGTGAAATTCACTTAAGGAATTAGTGGATTTACAAATATGACTTCTTCTCTTTTTCGTAATATTAGCCTAGCACCCTGAGTTTTGAGTGTCAAAAATAAACACTATTCAATTTCACACTGAATTAGGATAATTTTGAAGGACCTTTGCACATTACATCCTTCTATTTGTGACCAGCTGATTTTTTAAAATACGGAGTCCTTCTTTAATTTTATTAGCGCGAACTTCACCAATCCCCTCTACATCGTCAAGATTTTCAACCGTAGCTTTATTGACTTCACTAAAGCTTCCGAACTGTTTCACTAAATTTTCGATGATCAAACCCGGCAAGCGAGGGATTTTATGAAGAATACGATAGCCACGGGGATGTATTGGCTCATCAAGGTGTATGTATCCGTGATAGCCCAGCACCTTTAGAAGTATGCTTTCGTCCAGTTTTTCCTGCATGGCCAACTCTTGAAGCCGAAAAATGATTTCCTCGGGTTTTTCATCATTACTGGAGGTATAATCCTTGATAAGCCATTTCCCCTCCGTTTCAATATCTGCCAGGATTTCATTCATTTGCAAACGGATCAGCCTTCCTTCCGTACCAAGCTCATTAAGGTAGGTCAGTAGCTCCGCCTTGATCCTAAGCACCATTACATATCGATGAAATACCTGCAAAAGGTCGGCATACGTCACGATTTCCTCAAACTCCAGTGCTCCTAATACTGATATGCTCTGCTGTAGAACCACCTTATATTTTTCCAAGGTCTGAATGGCCAGATTAGCCTTAGCAAGTATGACTCCTATATCTTTGAGGGCATACCGGAAATTGCCTTGATATAAAGTGATGACATTCCGTCGTTGTGAGATTGCAATGACCAACGACTTGGTCTCCCTTGCTACACGTTCCGCGGTCCGATGGCGCATTCCCGTTTCAGTGGAAGGTGTACTATTATCCGGCACCAATTGGGCATTGGCGAAAATGATTGTATCGGCTGTTTCATTTAAAATGATCGCTCCGTCCATCTTCGCCAGCTCATACAATGTACTTGGGGTACAGTTACAGTTGATTTGGAAGCCGCCATCCACAATCGTTCGAACCTTCTCGTTATATCCGACCACTATCAAACCGCCCGTATTGGCCCTCAAGACATTTTCAATACCCTCCCGAAGCGGGGTACCCGGAGCAACAATTTGCAATATCTCCAATTTTGTTTTCTCATACCCTTTTTTATCTGTCATACTTAACCCCCTAATGAATGTTGAAGAGCCTCCGAAACCGATGACACACCGACGATCTTAATCCCTTTTGGCGCGGTCCATCCCCCTATATTATTAGCAGGTATTATAACCCGCTCAAACCCTAGTTTTGCTGCTTCCTGCACTCTTTGTTCAATTCGCGACACCCTTCTTACCTCACCAGTCAGCCCCACTTCACCAATGATACAATCGGTAGGGTTTGTTGGCTTATCACGGAAGCTCGAAGCAATGCTGATTGCGACAGCCAGATCAATGGCCGGTTCATCCAGCTTGACACCACCAGCAACCTTTAAATATGCATCTTGATTTTGGAGCAGCAAGCCCACTCTTTTTTCCAAAACTGCCATTAAGAGCGAAACCCGATTATGGTCAATCCCTGTGGCCATTCGCCTTGGATTGCCAAAACTCGTAGGTGAAATCAATGCTTGAATTTCGACTAGCACCGGTCTCGTTCCTTCCATGGATGCAACAACGGTGGAACCTGAAGCTCCTTGCGACCGTTCTTCAAGGAAAATTTCCGATGGATTCGCAACTTCTTCCAAACCATGTTCCTTCATTTCAAAAATACCCATCTCATTCGTCGAACCAAAGCGATTTTTGACCGCACGTATAATTCGATATGTATGGTGTCTTTCTCCTTCAAAATATAAAACGGTATCAACCATATGCTCAAGCAGCCGTGGCCCAGCAATCGCGCCTTCCTTTGTAACGTGGCCGACGATAAAGATCGCAACCCCATTCGTTTTGGCAATGCGCATGAGCGAGGCTGTGCATTCCCGAACTTGCGAAACACTTCCTGGCGCAGATGTAACCTCCGAATGGTACACCGTTTGAATGGAATCAATAATGACCAAATCTGGTTTTACCTCTGTGATCGCCTGTTGGATATAGTCCATATCCGTTTCCGCATACACGAATAAGTTTTCTGACATGGTCCCCAGCCGGTCCGCTCTCAATTTAGTTTGCTTGACTGATTCTTCCCCTGATATATAAAGCACTTTTTTCTGTTTATGTGCCAATTGGGAAGATACTTGCAAAAGCAGGGTGGATTTACCGATACCCGGATCGCCTCCAATCAATACAAGTGATCCTTGCACAATCCCTCCCCCAAGAGCACGATTCAATTCCATTAAATCCGTCTTGATCCGGGGTTCCTTTTCAGATTGAATGGTAGTTATAGGTGCAGCCTTCTCTCGTTCTCCGGAACCTCTAACCTCTGAATGTGTAAAAGCACCTTTTCTAGCAGGTTTAACGATTTCAGTTTCCTCGACCATCTTGTTCCATTCACCGCACCCTGGGCATTTCCCCATCCATTTAGCGGACTCATATCCACAAGACTGACACATAAATTTGGTTTTCTTCTTTACAGCCATAATTACTCCTCTTTCTTTGAAAAAAATACCTATATTAAGGATATTAGATCTTTGTTTTATTTAAACCTTCTAAAGGCTAAGTTTTTTTAAAAAAATAATCACTGTACCATTTCTCTTATATACTCAACTCTACCTATGGATAAAAAACAGAGGTACACTGCAAAAAGATCTGCGTGTACCTCGGAGTTTAGAAACAGGTTATTCACTTACGTTAACAGGCTCGCCTTGGCGGATTGCAAACTCATTATTCACAACATCCATCACGACCGTTTGCCCTTTTTTCACGTTACCCTTAAGCAATTCTTCGGAGAGATAATCTTCCACATGTTTTTGAAGCGCCCTGCGGATTGGTCGTGCCCCATATTCAGGATCAAAACCTTCCGTAGCAATTTTTTCTCTAGCCGCATCTGTCAGCTCCAAGTATATTTCCTGTTCTTTCAGGCGGGTAGTCAGTTGATTGGACATTAATGTAACGATTTGTTTTAAATGATCCTTCTCTAATGAGTGGAACACAATCGTTTCATCAATACGATTGAGGAATTCCGGACGGAATGCACGTTTAAGTTCTTCCATCACTTTCCCTTTCATATTTTTGTAGTCCTGACCAGTATCCTGGATATTAAAGCCAACATATTTATCAATTTTTAAGGCTGATGCCCCTACATTCGATGTCATAATCAGAATGGTATTCCTGAAATCTACAGTACGCCCCTTGGAATCTGTAAGTCTTCCGTCCTCCAATACTTGCAGAAGAATATTGAAGACATCTGGATGTGCCTTTTCAATTTCATCAAGCAGAACGACCGAATATGGTTTCCTCCGCACTTTTTCCGTTAACTGTCCGCCTTCTTCGTATCCAACATATCCTGGAGGGGAACCAACAAGACGTGAAGTCGAATGCTTCTCCATATATTCGGACATATCAATACGGATCATAGCATCTTCATCACCAAAGATGGATTCAGCCAAAGCACGGGCAAGCTCGGTTTTACCAACCCCTGTAGGCCCCAAGAAGATGAAAGAACCAATTGGACGTTTAGGATCCTTCAAGCCTGCTCTTGCACGTCGTACTGCTTTAGAAACCGCAATGACAGCCTCTTCTTGCCCAATTACTCGATCGTGGAGAATGGATTCCATATTAAGCAGTTTATCGGACTCTGTTTGCGCCAGTTTAGTGACTGGAACTCCCGTCCAGCTGGACACGACATGTGCAATATCATCCACAGTAACTTCACTGTTCTCTTGCCCTTGTTTTTCTTTCCAAGTCTTTTTCGTTTCTTCCAATTGTTCTCTTAAGCGTTGTTCAGTATCGCGAAGCGAAGCAGCCTTTTCAAATTCCTGGCTCTGAACGGAGGCATCCTTTTCCTTACGAACATCATCTAGCTTCACTTCAAGTTCCTTTAGGTTTGGTGGCGTTGTGTAAGAACGTAACCGAACTTTTGATCCAGCTTCATCAATCAAATCAATGGCTTTATCCGGTAAAAACCGATCGGAAATGTAACGATCAGATAACTTGACTGCTGCATCAATCGCTTCGTCCGTAATTGATACTCTGTGATGGGCTTCATAACGGTCGCGTAAACCCTTCAAAATTTGAATCGATTCTTCCATTGTCGGTTCATCAACTTGGATTGGCTGGAAACGGCGTTCAAGCGCGGCATCTTTTTCTATATACTTACGATACTCATCCAAAGTCGTTGCACCGATACATTGTAATTCACCACGTGCCAATGATGGTTTAAGGATATTGGAAGCATCGATGGCACCCTCTGCACCACCAGCACCAATCAATGTGTGCAATTCATCGATGAATAGGATAATGTTGCCTGCCTGACGAATTTCGTCCATTACTTTCTTCAATCGGTCCTCAAATTCACCCCGGTATTTCGTACCAGCCACAACAGTACCCATATCAAGTGTCATTACGCGTTTATCACGCAGGATTTCAGGTACCTCATTATTGATGATCTGTTGGGCAAGACCTTCAGCGATGGCTGTTTTACCTACCCCAGGTTCACCAATTAATACTGGGTTATTCTTTGTACGACGGCTTAATACCTCTATGACACGCTGTATTTCCTTACCTCTTCCGATTACTGGATCCAGGCTTCCTTCCCGAGCGATCGCCGTTAAATCACGGGCAAGGCCATCGAGTGTTGGCGTGCTTGCATTGGAGGCTGCTGAACCTTGATGACCACCTGATTCATTGCTGCCCAAAAGCTGTAATACTTGTTGACGAGCTTTATTCAAGCTTACTCCCAGATTATTCAATACGCGGGCGGCTACACCTTCCCCTTCTCGTATCAAACCTAGTAGTACATGCTCTGTTCCAACATATGAATGACCTAATTTTCTAGCCTCATCCATGGAAAGCTCAATTACTTTCTTGGCTCTTGGAGTATAATGTATCGTTTGAGCTGTATCCTGTCCACGGCCGATCAAATTTTCTACTTCTTTCTGTATTTTATCCGGCCCCAACCCAAGAGCAAATAACGCTTTGGCTGCAATGCCGTCACCTTCCCGGACCAAGCCTAGTAAAATATGTTCCGTGCCGATATTATTATGTCCTAAACGGATTGCCTCTTCTTGGGCTAATGCTAATACTTTCTGGGCTCTTTCAGTAAAACGACCAAACATCATAGGGAATTCCTCCTTAAGAATTTTCGTTTTGAATTAGGTTTCTGACAATTCTATAAGTAATGGCAGGGTCTTGCTTCACATCTATTACTTGAATATAGGTACTCCTCCGAGGTAATGACCTCTATGAGGAGGAAGATTCCGTGAAATTCAAGCGTTCTCGAATGAGTGCTGCTCTACGGATATCTCTTTCGTGGGATTTTAAAGGGCCACCTGCGTACTTTTGTAAAAATCCCGATTGTGTCAAAATCATCAACTCATTAAGAATGCTTTTGGAAATATTTTTTATATACCCAAGATCAATACCTAACCTAACATCGGAAATACAGGTAGCTGCTTCCTTTGTCTCAATGATTCGAGCATTGGACAATATCCCATATGAACGAAATATTCTATCTTCTAATTGTATGTGAGAGGTCCTCACTAATGCACCCCTTGCAGACCGTTCCTGGGCAATGATTTGTTGCACTACACTTGTTAGATCTTCAACAATATCTCTTTCCGACTTTCCAAGAGTAATTTGATTCGAGATTTGAAAGATATTCCCTAACGCTTGACTGCCCTCTCCATAAATCCCTCGTACCACCAGCCCCAATTGATTGATGGCCGGTATGATATTATTCATCTGCTGTGTAAGGACCAGGCCCGGCAGATGCATCATGACGGACGCCCTTAAACCTGTTCCCACATTAGTTGGACAGCTAGTTAGGTATCCTCTTTCTTCATCATATGCATAGTCTATGGATTCTTCAATCCAATCGTCAAGAACATTTGCAATCTTTAAAGTTTCCTTTAATTGCAGCCCCGACATTAAACACTGAATACGGAGATGATCCTCCTCGTTAATCATGATACTAATTTCTTCATTTTCCGAAAGAAGACAAGCACTCTTTGCTGTTTCCTCAACTAAGTGAGGACTGATTAAATGTTTTTCAACGAGAACACGTTTTTCCAGTGGCTGTAATTGGTCAATCTCTAGCAGTTCCAGTTTACCAATCTCCGGAGTTACTTCCTCTTCAATTCTTTTTTTAACCAATTCAATGATTTTTTTAGCTTCATCATTAGAAAAGGAGGTTGGAAAGGTAAAGTCTTCGAAGTTCCTGGCCAACCGAATCCTGGAACTCAATACAATATCGATCTCCGGCCCTTCGGCACTCATCCAGGAACTCAAGGCGTTTTCTACAAACTTTTCCAAGCTCATAATTCCTCGCCTCCCTCTAGTGCTTCATACCTTTTTTCAAGAGAACGAATCTTATCCCTTACCTCTGCCGCTTTCTCGAACTCTTCTTGATTAATGTGAATCTTTAAAACCTCTTTTAAATCCAATATTTGTTTTCTAAGATATATCGTGCCACCAATCCTTTTTGGAATTTTCCCTATATGTGCCGTATTGCCGCTATGCACCCTCTTTAAAATCGGGTTTAACTGTTCATTGAACGTTTTATAACATTCGGCACAACCAAACTTTCCAATGTGGACAAATTCTTTATAGGATCGATGACAATGCGGGCAACGCCTCTCTTCTGTTTTAGGAAATGCATTTGCCTTTGTCTGTTGAATATTCGACTCCATATTCAACAATCCTGCTAATAAATTATTTATTGAAAAACCATGCCCTCCTGCATCCATGAAAATCTCACCTTTTTCCTGAGCACATTTCTCACAAATCATGACTTCAGTCTTTTTTCCATTAATGATTTTCGTGAAGTGTAGGGTAGCAGGTCTTTGATGACATTCCTGGCAAATCATCGTTCATCACCTCTGCCCGTTTCATTTATATTTTAAAGTCGTAAGCATCGCAGTTAAAATTCTTGCTCTAAGCTCATCGCGGTCAGGCAGGTCGATATAAATCACCGATCTATCAATGACGCTCATCATAATTTTTGCTTCTCTCTCATTAATGACTTCCTCATTCATAAGCCGGGTAATCACCCCTTCAGCCATGGATTGAGTTACCCTAGTACCAATAAGCGATAATAATTGGTTAATAAGATGCACGTAATCCTGCGACTCCACTTTCATGATGCGTATATACCCGCCGCCGCCGCGCTTACTCTCTACAACGTAACCTCTCTCGATTGTAAACCTTGTATTGATTACGTAATTGATTTGAGAAGGAACACACTGAAATTTATCTGCTATTTCACTTCTTTTAATCTCTAAGATATCTTTTTGACTTATTTCCAGTACTTGCTTCAAATAAGTTTCGATAACATCAGATATGTTTCTCACTCAGCCTCCTCCAATCTGACTTTGACTATATTTGACTATTATTATACAATGAAAAATGCATTTTGCAACTTAAACGCACTTTCTTTCTGTATTATCCATTTTCTCCAAATTATATGTAGTTACATACCCCATTGAACATGAAAGTTAAAATATCTTACTTAAATACCCTAAACAAGTCATTATAAAACCTGAATGTTTCGCTACTTAGGCTTTCTCTCCTCAAAAAATTTGCTTATTTCATCACTACCTGCTTATTCATTTCTCATATTATTTCAACCTAAACAAAAAAGACCAGCTCCTATGCTGACCTTTAAATCAAAATATCTATTTTCAAATCAAAAAAGACCAGCCGGATGGCTGATCTTTAAAATGGCTTGGCGGCGTCCTACTCTCACAGGGGGAAACCCCCAACTACCATCGGCGCTGAAGAGCTTAACTGCCGTGTTCGGAATGGGAACGGGTGTGACCTCTTCGCTATCGTCACCAAACATATCAGGAACGTTGTTCCTTCAAAACTAGATAATAAGAAGGTATTTCATTTTTCAAAAAGCGTTGGTTAAGTCCTCGATCTATTAGTATCAGTCAGCTCCACATGTCGCCACGCTTCCACCTCTGACCTATCAACCTGATCATCTTTCAGGGATCTTACTAGCTTGCGCCATGGGAAATCTCATCTTGA
>NZ_CAKKLV010000027.1 GCF_918698115.1 Peribacillus sp. Bi96
CTTCTCTCATGCGAGAAAAGAACGTATCCGGTATTAGCTCCGGTTTCCCGAAGTTATCCCAGTCTTATAGGCAGGTTGCCCACGTGTTACTCACCCGTCCGCCGCTAATCTCTGGGAGCAAGCTCCCGTCGATTCGCTCGACTTGCATGTATTAGGCACGCCGCCAGCGTTCGTCCTGAGCCAGGATCAAACTCTCCGAAGAAATGTTTGACTTGCTCATTTTGCTTTTTTGATAGTGTGTGCTCACTTAAAATTTAACGTTGGCGCTTTGTTTTGTTCAGTTTTCAAAGAGCAATTTTTACCATTGCTTCATCAGCAACTTTATTAGTTTAACACCTTTCGAACGACATGTCAACAACAAGTTTTTATTAATTCTTGCTTAACGTTACTGTCTCAAGCGGTGTATTTAATATAATATCACCCACATGGAGACAAGTCAATTTAATATTTGAAATTTATTCGTTTTTTTTACAAACCACCACCTTCTTCTATAATACATTCCCTTTCATACCATATTGCTAATATGTCCAAGCACAAAGATTAGAATATACTAAAGCACTTTTGCTAATGAATGACTAAAAAAAAGAAGGCAGCTAATTGCAGCCGCCCTCCTGTTTTTATTATGTTTATTTATCCGATGGAAATAACGCCCGCTTCTTCTCTATCTACATTTCCGACCTTTTCAATCTTTACACTTTCCCCTTCGGAAAGGTTGGTAAAGACGATTGGCGTAATAATAGAGGTGGCATTGTTTTTGACATACTCTATATCAACTTTAAGCAACGGCTGCCCGCTTGTCACTTTATCTCCTTGAGCGACAAGTGCTTCGAACCCTTTGCCTTCTAACTTAACTGTATCGATCCCGACATGTATCAATATTTCACGTCCAGCATCGGAAACGATACCTATTGCGTGCTTAGTCGGGAATAGGTTAACGATCGTACCATCTACAGGAGAAACAACAAGTCCTTCCTCTGGTATGATGGCGAACCCATCACCCATCATTTTCTCAGCAAAGACTGGATCAGGCACTTCCGTAATCGGTTTTAATTCCCCTTTAATAGGTGAAATAAAATGCTCGGAAACTCCATCTGTCCGTAAAGGTTTAGGGACGATGTCCTCGATTTGATTTTCCACGCCCACTTCAGGAGACGCTTCCACTTTACGAGGTCTTTTCCCATCTATGATATCTTTCATTTGCCCTTTGATCGTTTCTGAACGAGGTCCGAAGATCGCCTGGATATTATTGCCCACTTCCAGCACTCCAGCGGCACCAAGTTTTTTCAACCTATTTTTATCAACGTTACCGATGTCATTTACTGATACACGAAGACGTGTAATACATGCGTCTAAGTGAGAAATATTTTCTTTTCCACCCATAGCTTCCAAGATATCTGCAGGTAGACTTCCAGCAGTGCTTGCAGTTCCTTCTGCTCCATCTTCATCTTCCTCATCCACTTCACGGCCAGGAGTTTTAAGGTTAAACTTCCGAATCGCAAATCGGAATCCAAAGTAATAGATAAGCGCAAAAACTAACCCAACCGGAATAACAATCCATGCGTTTGTTTGAGGATTAATTAAACCAAACAGTACGTAGTCGATTAATCCTCCTGAAAACGTCATCCCGATTTTCACATCAAGTAAATGCATAGTCATGAATGATAGACCTGCAAACACACAGTGGATACCGAAAAGTATCGGTGCTACAAATAAGAATGCAAATTCAAGAGGCTCTGTAATCCCAGTCAAGAACGATGTAAGTGCAGCCGAAGCCATCAAGCCACCGACTATTTTCTTTCGTTCAGGTCTAGCCTCATGATAAATAGCCAAAGCTGCAGCTGGTAATCCGAACATCATGAATGGATATTTACCAGTCATGAAGGTACCTGCCGTTAAATTCTGTACACCATCTTTAATTTGTGCCATGAAAATGGCTTGGTCACCTCTGACTGGCGTTCCCCCACCTTGAGGGATATAACTGCCAAATTCAAACCAGAATGGTGAATAGAAAATATGATGCAAACCAAACGGAATTAATGCACGTTCTACAACTCCGAACACGAAAGCTCCCAGAGTTAGGTTTGCTCCCAACATATTTTCGGAAAATGAATTTAACCCCGATTGTATCGTCGGCCAAACTAGAATCATCAACAACCCAAGGATAACTGCGCTTGCAGCTGTTACAATGGGTACAAAACGTTTACCTGCAAAGAATCCTAAATAAGAAGGCAGTTCAATTTCATAAAATTTATTATACATAATAGCAGCCATGACACCGACAATAATACCGCCGAAGACGCCTGTTCCCAATGTCGGGATTCCCAGTACATCGCTATATACCGCACCATTGTTCTTAATATCAACAGCGTCAATTCCAAGAACCGTCCCCATTGTTACATTCATGATCAAAAATCCGATAATTGCCGCAAGCCCGGCAACGCCATCCCCGCCAGCTAGCCCAATTGCGACCCCAACAGCAAACAGCAAGGGAAGATTCCCGAAAATAATATTTCCGGCATTCTCCATGACGGATGCGACCATTTCTACTCCGCCACTCGCAAGAAACGGAGCGATATCCAACAAAGTCTCATTTTGCAATGCATTACCAAACGCAAGCAAGATTCCGGCCGCTGGTAAAATGGCTACAGGAAGCATCAAAGCTTTACCGATCTTTTGCAAAACACCAAACAACTTCTTAAACATATGTTTTCCTCCTCTTTACTGTTTTTTTTCGGCTAATAAAACGGTTACATTTAAACGATAGTTTCATCTTCCAACGCAACAGGATTCAATACAAAAAAGGCATAAGCAAAGATTAGGATTGAAATGAAATTTCAGGTATATAATACCCTCTTTCACAACAATCATTCTCCTCACTTATGCCTGATCGAATCAGTAACACGTAAGTTAATGTATTTTTATTTTATTTTCTTTTGTAATCGTTGGATATGCATCGTTAGATAGACAGCTTCCGCATCACAAACCGGTTTGCCTATTTTCTGCTGCATAATTTTTATTAGCTTCCATGAGATATTGTAACACAAAGGATATTCTTCTTTCAATAGCAATGCAATTTTTTCAGGTTCATCCACTGTTTCCCCAGCCATTACCCTGTCTATCATGAATCTTAAATGACGGACCAAACGCGTGTAATCAATGCTTTCCTTATTTATTTGTACGTTGAGCTGTTCTTCAACGACTTGGATAAGTTGAAAGATTAGCTGTGAATGCTGATTGACTTCCGATAAGTCCTTATTTGCTATTGCACTATGAATATGAAGCGTGATAAAACCTATTTCCCCTTGTGGAAGGCCTATGCCTGTCTTATCTTGAATTAAATCGATGACATCAACAGCAATATCATGTTCAAAAGGATAGAGGGTTATCGTTTCTTTCAAAAAAGGGTTTTTGATGGTCATTCCTTGAGAAACACGTTGAAGGGCGAACAGTAAATGATCAGTTAAACCGACATGTATATGTTCATTGAGTTTTCCTGACACCCGATCGTTAATAAGATGAATGGATTCTATAATGGCTGCTTGAAGATTTTGATCGATTTGCGGCAAAAGTTTTTTATAACTTTCCTGTTCTTTAACATTTTTTAGAACAAAAGTTTTCTCTGCAAGTTCCGGACTCAACTCTTCGCCTTTCTTCCGGTTGAAGCCTAACCCTTTTCCAATAGAAACGACTTCACCATATGACGGATGCGTGGCAATCACCACGTTATTGTTCAAAACCTTTTCAACGATAAAACCATTCATTTTTCTCCCTCATTTTTTCGCAAAGTCATCCCTAAGCCTCACAGGATAAAGTACTTAGTATTTAGTCCTTTTACTATACACGATATGTCCTTTCTCTTACAACATGAAAGAAGAGCCCCAAAATCAGGGCTCTTCTTACTTACTCCGTATTTTTACTTCAAGAAAATGAAATATAGAAGGAAGACGACTCCAAGTCCCCACATGATTGGGTGAACTTCTTTAGCTCTTCCTTTCATCGTCATGGTGATAGGATAGAAAATGAATCCACAAGCTATCCCTGTAGCGATTGAATAAGTCATAGGCATCATGATAACGGTAAAGAAGGCAGGTACCGCTATTTCGAACTTGTGCCAGTCAATATTTTTGAGTGAAGATGCCATTAATACTCCGACTATCACCAATGCTGGTGCAGTCACCGCAGATGTTACGACTGAAAGAAGCGGGAAGAAGAAAAGCGACAGGATAAATAGTAATCCTGTTACTACAGCCGCAAAACCGCTTCGAGCACCAGCAGCAACACCCGATGTTGACTCTACATAAGATGTAGTTGTGGATGTACCTAGAATTGCACCTGAAACGATGGATAATGAATCCGCAAGTAATCCTTTTCCAACTCTAGGAAGAACATTATCTTTCATCAAACCTGCTTGTTGTGCAACAGCCACCAACGTACCAGCTGTATCAAAGAATGCTACGAACAAGAAGGTCAATATCACGATTAACATTTGTCCAGTAAAGAGGTCACCCGGGTTCCCGAAAGCATCGAATGCAACTCCGAATGTAGGCGCTATACTTGGAACAGCCCCGATTATTTTCTCCGGAACGGGTACTTGTCCAAAGATCATTCCTGCGATGGCCGTAATGACCATTCCTATGAACACGCCGCTTTTGACGCCTCTTGTCATCAAAATAACGGTTACGACAATTCCAAAGACAGCCAATAAAGTATTTCCTGATGTTAAGTCTCCCAATCCAACAAGAACGCTATCATCATTCGTGATGATTCCTGCATTTTGGAACCCTACAAAAGTAATGAATAAGCCGATACCAGCCCCAACTGCGTATTTCAATTCAACCGGAATCGCATTAATGATTTTCTCACGTATTCCAGAAAGGGAAAGCAATACGAAGATAATACCTGAAATCAAAACTCCTGATAAAGCAGTCTGCCAAGGAATTCCAAAACCAAGCACAACTGTAAAAGCAAAGAAAGCATTCAATCCCATACCTGGCGCGAGCGATATTGGATATCTGGCTATGAGACCCATCAATATCGAACCAATTGCTGCAGCTAAAGCCGTCGCTGCAAAAACTGCTCCGTAGTCCATTCTTAATTCATCTGGATAGTCCTCGATGCTTTGTAAAGTTAGCATCACAGGGTTGACAACCAGGATATATGCCATAGAAAGGAACGTAGTTAGACCACCAAGTATTTCACGGCGATAATTAGTTCCCAGCTCGTTAAACCGAAAATAATTTTTCATTATGAGTCTCCCCTATCATAAAATCATAAGCCAACAGAAAATGCCCCATTCACTTTCGAACGGGGCTTGACTGCGGTCATGTAAAGAAGTGGCGGTTTATCCATACTCGCCAATCCATACACATCGTAGTCAAGCCGTTCACGGCAGCTTGGTAGAAACTTTTGGGCCATATCCCCAATATTATACGACAATTATGTTTTTTTATTATTATAGGTTTAGTGTACCAGTCACTAAAATAATCGTCAATATATCAAACGAATATTTTTTATGTAATTTCAGGAAACGTTCGCGTTTCGCTATATTTCCCTTACTTATTATGGCTATTCATTCGCCAAAATACGTGAAATGTAAGTAATCAACCTATTCAAAAGTTATTTTAACAAAAAAATCAGTGAAGGTTAATCCCTTCACTGATTGGATGTTTTTATTATTCTATTCCCACTCAATCGTTGCAGGTGGCTTAGACGTAATGTCATACACGACGCGATTTACATGATTAACTTCATTAACGATTCTTGTTGAGATGATTTCAAGTACATCCCATGGAATTCTCGCCCAATCGGAAGTCATTCCGTCAATGGATGTAACCGCACGGATCCCGATAGTGTAATCGTACGTACGGGCATCGCCCATGACCCCTACACTACGGATGTTAGGAAGCACTGTGAAGTACTGCCAGATTTCACGTTCCAAACCGTTCTTTTTAATTTCTTCACGTAAGATATGGTCAGATTCACGAACGATTTCAAGTTTTTCATCTGATATTTCGCCTAATACACGGATGCCTAGACCTGGTCCAGGGAATGGCTGGCGCCAAACGATTTCATCCGGGATGCCCATTTCACTTCCAAGTGCACGCACTTCATCCTTGAATAGAGTATTCAATGGCTCAATCAATTTAAATTGCATATCTTCCGGCAGACCGCCAACGTTGTGATGCGATTTAATTGTTTGTGCAGTGGCCGTACCACTTTCAATAATATCCGTGTAAAGCGTTCCTTGTGCAAGGAAATCAATACCTTCAAGCTTCGTTGCTTCATCATCGAATACGTAGATGAACTCATTACCGATGATTTTCCGTTTTTGTTCAGGATCTGAAACGCCAGCAAGTTTCGAAAGGAAACGTTCTGATGCCTCAACCTTGATTACGTTCATATTGAAGCCTTCACTGAATGTTTCCATTACACCTTCAGCTTCCCCTTTACGAAGTAATCCATGATCAACGAAAATACATGTTAACTGATCGCCGATTGCTTTATGGATCAATACGGCAACAACGGAAGAATCCACGCCGCCACTCAATGCGCATAATACTTTTTTATCACCGACCGTTTGACGGATTTTCTCCATCTCGATTTCAATGAAGTTCTCCATGGACCAGTCACCTTTGCAGCCACAAACGCCGAATACGAAATTTTTCAAAATGTCATTTCCGTATACTGAATGGCGTACTTCCGGATGGAATTGTACGGCATACAATTTACGTGACTCGTCACTCATTGCTGAAATGGGGCAAGATGGGTTCGTTCCATCAATACTGAAGCCTTCAGGTGTTTCCACCACTAAATCACCATGGCTCATCCAGACGATTTGTTCTTTCGGCAGGTCACTGAATAACTTAGATTCATTTTGGATAGCAAGTGTCGCTTTTCCGTATTCACGATTTTTCGCTGGTTCCACTTTTCCACCAAAATGCTTGGTCATAAGCTGCATACCATAACAAATGCCAAAAATCGGTAGACCCATTTCGAAAATGCGTTCATCACAGCCAAATGCAGCTGCATCATACACACTGTTCGGACCTCCTGAGAAAATTATTCCAGTAGGGTTCATTTCCTCAAGTTCTTCTACAGTAATTGTATGAGGATGAAGCTCACTGTACACACCGAATTCACGGATACGACGAGTGATCAATTGGTTATATTGGCTTCCGAAATCTAGTACTACGATCATTTCCTGGTTTTTTTGCAATTCTGTTTTCCCCGGCACAAACGTCACCTCTATTAATGTAATTCACTCATAAAATCGAGCGATACTTTCTTAAAAAAAATATTATCATAAAAAAAGAAAAACTAAAAATCCACCCTCAAAAATACACAAAAAGTATAGACGAAGGCAGATTTTCAGCTTTCCTGTTAAAATCCGCCTTCATAGTCAAATCATTTACGGTGATTCGGTAGAAACTTTCGATCCATATTATCGAGGATATATGAAGGATATATTAGTTTAAGTTAGTTTTTGTTATTGTATCAATATAATAAAAACCTGGTCAAGAGCTAGTTTTTCTCATTAAGCTTTCCCAACCGTTTTGAAAGTGCTCCCATTCGCCATCTTCCACGTCTCCACGATATAACATTAACTCGTATCCGGCCGTCAAATCACTCATCACATCTGTCTCGTACACTGCATCCACATAGGCGGCATACTCCCTTAATGTTTGTCCATCCGGACGAACTAATCCAGCACGTTTTAATTGTTTCAATAATATTATATAGGCTGTCGTAAAGTGAGCACCAGATTTCTTTCTATAATGAAAAATCAGCAGATGCGGGATCCACTTCCTCCGGGAGAAATAACCAATTGCTGCGAGAATCATTACACTTAACAGACTGATGGAAGTCCATTTAAAGAGCCCTTCCCGGTTGCCACCACCAGTTTCCCCAGATGTTTGGGTCTCCCTATCTGGTGTATCCTTGCGTTCCTCGGTCTCTTTCTTTGTTTGTTCTTCCTTAGCTACAGCTTCCTTCTCTGAATTCTTGACCTCATCCGGCTTCAATTCCGAGTCATAAAATTCAGCTTCCCCGTTGAAGCCCTTCGTCGGCTCGAAGGGTACCCAGCCTATCCCTGAAAAATAAACCTCGACCCAGGAATGTGCATTATTATTGGTCACCTTATATACGGATTCACCATCGAGGATTGATTTTTCTCCTTCCGTGTAGCCTTTAACCCACCTGGCAGGGATATTGGCGGCACGGAGTAAAACAACCATCGCAGTCGAATAATTATCACAATACCCTATCTGTGTCTCGAATAAAAATTGATCGACATAATCTTGATTTGTCTCTGGATAAGAAATATCGTCCTTTGAATAAATGAATTCAGGACTGTCAAAATAATCTTCAATCGCTTTTGCTTTATCGTACCAATTCGTTTCATTTCTTGTGAGCAACGTTACCAATTCATAGATTCGGTATGGCAAGCCCTCTGGAAGCTGTGTGTTTTTTTCCATTAGCACATCCATCGTTTCATCGGGTTCCGTTACCTTCCTTAACTCCGCTATATCAAAACTCGGCATATCATAGTTCAGCACATATTCTTTCATGACAAGTCGTTCGCCATTTTCCCGTTCGGAAATGATTTTGTCCATCCCCGGATAATAGTTAAAACCAATTCCGTTTTTGCCCTCAATCTTTTTTAAATATCCGGACTGCGGATGAAGGATATGGGAATAAGATTCCATCATGGACACTTTTGCTGTCATTTCTTCTGTTTTTACCACATCCGGAACATCGTAAATATCTAAAGATGTGATATCCTGACCGTTAGAAAAAGATGAAAAGTCCGTTTCCTGCATGGAAACCCATCCTTTCCCCGTATAAATATCCTTGTTCTCCACTTTCCAATAATGTCCGGCTGATGCATCATTATAAAAAACAATGGAACTATCAGGCTCTATCGAACCGCCAAGATCAGAATCATCCTCATCGTATCCGACACTTTTGTCTTTTGAACCACCGTCTTCTTTCATCGCTCTATCTGAATATGAAGTAATATAAGGAACTGGATCCGGCCACTGTGGAGAAAGCTTTGGGGCACCGAAGCCCACAAGGACACTTATCAATATCATGCCTGTCAGCATCAAGATCCATTTATTGATGGAAGCCATCGGAAACCTAATTCGCTCCTGTATCGTTAGACGCAGCAAGGACAGCAGTCCGAGCATCAAGAACCCAATGAGGATGATTCTTACCATTGCCTTATCCCCCACATAGGGAGTGAATGTGTCAAGTACAGATACAAAGATCACCGTTAACATAAAAAAGAAAAAGATGCTTTGCCTCACCATCACCCAGTAATGGATCATGTATGTTACAAGCCAAAGAAGCACAAAAAATAGAAACGTCCGAAATGGATTTGTGATCAGCTCCCAATTCCCATCGTATATATACCCAAGATTGCTTGTAAAATCCACTAGAAATCCCATCAACCATGTTAATTGAAATAATTCGGTTTTCGAATGAAGGAACTGTAATGAAATCATGATATAAGCACTTATGAGAATAAAACGGATCGACCAATGTATGCGGAAATAATGCAAGAGCAGGGAAAAAATCAAAAATAGGACAAAAATGATAATATTACCTGTATCCGTGAGTTTATCGACAGGTCTTAACCACTCCGTGATCAATAACAATCCAAAAATATACAGAAGGACATGCATGAACTTTTCCAACTTTTCGGCATTGACAGTCATTTCGCCATCACCTCTGATCTGCCATCTCCAAAAAAGCTAAGCTTTATCCCCCTCGAGATAGCTGTAGAACTTGCCATTTTTTCCTCATCTGTAAGATCTACTGGTTTCTTCACACATAACATCGTCAATCCCTTATTAGCACGGAAAGAACTCAATATGTCCACCTTTTCAAGGGTTAAATCGGAAACAACGAATATCACAGCCGCGTTTGCCGACAGCAGCCCCTTGCTTACTTTCTCGTTCAAAGCGTTTACCACACTCGGCTCTTCTTTAGCAAGGCGGTAAAAAATCTTTCGTCTCTGGTTACTGCCCGCTCCTGGCGGAAGGATTAGCCTTGATCCCGTACTCGCATATCCAATCTCCATGCTTTTTTTTAACAAGGCGTGCACAAAGGAAGCCGTCATTACAATGGATTCTTCAAAGAAAAAGGATGGTTGGTTATCAAGAATGATGAATACATCCAGGTTTTTCTGCACTTCGAATTCCTTCGTCATGATTTCACTCGCTCTAGCCGTCGCCTTCCAGTTAATCCACGACAGCTGATCTCCCGGCTGATACTCTCTCACCCCTGATATCACTGAATGTTCCCGTTGAGTTTTCTTTGTTGAACCCATTGACCCATGATTGAACATTCGATCAAGATCGCTGTATGCCAGCTCACGATATGGAGGAAAAACAGTTATTTTCAAAGGCGAGCTATATACCGCTTCCTTTTCAAAGAGCCCAAATAAGTCCCCTATCCAAAAGCGGATCGATTGAAACGAATGATCACCGCGCGGCAAATTTTCCAAAGTATATGACATACTGAAGGTACGCTTGATTCCCGGAAAGATAAGTGTCTTCCTTTGAATCCCCCTATCTTCCATTTCCTGAGGCATCTCCTCCTCCACCACCATCAATAAAAGAGGCAGCCTGTTTTTACGGGTAAATGTCATGGAGATTTCAACAGATTCACCGGCCTGACATTCTCTTTTATTGACCTTTCTTTCAACCGTAAAGGCGTGAAGCGGATATAACAATAGAATCACAGCGTACACAGCGAACGGCAAAAATGAATAAAAAATGAACCAACTGACAAAACCGCCTTGAAACATCGCAAAACAAAAGGAAAATGCCATCAGAAATAACAGGCCAATCACACTCAGGTTTTTCTTTAGAATGATGAAATGGCGCATTAGGTTACAGCCCGCTTCACAGGCACTTGAGTCATCGCGACGATTTCATGGATCACCATTCCAGCGTCGAATCCATCATAATTCGCTTCAGGTTTCAAAATAAGGCGGTGGGAGAATACGAACGGAACTAAATATTGAACATCGTCCGGAAGAACATAATCCCTGCCCTGGAGAAGTGCGTAGGCTTGGGCTGCCTTCATCAATGCAATCGAACCACGCGGGCTTACCCCTAGATAGACTCCTTCATGTGTACGGGTTTGATTCGCCAATTCAACAATATAACGTTTTATTGTATCATCCACGATTACCGCTTTAGCCTCCGCCTGTAAAGCGAGCAGTTCATCTATGGTGATGACGGATTCCAGCTCTTCAAGCGGTGCCATATATTGAGCCCTTTGCAGTACCTCTATCTCTTCTTCCACACCTGGATAGCCCATTTTCATTTTTAACAGGAATCTATCCAATTGAGCCTCCGGAAGCGGGTATGTCCCTTCGTACTCGATGGGATTTTGTGTCGCCATGACGAAAAAGGGCTTATCCAATCCTCTTGTGATACCGTCTATCGTCACACTTGCCTCTTCCATCGCTTCAAGCAAGGCGGACTGCGTCTTCGGCGAAGTCCGGTTAATTTCATCCGCTAAAATAATATGGCCCATTATCGGTCCTGGCCTAAAAATGAATTCTTGTTCCTTAGGATTGAAGATCGAAACACCCGTTACATCAGAAGGCAGTAAATCAGGCGTGAATTGTATCCGCTTAAAGCTTGCACCTATGGATTTTGCCAGTGCCCTGACCATCACAGTCTTGCCGACACCCGGAACATCCTCCAATAAAACATGCCCACCGGAAAGAAGTGCCACGATGCTTAGCTCTGCTATATCCCGTTTTCCAATAATCACCTTTTCAATGTTTCCTAGAACCTTTTCAAGTTTTTGATTGACCTGCTTATATATCATTCTCTACCTCCCGAAAACACCTATCACTTTTATTTCATACCTATTCTATCAATATTATTTTACATTAACCTCCAATTAAACCTTACATTGTAATTTTACTAGATATTAAGTAAACCATAAACGAAATTCTCTAAAAATATTAATACTCTATAAGGAAAAAGGTATGGTAAACTGTTGCTAAGTGAATATAAACCTTTCAGAAAAAGGTGCTGCCCAGTCAGCTTAATAGGGAATTCGGTTTAAAACCGAAGCTGTTTCCGCAACTGTAAATGCTAATGAAATAAGATGCATACCACTATTTGAGGATGAAATCGCACGTCGATTACCATCCATTTACCCAAATGGGAAGGTTCTTAGAGTAAGATGAAGCACAAGCCAGGAGACCTGCCTTTTTTTATCGTATCATGCTCTTCGGAAGATAGGAGATTGTACGGCAGTCTTCCATCTTTTTTCTACTATGATGTTCGATGCCGACCAAGTCTCTTGGTCGGCTTTTTGTTTGCTGCAAAAAGCGATAAGGAGGTCATTCACATAACTACGTACAGGAGGTGGGAGCTTTGGCAACAAAGGACTTTCGATTTCTATGCTACCCATACATGCGCGAATCCGTTTCTACCGTCGATTTTGAAATCCGCACAGACTCATTGACGACACAAATCGGCCTGGCTGCCTCGCTTACTAAGGATGTCCCGGACGTATACCGTGACTTAATGGAATTACTGCCCATGGCTTACCATTTGAATGGTTCAGTTCGTGGGAAATTAGCCATTACCGACAATGACCTGGACCGGTTAAGTGGAATCTATGACCGGTATGTCGCTGAAGTAAAAGATCGCATCGAGACATTTGTCCTTCCACAAGGCTCTACGGCAGCATGTGCTCTGCACACTTGCCGCAGTGAAGCCAAAAAGTCCGTACGCGCTTTACATAAGGTAAGTCTAGAAAGAGAGATTCCAGCCATTCTCTTTGATTACGCACACTTGCTTGCAAACGTTTTATTCGTAATGGCAGTATACGTCAATAAGCACGAGGGTATCGAGGAGATTCCTTTTATAAGCAAATCATACCCAACCAAACCCTTGAAAAAGAAAGTGGAGGAATAATAATGAAGAAAACCCTACAATTCAGCTGGATTTCCATGCTGTTGCTTACCCTTTTCCTTTCCGGATGTGGAGTAACCGATGATTCAGCCTCAAAGGATAATAAAGATACTAACAAGGCAGACAAAGCCTATACTGTTACAGATGATACTGGAAAGAAAATAAAATTCGATAAAGTGCCGGAAACAGTTGTTTCACTTCAACCAAGCAATACGGAAATCCTATTTGCTCTTGGGCAGGGAAAAAAAGTCGTTGGCGTGACAGACTTTGATGATTATCCTAAGGAAGCAAAGGATATTGAACATGTTTCAGACTCTGTGAATATCAATACAGAAAAAATCATTGCCTTGAAGCCAGATGCCATCATTGCTTATACCATCGGTGATGAAACGACACTGAAACCACTCGAAGATGCTGGCATCCCTGTATTTGTCATTAAATCTGCGGCAAATTTTGATGATGTATATGGAGATATTGGGCAGATTGCTAAAGTCATGGGTGTTACCGATAAAGGGAATAAATTAGTGAAAGATATCAAATCCCAAATTACAAGTGTCGAAGACAAAGTGAAAACGTTAGATGAAAAGGAACAAACATACTTTGAAATTAGTCCTGCTCCGGAAATCTATACAACAGGTGCTGAAACCTTCCAACAAGAAATCCTGGACACAGCAGGCATTAAAAACATCTTTGACGACCAAAAAGGCTGGGTTAAAGTATCCGAAGAAGAAATCGTCAAGCGGAACCCTAAAGCCATCATTACCACTGCCACATATGCAGAAGATGCTGTTGGTGAAATTAAATCGCGTAAAGGCTGGGAAGATATCGATGCCGTGAAAAATGATGACGTCCATTTGCTTGATGAAAATGTCATGTCAAGACCTGGACCAAGGATTGGTGAAGCTGTAGAACTCGCAGCAAAAACCGTTTATCCTGACTTATTCAAATAACCCGGAAGAAGGATGCGCCAATATCTTGGGGCATCCTTCCTTTTCCAGGGTCATTACATTGATACATGTAACTACATATGAACCCACTGTCCTTCTTTGTTGTTTATGCTAAAATGAATGCAACTCACTCATAAGATCGGGGTACTGAACATGTATAAAAAATTCTTCATTTGGGTCTTGGCAGCCGCCATTCTGTTAGGGCTTCTTAAAACCCTTATGGCCATGTAGCAAAAACAGCCCGAGTTCTGACAAAAATCAGGACTCGGGCTGTTTTCATTTCCGTTTAACGCCACCATTTTGCTTCCCCATTTTCGGGATAAGGATAAAAAACAAACAAACGACCGAAAGCGCTAATACGATACCGAGCAAAATCGTCAGGTCAAAATGAAGGGAAGGCTCTGTTTCTTCTCCGCTTCTCGTTCGAATGCCGACTTCTGAAAATAATCCAAGCTGGTCGGCTTTAGAAGCGATGGTATTATTATTTTTCTCCGTAATCGGGGAAAGAAACAGTGTGTCCTTAACTGATTCCATGACATCATATTTCCCTCTTTCAAAAGTAAGATCCTTTTGTTCTTCCGGCAGTCTCTGCTTCTGTTCCAGCAACCCTTCCTCATGAAAATACTCCGTCTGAATATCAATATCCTTTTCTTGATATTCATTGGGCTCCACCATGGGTTCCTCCTTGGCCACACCATGTGAAGTGTGGCTAAAGAACAAGATAACCAGAACGGGCATTACATATTTAATCCACTTCATGGGCCATTTCTCTTCTTTCCGTAAAACGCTTCACTATATATGGAATGATCGATCCGATTAACGTCAGGATGATCAAGATGACAATAGCCGGAATGAATGCCGACTGATCACCAAATTGAATGGACATGTATACGTCTGCAATCGGGTGGTCGACATTGAAGTTAGGCATGATTAAATCCAATAATGGAATGGTAAAGAAACTGATCAAACCGATCACCAGGACGGAACCGACAAATGGCCCAATGGAGAAGGCAAGTCGGGTGAACGCTGAGCAGAAGAATAAAAGCAGGACAGTGAAAACGGTCCACTTAATCTCCTGTATATCACCCAGTGGATAAATCTTCAAACCATACATGCTGATGATTAATCCCACGATCAGATTCAATAAAGTAAACAATGCCGCATGCACCATCGTTGTAATGGTTCCATAATGATGCAAGAAGAAACCGATCAATAATCCGGAAATGAGTATGATCACCAACATGACGATTGGCGGGATATTGACCTTTTCCTGATGAAGGACTTCCCCGCTGATTTGAACGGGATTCGCTAAATATTCGTACACATAACCGTTCTGCTGATCATCGACTAGAGTGTTATTCAAGACACTATATACATCCGTCTTGATTTTCACGGTTGAGTCTACATTTTGGGACCAATTATCATTAAGCTGATCGGCCCTTTCCTGTACGGACCCCACTTTCGCTTGCAGGTCGGCTGTATCCTTCGTAACCGTGTCTTGTCGTTCGGCAACAGAATTAACCAGCTCGGAAATGAAGCCGACCGTTTTTGCCGTATTATCTTGTAGGGATACGAACATTTCACCATCAAGGTTTACTGGTGGTTCGGGCTCCATTTCAGGAACCACCGTATGCTCAGACAAATTGGCAGACACCGCTTGAGCCCGTTCGGTAATGGCCGCCAGTTCTGCTAATGTGGCTTCCTGCCCTGATTTTACGTTTGCATCATATTCGTTCATATAACCTAAAATGGAATCGGAGAACATCCCAAAATTTTCATTGACTCCCGCTAAACTGGCTTTGACGAGTTTCGCTTCCTCATCTACGTTAACGGAAACCCCATTTTTCAAGTTTTCCAATTCTTTTATATTGGCTGCAAAAACCTTATCTATATTCGCTTCCGTGACTCTTTCAGCCAATTCACTATAAGATGACAGCGAGCCATAATAGGCAAGGAGGTCATTTGAATCGCGGTTCGTGATCGAATCATTAAAGACTTCGACTAATACTGCCCGCCTTTCTCCTCCCACTTTTTCAAGGAGTGCCTGTTCGAGGTTCTTGATCTCTGCTATGGACTCGTCGATGGTCATGCTCTGAATGTCCTGTAGCTTTTGAATATCCTCTTGCGACTTTTTCCATTGGTCGCCTAAATCCTTATAATTCGTGCCGAGTTTATTATAATCGTCTTGTAATTGCGTAAATTGTGCCAGCAGCTCAGTATATGAATCTACCAGTGTATTAAACTCCGTTATCACTTGATTATAATTTCCCGTTCTACCGTTCACCGTTCCGCTCAGATTATTGATTTCAGCTTGGAGTTCTGCTGTAAGAATGTTGATTTGTTCAGCAGTTCCTTCACTTCCCTCTGCCGGCACCAAACTTTCAAGTGCCGTGTTGATGCCATTGATTTGGTCCAGCAGTCCCTGTAGCGAAAGTTCATCGATTGGATCCTTCTTAGAAGGAGCGGCTCCCGATTCACCTTTTCCCGTTTCGGTTTCAATTTCCTCTATTGGTGCTGTACCACCATCTGTGACATCCTCCCCATCACCAGGGCTGCTTGCCAGGTTCCCTCGTTGTGCAAGCAATGTAGCCTGAAGTGTATCAAGACCAGCCTCTTCCGATTGTTTGATTTGTTCAATCGAGCTTTGTTGATCTTGGGTGATTTTCGAAATTTGTTCTACTTGTTTGTCTTTCACGTTTGTTGAAAACTCTTCTAATTCATTATTACTAGAATCAATTTTCTGCTGCATGACCCCTACATTCTCATTAATGCCTTGGTCATTTAGACTGTATTTCGTATTCATCCCTTGCTGAATCTCTGGTACCGATTGGTTCCCCTCATTCAACACCTTGTCATATGATTGAACACTCTCCGTGATAAGTTGCTGATTTTGAGCCGAAGCCTCCGCAAAAAGGTCACTTTGAGCTTGTTGATATTCTTCAAAAGTAACGACATCCTTCACAAAGGAAGCCATTTGGGCTTTCGTGTTTCCTAGTTCACCCATTGTTTCATTACTCGTTTTCCCAGCATCCTTAGTTTGGGCGAAGACTCCTTCAAGCATGTCCTTATGTTGCTTGATTTCCCCGGCAAGACTTTCCGAGCTTGGAGTATAGAACTCATACATCGTGTTTTGAAAAGCGATTTCTTTGGCAAGGACATTATCGAACTTCTTACGGATATCCTCGACAGATTGGGAAACATAACTCCAATACTGCGTTGAAATGTGTTTATTCATCTTGCTCTTTGTTTTTTCTAATTCCTTTTGTACCTTTTCCATATTCTCAGCGTTCAAACTTGTTTGTACTTTGTACTTAATCCCCGCCTTGACTGGCTGTTCATCATCGAACGTATAAATATTCTCTGAAAAATCCGATGGGAAGTAAATAACGGCATCGTACTTTTGGTTTGCAAGTCCACTTTCCGCCGTACTTCGGTTAACCACAAACCAATCATATTCAGAATCCTTGTCCAATGTGGTAGCAAGCTCTGAACCGACGTAAATGGGGTTATTGTTAAATTCAGTCCCATTATCTTCATTGACAATGGCGATTTCACGCGAAGCCGTTTCCGTCTTTTTCATTGGATTTTGTCCAATATAAGAAAAAAACAGGATGGGCAGCGCTAAAATCACCAGTATTTTACCGATTAATAGAATCGGCTTTATTTTTTCAGACACTCTCTTGCACTCTCCTTCTATATTCACTTAGAGGAATTTGGATTTTACTTTCCTGACCGTTTAGTACAAAATATCCGTAACCAGGCTGAATTTCTTCTTCTTTTCTCGAATAGGAGAGCGTATACAAGCTTTGGTCCGACTTTTTAAGAAGCAAAACTGCCTGTCTGACTTGTTTCAATTCAGTTGTCAACGAATCATACCCTTTAGTGAAGTCATTTGCATTTCCAGCGACGATCAGACTAAACCCAAGATGACTGTACTGTTTCATCAAACCACTGATCCTATCTTGAATCCTGCCATCGATCGATTGTTGAAGCCTTGAAATACTATCAATGACAAAAATGATCGATGGGAATTCCATCTGCTTCATCGATTTCATTTCCAATGCCGCTAGATAACGTCGTTCACGATCCTCAAAGATGTCAGTGATATGATCGAGCCATTCGGTTATCTGATCTTTTGTCTCCACATAACGTACCGTCTCCATTGAAGCATATGAAGATAGGCCACGGTCAACTCCGTCAAATAAACCTATTTCCCCAATGGACTGTGTAAGCAGCGATTCCAAGAGTATTTTAAGGATATTCGTTTTCCCCTTACGTGACTGTCCGACGACAAGCAAGAATGGATTGGTATCCAACTCCACACAAACAGGTGTAACGCTTTCCTCTGAAAGCCCGATTGGTATGGAATCCTCCTTAATGGCTTTTGAGTAATATGTCTTGAAGGTGCCGGAATCAAGACGTGTCGGTAACATCGGAATGGCCGGCGGCTTAGCTAATTCTTTATATTGATCCTTATGCTTTGCAACAGCCTGTTTCATTTCATCCAAAACGGCTATATCATCCGCTCCATCGGCTGGTAAATAGACCTGCATGAGATAGGTTTGGTCCTTTTTCACCAACGCCCTACCCGGAACAGGTTCATTTTCATAAGGGGTTCTACCCAAGACTGAGTATTGTTCCGAGCTGTCCATTAAATAATGAACGACCTTCGTCTTAAGACTATTCATTAATGGCTGACGAATCGCATTGATTCTCGTTGCCGATAAAATCATGAATATCCCCAGTGATTGACCGTCACGTGCAAATTGAATGAACTGTGCTTCTTGGTCTTGCATCTCATCCTTCACTAAGTCAAAATTGTCGACTATGATATAAATAATCGGTAATTTTTCTTCCACTAACGCATTATAAAGCTTGATGTTACTAAGCTCTCTTTCTGAAAAAAGCTGCTTACGCCTTTCCATTTCCGCCTTCATGAATAACATGAATTTTTCAATTTTCCTTAACTCATCGAATCGGAAGTAATCCCCTGTATGAGGAAGCTGACGTAATGGCAGTAAAGCGCTATTCCCGAAATCAAAAATGTAATAATGGAGCTCTTCAGGAGTGAATTGGTCTGAAAAACTAAAGAGAAGGGTCAAAATGGTTGTTGACTTGCCATATCCGGAAGATCCAAAAATCCCAATATTCCCATCATCAATCCAGTTATAGACATAATTTGTCTGGCTCTGTAATTCGGGTTCATCCTTCATTCCCAGATGGAATTGATTCCTCGTAAGGCTTCTATCATCGCTTCTGGATAGACGATCTTGAAGAGGCGGAAGCCACGGGCTTGCCAACTTCGTAATTTTCATTTCGTGCTGCGTCGTCACAATTTGATCCGCCACAGCTTCAATTTCACTAATCTTTTCTTTCCTCTTATTAGTGATTTGTTCCGTAACATTTGAGATTTGAACGAGACCAAGGTCTGTGACAAGAGCCACTTCATCCTCGGATCCAACCGTATCTTCTAAATATGGAGCACCGCTCCACGCTGACTGGAACAGTTCATAAACCTCATTATTTCCTACTTGCAAATATCCCCGTCCGGTGACCGTAATATTTGCGGCATCACTATTCTTAAGAATTTCCTTACTATCATTGGCATCCTGCACCTTCAAGGAAATTTTAAAACGGGCATTACTCCAAATCTGGTTATCAATAACACCGCCTGGCTTTTGTGTAGCAAGAATTAAATGAACACCCAAGCTTCGTCCAATTCTCGCCGTACTGACTAATTCGCGGATGAATTCGGGTTCTTCGTTTTTAAGCTCGGCAAATTCATCTGATATCAAAAATAAATGCGGCAGCGGTTCATCCGCTTTGCCTTCTTTGTATAAATCCGTGTAATCATTGATGTGATTGACTTCATATCTGTCAAACATCCGCTGGCGTTTCTTCAATTCGCTATTGATGGAGGCTAGTGCCCTGGCACTGAAATTCTTGCTTCCCTCAATATTCGTAATGACTCCCAGCAGATGCGGAATCTGCCTGAAAGGCTGGGCCATTCCCCCACCTTTATAATCAATGAGCAAAAAGGCAACTTCATGAGGGTGATAATGAACGGCTAACGATAAGATGTAGGTTTGCAGTAGTTCACTTTTCCCCGATCCAGTCGTCCCAGCCACCAATCCATGCGGGCCATGTGCCTTTTCATGCAAGTTCAATTCAACCCTATCCGTTTTCCCTTTCAATCCAATGGGTACCGCCAAGGATTTGGAAGACTGATTGGTCCGCCAGTTACGGCTGATAGGCAGATCTTCCACTTCACGCGCTTTCAATAATTCCAGAAATGATACCGTTTCTGGTATCGAATTGTTCATGCCCTTTTGATGATCTAGTGAACGCAGCGTTCGTGCATAGCGCTCATTGCCTTCTTTTGTATGGGTATCAAGTGTAAAAGGAGTATGAACAGCCTTCGTTTGCTGGATGAGAATCTCACCTTCGCGATCATTTATGTACTTCACAAGCGTATGGACATTTTCCGTCAAACTCTCTTTTGCATCTGCAGCAAAAATCGTCGAGATACCTAAATCGTCCGTTTTGCCTTCTAAATATTCCAGTATGACATGCTCCGCAATTAAATTACGATCCGTGACGATAAAGACGAAATGAGGGGTGAATCTCACTTTCCCTTTGTTTTCATCCAAATCCCTTTCCCTCAATAGCTGATAAATCGAAGTCAGTAGCTGGTCGCGGGATTGCTCATTGTAGATAAACCCTTTTGCATATGCATGCGGCAGTTGAAAATGAGGGAGCCATTTCATCCATTCCCATTCTTGGTAATCCTTTTCAGGAAAAATGGCCACAAATCGAACATCATGATAACTATGAAAAAAGGCCAGTTGTCCAATCAATTGCTGTAGCTCCCGTTTAACGATTGATTCTTTACCGACAAGACCCATGGACCCGCTTGATAAATCAATGGATAACGGAAGATTATCCAGGTTTTTATAAACATCGACAAGTTCCTGAGACTGCTCAAGTAAATCATCTATATCCCGATTGGACATATCGTTACTATTTACCGACACCTCATAGCTTGATGGTATAGTCGCCGTTCCGATCTTAAAGTGGAGAACGTCTTCACTTTCCAATGTTCGCTCCCAAATACGATCGCTGATACTATCGGTTAGATGCTTCATCCTTTCAAAAGAAGGGTAATGATAGAGCAATACATTCTTTTGCTTTTCTGACAGCTCTTGCAGTTCTTCCCTCTTCTGCTCTAGATACCGTGTATACACACGTTGACGTTTTTCTTCCCTGAATTTTTGCTTCTTTTTATCTTTAAAGTATTGTACCGACGAGGTTACTAAAGTCGTTGTGAACATCACAATCGATATGATGATGAAAATTCCCCGTGGCTGAACGATCGTGATGACCCCCATGACAATCAGCATCATTAATGGTGGCATAAGGATTAGCCATAACCCTCTATTATTATCCTCCGATTCTTGGCTCGGAAATGATATCGTCACTTTCTCATCCGGCAGTTCATAGATCATTCTTGGTGTTCGGCGATATTGTGGGTAGTTTTTTTTCATTTCAGAGATGGGCTTCTTCATTTTAGATAAGGATGTTTCATAACTTTCAGCACTATGAATCATCAATAAGTCGCCTTCAATCAACCTCAGCACCATATTCGGCCAGCAAATCAGATCGCCATTTTGAATGGGAAGTGTTTTCATTACCTTTTCACCGTTCAGGTAAAGCCTGCTTGTTGCATCTGGTTTGAGAAGCCACTGCCCTTTATGATGAACAAGGGAAAAGCCAGCGCCGGAAACGGGTCCTTCTTTACGGAAAGTCGCTCCACGATTTGCCGATAGAGTGACTTCTTTCAAGTTCCCAATATAATAGAGGCTTTCTTCCACTTCCCCTGCCGTATAAAAAATCTCGACCGTTTCTTCTCCTTCATGAAAGGTGAAGCCTTGGAATGGCTTTACATCGCCAAGCTTCTTGTCCTCTCTAAACACCTCATATTCATCAAGCCCCTCATGTTTTTTCAGCTTGATAGGACCATGTTCAAAGGGAATGGAATAAACGGTGATCGTATCCTGTTTTGATGGCCCAATCGTAATTGGACCGCTATGATTATCCTTGATCGTATAGGATTGGTAGTTCCCCTTAGAATAAATCCATAATAAACTCATTAAATCTCACCTCCGCAAAAGGCCCATTGCTCACTCTTTGCTTTTCTCTTTTTCTTCAGATGATTTTTTTGAGGAATCCTTACTTTCTTCTTTCTCAGAAGCTGGTTCCTTTACTTCCTCTTCTTTCTCAGAAGCTGGTTCCTTTACTTCCTCTTCTTTTACAGCAGGCTGCTCTTGCTGCTCTTGCTGTTCCTCCATTTGCTTTTGCAATTCCTTTATTTCCTTTTCATATTGGGACAACTCTGTATCGATTTCTTTAATTTGCGTTTCCTTTTCTTCCCCTGAAAGGTTATCGTCTAGCTTAATCTGTTCTTTCTGGTTTACCAGTCCATACATAATCAATTCGCGATCCTCCATGATTCTCGCCAAATCGATTGCGTCCTCATTCATGCCCCTGCCTATATAAATCCAATATAGAAGATACTGACTATCGGTCTGCAAAGTGATGGCATTTTCTACATTCTTCTTCGGGACACCCTTCAACGGCTCATAAGTGACATAAGATCTTGCCAGTTCATATTGAACGACATACGGCATCTTTTTTGGATCATAGTTTTCCAAACGGTCAATGACTTCACTATATTTTTGTTTTAAGAAGCTTTCACCGCTCTCTACATAGGCATCCTGTCTTGGGTGAGAGAAGAATAATGTGTAACTCGTAAAGTACAGCAGTGGCACTAGAGCTATCACCGTTCCCCAAAGTGTATAACGACCCGTTTTCCACTTCTTTTCTGGTATATGTACAAGGGCTTTGTCTTCCTTCTCTAAAGCAACTATCTGATTTTGAACGACCAAGGCAAGTTCATTCCAAGTCCCCGCTGCCAAAATGCTTTGTGATTCCTTCGATAGTTTTAGTGTTTTATGGTATAGCAAATACTCATCGAATGAATACTGCCCATCCACAAGAGCCGAAATCGTTGCCTTCGTTTCTTGAAATAACTCATCTTGATCTTGCTCATAAGGTGGCAAACTGTCTTTTACACCATAATGGAGAAAGTATGGGGCCAAGCTTGGATCAAAAACGAAATTCTCCGGACAGACGACTAGTTTAAGCCGAGTCAATTCATGATTTCTGATTTTCTTCAAGATTTGATAAGCCGACATCCATCGCCGCATCAGGTTTTTATCTTTAGCTTTAGAAAAACCAAAAAAAGAGGCTGGTGGATTTACTCTGATCTGCACCTCGTCCTCTGTCACTTCTATATGTTTCTTAAGAGCATCATCCGCTTCATGGATAAGCTGTAATTCCAATGGGTCCTGCATCGAAAGTTTTGCCCGTTGGAAAACGAACAAATGCCCATTATCATCCTTTACCATTGCGGCTTCTGTTTTTTTCTCCAGATATGAGGGTCTTTTCTCATCCATTCTATGTACTCCTTTACCCCTGCTAAAGGGCTTTAGACTTTTTTCCTATAACGAGTCCGCACTTAATCCACTAGAGGATCTCTAGGCGGTCCCCCGTCGTAATTCCGCTATCAAGCAGGGTATCATAACCTGAACATACGAACTCTTTATTCTGGACCCGCACCCAATAGCCTTCTTTAGGTGTACTGGCAATTTCCTTTACCTGCCATACTATCTCCACAACCTTCTTGATGGAGCGGTAATTAGACACTTGCAAGTCAAATACTTCCCCCGTATATCTCTTTAAATCGATCGTTACTTGAATATATATGGAAACCACCTCTTTAATGCAAAAAAAAGCACCACGATCTTCATTAAGAGTCGCGGCGCTTTCCCTAGAAATTTCTATATCTCTTTGACCTAATGATTATCCGCGAATTTGACTAGCAATCTGATTATCTGTGTCTTCAAGGATTTGAGCTGATTTATTCAATTGTTGGGAAACTTCATTCAACAAGCGAGCCATGTCCATGAATGAAGGTTTTAACTCTTCGTACTGTCCTACGAATGCCTCACTGGAAGCACCTTCCCATATTCCAGTTAAATGATCTCTCATTTTATCTAAACGGCCAATGATATCCGTTACCTGTTGGCTCTCATTATCATATTGTCTAGCTACATCTTTCAGTTCCGAAGGTGTTACGCGAATTTGTGACATAGTAAAACTCCTCCTTTTATCTAATATAGTTACATTTTAATAGACCCATACAATTTCTGCCATATAAATAAGGGTAAAGTCGAAAAATGGTAAATTATGATTATGAAAAAAATCCTAATTATGGCATTATAAAAGTCTATGTACCTGTTTTTTTAAATCACTACACTCTTTTTTGTATAAATTTTAAATATTTTACTTTTTAATGGTAAAAAAAGTTCCTTGTACCCGATAATCCTGAAGCATTGCTCAAATATATGGTTTTGCTTAAAAATTATAGTGACTTTAGACTGGAATTAATCAAACGTTTGATTAATAGTTGAAAAAAGGGACGTCCTTTTTACAAAACAAATAAAATATATTTTGGCCTGACTCGGCTGTTTATCGTCCTACCTCGAATGTAATTCGTCCCCTGCCTTACTGACTTCAGCCTAGCAAGAATCGAACTAAAAGGAACAGGCTGCCACTCCCCAAAAGTGTTTGGAAAAGTGATAGCCTTTACTAATCCATGAATTTTAGCTATGTTGATTATTCAAAGGACACCTTACGTCTTCAAATTACCCGCTCTAAAAAGTGTTTCACAAACCGCTCACTTTCCACTTTCGTACAGACGCGAGTTCTGGATTCGCTATCCTGTTGACCGATGGTCCTGCCTGTCTCTTCGCCTTCGGTCACCACCTTGACGTTCATCCATTCCGTACTTACAAAACTAGAATCAACTGCAACCCCCACTGCAAGTGGATCATGAAGGGCGCAGCCGCCCAAGCCTGGATGGGAGGATTCATAAGCTTTCATATAAAAGTCGGTCATTTTGGCTAAAAAATGGGCGCTCTCCTTACCTGTAGCCCGCCATTCATCAAGCTTCGATTTCAATAGACATGTTTGCAGCGTCACATCTAGTCCCACTAGGGTGATTGGCAGCCCGGATGAAAATACATAATCTGCTGCTTCAGGATCGGATACGATGTTCGCTTCAGCATAAGGCGTTACATTTCCTTGTACGTTTACAGCCCCTCCCATTATAACCACCTCTTTAACAAGGGACATGATTAGTGGGGCTTTTTTAATCGCCAAGGCGATGTTAGTCAGTGGCCCAACTGCAATGATCGTAATTTCATGCGGTCGGCTTTTCACTTGATCGATAATGAAATCCGATGCATTTCCTTGTGATGCTTTGATGGTTGGTTCAAACTGAAGGGTATTTCCTAACCCGTCCTCCCCATGAACATGCTTGGGATATTTCTTCTTTTCTCCGCGGACCAATGTTTGGTCGGCTCCTTCAAAAACCGGAATGTGCCTATTTAACTTCTCCAAAACAGCAAGAGTATTACGAGTCGATTCAACAACGGGTACGTTACCAAAGCAAGTCGTAAAACCCAGTACATCCAATTCTGGAGAATTTAATGCATAGGCCATTGCCAAGGCATCATCAATCCCTGTATCAACATCGAATATGATTGGTTTCAATAATTTCACACCTTCCAGAATAGCTTTTTGAGCCATTCATTCAATATTAATGGCCCTTCTCAATAGCCGCTCAATTTCTTATGTATCAAAGAACCCTTGTTTTCCATCTGAATTTTACCATTCAATTATAAGCAGTTCCACAGAAAGTTAGGAATACTCATAATTTCCAAACAAATGAAACATCCCAATGGCTCTTTTATCTTCTACTATAATAGAAATGGTTGACCACTTATAAATATCAATGATATAAAAAAGTGAAAAGACGAAGTTGTATCTTAGTAACGCCAAATTCCTTTTTAACTTGCTCAATGCCATCACTTACATTAGAGAGTGTTCTCCAAAGTTATGATTACATGCAGTTGACGAATTTATATCCAAGGTGGAAAAAGGATGAAAATGTTTAAGTTAATAAAAGATGATCTTTCTACGTACAAAAAGGGAACAAAATTCTTTTTAATATCACATTCAGAATTCATTGGTATGAAAAGTTATGTATTACTAGCTGAAGATTTGAAAGGAAAGATCGAAGTAACGGAAGAGGAATTGAAGAGTAAGTTCGTTTCCATACATTGATCAGTTCATAAAGCTGAAAAAAGCGAGGGAATTTCATTACTGAAATTCCCTCGCTTTTCTTATTTTAAGTCTTCAATTGAATCAATATCGACGTAATCTGGTACGACCAGTCCATTCTTTGTTCCTTTTAAGTTTGGTCCTAGGTCAACCATTTCATCTTTATACTTATTATAATATTCAAGATGTGTACCAGGAAGCCATGCAGCCACCATTGCGTCCGCACTTCCGTTTGCAACTCCGGCAAACATTGGTCCAACTTCAACTTGGCTTAATGTTACGTCATAACCATTCTGCTCCAAAACCTTGCCAATCACATTTGTACTGGCAATTTCAGTGTCCCATGCAACATAAACCAGTTTGATTTTTTGACCATTTCCTGATTCAGCACCTTTGGTCCATTTGGATACTTTGTCCTGATTTTCCTTTATCCATTTTTCTGCTGCTTCTGAAGGAGACTTGCCTTCAGAAACTTTGACCATTACATCTTCCATATCTTTAGTATCCCAGAAGAATTGATCAAGAATTTTATATGCACCAGGTGCATCTTGCTCGAGGCCTTTTCTGGCAATGGAATTGATATTTTCAGCACCGCCAAAGGATTCATTTGGATCCTCGAGATATTTCAAGTCATATTTCGAGAACATCCAATGCGGTGACCATCCTGTAACGACGATTGGTTCTTTTTTATCAAGCGCTTTTTTCAATTCAGCAACCATTGCCGCCGAAGACCCTTCAACCAACTTCCAATCATCCAGCTTATAATCCTCTATAGCCGTTTTAGTCAACTTCATCAATCCTGCTCCAGGCTCAATTCCGATGATTTCATAATTGGCTTTGGCAGCAAAACTATTTTTATCCCCGTTCACAGCCGTATCTTTTGTAAAAGCACTGAATAACGCAGTACCTACAACGAGTAACGCCAGTATTATAAAAATGATTTTCCTGCTAACGATATGTTCGTAAGCTGGTTTACGCAGATTTTGCGTGATACGATCGAGAATGATTGCAATGATTACGATGGATAAACCTGCTTCAAATCCTTGCCCAACATTTATTTGGCTGACAGCCCTGTAGACATCCGCCCCAAGTCCGGGTGCTCCAACCAATGAAGCTGTAACTACCATGGATAGTGCCAGCATGATGCTTTGATTAACACCTGCCATGATTGTTGGAGTAGCCAATGGTATTTGTACCTTGAATAACTTTTGGCTGCTGGTCGAACCAAAAGCATCCGATGCCTCGATCAAATCATTGGGCACTTCCTGAATCCCAAGATTGGTCATACGGATCGTTGGTGCGATTGCGAAAATGAATGACGCAATGATCCCCGGCACTACCCCTATTCCAAAGAATAATATCGAAGGAATCAAATAAACGAATGCAGGCATCGTTTGCATGAAATCCAAGATTGGGGTTACGATTTTGCGCACCGTTTTATTTTGGGCACACCATATTCCGATCGGTATCCCTATAAGGATGGTTAGGAATCCTGACAATATAACGATAGCCAGTGTTTGAATGCTCGATTCCCAATAACCAAGATTATCGATCAATAGTAAGCTAATGAAAGTAAATATCCCTAATGGCCATCTGCTTGTATAGGTAACCAGAAGGGTCAGGACGATAATTAACACAAGAGAAGGACCTGCACTCATTACATCGACCAGGATATCCAATAGACCTTCGATCACATTCGTAATAAGCGTAAATAATCCAGCAAATACAATTGTTATCCAATCCACTAAAGAATCGACCCAAGCTCCAAGTGGGATTTTTGGCATATTCATTGAATTATTCACTCTCCATTTCATTCAAGGAATCTTTATTTCCTGCCAAAGCACCGATAACGGCGCCGCGAAGAAGAATTCCTTTAATTCTTTTTTGATCATCAATGACTGAGATTGGCAAGCTTGACGTTGCCATCACATCCATTAGGTTTCCAAGTAATTCATCCTCTTTTACAGTTGGGATATCAGTTGTCATCACTTCAGAAATCGATTGGTTATTGCTCATTGCCTGACGTGCCTGTTCAGCAGTGACGGCACCCAATAACTTCTGCTTTCTATCCACAACAAAAATGCTTGAATACCCTTGTTTGCGCATGATTTCCAGTGCAACCCTCGGACCTCTGTCCACTGCGATTTTCTCTGGACGTATCATTACATGTGACGCTGTCAGTACTTTTGAAAGATCAACGTCCTCCACGAATTTCTCGACAAATTCATTGGCTGGATTCATCATGATTTGTTCAGGGGTTCCCAATTGAATCACACTTCCATCTTTCATCAGTGCGATTCTATCGCCTATTCTTAATGCTTCATCTAGATCATGGGTAATGAAAATGATCGTTTTTTTGTACTGATCTTGGATTTCAATCAGTTCATCCTGCATATCTTTACGTATCAATGGATCTAGAGCACTGAAGGCTTCATCCATCAATAGGATATCCGTATCACTTGCGAGTGCCCGGGCTAACCCAACCCTTTGCTGCATACCGCCGCTAAGCTGTGATGGCAGCTGATTTTCGTAGCCTTTCAATCCAACTGCCTCAAGAGCCTTCATCGCTTTTTCATGACGTTTTGTTGGATCTACTTTCTGGATTTCAAGCCCAAATTCAGCGTTTTCCAATATCGTTTTATGCGGAAATAAAGCAAAGTTCTGAAAGACCATGCTTATTTTCTTTTGTCTGACTTCCCTTAACCGGGCCGCGTTCATCTTCACGATATCTTCATCATCAATTAAGATTTCACCCAAAGTCGGATCAATCAAACGATTGAACATGCGGATTAAAGTCGATTTCCCGCTTCCTGAAAGGCCCATGATGACAAAAATTTCACCGGGATAAATCTCGAAATTAACATTATTCACTCCGACCGTTTGTCCCGTTTCTTTCAAGATTTCTTTTTTCGTTTTACCTTGCATCAATAAATCTGTTGCTGCTTTTGGAGATTTGCCAAAAATTTTCGAGACATTTCTGACTTCTACATACGGCTTCATCAAGTCACCTCATTCTAATAGTTGCCCATATGATATTCAGTTTTGCTGAATTCCCCCGTTTTATGCGAGTGATGATTATTAATGCACAAGTACCTTGAACTAACCGAAATTAACAAAGCTATTCTATCCCTATACTTTTTCTTCAAAAAAGCGGAAGTGACACATAACTAGGCACAGGGCATAACGTGCATAGAAAAATAATCTATTTTTATTATTCCCAAGAAGTAATTCTTTACTTGGATTTTATATGTGTGATTAATTGAGCATTTCAAGTAGGAAAAAGAGGTGCAATCACAACTGAGGAAACTAGCAGGCAAAACATATACCAACTGTAATATAAACGATTTCCACTTAGAGTTTTTTGTCCAGATGATGGACTAAAGACTACCCTCTAAATTACTTCATTTCCTTAATCAGGTGGAATGATACTTGCAGTACAGCATGACACCAATACGCATAGAAAAATTGATTATGGGATTCCCATTTCAAGTAGGGAAAAGAGGTGCATAAAACTGAGGAAACTAACAGGCACAGTATATACCAACTGAAATATAATGGTTTTTTTATTTTTAGGTTTTGTTCATTCCCAGCATATGGGCTAAACCGTCATCCCTAAAGTACTTCATTACCTTAACAAAGAATGAATATAAATTCAAATGATGTGGGGCGGAATTCTCGCCTATACATGCAAAAATCACCTTCCAATTGAAAGGTTTCGACATCCAGTGAAAACGTTGATATGACAGCGTTTTAACAACCTATTAACCTAAAGGCCCATCTTCCATCATAAAATTTTTCAGTTTTTTTTTAACCCTAAATAATCCAAAATACGAAAAAAAACGTTTTTGGCCAAATAAAACATGTATTTTCTATACATTTCCCTCCCTGGAGAATCTGGTATTTTGTTCCCGAAACGGCAAAAAAACCTTGAAATGAATATTCTCATTTCAAGGTTCATAATTAATATTGAATTAATAGTATTGGGAAGCGTAAAGTTCGTTATGCATTCCGGTGTTCATCAAAATCAAATTGGCACTCCTCTAACGGAATTACTTTCGTTTTCTTAATGAACTTATAGCCAAGCCACATTGCCAGAAAAAATGGAATGCCAAGATAGGCAGCGATCACACCTGCCCAATTAATGTGATCTCCAATAAAGGCTTGATAGTTTTGCGCCATTAAAACGAAAAAACAAAGGGCAAAGGAAAATATCGGTCCGAAAGGAAACCATTTTGATCGATAGGGAAGATCGTTCAGTGAATACCCTTGAGAAATGTATGCTTTCCTAAATCGGTAATGGGTCGCCGCTATACCGAGCCAGAATATAAATCCAGTGACTCCAACTGCATTCATCAGCCAAAGATAAATGACTCCATCACCGAAAATAGAAGCAAAAAACGCCAACATCCCTACAAGTGAAGTCACAATCAATCCCCAAATAGGAACGCCGCGCTTGTTAAGCTTTCCAAAAATACGCGGTGCCAGCCCTTCGTTTGCCATCGAGTACAACATTCGGCTTGTCACGTAAAGACTCGAATTACCTGCGGATAATACGGCCGTTAAGATGATGGCATTCATCACGGAAGCTGCAAAGGCCAGTCCCACTTTTTCAAATACCATCGTAAACGGGCTAACCATGATCGTGTGCCCCTGCAGACTTCCATTCGTATAAGGAATGATCAAACCAATAACAATGATCGCCAGGATATAGAAAAGGAAAATCCTCCAAAAGATGCTGCGAACTGCACGTGGTACATTCTTTGCTGGGTCTTCACTTTCACCGGCTGCAACACCGACTATTTCTGTTCCTTGAAAAGAAAAACCAGCGGCTATGAAAATACCCAATGTTGCCAAAAATCCACCGGCAAACGGAGCGTCACCCACCGTGAAGTTTTTAAAACCAATCGCCTCTCCGTTCATGATGCCGAATATCATCAATATACCGACAACGATAAAAATGATGATGGTTGCCACTTTAATGAGCGAAAACCAATATTCCCCTTCTCCGTACCCTTTAACGGATACGTAATTCAACAAGAATATCAAAACTAAAAACAAAGAACTCCATAAAAACGACGGACTGTTAGGAAACCAAAACTTCATAACCATCGTTGCGGCAGATAGCTCCGCGGCAAGTGTCATCGCCCAAGTGAACCAATAGTTCCAGCCAAGTGCAAAACCCAGTGCTGGATCGATAAATCGCGTGGCGTATGTACTGAAAGCTCCGCTGACTGGCATAAATGAAGCTAGTTCCCCAAGACTTGTCATAATAAAATAAACCATGATGCCAATTACGGTATAAGCGACCAAAGCCCCGCCAGGTCCTGCAGAGTGAATGGCCGGTCCGCTCCCGAGGAAGAGTCCTGTTCCAATCGCCCCGCCCAAAGATATCATCGTCAGATGGCGCGCTTTTAGTTTTCTTTGTAAAGAATTTGACGGCTCGTTTTGTTCATTTTCAGCAGGCGGTTGCAATTGCCGATTCTCCAAATTAGATTCCCCTCCAAAAATGCATATTTAATCTAGCACGAATAAAGCAAAGTCGATCATTCTCTCAATAGTTTACTTCTTCTATTTCAAGGTCATTTTCTCTTTATGCTGAGACCTTTTTTGGATATAGGAATCTATATAGCATTTACGCAACTATGTTAGGCTTAAAACCCAAGACAAGGGGCATATAAGCCTAACAAATATTAAAAGGAATCGACGGCCTTTAAAAAAACTTATATTCAGCACTTCTTATTATGTCGTAGGTAAGCTTCCATGAATAAATGAATTCCAATCGATTTGATGTAACCAGCTCGCCGCTGCTTCAATGTCTTTTGAAAAAATACGATCTTGCGTAATGCTTGGAATAAGCTTTCTTGCTTCCGTATAAAACTCTTTTGTAAATGGAGCCATCTTTTCAATCCCACGGTATTCCACTGCCTGCAAGGCACAAATGAGCTCAATCGCCAAAACGCGTCGAACATTTTGAATGATTTGATGGGCGTGTCTGGACCCAATCGTCCCCATGCTTACATGATCTTCCTGGTTCGCTGAAGATGGAATGGAATCCACACTTGCTGGATGTGCGAGTGTTTTATTTTCAGAGACGAGTGAAGCTGCACAATATTGCATGATCATCGCTCCGGACTGCAAGCCAGGCGAAGGACTTAAGAATGGCGGTAAATCATTCAGCTGAGGATTGACCAGTCGCTCAATGCGGCGCTCTGAAATATTCGCAAGCTCGGCAACAGCGATTTTCATGAAGTCCATCGCAAATGCAATCGGCTGGCCATGGAAGTTGCCCCCTGAAATAACCTTTTCACCATCATCAAAAATAAGCGGATTATCCGTCGCAGCATTCATTTCGATTTCCAATTTTTCTTTTACATAATCGAGAGTTTGCCATGAGGCCCCATGCACTTGCGGAATGCACCGAAGGGAATACGCATCCTGTACCCGCAGTTCCCCTTGCTTGGTAATGAGCTGGCTGCCGTTGATCATGCGACGAATCCGTTCAGCGACCTCCGTTTGCTGGCGGTAACCGCGTGCTAGATGAACATCCGCATCAAAAGCGTCTTCAATGCCGCGTAACCCTTCTAACGTCAGTGAAGCAATCGCCTCCGTTTGATGGGCCAGCTGTTCGGCTTCAATATAATTGACGAGTCCCATCCCTGTCATGGCCTGCGTACCATTAATTAAGGCAAGACCTTCTTTTGCTTTAAGTGTCACTGGAAGAATGCCTTCTTTCGATAAAGCGATGATGGCCTCCATTCGCTCCCCTTTATAGAACACTTCCCCTTCTCCCATCAATACTAGCGCCAAATGAGAAAGAGGCGCCAAGTCCCCACTAGCCCCGAGAGAACCTTGCTGAGGGATGACCGGATGAATCTGAGCATTCAAAAGGTCGATCAAACGTTCAATGACAACCGGACGAACGCCGGAAAACCCTTTTAATAGCGCATTGGCACGGAGAAGAACCATAGCTCTCGATACCACCTCAGGAAACGGTTCACCTACTCCGCATGCATGGGAATGAATCAAATTCCACTGAAGTTGCTCTGCGTCCTCTGCATCGATCAACACATCGCTGAACTTCCCGAATCCTGTTGTAATACCGTAGACGACTTTCTTTTGTTTCACGATATTCTCAACCGCTTCCCGGCTTTTTTCCACTTTTTTAACACTCTCGGCTGAAGCCGTGACAAATGCTTCCCCATACAATACTTTTTTCGCTTCTTCAATCGTTAAAGACTGGCCCGTTAACATAATCATTTCCTGCACCCCTATTCTTTTTTTAAACAAACAAAAGGAGGCCGTATTGACAGACTTATCCAGTCTTTCAATACAGCCCCCTATTTCACTAAATAACTATAGGCTTTTAATTATTCAAATGTGGTTAATTCCCAAGCCAACCGCTTCATGTTCAAATCCCCGAACCGGTGCCCCAATCGTTCCATAAACGGCAACAGCAATCCATTCACCTTCGTCCCCGTTTTTAAACGGCCTGCCACGAACGATTGCAAACCGAAGGCCTGCCGTCCTCAATAGACCGCCAAGCTCGACTTGGCCGCGTGTCACTCCTTGGAGTGCCTCGAGAATCGCATGATACAGCGCATGCATTTCACGATAAGTATCGGGATTGACTAATCCCAATCTTTTCGCTGATGTCTCAATGGCCGCAACTACTTTCTGCAGCTCCATTGAACCGACTTTACCTTTTCCATAAAGCCAATTCATACGCTTTAATTCGGTTGTTAATATGACTTCTTCCTCTTCGTCCGCAAACGCGTACATGATTGCATGGCGCCCGATTCTTCTGTCGAATTCCTTTGTCATGCGGTACCTCTTTTACAATTTTCTAAATACACTAATAACTAAATATTATTGTAAGCGGATACAAGCTGTTTGGTCAACATATTTTTTAATATTTCTTTTTAAGGCTTGTCTATCACCCCCGATGCCTGTATATCTTTTTTTAAAAAAACGGGACTAATAAAAAAAAAACATTCTCCTTAGAGTACTGAAAAATGGCTTTTTTCCTTATTTTAAATGTTTTTCACGAGTAAGTAGATAAAATACGGCGCTCCTAAAATCGAAATGATAATCCCAACTGGCAATTCCATTGGGGCCATGATGACTCGTCCCAATGTATCGGCAGATAACAGCAATAATGAACCTAAGATTGCAGTGAGTGGTAATAGTTTTGCATGTCTTGCCCCCACTAATCTCCTGGCTATATGCGGTGCGATCAAACCTAAAAACGAAATGCCTCCGCCCACCGAAACGCATACACCAGCCAATGCGACTGAAATCATCAATAAAAGCCTACGTTCTTTTTCTACCTGTACACCTACTCCAATGGCAATCGAGTCGCCTAAGCGCAAGACATCCAATACCTTTGATTTATAAATCGATATCCGGAACTACAAATTGACTTCATTAAGAAAACAGATCGGTATCGTACAACAAGATGTCTTTTTATTTGATGGAACGATTCGGGATAACATCATGTATGGCAATTCCGAGGCAACCGAAGCCCAATTGAACCAAGCCATCGAAGATGCTCAATTAAATGACTTGATCGAACAATTGCCCGAAGGCTTGGATACGTTGATTGGGGAACGTGGAGTGAAATTATCAGGCGGGCAAAAGCAGTGTGTCTCGATTGCCCGTATATTCCTGAAGAATCCACCGATATTAATACTCGATGAAGCCACTTCCGCACTAGATACCGAGACCGAAAAAGCAGTTCAGAAAGCATTGGAACGACTCTCGATAAATCGGACTACACTTGTCATTGCACATAGATAAGCGACAATTAAACATGCCGACCGCATCATCGTTGTACAAAATGGGGAAATCATCGAACAAGGTGCCCATGATAATTTGCTACATCAAGACGGAGCATATAAAAATCTGATCCTTGCCCAAACTGTTTAGATTAAAGCTTGGCTTAAAGAAATCCAGACATTCTGCCATAATCGATTACAAGAAAAAAGGCCTCCCAACATGAACTAATGGGAGGCCTTCAACTTTTTGGAGATATTCATTCATTCGTTTCCAACGCTTCATAAATCGCAGTCACAACACTTCCATAGCTTCCTGTCTTGAAGAGGTCGCCAAAAAACTGATTGGAGTTGGCTACAGGGTTGACGAGCGGAGAGTGCTTTTTATTTGTTAGTAACACAATCCCTAAATCTATTTCAGGATCAATGATCGTGACCGTTCCCGTCCACCCCGTATGACCGTAAGCACTGTCGCTCGCATAAGGACTGAACATCCACTCCATGCTAGCATCACCATTTCGTCTCCAGCCAAGTCCATAGGTTGGATTCATGTCGGAAGGTGCAATGAATGCATCGACCGTTTCTTGATCAAACAACGTATGCTTCCCGTAGCCTCCTCCATTCAGCATCACCTGCAGAAGGACAGCGAGATCTTTAGTATTGGAGAAAAGACCTGCATGACCTGAAACGCCCCCCATCGAATAAAAGGCTTTTTCATCATGAACTTCACCCTGAAGTGTGTATGTTCGAATGTTAGGAAAATCAATCACGCCATCCCGTGTGTTCCCAAGCAATTCAGTCGCCGCGGCATCCTTTGGCTTAAAGCCTTTTTGAAGGGGATTGAACATTGTATTTTTCAATTTGAGCGGCTTGTACAGCTCATTTTCAACATACACATCAAGTTGCTGACCTGTAATTTTCTCAACAATGGCGCCGAGCAGCATATAGTCGACATCACTATATACATTCTGCGTTCCAGGTACATATGTCAGCGGTGTTTTGGAGATGAACTCAATGGTTTTATCCCGTTCCTGTGAGTAAAGTTCTTTTGAAACATTTGGATTATGATATTGCGGATCTGGTTTAAACCCGGCTGTATGATGAAGGACGTCAATAACCCTCAAGGTATCCTTACCTTTGATCACATCCGCTTTCGTATCTTTGAATTCAGGAATATATTGCTGAACTTTTGCCTGGATATCCAGCTTGCCTTCACTGACTAATTTCTGAAGTGCAAAATTAGTCGCATACATCTTCGTGTTTGAAGCAAGGTCAAACAATGTATCGTTTTCCATTTTCTGAAACCTCTTAAGAGGAGTATGTTCATTAAACTTCCGCTTGTACCCGTAGCTTTCATTTTTAACGATTTTTCCGTCCTTTATGACTATCAGGGCAGCACCGGGGAAACCGGCAGCCACTTCCTTTTCAATCAGCCCATCCACCCTTTCAAGCTTTTCCGATGAAAAACCCACCTCCTCCGGTTTTTTTGCTTTTGTTAACACGGGATATAGGCTGGCTGTTTCCTTCACAGCCACTTCCTGTATGGTATTTGCTTTGACATAGGATGCCGAAGGTGCGAGTAATGAAAGTGCCAAAATTGAACCTAGTGTGCAGCTTGTCCATATTTTCATCATGTTCCCCCTTTGAATGCCTATTTTAGAAAACCATGAAAAACGCATTTCCAACCCGTTACTACTTTGACGAAGTTATCATTACTACTCTAAATAGTTATCAATGAAAACAGATTTAGTTGTTTCTATGTATGTGCTGAAACTCTCTTGCCGTTCACTTCCTATTACTTGTAAGTTAAAGCCTGAAGACATAAAAGGGAATGATCACCATCTAAGTCTATCTCTTCATTCAATCCAGATGAAACGATTAATGTGTATGCAAATTCTTGATTATCAAAAAAAACTTTCCGCATACATTAACTTTCATATTGTTGCCATTGGGTTACCGTACTTTTGCTAATGTGAATTTTATTGCCTTCCTTTGATGCACAAGAAAAACAGTTTCTATAATGATAAATTGTAAATTCACCAGGATCTTTGTCTATTAAATCAAACTTAACTGAATATATATTGTTCCTTTTATCCAAAATTAATTGGTAGTTTTCAATTTTGGCATTCCTCTTTGATATGCTTAATTTTCCCCTAAAAGAATCCCAACTTTCTTGACTGTTTACCGTTTTTCTCAAGTCCAGTCTCTTCCTAAAACCAACTAAATATTTCTATTTATTGTCAATTTTCAGTATATAATATCTCAAGCATCATTTCAATTTGATATTTATAACTTTCGAATGATGTTTTTAATAATGACCTTTCCTGACAAAACGATAGTACGCTTTGGGGGCCTTCAACTTAATAGATATTCTTGATGAGCATTCATTTTCTATATTCTATATCCCTTTAACCACTCCCATATGGACTAGAATTCTGTAAATAAATACTATTACATATTTATTTACTACCTATATAGGAGTAGAATATACTTAAAAAAAAAGAAAGAGGCTATCATATGAATTCAGCATACTCACCGACAGAAACATCTAAAACAAAAGCCTTGGTCATCAATGCACTTTTCATCGCATTGACCCTTGTAGCCACGATGTTCATCAACATAAAGCTCCCTATAATGGGTAACGGAGGCCTGATCCATCTGGGTAACGTTCCTCTTTTTATAGCTGCCTTCGTATACGGCAAAAAAACAGGCGCCATTGCAGGTGCCTTCGGAATGGCCCTTTTCGATCTTTTCTCCGGTTGGGCAGCTTGGGCACCGTTTACATTCATCATTGTAGGCACAATGGGCTTTTTAGCCGGCCTCATAGCCGAAAAGGTACCTGGTAAAAGAGTATTAGTATACTCACTGGCAGTTGTCGTTGCACTGATTATAAAAATCGTCGGCTACTATTTTGTCGAAGTTATCCTTTACGGTAACTGGATACAGCCATTCGGCTCCATCCCTGGAAACGTTATGCAAGTCGTATTGGCCGGTATCATTGTAGTACCACTTGTAGGACGCTTAAAGACAAGAGCTCTACAAGTATAGGATGAAGCATGATTTGGTACTATTTCAAAACATCCTTCGAGTTGATGGATTGTAAAAAAGTCCTGCTCCATTTGATCACGGGCTAAAGACAAAAGAAAAGCACCTAATAAAGTAGACACTTTGAAAAAAGAACTACTTTATTGGGTGCTTTTTTTGATTTGTTTAATGGGGGATTGAAAAAGAGGTATTCCTTACCCATACTACAGACACGAAATAAAACATATACTGAATGATACTTGTGATCAGATAAGAAAGGAGAAATCTGCTTTGACAAAATATCGGATCTTATCCTTTGATGGCGGCGGCACCTTAGGCGCTTTAAGTTTACAACTTTTGAATAGACTGGCTCGGCAAAACCCCAAATTAATTAGTCGAACCAATGTTTTTTCGGGAAATTCAATCGGTTCATTCACTGCCCTTGCGTTAGCAAGTGGAAGATCGCCGAAGGAGACACTCCGGTTTTTTAAGGATAAAATACTGCCGGCATTCAGCGTTTCCCGACCAGGTGGACCTGTTTTTAATCAACAATTACCATACTCTGGTTTCATTAAAGCGGTACAAACATTTTTTCCGCCAGATCTTCTCCTCAAAGACTTAAAAAGAAGAATTGTTGTCCCTGCATTTCATTTATTCTCACCGGAGCTGAATCGTTGGACTCCTGTGTTATTCCACAACTTTCCTGGCTCTCCCTATTTAAATGAGAAAGCGAGTGATGTAATACTACGGAGCAGTGGTGCTCCTGCGACGCAACGAGCTTATCAAAACTACGTGGACGGGTATACAGTAGCAACTAACCCCAGTACTGCCAGTATCGCGTTTGCAGTGGGGAAAGCCAAACAGCCATTGGATCAAATTGCGGTATTATCCATCGGAACAGGTGAAGAGGCGACTCGACTAAGAAGAGATACGACGGGTTGGGGAATGGTGAGTGCAGATAACATACGCCCCGAAAATATGAAGAACCTTCCCCCAAATTGGGGAGTTCTTTTAGACCGATCGCCCAATGAACCCTTACTGCCATTTCTCCAGATTGTCGCAAGTGGATCCGGTTTCTATGAATCCATGGTCAGTTCTCAGCTTCTAGGAAATCGTTTTTTTCGGCTAAATCCACGCATCCCTAATTTCTCCAAAACGGACCCTTCTGTGGTCCCCGCCCTCATTTCAATTGCTAACAAAACAAATTTGCAACCTGCCGTTCAATTTATAGAGAAAAACTGGAATTAATAAAATTATCCTATAAAAAAACAGCCAGAACCTGGCTGTTTTTATTTATTCCGTTCTTCTTCAACTATATTGCCCCTTTAGTTTATTAAGAAAAACCGAAATCAGATAGCTGGGGCAGAGGTAAAAGAGATACAAGAAAGATTAGACATACCCGAGGACAAAAAAAAAGCCCTTCTTGTTGTGGGTGGGCTCTAGTTAAACTGTTTCATCTTCCTTCATTTCGATAACAAATTTAGATGTAATCATTTAATAAATGTATCTTACCGAAAGCCATTGACTTATGCCACCACTCGTTAGGTATAAATTGGAATAAGTATAGGTACAGTGTCGATGTTGAGAAGTATTTCTAACAAATATAATTTAGAGCAATCGCTTAACTTTAAACGCATTGCTTGATGCTAGTGGGTTCTTGATTGTTCACATACATCGGTATGTGAACGACCATGTTTGTATGGGAGCTTAAACAAATTATCCATAACAGCAGTAACACAATCTTCACAATAATAATTGACGAAATCTCTCCCTTGTTCAAAAAGCGGTGTCATGGTATCTATGTCAGCCCATTTAAAACAGTACATACACATTTGCCTCATGATATATCACTCCTTTTTTTATGCTGGGAAATAATCAAAAGAAGAATATGTGCTACTTGTCGACATTATTCATGACACGAAACTCTTTCGTAAAGAACCCTACAACCTAAAAAATTATGGTAGAAAGGGCTAGGGAATAAACTGATATCCATATATATACCACTTATCCTGAGTATTAAACCTCCCCCAAAAACATTATTCGAATTAATAAACTAGATTAATGATAGTAGTCCACAACTCATTTTACCTGCTCAAATATATTCAGATATTAGCTGTTTTCTCCTGTTCTCCATACTCTAATCCTTCTATCCATAGGTTAACTAATTGGACACCCTTGATTAATTCATATTTATCATCGGGTCATTTACGTTTTTGCTACATTATCTTTGAACCTCTAAAACAGGTCAAAGAAATATTAAATAAATTAGTAATTTGTTTATTGCGAAACGTTAGGAATGAATATATAATTACGGACAAGACCTTTATTATCCGTAAATAAAACGGAGGTAGAATTTGGCTTATTACCAACTCAATTATCTCAATATTAAGAAAAGGGGGCCATCATGGAGAATGTACAGATGAGCAATGGTAAACGTAATTTCATTTTTTCGTTGCTATTTCTTGGATGGATTGTTGATTCATTAACGTTGTTTGGTATGAATGTAGCCATCATACCTATTAGTAAAGAATTGCACTTATCGCAAACGCAGAGTGGTATGGTAATTAGTAGCTTCTGGTTAAGTAGTGCGTGTATGACTCTTATTGCAGGGTGGTTTGCAGACAAGTTTGGTTCGAGAAAAGTTATTGTAATAGCAGTATTCATCATATCTCTATTTTCATTGTTAACGGGTATGGTTGGGTCATTTGTAGCGATTTTAGCCATTCGATTGATTCTTGGATTAGGTGATGGGGGATTGCCCACCGGGAGCAGTGTTGCTATTACGGAAATTTACAAAAGAAAAGTTCGGGCAAGAGTCAAGTCAATGTTACTTGCTGCTCAGTTAATTGGTGGGGTGCTCGCTTTATATATTTCTGGTTTAATCGCAGATACTTGGGGCTGGCGAGCCATGTTTTACCTTATTGGTGGCGTCGGTCTTGTCGTAACACTATTATTATTTAAATATTACCATCCACCGAAGGTTGTTAAAACAACACAAGATGGTAAAATCCAGCCAAAAATCCCGATGAAAGACTTATATAAAAGTAAGCTACTATGGGTCCTTGTCATTATGTACTTTTGTTCAAGTATTGTGCATTGGGGCTTCTCATCATGGCTACCGTCTTATTTGGAGCAAACCCGTGGTTTAAATTTAAAGACAGTTGGCTCTCTTGCTATGATTCCACAAGCATTTGGATTGTTATCTGCTATTTTAACAGGATATTTAATTGATAAATCGTTGGCAGGTAAAGAAAAGTTCATCGTATTAATTGGTGCAGTTATATCAGGCATTTTTTTATTCTTAATGTTTAAGGCACCTTCTATTCAATTAGCCATTATCTATCAAAGTATTTTCTCTTTCGGAGATTCAGCGATTGCTATGGCGATTATATCTATTCCGCTTAAATACGTATCGCAAAATGTAATTGGATCCTTTATGGGAACGATGTATTTTACTGGAGGATTGGCAGGATTTATTGCTCCAACAGCGATGGGCATACTTATAGATGCATTTGAAGGATCGTTCCAAGCGGCGTTCATCTTCCTGATAGGCGCATTAGTTCTAGTATTAATTTGTGCGATATTGTTTAAATTACCGAAACATAATACCAGCATTTATGAAAGCGCTTCACTAGAAGTAAAAGCATAAGTCCTATTAATTGTAAAAAAATCTCATATTATAATGCTATCTAGGGGTGAAAGAAATGGATTATCGCAATCGATTATCAGAGATAATAGAAGAAAAGCGTGAAAAGCTTATTCAAGTGAGTGATAAAATCTGGAGTTATGCGGAAACAGGCTTCGAAGAGTTTAAATCAGCAGAATTATTATGTCAAACGTTAGAAGAAGAAGGATTCTCTGTTGAAAAAGGTGTGGGAAATATCGAAACTGCTTTTATTGGCAGTTTCGGAAGCGGAAAACCAATTATAGGCTTTTTAGGAGAATTTGATGCCCTTTCAGGGTTAAGTCAGGCTGGTGGTGTTCCACATTTCAATCCTGATAAAATTGGCGGTAATGGACATGGGTGTGGCCATAACTTACTAGGAACAGGTGCACTAGCTTCAGCCTTAGCACTCCGTTATTATATGGAAGAAAACAACATTAAAGGTACAGTTCGTTACTACGGTTGCCCTGGAGAGGAAATTGGTGGCGGTAAGACGTTCATGGTAAGAGAAGGATTGTTCGATGATGTAGACTTTGCATTATGTTGGCATCCTGGAACACGCAATAACGTTATGTCGATGGCATCCCTCGCTTGTTACGAAGTTTACTTCAAGTTCAAAGGGAAGAGTGCCCATGCAGCAGGCAGTCCGCATTTAGGAAGAAGTGCCCTTGATGCAGTTGAACTCATGAACGTTGGCGTGAACTATTTACGTGAACATATTATTCCCGAAGCAAGAGTACACTATGCGATTACGAATACTGGTGGTTTTTCACCAAATGTCGTCCAAGCAGATGCAGAAGTCTTATATTTTGTAAGAGCTCCTCGCGTCTCACAAACAGAAGAAGTTTACCAACGTGTTTGTGCTATTGCCAAAGGTGCAGCTCTAATGACTGGAACAGAAGTGGAAATAGATTTTGCATCAGCTCTCTCTAACGTAATACCGAATACAACATTAGAAAAAATTATGTATGATAACTTCGTTGCATTAGGTGTGCCTAAACATGATGAAGATGATCTCCAATTTGCAAGAACTATTCGTGAATCGCTTTCAGAAGCTGACAAAAAGTTAGAAGTGCAAATGAATAAAGAATTAGCTGGAAAGGCCTTATCGGATGTCATTGACTCATTTATATCTGCAAATGGATCAATGACAGGTTCTACAGATGTTGGGGATGTAAGCTGGATCGTTCCAACAGTACAATGTATGACAGTTTGTGAAGCACTAGGGACACCATTCCATACATGGCAATTCGTTGCAACTGGAACAACTTCTATCGCTCATAAAGGCATGCTTCACGCCGGAAAAGTGATGGCGGCAACAGCAGTAGAAGTACTCAATCGCCCTGAGATAATTGAAAAGGCAAAAGCAGAGTTAGTTGAGCTTCGTGATGGTGAAGAATACGTTTCACCATTACCAGCCGAAGTTAAGAAATATAAAGTACGTATTTTACAAAACACATAATGCAGGAGAATGGAGAGCACAAGTAGTAATGTGCTCTTCTTTCGGGTGATATAAACCCTCCTTGCCACGCAGACTATCATCTGGACAAAAAATACAAACTGGAGATTGCTATGTTTATTTTTTTCTCGCTTTTTGTAATCTGTTAACTGAGTTAAAAATGTGAAATCTTATATATCTTTCGTGGTCGTCCTCGTGTGTGCGGCTTCTCCTCGGCAACAACCTGCGCATACCCTTTCTCCTCAAGTACTGTTAAAATTCTACGGGCACTCCTTGGAGTAATCTGCATATAGTTTGCAAGCTCATTTGCATTAAGTTCATCACTTGATAATTTCTTTAGAGAAGATTTCAGTTTATTTAATGTTATAACACTAAGTGATGTTTGTTGACTTATCGATTCTAATTGTTCTGATATATAGGAATACGTAAGTTGCTCCGGCTTTCCTAACGGACCTGCTATCTTTTTATCATCAAAACAAACCATCCATGAGCCTTTTCCACATTCTTTCGCGTGTAATAAGGCGTTTCCTGCATTAATTTCAGCATCATATACAGTCTGTCCTATCCCAATTCCACAAGTAACTGCTTCTTTACTGGCCTGATCAAAATCATCGATATCTGGTATCTGACTGAAATTCCCCGTTATATCCTGTAAGAGTCCTCTGGTGGTAAAAATAACATAGCGTCCAAATCCTGAAGGTTTAATCGAACCATGTACTTTTTTTGTATAGGAGAGCAACTTTTCCATATACTTAATCTCGATTCTAAAAATCTCATCAGTAGAAAATGTATCCTTAATCAGTCCAACAAAAGAATCAATTTCAATGATCTGTACCGCAATCTGGGTAGCCTTAAAATGTAACATTTCATAAGTGCGAAGTATATTGGTAACCACTGCCTCAACGGCCATTGATGATGGAAGAGTTCGATAAGCAGGAACTCCAAGGCGTAGAAGTTCATGGTGGATAGGGTGGCCAGTGATTGCAGCTTTGGTTTGACCACTTTTCCAAAGGTCAAAATGATATTGCACTAATCCTTCTAAAGAAATCATTTCCGATTCTACAAATCTTGGCTTACGTTTTATCCCTGCCTCCTGTAAGGCTTGTTCCCACGTAGAGACATCGCTTGAATCAAAACTGATTTCATCAACCTCGATTTTTTGTTCATATAATACTTGCAAAACCGTTTTGTACAGAGTAGAACCTGTATATTTCACGTAAAATACAGGGGCTTCAATCCGTTTCCAGTCCTGTACTATTTTATAAGTGATCGGACCTGAACAAAGCCACATATCGACTTCTTCTAAAATAGGAGATACCTTCTTATTTAAGTCCTCTTCTGATAGACACTCAATGGGTATACAAATGATTTCCGGATATTTAATGATAACGGACTGGATAATTTCAAAGGAGTCTGCTACACCTAACAGCCCTAGACGAATTTTCAAGAATGCCCCTCCTCTTTTAACCCCTAAGTTGCTTTATAAACTCAATTTCCATTCTAATCTAATTATATCAAAAGTATATAGCAGAAAAACCTCTTTTAAGGCTTCACCTTATCTATCCGTACTAACCCTATTCATCCGTGCAGGTAAATTAAAATAAGTAAAGCTAATTAAGCCTCACCCATCCATATAAAAAAACAACTAAACCAAGGTTTAAATAGGCTTGGTTTAGTTGTTTTACTTAATGATGAATCAACTATATATAAATAAAAAAATTAGAATTGGACAGGTTCTTGGAATCCCAAAACACAACATTGAAATCCCCCCCAGTTTTGTATATTAAAAAGATATCTCGTTCATTGAAACCTTTTCCCATATGGCTTGAGTTGTTGTCCTTCATTTTGATCTTTGCTACTAACTCTTATGTATCCGAATTTATGAACATCATTTCTTTTCCTTCTACCTTTTAAAACGTTCGTAAAATACTTTGAAATATTACCGAACGATAAAATTAATTGGATTTTATCAAAACATCTTTTAGAATATTGGTGTCTAGCTCCCACGGACAGAACGTGCTTGTACCAAAATTTCTTTTGAAATCTGATTTGAAGCGTTAGGAACTTTTCGGTTCTCATAATTAATCATATCTGAAGAATAAACCATGATACTCACAACTCCTCCTTGTGTTCTAGCTCGGATAAGGATAGGTTGATTGTACTTGTTTTTAAAGCTAAAATCAGGACCATTCCAGCTTACTGTAGCATCTCGGCCAGATGGAACATAAGGAACGCTCCTAGTATGGGAATAGCGTTGAATAGTTTGCAACCCTGCATTGTCGATAGCGTTAAACAGGGTGGATGACACCTGACAGATCCCTCCACCAATCCCTTCAGAAAATTCTCCTTCAACAATAACCCGAGCGAGCATATATCCTTTGTCTCCTGTTCTCCTGCCAACGGCCTGGTTAAAAGAAAACGTCTCTCCTGGAAAAACGACATAATTATTAATCGCTTTTGTAGCAAGCGATATATTATTTGAACGATTTTTATTGCCCTCATTAAAATAGGTTCTATATTCACCTATTTTTTTCACACGAATCTGAGCAAGCAATTCGATGTCAACTTTTGGATAAATAGCAAGCAAAGGTACTTCTACTTTGTTTGCTTTATTACTATACAAAAAGGAATAAAAATGCTCATCAAACGCCTGATGGTAAAGCTTATAACCTACCCGCCCATGTAGAATATTACCATGTTTATCGATAGTTGCATTTACAGGTTTTTGGTACACTTGTCGGTCAAGTTTTTCGATAAACTGATTGTATTTATCCAAGTCCATCATAGGAACATTTAGTAAGGGTATAGTAACATCAGCACGGTTGACACTGGCAATGGTTTGTCCATGTTGAGTTACAGATAAGCTTTCAGAGATATTCACTTGTTGAACGAATAGTAAAATTCCGACAATCCATGTTAATCTCAATTGAATGCCCCCCACCCTAAGTTGGATTTATCATTTCATGTATACCTTTCTTCATAAATCCTATTTTAAGGCTTCATAGAGCGCATCTTGATCAATGAACCAACCATCAGTCAAACTTTCCCTTCGGATCATAAAATGCATAACCTTTATTTCTTTGCCTTCTCTCTTCTTATAAATTGCTACTTGAACGGGTACATCCACTAGAAATACCCCATTTAGCTGTTCAGGCGGTTGTCTTAAAGGGTCAACTACTCCAAAATATGAAATATCTTTAACAAGTTTATTAACACGATTCGGATGACTCGGATTTGATAAGGTCATCGCTAATAATTTCTGGTTTTCTTGATTAATGGCAATGGTAAAGATACGTATAAGTTCATAGGGACTTACCGTTTGTATATAATCATCAAGCTTACCAGCCGCTTTCAATACCATTAATTTATGAGAAAGATCTTCGTTTTTCAAACGATGCGTAATGCTTCCAGAGAAATGAACACAGAAATGACCTGAAAAACCATTTTGAAGAGCACCAGCCCCATGTGGCATTCCGTGCATAGATGCAGCAATCATTTGATTATTGAGTAATACAATAATGGCTCTTCTATTCCAACTCCATTTATTATTATAAATTTTCTTCATGATCTGAGTATCTTCTTTGGTTAGTGGCTGTACATCCGCATGATGACTACCTGCTCTTCGTTGTACCTTAAATGATAAACCAGTTTCAATATCAATAATGGTGAAATTTGTTTTATTAGGAATAATGTTGTTTGCAATCTCCCAAGGTAACATCTCAATTTTAAAGCTTATGGGTGCTTCTTCATCTTCCCATTCAATTGCATAGACCGAGTGATCGACCATTAAGACAATAATAAAAATAGCGATAAATACTTGATAACATTTATTTTTTTTCATTTGATCTCTCCTGCATTTTTTCTTATTATTTCAGGACATAATCAGATGAATACCTTTGAATATTTGGAAATTCTTCAAATTAAACTCCTCCCTGTTCATTTAATGTTCTAAACACGGGATTTGAGGGAACCAGTATAAGGCTTAAAAAGACCTTAATTGGTTGGGCTCTTTTAATTTAATCCAAGCATAATCTGAATTTTTATATGGATTCTGCCCGATAGTTCCATAAAAAAAACTGCCTTAAAGACAGTCCCGATCTTAAGCTAACTCACCTTATCTTTTGGGGTTCATATATTCTGAAGTCTCAATTCCCCAATGACTGGATACCTCATAAACGTAGAGTAGTAAACTGATATTTCTTTACATTTAGCAAGTCAAACTCACTGGCAAAACAACCGCCATTTAAAAAATTCATCCGAATATTCATCATCATTAATCGTCATTTCTGTATCAATAATTATCACTCCCGATAATTATGACCTTTTAGGTAACGACAAAGAGAGGGTACCCCAAGGGAGTACCTCACAATTTGTGGGGCTCTGACCCTTTGGAATAGCCTCTCATTCTTAAACAGTTTTACTTAGTTTCAGAATCATTTTTGCCCATATCTTCAGCTAATTGTTCAAATGATCTGACCTTACCATGTGGATTCTGCGATTGTTTACGATCTTTCCATTGGCGTTCTTGTTGTTGCTTAGATTGAGTCATCTAAATAAGCTCCTTTACATAAAGTTCAGTAAACAGTTTGAAGCATGATAAGCCTCCACCCTTTGTACTCGGTGCAGGCATCACTTATCATGAGTCGAGTCTGGCAAGTATTAATTAATGCATGCCTTTCCACTCACCTTGATTTTTAGATGCTTTTTCTTTTTTTGCTTTATTTTTATGTGCTTGATTAGCGTTTGCACTGCCGAATTCTTTAGAGAATTCTGAATCAGTTTTGCTTGAATCAAATCCTTGTTTGTTCTTTTGGTCTGCATCATTTTTCTTTGTTCGTTTTGCCATGAATACCCCTCCTTCTTATCTTTAGTATGAGATCAGAAAGAAGAAATATACCCCGAATTAAAACCGATAGTAACAAGAATCTGTCATGTAATTCGGGTAAAAAACAAAGTGAATAATAAGTTCCAGTTCGGTTATTTTATAAGGTATACCTACAATGCTGCCGTTTTTACATAAGATGTTTGAAATTAACTTAACGCCAGAATTTCTTGACTTGGATTTCTACGAAACAATGGATACCCTAATGCACGAGATGGTTCACTTGTATAATCGGATCCATGATGTTCAAGACGTTCAACAAAAACCCACACTTAAATCCACCCTTTTCCATTTTCACGAATGAATTTAATATCGTTTTGATAATGTTCAAGATGCCCTTCATCTATCATCATTTGAAAAGCAACGTCACCTTCACTGGCTTTTCTTGTAATTGTTTTACATAAACCTTCCAATCGTAGCAATACCATTTCCAAATAATCTTCTTCTATCCCCTCACCGTAAGATTCAAAAAACAATCTAACTCTTTGTTTAATACGGTTAGCGTGCTGTGATGAATCATAATAAACTTTCTCACCTGTTTCAGAAAAATAAAATCTACTTAAGGGGACAATAGTATAAAGAGTATAAGCCATGTCCCAAAGTTTTGGACCAGGTCCAGCAACATCGAAATCAATAATACCTATTGGGCTTTCATGTTTAAAAATAATGTTGTATATCGCAAAATCATTATGGCATACTACCTCAAATTGCTGGGGGGTGTTATCTATCGATTGCCAGCTATCATCAAATGAAAAATCACTCACTGAATCATGATACAGACGGAGCATTTTCGCTACTTTTATTAAGACATCATCAGACCACATGTATTCTTTTAAAGGATGATTACCAGCTTTTCCTTCAATAAATGATAATATCTCTCTTCCTTTTTCATCAATACCTAAAAACTTTGGGGCATAACTGAAACCTTTGTTCTCCAAATGCTTTAATAGCTTATGAATTTTAGGACTATCTGGCTTTAATTCTCGTCGTACAGTATCTCCCGAACGATAAACCCTAGAGACATTCCCTCCTGTTAGCATTTCTTCGTTTTCATGGTTTGACATCTGAATATCCCTCCTTAATATGACTTTCTATAAGCCGTAAAATAAATCCTGTTTGTTAAACTACCCTGCCCCTTTAGTTCCATACAAAAAAGGTTGCCGCAGCAACCCTTTTGTTAAACTATCGACCTTTTAGTTGAAGAATGGTTAATTAAAACATAATGTTTAATAATTCTTTCATTTAAAGAACATCAGAATGTTTTTCTTTTGATAAATACATCATTTTATGTCCTGCTCCATTTGCTTCTTTCCGTTCGGTTCTTGAAACAAGACTTAAAACAACAAGTGCAAGTGAAGTAATGATCGATTTGGTCTGCTAATTTGGCAGTATATTAAGTAACTCTTTTTTAAAATTCCTTTGACTTACCTTTCTTATGTTTGGAAAGGGCAGATAAAATGGATTGTTCTCCCTTCTCTCGATTCCCCAAAAATTTCTTGGTCAGTCTTAAACTAGGAACAATTTTGTAAACGATCATGGCTGAAACGATACTGATGATGGCTCCAACAAGAACATCTGCTGGATAATGGACACCTACCCAAATTCGCGAAATCCCTACAAGGACTGCCAAAATTACCCATAAAAATCCCCAACCCCTTTTGAACAACCAGAAGGTTATACAAATTGAAAAAAATATGATCGTATGGTCGCTTGGAAAGGAATTATTGACTGCTTTTTCAACTAACTTATTAACGTTTGGCAACTCAGCAAATGGTTGATAATTCGAGTGGACTTGCCCTACTATTTTCGCGAATATTTCTGAGATAACTAATGTAATAGATGCACAGATTACCATGATTCTATTTTTATTTCTTCGAGAAAACAAAAACATCAGGACTGCCAATACTAAGAAAAAAATCATGTATTCGGCGATAAATACAAAGAAAGGATTTAAATCGGGGTATTGTTTACCTAGATTATTAATCATTCTAAACAATTTACTATTCATTTCGGACAAAGCCATTGAAAAATTCCTCCTGATTGAATTTTCACTTTAACCTTTATTAAACTCCATTATGTATATAAGTTGAACTTCAATTAAACCTATATTTTACATCTTTCAGACAGAAAGTCCATCATCAACTTTCGATATAACGTATGCACCTTTAGATACGCCTTCGTATGTTTTCTCTTTTGTCCCTTCAAGCGTTGGTACGTTTTGACGATTCAACACAAGGCGCTTTAGAAATCTGTTTATTTTAAATTGACTGAATTTTCAGCTTGTGATACAGTTGGTATACCACATACCAATAGGAGGAAAAATGAAAAAAATAGATACAGTTATGCCGTTAAGAGATATAGCTTTTGAAGCAATAAAGAAATCAATCTTGAATTATGAACTACTACCTGGTCAAGCAATCTATGAGAGAGATCTAAGTGAAAAATTAGGTGTAAGTAGGACTCCTGTCAGAGAATCTCTATCGTTGTTAGAAAGAGAAAAATGGATAATTTCAAAACCACGGGTTGGTACATTTATTAATGAAATAACAGAGGAAAATGTAATGGAAGTCATGGAAATTCGAATGATTATTGACCGATTCTCATTAGAAAAAATGTGTGGAAATATTACTCTAGAACAAATAAAAGTATTAGAAGGTTACATTGAGGAGCAAGAAAAAAATAAAACAGATCACCAAAGATTTATTGAATTAGATAAAGAGTTCCATTCTGAAATTGTATTATTAACCAAAAATCAGCGATTAGAAAAATGGTTTGAGGAAATTGGGGATCAAATTAGATGGTTTGGGTTAAAAGCAATAACTGAGAAGTCGCGTATCGAGGAAACAATATCTGAACATAAAGCAATTGTGCAAGGTTTAAAATCACAAGATATTAATCAACTTCTGGTAGCATCAAATAACCATGTGGAAAATACCAAAAATGAAATTATTAATCAATTGAGGAGGAATTCAAATGAGAAAAGTAATTAATTTACATCTTTCTAATGGAGAGGTTAAAAAACATGAAATTGATATTAATAAAGTAATCGTTGTTGGATATGGGGGACGAAATAAAGAAAAAATTCAAGAACACATAGATGAATTAAAAGAATTAGGAATTGCACCTCCACCTAATGTACCAATGATATATCCACAAAAAGTAGAACAATTAAATTTTTCCAACGAATGTAATGGAAGCAAATTTTCTTCAGGGGAAACAGAGTATGTGTTATTCCATGACGGAAAAGAATGGTTGGTTACCCTTGGCAGCGATCATACTGATCGAGAATTAGAAAAAGAAGATATTTTAAAGTCTAAATCAATATGTGATAAACCTCTTGCAACTGATTTTTGGAGATTAACAGATTTAAAAGAAGACTGGGATACTATTATTTTACGATCTTATGTTACTTCAAATGGAGAAAAATGTTTATATCAAGAAGACACTTTAGAAGCACTCTTGGAGGTTGATGTTTTATTAGAAAAGCTGGATAAGTTGGGGGAAAAGGATTTAAAACATACTGTTATTTTCTCAGGTACTGTTCCTACAAAAAATGGTTTTATTTTTGGTGATAAATTTGAATATGAAATTGAACACCCCAAGTTAAACAGAAAAATTAAACATCATTATTCCATTGTTTATTAAGGGGGGATTGTTTTGAAAAAGAAACCTACAAAAGTTAGATGGGGACTAGCATTCTTTTTCTTTATAATAGGTGTAATCGCTTACATGGACAGATCAAATATTTCAATAATAGCAAAGCCAATGATGGATGATTTAGGCTTAGATAAAGTTCAGTTTGGCATGCTTGCTTCATTATTCTCATTAGGTTATGCGTTAGTTCAAATTCCAGCAGGACTTTTGGCAGAAAAGTTTGGTCCAAGAAAAATGATCACTTTTGCTTTAGTATGGTGGTCAGTATTTACGGGTTTGACGGGTATAGTTAAATCTCACGGTCTATTGTTTATGGTGAGATTCTTATTTGGGATAGGTGAAGGACCGATGTTTCCAGCTAACGCCGTATTTAATACAAACTGGTTTAGAAGAGATGAAAAGGCCAGAGCATCTAGTGCTTTATTGGCCGGTTCATATTTTGGACCAGTTATTGCCCCTATCGTTACGGTTTATATCTATCAATATTTTGGTTGGCAAGCTGTATTTTATATTTTTGGATTAATAGGAATAATCATTGCGGGTGTATGGTATGTTATAGCCCGAGACTATCCAGAAATACATAAATTAGTGAATGAACAAGAAAAAAAATATATACTTGAAGACAGGGAAATTATTGATACCGCTAAAGTTAGAGCCCCATGGAATACTTTTCTGAAAAGCTATAGATTTTGGGCGTTAGGAGTACAATATTTTGTTGTTTTATATATTATTACTTTCTTTTTAGTTTGGTTACCTACCTATTTACTGGAAGATAGAGGGTTCTCATTAAGTAAAATGGGATTTGCTGCAAGCTTACCTTGGTTAGCAATACTGATAACTGTAATGACTGGTGGTATCCTTTCTGACTACTTAGTACGTAAAGGTTTTTCAAAGCAAATATCAAGATCCTCTTTAGCTATATCAGGTTTAATAGTATTTATTATATCAATGTACCTTGCTGTTATGACAACATCACCTTATATGAATGTTTTATGGTTATCATTATGCTTGGGTTCACTAGGATTCACAGTAGTGTGTTCATGGGCTTCTGCTACAGACCTTGGAAGAAACTTTTCAGGTTCGGTTTCAGGTTGGATGAACTTGTGGGGAAATCTAGGCGCGTTTGTATCACCGTTATTATGTGGGTGGTTAGCAGAAAACTTTGGGTGGAATATCACATTAGGAGTAACTGTAATCCCTGTGTTTATTGCAGCTATTTTATGGTTGTTTGTGAAACCTGATACTTCATTACTAAACTAAATATAATTAAGAGGAGTGACAAATGTGAATTATTTAGTATTTCAAATGGATTTAGTAGTTGGTAATCCTGAAGAGAATAGGAAAATCATTGAACGCTGGTTAGAAGGTAACTATAGTGATGATGTGGATGTAGTAGTACTTCCTGAAATGTGGTCTACGGGCTATGCGTTGGAGGAATTGGAGGAAATTTGTAAAGCGGATGGCAATCAATCCATTGAATTTTTACAATTACTAGCTAAGAAGTTTAATGTTAACTTGGTGGGTGGCTCAATTGCCATATTAGAAGGTAAAGATATCTTTAATCGTGCGGTTATTGTAAATCGAATGGGTGAGATTGTTCATAAATATGACAAGATGCACCTTGTTCCGATGTTAGATGAGCCCAAGTTTTTAACGGGCGGTCATAATCAAGTGGAAGTGTTCGAACTTGAAGGTGTGAAAATGGGAATTATTATTTGTTACGATTTACGATTCCCTGAAATTATTCGTGACTTAGCATTACAAGGTATTCAAGTGTTACATATCGTTGCGGAGTGGCCACTGGCAAGGAAAACACATTGGAATACGTTACTTCGTGCACGCGCAATTGAGAACCAAATGTATGTTGTTGCATCAAATGTAACGGGTACAAAATTAGGAGTGGAATTCGCAGGTTGCTCACAAATTATAGATCCATGGGGAGACATTATTCAAAAATTAGATCAAGAAGTTGGTGAATTAAAGGCAACTTTAGATTTAGAGAAAGTACTCCAAATAAGAAAAGATGTTCCTATATTCGATTCCAGAGTACCAGGAAAATATAGAAAGTTATAAAGTAGGAGCTACTCCAGAGATATCAATCTTTAGGAGTAGCTTTTTCAGGTGTAATTCAACAAAGCGTATATTTAATCGGAAATTCAGATAAGTATATAACTAATCGTCGCTGCTCTTTAAAGAACTAACGCACCGGTTAGTTCTTTAAGATAAGCGATTCTTATTAAAGAGTCTCGCCCTTTTCTTGAATAAGCACATAACTTTGTATTAGCTGGTATTCTCCCTCTTAAAGCAAGTTACTTTGTCACAGGGTTTCAACCTTAGGAATTCTCCACCAGTTGCCTGTCAGCTACCGAACGTCTTGGCACTTACTTGGGTTGGACTTTCGCTAACTAGCAATTAACTGCTTGCTGGGCACGAAGGAAGTAAAGAGACGGTTCTTGTGCTTCACCAGCAAGTGAATGAAGCACAAGAACCGCCGTCCCCGTTCATCCTATCCTTAATTTAATTTTCGTAGATAACCTTATCGTTCACAATTGTCTTAAGTACTTTGATTTCTTTAATTTTTATAGGGTCAATTGTTAACGGATTTTCTTTCAGAACAACAAAGTCTGCAAATTTCCCTTTTTCGATTGAGCCTTTTTCATTTTCCTCGAAGTTTTGCCATGCTGCATCACTTGTTACTGCGCGAAGTGCCTCTAATGGTGTGATTCTTTGCTTCGGACCAATCACCTTGCCGCTTCTTGAAATCCGGTTAACAGCAGACCATACTGCCTGCATCGGATCCATTGGGGTAATGTGAGAATCAAGATGAATGCTAAATTTAATACCACGATCAATGGACGATTTTAGAGGGCTCATCATAGCTGCTCGTTCAGGCCCCATGAATATATCCCTGTGCTGATCGCCCCAAAAGAAGGTATGGGAAACAAAATATGATGGTGTAACACCCAGTTTCTTCATTTCATCCAATTGATCTATTCTAGCCATTTGAGCATGCTCAATACGATGACGCGCATCCTTACGCGGATACTTCTCCTGGGCAGTACGGAAGGCGTAAAGAATATCATCAATCGCTGCGTCTCCGTTACCATGAATCGCAATTTGGTATCCACCCTTATGCAATTCCACTACTCGCTTCGTTAATTCCTCACGACTTGTCGCCGGATATCCCCGATAATTTGGATCATCTCCCGGCGGCACGTGGTACGGTTTACTTAAATAGCCGGTGTACCCTTGAATGGATCCATCATGAGACAGCTTCACAGCGCCAAGCTTCAACATATCACTACCGAAACCTGTTACAAAACCGCCTAATTCACCAGGGGTTATAACGCCACCAAACCCTCCACCCATGGCTGTTACCCTTAACGGCAGCAAACCTTGCTTTTGATATCTTTGTAAATCAATAAGCCCCTGTTTATTTGCTCCAGCTATAATCGAGGTCGTTACACCTTTTGAGATATAATCCTGGACAGCCTTTTTAAACGCTGCAAGATTTTCCTCTTCTGTAACAACAGGAATACGCTTGCTTACAAGACCTATAGCAGATTCCTCTAATACCCCTGTCGGTTCTCCTGTCTTAGGGTCTCTTACGATTACCCCACCAGGTGGATCAGGAGTATCTTTTGTAATTCCTGCCAATTTAAGCGCAACACTATTAGCTACTGCTAAATGTCCGGAAGTATGTCCGATATAGATTGGATGCTCCGTTGATACCTTATCCAGATCTTCACGTGTCGGGTGACGTCCTTCTGCTAAAAGTGTCTGATCGTACCCTCGCCCGAGTATCCATTCACCTTCGTGGGTTTCCATAGCTCGATCTTTCAAGGCAATGATCAGATCATCAATATTTTTAATAGGACCTACCGGTGGACTATTTAAATTAACTTGAACAGTCCCGTCCATTCCGGAGCTCGGAAAATGACTGTGGGCATCATAGAATCCCGGCAATAACACTTTATTCTTTAGATCAACGACTTTCGTGTGCCGTCCCTTTAACTTGCTAATTTTCTTACTTGAACCAACAGCAATGATTTTTCCGTCCTTGACTGCTACAGCTTCGGCAATAGTAGCATCTTTGTCCATGGTGATAACTTTTCCGTTGAAGTAAACAGTGTCAGGTGCAAGAGGGTCAAGATGGTCCGGAAGTGTACCTGAAGAAAATCCTACTAATGCAAGCACAAAAACTAGGGAGAAGATAAACAAATTTCTTTTACTTAAAAAATTTCTTTTCAAGAAAAAACCCCTTTTCTGATTTAAGATCCTTTCCATAACACCCCTTGATTTATGCCATATACACCGATGATGTTCTAAGAAATATTTCATTTAAACAACTAGAAAGAGCCACCCCCTACTAAATGCTGTTGAAAAAAGCTTCATAGACATCATGATGTCCGTACCAAACTTAAATACATTATACGAAATATTCTGAATTTTAAATAGGGATATATTTATTTTTCCCCAAAAATCATTAGGATGGCCCAATTGTTGAACAAAGATCAAACAGCACTGTTGAACTAACCTGACTTTAGTGCCATAAGAAAAAGAGCTGCCAAAGCAACTCTCTTATTGAAGACGAATGGGAATTGCATACATATAAGTTATTTTTTAGAAAAAAACGAACATACTAAGGTGGTTAGTATAATCAAAAACACACTTAAGAATCTCCATGAAAAAACAAAACAGCTAAAGGAAAGTTTCAACGACACAGCTGATTTTAGAGTCAGGAAATTAAAAATCGGGTCTAATCGTTCTATAATGGTACACCTTATTTATCTTGATGGGGTGGTAAATAAAGATAGCTTGCAGGAAAACGTAATTACACCCCTATTAGATTCAACGATGGAGACCATAAAAAAATACTCTCTTTTAGAGGATGTTTCAGAGAATATTATTAAAACAGCAGAAGTATTCGTTGCGAAAGAGTATAAGGAATTAACTGATGCCATAGTAAACGGTGGAACCGTTATAATATTTGAAGGCATTGAATTAGGAATTATAGCTGGTACAACACAGTTTAAAGAAAGGAATATTGAACAAGCTATCAGTGAGCGTTCACCAAAAGGGCCTTTAGTTGGACTTACCGAAAATCTTAATACTAATGTGAGCTTACTGTGTGGAATGATGAAGACACCTAATTTTTGCGTGGAGTCAATAGAAATCGGAATATTATCTAAGACAAACATTTCCATTCTCTATGTAAAGGAAGTTGTTGACAAGAATGTATTAACAGAGGTTAGAAATCATATTGATAAAATATCCGTTAACTATGTACTAGAATCTATGACGATTAAAGAAGCATTTGAAGGTAGGTCAACTAAGATTTTCGCAATGAGTGAGGAGTCAGAACGCCCCGATGTTGTTATATCTTCTTTATATGATGGAAAAGTTGTGGTCCTGGTAGATGGAAGTCCATACGGCATTATATTACCAGGTCTATTTGCTTCGATGTTCTCGGCACCTGATGAATATAATTCAAATTATGGCAGACTAATGAATCGGTTATTAAGGTATATGTGTTTTTCCCTATCCATTTATTTACCGAGCATATATGTGGTACTTGTAAATTTTTATGCAGATGGCTATCCAGATAAGGTTACAAAAACCCTTCTAACAAACGATGAACTGCTTCCTGCATTTTGGACGATGATAATATTTATCGTATTAACAACTATCTTAATAGACGTTACTTTTAGAGTTCCTCAAGTGCCATCATGCTTATCTCCTTGTTAGCTACAATTGCAGTCGGAGAAACAGCAGTCACAGCTAAGATTATCCATCCTGCAAGTCTAATTGTGATAGCGATAACTTTTCTTTTAGGTTTCGTCCTTTATACCAAACAATTAGCTCCTGCGATATCAACACTTCGTATTCTATTTTTACTTGTGGGAAATTTCTTTGGGGCTCCAGCAATGATAATAGTCACAACACTATTAATTATCTATATGGTCAATCTACGTTCTGCTGGCGTCCCATACCTGTCACCTCTCATACCGTTTAAACTTGAAGAATTAAAAGATACGTTATACAGAGGTAAAATGGAGAAAATAAACAACAGTAAACATAGCTTTCCAAACGATAACGATAGCTAACAAAAAAGAAACCACCACCAAAGAGAGATTACGGTTTAATTAAATCGTAATTTCATCTTTGGTGAACTAATCTGCCCCGATAATTGCATAAAGAAAAGACTGCCTTAAAGACAGCCCCGATTTTCAGCTAACGCACCCGTTTGTTATAGAACAAGTACTAGAATAACCCCTCTTATAAAGCAAGATAACGGATCAAAAAATCCAGTTTAAAAGAGAGTAAACTCCCAATAATGCAAAGAGAATTGTTAATATTATTATTGAGAAACACCCAAAAATAACTAACTTATCTTTCAATACATCGTCAGGTTGTTCCATCAAATTTTCTTTCACTTTATTTTGTATAGGTGAAATTACCTGATCCAATTCCAGTCTTATTAAAATTTCTCTATCACCTTTAAATTTTAGAGCTCGTGATATTCTGAAAGCATCGTTTCCCAAAGACTTTTCGAACAGAATACAGGCTTTTACCATTTCTGATGTCTTATTCTTTTCTAAATACCAGTAACGACCAGCCATTGAAGGATATTTTAATGCAAAATAGATATCCCCCAACTTTCTGCGGAGTTCTAACTCATTAGGATAGGTTAAAATTAACCCGTGTAGTCTATCCCTTGCTTTCCCTAAATCATTTTTTTCAATATCCTCTTCTATCTTCTTAATCGTTTTAACAGGTATCTTTTCTATAAAAAACACCTCTTTTATCTTTTTTCTTTACAGTCTTTATTTCTAGATAGTTCAGAATAGTTCCTTCTTCCACTAACCTGCCCCGTTAGTGCCATAAGAAAAAGGCTGCCTCAGCAACCTTCCTTATTGAAGTAAAGCACCTGTTAGTTCTATAAGACTTATTGCAGAGTTGACACATACTGTGTCACAAAGTATTTATATAAAATCAAAAAATAACTGCTCCTCAAAGAGCAGGAGCAGAAAAAAAGATGTTATTTCACAACTTTAAGAGGAACAAGTACTTTATTAAAAAAAGACGTTTCGAGCTTGGCTAACCAACCGTTTCCGTTTTCTCCATTAGCTACTTGAGCAGCGTGTTTTTTGTGAAATTCTGCTACCCGTTTATTATGCTCTTTATGCCATTCGTGCATAGAATTATGTTTCATTCTTATCGCCTCCTTTCCGTTTAATTATATTTCTAGAAAAGTTGAATAGAAAGTCCTTTTTATTCAACTTTTGAAAGAGAGGAAATCGATAAGTTAATAAATCTAAATATGCACAGTTCGTATACACTACGCTTGTTCAACTAACCTGCCCCTATAGTTGCATAAAGAAATAGGCTGCCGCAGCAACCCCTGTTATTGAGGTAAAGCACCCGTTAGCCAAATAAGCACTTTTTACCTTCTAACGAATACCGAATATTCCATTGGATTTTCGAATCCTAATCTTTCAGCCAGCTTTATCGATGCAAAATTGTTAACATCACAGTCCCAATTGGGTTTCAAATTTCTTTCAATACAATGTTCAATGAATATTTCTGCAACATTTTGAGCTAAGCCCATTCCTCTATACTTATTTTGAGTTGCAATATCAATTTCAGCAAATTGTGATGAACTAAATATAGATGTACACTCACTTACAACGTTATCATTATGTAACAAACAATAACCAAAACCATTCTCTAGAAAATTTGATACTGAACCCCAATATTCATTATAATAAGATTCATTAAATTCCAGACTTTCAGTAATTATTTTTTCATCTATTCTCTTTACTATAAAATCTTTAGGGACTTTTTCCTTTTTTATTGTTGAATATGTATCCTTATTAAAATGAAAAGAATATCTTTGCATCTGTCTTAACTCTTTTCCAAACAACTTATTTATAACTTGATCCCATTCTTTTGATGGAGAAAACAAAGTGAATCGCTTTTTATCATTTTTTCTACTTCTATAAATCTCTAAAAATATGCTGTTAAGACCATTGTTCATTTCGTCTCCACCAACAACAAAAATACCTGAATCAGTACCAACTAAAACTGTTTTCTTTAATTCATCCATATAAACCTGTCCAGGAGTATAATTATTTAATACAGAGAAAGCAAATGTCGGATAAGTTCCTTTATCATTTTTTTTCAGTAAATTTATTACCTTTTCAAATTCATTATTCATACACTGGCCCCCCTTTTGTTTTTTGTTATTCCTTATACTCTTTGTACTTCCTTCTCACTAACTTGCCTCGATAGTTCCTGATGAAAAGAGTTCCAGAGCAACCTTCCTTATTGAAGTAAAGCACCTGTTAGTTGATTAGTATTTAGTAGGATTTATTATTAAAACAGTCTTCACAAATGAATTTACCTTCGTTTCTTATATATGCTTTTATTTCAGTAAAACCTTTTCGCTTTGGATAACGCATTTTTACAAAAATAACGTCATCTCCCTTAATCTCTTTATCACAAATAGTACATTTGGGTTTATCCCATAACATAACTAAATCACCTCTATGTAATGTTAATTCCTCTTCATATCTTTACGAATAACTTTTATAAAAGTTTCTACTACTAAACTGCCCCTTTAGTTGAAGAAGAAAAATCAAAAGCATTGTTTAATAGACTCTATTTTAAAGAAGTAACAATCAAAAAAAGTTCGTAAAAGTGTACCTTTACGAATGAATTTTAATTGGTTACTTCTTCTAAGATCTCTTATGTAAACTAATTGATTAGGTTCTTCAACGAACTGGCCAGTTCGTTGAAAAAGGTATTCTAAAAAATATGTAACAGACACAGAAGTGCCTGCTAAGTGAAATAAATATAGATGACGTGAAACGTCATTTGCAAGAGGTATTAGATAACTATCCAAGAACAGGATTAAGCTGTGAAATAGGTGTTCATCCAGAGCTACCGAGATAATTATATCAGGTAGTTTTTTTGAAGGATTTTAGATCAGTCATTAGCTCAACCAGAGCTTGTAATTTGAGTTAGAGGGTTAAATCACCAAAAACACCTTCTTCTACGATCGAATCTGTCACAACGATCGAATCGATTGAATCTGTCACAACGATCAAATCGATCGAATCTGTCACATCGATCAAATCGATCGAATCTGTCACAATGATCAAATCGATCACAACGGCGTCTTCTATCACAAAAAAACATTCAAATCCCCTCCTTTTAACACTCTTACTATAAAATATGTTGGTATGAAAACAATGTATAGACAAGAGGCCATAAATCAAGAATACATAATCAAACAAAATAAATTCTGGTGCCTATCGATTTTATTTCCCTATGCAAAAACCCCTTGTGCGGCAAGGGGTTTTTGTTTTTCGTACTTCCGTTAAAATACATTATGGGGTCCCGCCATGGTAGGACCCCTTCCTATAGATCGTGACAATGTAGAAAGTGCGCGAATTTAAAAAGTCATGCCTTAGCCGCAGGGTTTTTAGGAATAAACCCTTCATCATGTGTCCATTTGAATAGTGATTTAATACAACGAATCCTGTGACCTAAACTAGAAGGCTTTAAGTGTTCGCCCGCCTGTATTAGATACCCTTTTAATTTCTCTGTAGAAAGTTCATCCATATCAATATCACCGAAAAATCGTAATAAGAGATTATATTGAAAAACAATATGTTTTTAATGTAAAAGGCGAATATCTCTCAATTTTTTTATCTAGTTGATACTTTTCCCAGGCTTCTGATAAAAACATTTTTCATTCACTCTCCCATGTTATAAATCAATTAATCTAGATATTATTATGTTCAAGGAGAGAATTTTTTATACGCAAGTTATTAAACCATCGCAGACAATAACCAATTATAGAACCATGTGAACCCTTGAAATACAAGAAAAAAGGCACTTTCTTTACTCAAGAAATGCGCCCGATTACTGAAGAACGAATATAAAACCTTGGTACCAAATGGCCTTGTCATTTATTTATGATACGGTTCACCGCACCTATTCAAGCAGTGATTTTTTAAAAACTGTCAGCCTTTTAATTTTACACTTCTACTTTAAATCGACGCTGCTGAGGAAGCAGCTGCTTGATCAGCCTTTACACAATCAATTGCAACAACGAGTGCAATAATAATGGTTTCCATCTCTTCATCTATTATTTGAACCTTGTAGCTATCGCCCCAAGTGAACCACTCCTTGCCCACTTTACCTACGATTTTACCATGCTGTAAAACTTGAAAATCCATATCCCACCAATTACCATGTACTTCAATGCCTGCCGCATCAATTGTATATCGTGCTTTTAAGAAGGAAAATTCCTTCTTTATTGTTAATACCTCTCGACCATTCACCTCAACCAAAAACTTTGGTAAAAAGCTGAACACCTTTTTCGTAATGAGTGCTACTTCATTTCTTCCTGTATTCATAATGGAGAAAGTCTTTGGAACTTGCATAAAACTTCCCTCCACGTAATATATATCCTTCTCCTGCTGATCCTTTACTGTAAATTTCCCGCTAAGACTGAATACCTTCTGCTTTATATAAAGCTGCCTCATACTTATGCCTCCCAACCTTAAGTCTTTTACATTTCTTACGTTTGAAATAGGCATTGGTTCCAATCTTATGCATTAAATTCCAAATAATAGTTCCACTCAAAAGCACCCTCTTTTCGGTTCACCACTATTTGTCCTTAACTAATTTACCTTTTGTAAAGTCAGCAATTCTTCCTTCGCAATCTGGCCCTTTAATTGAATAAGAATGGACTAAATTTTATTGTATAAGAACGCTAAGTTTCCAGGTTAGTAATTTTGCCAAAAAGTAAGGCATCATAATACTTATCCTCTATAAAAAAGTGCTCCTTTAATCGTCCTTCTAACTCATACCTGTTCTTTTCAAGTATCCGTGCAGAACCAATATTGGCATCCACTACCATAGCATGGAGTTTATGAAGATTAAGTGATTTAAATGCAAAATCACTCATCAATGCAACAATCTCTGTGCCATATCCCTTACCCCAATGATGTTTATGCAACACATAACCAATTTCTGCTTTGTTTGCTCCTTGGTCAAAATTGAAAATCATGGCTGTCCCTATAATTGTTTGAGTTAATTTTTCAACAATGGAGGAATATAAATGAGTACCTGCCGACTCACGTTCTAACATTATTTCAATGAACTGACGAGTTTCCTCCGAAGTATTCATCAAATTCCAGCCAATAAATCGTGAAACTTCTTGATCTGACGCATAATGATGTATCTCTTGAACATCCTCAACCCTTAGTGCTTTGAAGTAGATTTTTTCACCCTCCAAAGAATGAAATAAAACAGCCTGCTTCTCCATTTTAACCTCCTCTAACTTCACTTTGTTAATGAACCTCAGATGGTAGCGAAAATGCCCCCAATTAAGGTTAATATCATCGTACTCATCTTAGTACACCCTTTCAAATATTTCCATATAGGGGTCCTACCAACAAAACGCGGAAAACATACGCTAAGAGAGTAACATCAGGAAAATACGGGTTTACAACGGTAAGGAAATCCAAATATAAAAAAAAGTCTAATTTCTCGCTTTTAACACCTAGAAATTAGGCTTTAGTTAAATTTCATTAAAGCGCCCGTTTGCTTAGCTCTACAACGTCTTTTAAATGGATACCGACAATATGATTGATGTTCAATGCAACAAAGTTGTTTTTTTACGTTAGTACCAGTTTGAATACCAAGTTGGAGATCGAAATCAATTCAAAGTCCCCCTCAATATTTATTTGATTTCCTCAGCCAGCTCCAAAATAATTCCTTCTGGCCCACGAACGAAGCATAATTTATAAGCGTTTTCGTAGTTTTGTATCTCACCAATAAGTCCTGCGCCTGTCTTTGTCAATTTGGTAACAAGGGCTTCAATATCTTCAACAGCAAAGGCAATATGCTGGATACCCAGAGTATTTGCTAAAGGACGCTGTATGCCATTTTCATCTGATGGCGTGTGAAATTTTACTAGTTCTATATTTGCGTCACCGTCTGGCGTTCGCAACATTACTAGTTCTATATTTGCGTCACCGTCTGGCGTTCGCGACATTACAACTTCCTCTTTAACGTCTTGAAGCCCTATTATCCGCTCCATCCGCTCCACCCACTCGCCTTCCACTTTTCCTTCCCCCAGCATTTCAAGGCCAAAGTCAAGAAAAAACGCTTTCACGGCAGGAAGATCATTGACGATTATACCCACATGATCTATTCTATGGATTTTCATATCTCATACCTCCTTTTTCCTAATTTTATCACATATGTCTCCTAAAGATTTCTTCTCGATTGCTTAATAGCTTTTCCTCTTTATTGTAAGCAAACTAGCCCGTTTGCTTACAATAAAATTCCTACATTATTAAAAATCCACATATAAACGGTTAAATCTGTTTCAAAACGGTACGACTTTCTTATAAACAGTACATCTTTATTTTAAACCGATACTATTATAAACGAGTCACTTAATCAGCTATAAAGGATTTTTTATCTTATCCCCTTCAAGTCATTGTTCAACTATCCTGCCCCGATAGTTGCATAAAATCGAGTAGGAGGAGGCGCCTAGCCTCCGACCTCTCACACCACCGTACGTACCGTTCGGTATACGGCGGTTCAGTTTAAGTCTGACGCAGTTTTGTATATCGTTCATATAGATTTTCTAACCCTTGATGTTGCCAATAAGCATTATTAAGGGTTTTGTCTAGAATAGGGCTATGCGCAATG
>NZ_CAKKLV010000028.1 GCF_918698115.1 Peribacillus sp. Bi96
ATCCATTACTACAATCATCAACGAATCAAGGTAAAATTAAAAGGCATGAGCCCGGTAGATTACCGGATTCATGCCCTCAAGGCTGCCTAATTAAATAAAGTGTCTAACTTTTTGGGTTCACTTCAATTTATTCGGTCCTTTATTTCACTCTATTTCAATATTTCTTCACCTTTGGCTTGCTTATGTTTTGCAGCTGCATTAACCTGTTCATCTGCATGGTAGGAAGAACGGACAAGCGGACCGGATTCACAGTGGCTGAAGCCTTTCTCCAATGCACGTTCTTTCAACTCGGCAAACTCCTCAGGCGTGTAGTATTTCAACACCTTTAAATGCTTTTTAGTCGGCTGCAAATATTGACCGATCGTCATGATATCCACATTATTCGCCCTTAGATCATCCATCGTTTCGAGGATTCCCTCTCTCGTCTCTCCTAGGCCGACCATTAAACTGGACTTTGTTGGAATCTCCGGATACAGTTCCTTCGCCCTTCTTAAAAGCTCCAATGAACGGTCATATTTAGCTTGGGCACGAACACGGTCGGATAAACTTCTGACTGTCTCAATATTATGGTTCAGAATGTCAGGTTTTGCATCCATCAAAGTCTTAATATTTTCATACACTCCACCCATATCCGACGGTAATACCTCAATCGATGTAAATGGATTCTTGCGTCGGATGGCACGAACCGTTTCAGCAAAAACTTCTGCGCCTCCATCCTTTAAATCATCACGGGCAACTGCCGTAATGACCACATGCTTTAAATTCATCAATACAACGGAATCAGCAACGCGCTCTGGTTCAGCCCAATCCAACTCATTTGGACGTCCAGTCGTAACAGCACAAAAACGGCATGCCCTTGTACATATTTCACCTAAAATCATGAATGTTGCCGTTCTTCTAACTGCCCAGCATTCATGAATATTCGGACATTTTGCTTCTTCACAGACAGTATGCAGGTTTTTCTCCCGCATCATATTTTTTAAGCCGATGTAATTTTCATTAGTATTAAGCTTTATTTTTAACCAATCTGGTTTACGAAGAATTTCTTTATTTGTAGAAGACATCAAAATGTCACTCCATTCTATAGAAATTAACACACCCTACTTTAACAATAATAAAGCATTTATACAAGTTATAGATTGATTCCCATTATTTATTTTTCATGTTTAAAGCTAAATCAGCAAAACTATAAAAGATGGACGGACTGATGTCTTTATAAATACGAAAGAGTGTCATGAAAGGAGCCTGCCCCGTTGAAAAAATTAATCCTTTTTACCATAGCTTGTTTGTTTGTTTTCAATTCACCAAGCCAAGTAGCTAATGCGGCCGATCCCCCTGAAGTTTATGCAGGGCGAATGGAGCTATATAAAAATATGGAAGCTACCCTCCAGGTTCCATGGTATTATCTTGCTGGGGCTGATCAATATGAACATAGCCTAAGGCTCGCCCGGCGGGATTTAGAGCCTGCAAAGGGCTTAATCGGGATAAACATCGAGCCCACTAAGTGGAGAGGAGCCCTTAATCCTAACTTAAACGATGTGAACCCGCTCACGATCACTTTTTTTGATGGATTGGGCCAGGATGGAAATGGTGATGGAAAAGCTGATGTTACTAATGATACCGATCGTTTATATGCTTTTTCGAAGCATCTCCATACTTATGGTACGGATGAAGATAATATCCGGATCGGCCTTTGGGATTATTACAAACGGGATAAAGCGGTCAGCATCATCATTGGCAATGCAGAGATTTATAAGAAATATGGCCGGCTGGATTTACAGGAAAAAGCTTTCCCTGTTCCAGTAAGGACCCATTATACGTATTTAAATACGTGGGGAAGCGCTCGTGGTTGGGGAGGAAGGAGAATCCATGAGGGTACTGATATCTTTGCGGATTATAGCCTTCCCGTTCGATCTACGAGCTATGGCATCATTGAAATGAAAGGCTGGAATAAATATGGAGGTTGGCGGATCGGGATACGTGATTTAAATAATACGTATCATTACTTTGCCCATTTAAGCGGTTTTGCCAAAGGATTGAAAGTCGGACAAATCGTAGAGCCCGGACAAGTCATCGGAGGTGTTGGCAGTACAGGTTACGGTCCTCCGGGAACATCCGGTAAATTTCCTCCGCATCTGCATTACGGGATGTACAAAGACAACGGTATCACAGAATGGAGTTTTGACCCTTACCCTTATTTAAAAATGTGGGAAAGGAAGGATTTGGCTAAAAGGAAAAAGTAAGCGGCGAGGAATTTTCGCTGCTTTTTTTTGATTCGAACATAATCCCCTGAACTTGATGCATAGGTATTAATAAAGGGGGCTACAGCGTGTTCCGAAAAAGATTTCGCCCAAAGAAATTTCGAAAAAAGGGGCCTCTTCCAACCCGAAAAGTATTTCTCTATTCATTTATCCTTTTCATCATATCGAGCATCATGACGCTTTGGTATGTTGATAAAGCCATCGAACCAGTGATCATGAGTGTAGCCGAGTATGAAATTAAACGGATTGCAACAGAAACGATTCATGAATCAGTTGATGAGAATATAGCAAAGGTTGATATGAAAAAAATCATCACCAACAACGAGGGTAGCAAGGACTCCAGTTCTTCCTATAGCTTCAATCCAGTCATATATAGTGAATTGCGCGCCAACATTACAAAGGATATTCAAAAGAAGCTTGGCATCAAACAGGGAAATCCTTTTAAAACGGGTTCGGCCAAAATAAATGATGAACAATATAATAGCGTGGTCTACTATATCCCCTTAGGCGTCGTAACGGGGAATAACCTTCTTTCCAACTTTGGACCTGAAATCCCAGTAAAAATGTCAGTCATTGGGAATGTTGAATCGGATTTGAGGACAAAACTGACAAACGCAGGAATCAATAATGTTTATTATGAATTGATTGTGGATTTTGATGTCAATATTCAAATCGTCATTCCCTCTTTTACTGAAGAGACCAAAGTGAGTCAGGAGGTGACAGTCGGCAGTCTGCTTATAGAAGGTGATGTACCAAGCTATTATAGTAATGGAAACAGTTCGGTCGCACCTGCCATCATGAAGGAAAACAAGGAATGAAAAAACCAGCTTATTCCTTTTGGTTAGGCTGGTTCTTGTATATTCAAACATTTCACGATCAATAAATGCAGGCTTTTATTCAAGTCCACTTCATATGGCTCTTTTATCTGCTCCCCATTTTCTTCAAGGATCCTTATCATGGGCCGGTCACCTATTCCCTCATTTTGAGCGGATACGACCCCTTTTCTCCCATCATTCAATTCTATTGAAAGACCATTTGGGTAGATCGCAACTGCCCGGCGGAAAGCCTCGATGATCGTATTATCGAACTTTTTCCCAACTCCTGCATAAAGAACTTCCAACCCCTGATGCGGCAGCATGGCCTTACGGTAAACCCGACTGGAAGTCACGGCATCAAATACGTCGGCAACGGCAATGATCTTACCAAAATAATGAATTTCATCCCCTTTTATGCCACGAGGATACCCTGATCCATCTAACCTTTCATGATGCTGATAGGCACAATTTGCAACTAAAAGTGAAACGGTATGAACCTTTTTAATTAGATGAAATCCATAATCAGCATGTTTTTGGATTTGTTCAAACTCCATTTCCGTCAACTTACCAGGTTTCCGAAGGATATCCAAAGGCACGAGCATTTTCCCGACATCGTGTAAAATCGTCCCTAGCCCAAGAATCTCCAAATTTTTTTTATTTATATTTAATTCCATTCCGATCGCAAGGGTATATAAAGTCACATTTAAGGAATGAGTAAAGATATAATCATCGTATGTATAGACGTCGGCCAATAAAGTCATTAACTCTTTATTCCTATTCAACTCGTCCATGATGTTTCGGACTAATTGAGTGAACTTGACGTTTGCCTGCTCTATCGTGAACGAGGCATCCAGGTTGATGTTGTTTTTCATGTCCAGGAAAGTGGTTTCAATCGTATTAATGGCTTCTCTCCTTAGTTTCCCGGATACTGGCGGCTTTGGAATAATGTCATCCGTCCTTGAATCTTGAATGTATACAAAGGGAATATTAAGGGACACCAGTCGATCGATCATTTTCTGCGTTAATGTTAGCCCCTCACACAATAGGACATGGCCTCGCTCATTATAGATGTTTTTTCCGAGCCTGGCACCAGGGCTGAGTGACTTTGTAATAGCTAGCCTCATACTTGTACTCCATTCCCCATTCAATATTTGTAGATCAAACCGTTTCTTTCCTTTATAAGGATTATCGGAAAATATTCTGTTATATGAATCTGTTTATAAATATTTATTGATAAATATTCGGATTACTTGATGAATTAAAACAAGGCCCCCTTCTGGATAAAAAAGAAAGCCCACCTTTTCAAATCATTTTGATTAATGCCTCCTTACCAAGCATTCCTGGATGGATGCCCTGCTCCACAGCCTCCCATGTAACCGATTCAAGCGGTGCATCCAAAAGCTCTTCAATCGAGGTAACACCCGTGGCCCTGCCTGCAAGTATTTTGCGATCTCTTAATTTATCATTTAGTAGTCCTACATCTAACGCACCGCACATTATATATCCTTTCTCGGACGCTACAGCAAGCAAATTCGTTTTGGGAAGTCGGACAGAAATGGCTAGGAATGTATGATTATCAAGTATTATCGGTATCATGCTGATCAATTGGTTTCGCCCCTCTCTTCCCCATACTTTATGAAAAAAAGGGCGGAACCGTGATTTAGCGTTAGGCGTCCGGATATAATTTTTTCAACTTCCATGAAAGGATATCCCGTAAGAATTCCGGTAATAGGTATTCTTTACGATTGGAGCGATGGATACTTGGAAAGAAGTGCCCAAACGTGAACATATCAGGAATAGCCAGTTTATAGGACTTGTCAGGATGCAGTTTCTTCCCATTTATCAAGATTCCTTTTACTATTCCATTGTCCGTTTCTTTAAATTCAATTTGATCATAGTGCATGACACCCATGACTTTCCCGCGGAAACCGAAACCTTTCACTTGAATATGAGGCCACTCCTCATTTCTCGATTGCATTAAGATTTCTTTTAATTCATTCCCATTAACTTCAACGATGCAAGGATTGATGGGGTGTGGACAGATTTTATGAATGTCCCCTTTGGTGACAGGCCCTTTAGGCAATCCATCGAGCAGAAGACCCGCATTCAAAAAGGTACAATCAGCCTTACTCCACTCCCTTAGTGCCTCCCCTAGTATTTTCGTAAGGGCACTTACTTTGAACCAATCATTTTCCAGAGATTCAGGTAAATCCACTACAACTTGCTGAAGCGTTTCCCCGCCGGCCTGGTACATTGCTTCAATCCATGACCGTTCATCCTCTAATTCCGAAAAATCATTGGTATCATAAAGAATGGCACTCTTCTTGCTGACTCTCTTTTCCTGATTGACGGTCATTTCCACCTGCCCAACGAAAAATCCATATTTTCCGGCACCACAGAGGAGCGTATCATTGACCAATTTCCCTTGGTGAAGGATGTGGTGTGTATGCGCGCCAAGTATGACGTCAATCTCGGGGAAGTCCTCTGCCATCCTCTCATCATCATGGATGCCCAGGTGAGACAGGATGATGATTACATCTGCCTCCGTTTTAACCCGTTCAAGCTGTGCCTTCAACTCCACGAATGGCTCTGTTAATTCCCAGCCCATCGCAGTGTAAAACTTTTGAAAAAAAGCTGTCAAACCTATCATGGCGATTTTGGTGCCCTTTAGCGTTGTATGTATCCAATATGGCAGCGCCCATTCAGGCCTTTCATTATCCCGGTAATAAATATTTGCTGCCAAGACCCTGAACTTTGCCGCATCATATAGGGAATCTAGCGCATCATGGGGTAAAGTGATCCCTTCATTATTGCCGATGGTCACATATTGATAGCCCGCTTCATTCAGCAGATCAATATTTCCTTTCCCCAACGTACCTTCTGTATATGGATGCCAGCGATCCACATGATCACCTATATCAAGTATGATCGCTTCTTCTCCCGTCTCTTGATGAAGTTGTCTTCTTTCTTTAAGAAACTTATCAATACGAGGCCAATTCTCAAAATGACTATGGAGATCATTGGTGTGATACAAATGAATGATTTCTGACATCATTTTCCCTCCTCGTTTATCCTGTAATACCTTGGTATATAAGACGTAAACCAATGATTATCAGCACTATTTTCAACATATTTTCAAGTGACGCACTATTTAGGCGCGTATTAATGAATGCCCCCAATTTTGCACCGAACCATGCACCCGGAATCAAGGCAAGAGCATATGGCCAATTTACATTCCCAAGGGATATGTGCGTAATCGAATTAGTGATGGAAGACAAAAATACCATGAACATCGAAGTCGCTACTGCCATATGCGGAGGGAAGAAGAAAAGCAGCATCATTACGGGGACCATTAAGGCGCCACCGCCAATTCCAAATAACCCTGAGCTGAAACCCACGACAAATGTAATCAATACAGCTATCAGAGGGTGGTATCCATAGGAAAATGAATGTCCATTATCCGTTTTATACGTTTTAACGATCTTCCCTTTTCCAGGCTTGAAAACCATGGGCTTCAAACGATCTTTCACTAATAGCACGATAGCCATGAAAACCATGAAAATTCCAAAATACAAGGAGAAAGCTTCCACGTTAAGGTTCCTATTCACATAGGCTCCAATTATGCCACCAGGTGAACTGCCTATGAAGAAGACTAAGCCTGCCTTATAATCCACCACTTTATGTTTTAAATAAGATAAAGTAGATGATAAACCGGTAAAAATCATGATCACGGTTGATACACCGACAGCAATCTGGGGTGTCAGTTCATCGATTATATCTGTAGATGTACCTAAATACAAAAGAGAAGGTACAATGATGATGCCACCGCCCAGACCGACAAGAGAGCCGATTGATCCCGCTATTAATCCGATACCTACTAATACTACCCATACCATGAGAAAATCCGCCTTTATCTGTTTGTGATTCTAGCGCTCAATAACTAGCTTGTCACGTTATCACTTCATTAATTATATAATGCCTGTTAAAACAAACCAAGCTGCTTAGGAGCCAGTCCTTCATATTCTATACCAAGCAATTCAATCATTTGCTTGGCATTATCTGCGGCATCTCCGCCTGAGTTATTATTGAAAAGGACATATATCTCCTTACATTGCTTTTCTAATATCCTGATCTTCTCCACCCATTCAGTTAATTCCTGATGATTATATCGGTATAAATACCTGACTTCCCGCCAATTATCTCCCGAAGATGATTTCTGCCAACCATGCAAATTTCGGCCATGAAAGCGTATCAGGGTTTTATCTGGATGAGTCGGATGCAGGACGACAGGAATGGACCCTTCTCCAGCCTGCGGCTCATCACATACAGTATGAATCCAACCTTCCTTTTGGATAAAATCCAAAGTTTGCTGGACCATGGTGGATCTGTACCAGCTTTGATTCCGGAATTCTATGGCAACTGGCATATCGCCCATCTCAGCTCTGCACCATCGTAGGTAGTTTACATTCTCACGTTTACAATCAAACCATGGTGGAAATTGAAATAGGACCATAGCAAGCTTGCCGGCCTTCTGATAAGCTTCAAGAGAGTCGCGAAAGGCTTTGAACATTTCCTTTTTACTTTCAAATGGAATTTCCCCACGCTGATGTCCTGTCATCCCCTGATAGGCTTTAACGACAAATTGAAAGGACGCAGGTGTCTCTGACACCCACTTTTCACTGTTCCTCTTAGGCTGGACTGCATAAAATGAGGCATCCACCTCCACAATGGGAAAATGAGCCCCATACTCTTTCAGTTTATCACGTTGGGGCACCCCGCCATGATATAAACTATCATGATCGCCCCAGCCAGTCACACCAACATAAATCATCTGCACCATTACTCCTTTCTGCTGACAAGACCCGTTTCCGACTTTTCCCTTACTATTTTTTTACCCTTGCATAGGCATATTTAATCTTTGCATAATGGCGGCCGGATTTCACTTTCCAAAATAAAAAGCCTGCCAAGTCTCCCTGGCAGGCTTTTGTATGAATGGATTGTGCTGAATCGCCTTTCAGGCGATCCGTCGGTTATTATCCGATGGAGCCTTCCATTTCGAACTTGATCAGACGGTTCATTTCAACCGCGTATTCCATTGGAAGTTCTTTTGTAAATGGTTCGATGAAGCCCATTACGATCATTTCCGTTGCTTCTTGCTCAGAGATTCCGCGGCTCATCAGGTAGAACAATTGCTCTTCCGATACTTTGGAAACCTTTGCTTCGTGTTCAAGGGAAATGTTATCATTCAAGATTTCATTATAAGGAATTGTATCAGATGTAGACTGATTATCCATGATTAATGTATCACATTCAATGTTAGAACGAGCACCATCCGCTTTACGTCCGAAGTGAACGATACCACGGTATGTTACTTTACCGCCTTGTTTAGAAATTGATTTTGAGACGATAGTTGAAGATGTATTTGGCGCAAGATGAATCATTTTCGCTCCAGCATCTTGATGTTGGCCTTTTCCAGCAATGGCAATCGATAATGTCATACCGCGAGCGCCTTCACCTTTTAAGATGACAGCAGGATATTTCATTGTCAATTTAGAACCGATGTTACCATCAATCCATTCCATTGTTGCGTTAGCATCACAAACCGCACGTTTCGTAACCAAGTTAAACACGTTGTTTGCCCAGTTTTGAATCGTTGTGTAACGGCAGTAAGCATCTTTTTTAATGATGATTTCAACAACCGCACTATGAAGGGAGTTAGTTGTATAAACAGGTGCTGTACAACCTTCTACATAGTGAACGGATGCGCCTTCATCAACAATGATTAGCGTACGTTCGAATTGACCCATGTTTTCAGAGTTGATTCGGAAATAAGCTTGAAGCGGAGTATCCACTTTAACACCTTTTGGAACATAGATGAAAGATCCGCCTGACCATACAGCTGAATTCAAAGCCGAAAACTTATTATCAGTAGGCGGGATTGTTTTACCGAAATGCTCACGGAAGATATCTTCATTTTCACGAAGTGCAGAGTCCGTATCTTTAAAGACGATACCCAAATCTTCCAATTCTACTTTCATGCTGTGGTAAACCACTTCTGATTCATATTGAGCAGATACGCCAGCAAGATATTTTTGTTCGGCTTCAGGAATTCCCAATTTATCAAAAGTCTGTTTGATTTCTTCAGGAACCTCATCCCAAGACTTCTCTGATTTCTCTGATGGCTTAACATAGTATGTGATTTCATCAAAGTTCAGGCTCTGCATGTCGCCGCCCCATTGAGGCATTGGCATGTTGTAAAAATGCTCCAATGATTTCAAACGGAAATCAAGCATCCATTGCGGTTCATCCTTCATTCGAGAAATTTCTTCCACGATTTCTTTTGTCAGACCACGCTTTGAACGGAAGATGGAAACATCTTTATCCGCAAAGCCATATTTATAATCGCCGATTTCAGGCATTTTCTTTGCCATAGCTCGTATTCCTCCATTTCAAATGGCTGAATTACAACAGCTCATTTTAATTTAATTATTCCTTCAATCCCTTTTCCATGGCTTTCCAAGCTAGGGTCGCACACTTGATTCGGGCTGGGAATTTAGAAACACCTTGAAGGGCTTCAATATCCCCAAGGTCCATCTCATTGTCGTATTCTTTTCCCTGAATCATTAAGGAAAAAGTCTCGGACATCGCTAGAGCAGTATCAACGTCTTTGCCCTTAATGGCTTGAGTCATCATGGAAGCCGAACTCATGGATATCGAACATCCGTCACCATCGAATTTAACATCGCTGACTTTTCCATCTTCAATCTTCATCGTTAAACGAATCCGATCACCGCAAGTTGGATTGTTCATATCGATTGTCATGCTGCCATCCTCAAGCATACCTTTGTTACGTGGTTTCTTATAATGATCCATAATGACCTGACGGTAAAGTGTATCTAAGTTATCAAAAGACATTGCTGAAATACTCCTTCGTTTTAACAAGCCCGGACACAAGCTTATCAATATCTTCTTCCGTGTTATAGAGATAGAAACTTGCTCTTGCTGTCGATGACACGTCAAGCCATTTCATTAATGGCTGTGCGCAGTGATGACCGGCACGGACAGCAATTCCATCTGCATCAAGTACGGTAGCGACATCATGTGGATGTACGTCATTCATATTAAAGGTAACTACACCCGCACGCTTTTCTGAATCTTTAGGACCGTATATGGTCAGCCCTTCGATTGCGGACATTTTCTCCATTGCATAAGCGGCGAGTTTATGTTCATGCCGTTCAATATGATCCAAGCCAATTTCCTCCAAGAAATCAATTGCAGCCCCCATGCCGATGGCGCCGGCAATGATTGGGGTACCGCCTTCGAATTTCCACGGGAGTTCTTTCCATGTAGACTCATACAAGCCTACGAAATCAATCATCTCTCCGCCGAATTCAATTGGCTCCATTTTTTCAAGAAGTTCTTTTTTTCCATATAATACGCCGATACCTGTTGGACCGACCATTTTATGGCCTGAGAAGGCAAAGAAATCACAATCCAAATCACGGACATCCACTTTTAGATGCGGCGTGCTTTGTGCCCCGTCGACTACCATTACAGCATTGTGTTCATGGGCAATTTTTGCGATTTCCTTCACAGGATTGATAACGCCAAGTACATTCGAAACCTGCATGATAGAAACGATTTTCGTTGCATCCGTAATTGTAGCCCTCACATCATCAAGTGAAATCGTGCCATCCTCTTGAAGCGGAATATACTTCAGTACAGCGCCTTTTTCTTTGGCAAGCTGCTGCCATGGAATGATATTACTGTGGTGCTCCATGTAAGAGATGACGATTTCGTCACCCTCTTTTACATTTGCTCCACCGTAACTTCTTGCTACAGTATTTAAAGAAGTGGTCGTTCCTCTAGTAAAGATGATTTCTTCTGTAGAAGAAGCATTAATGAATTTACGCACCTTTTCACGTGCACCTTCATACGCATCCGTAGCTTTTGTTCCTAGTGTATGCACTCCGCGGTGAACATTCGAGTTGTATCCACGGTAATATTGCTCAATCGCTTCAATCACTGCAGCCGGTTTTTGCGAGGTCGCAGCACTATCTAAATAAACTAATGGCTGACCGTTGACTTCTTGATCTAATATCGGAAAAAGCTTACGAATTTCGTATGGGTTCATTACTGTACTTTCCTTTCAATGACCGCTACTAATTGTTTTTTAACTCCCTCAATAGGAAGCTGGTTAACAACAGGGGCCAAGAATCCGTGAATGACAAGTCTTTCTGCTTCTTTCTTCGTAATACCACGGCTCATTAAATAATACAGTTGAAGCGGGTCAACACGACCTACAGAAGCAGCGTGACCAGCCGTTACATCATCTTCATCAATTAAAAGGATTGGATTGGCGTCTCCACGTGCTTTTTCACTTAACATCAGTACGCGTGATTCTTGTTCGGCATTGGCCTTTGTAGCACCATACTCTATTTTTCCAATTCCATTAAAAATGGAGGATGCGGCGTCTTTCATGACACCGTGCTTAAGGATATAGCCCTCAGAGCGTTTGCCATAATGAATGATCGCTGTCGTAAAGTTTTGTTTTTGTTCCCCGCGACCGACTACAACGGTTTTAGTATCACCGTGCGAGCCATCGCCCATTAGATATGTTGTGTTATCTGAAATCGTATTTCCATCGTTCATCAGGCCAAGTGCCCACTCAATACGAGCGTCACGTCCTGCCACCCCACGGCGGTTAACGTATGTCGTAAAGCCTTTTGAAAGGGTATCGACCGCCCCGTATTCCACTTTTGCATTTGCATTCGCAAATACTTCAGTTACGATGTTGGCAATCCCTTCGTTAGACTCAACAGTTGAGAAATAGTTCTCTACATATGTGACAGAGCTATTATCTTCCGCTACGATCAATACATGGTTGAAAAGTGTAGTATCAGGATTATCCAATAGGAATACCGATTGTATCGGCTCTTTGATTTCTACATTTTTCGGAACATAAAGGAATGCTCCCCCATTAACCAATGCAGCATGAAGTGCTGTTAAACGATGCTCATCTATTTTAACGCCGTCTTTCATGAAATATTTTTGCACGAGCTCAGCATGGTCACGAGCCGCTGTTAAAATATCCGTAAAAATGACGCCTTGTTCTTTCACATTTGCTGACAGATTGATATGTGCCGGCGTATTGTTGCGTTGAATGTATAAGTTTCCATTTTCTTCAATGATGGATTTGATTTCTTCCGGAAGCTCTTCTATAGAGGCAAAAGCTTCACTTTCAACCGCATGGGTCTTGAAAGAAGTAAAATTCCATTTGTCGATTTTCGTTTTATCCGGCTTTGGCATCGGGAGCTTTTCAAATTCAGAAAACGCTTGAATCCGAAGCTCTGAAAGCCAAGCAGGCTCGTTATTTTTAGTTGAATAAGAGCTTATATCCTCTTGTTCAAACGGTAATTTCGTTTCTGTAGTCATTGCAAATCCTCCTACTTACGCTTCTTCGCCAACAGTTTCGTCTTCAATGCCCAATTCTTGTTTGATCCAATCATAACCTTCCGCTTCCAAGCGGGCAGCAAGTTCAGGACCACCTGATTTTACGACACGTCCTTGCATCATAACATGTACATAGTCAGGAGTGATGTAATTCAATAGACGTTGGTAGTGAGTGATGATCAAGCATCCAAAGTCTTCTCCGCGCATTTCATTGATTCCTTTTGAAACGACTTTAAGTGCATCGATATCAAGCCCTGAATCAATCTCATCTAAAATGGCAATTTTAGGTTGAATCATCATTAATTGAAGAATCTCGTTACGTTTTTTCTCTCCGCCGGAAAAACCTTCATTTAAATAGCGTTGTGCCATATCTTCATCCATTTCAAGGAATTCCATTTTTTGGTCCATCTGACGGATGAATTTCATCAATGAAATTTCATCGCCTTCTTCACGGCGTGCATTAATGGAAGAACGTAAGAAGTCGGCGTTTGTAACACCATTGATTTCACTTGGATATTGCATAGCAAGGAATAGACCGACACGAGCACGCTCGTCGACTTCCATTTCCAAAACGTCTTCACCATCGAATGTGATGCTTCCGCTTGTTACTTCATATTTTGGGTGACCCATGATTGCTGATGATAAAGTTGATTTACCAGTTCCATTGGGTCCCATGATCGCATGGATTTCTCCACCTTTAACTTCAAGGTTAACCCCTTTTAAAATCTCTTTACCTTCAATAGATACGTGAAGATCTTTAACCGTTAATGTAGAAGCTGACATAATAATACCTCCGTGAACTAATTCCTATTTTATTACCAGAAAGAAAAACTTTCTTTACTATAATTTTCGTAAAAGTATTCTCACTTTATTCTCATTCCAATTTTATAACAAATCCAATTTAGAATCAACTAATATAGATAGGGGTTTCTACTTCTTACATGGTGAAAACCTGTCCAATTATAATAATACTAACAGTTATAGCCAACATACAGCATATTAAGCCTTATTTAGCTTTTGTTAAAATTATCTTATTATTCGGCAAATCTTTGTTCTTATTAATATATGTTCAAAAGATTTGGTTGGAAGGCATGAACGGTTCACTTTGAAAAGAAAAAAACCGGACTGTTTGGTGTTATGTAAGATAATCCAATAAGGAAACCCTTATTTTCTGGACCACTTATCATTTTACCTCTACAGACCGATCTTTTAAAGAACTCTTTTATATGCTTAGCCGTGAATTTTGCGTTGTAGGTCTAGCACCATTTTGTTGCACTTTTCATGTTCCCTATCTCGTTCCTTCTCAACCTCGATACGGAGGTCTAAGTTTCTACTGTACTCACTGTAGCCAATCCCATGTGAAGACTGCATCGCCTTTTCCATTTCGCTTGTTACATTTAACTCTAGAGTATTGATAGTGAACCATCCTTTCAAATTTGTGTTTCATTTTATTTCTTTCTTTAACCTTTTACCCTACTTTTCATACTTTAAACATAAAAAAAACGACCCGAATTAAATCAGGCCGTTCCTCTTGAATCATTTATCCGCTGGTACAACCGCACCTTTGTATTCCTTAAGGATGAAATCTTTGATTTCTTTAGAATGCAATACTTCTACAAGCGCTTTGATTTCTTCTTTATTTTCATCGCCTTTATTTACAGCGATGACATTCACATAAGGTGATTCGGAATCTTCGATCGCAATTGAATCTTTCAATGGATTCAAGCCAGCGTCGATTGCATAGTTAGAGTTGATCAAAACAGCATCGCCTTCGCCGCTTTCATAGATTTTCGGAAGTAATGCCGCCTCATATTCAGCGTCGAATTTAAAGTTTTTCTTATTTTCAATGATGTCTTTCGTTGTAGCTGTCGTTTTATCGACGCCCTCTTTCAACTTGATGAGGCCATTCCTTTCCAACAGTGATAAAGCACGGCCATGGTCAGCGACAGAGCTGCTTAAAATGATCGTTGCTCCATCAGGAAGTTTATCGATGCTTTTATATTTTTGTGAATATAAACCGATAGGCTCGATGTGGATCCCGCCCGCATTGACGAAATCATATCCATTCTCTTTAATTGCCGACTCTAAGAAAGGTAAGTGTTGAAAATAGTTAGCATCCAATTCCTTATCGTTTAACGCCTTATTCGGTAAAACATAGTCCTGGAATGTTTCGATTTCCAAATCGATGCCTTTTTCTTTAAGTATTGGCTTTGCTTTCTCAAGGATTTCAGCATGCGGAACATTTGATGCACCTACAACTAATTTCTTCGATTCTTTTTCCGTATCGCTGCCGCTTTTATCCTTTTCACTTCCACAAGCTGCCAAAGCGATCGATAACACTAAAATTAATGCAAATCCCAAAAACTTTTTCATTCAATTCATCTCCCTTTATCTTTTGTCCAATTTAGATGTAATCATATCTCCAATAATTTGAATAATGAAGACGATAATTAAAATAACGATAGTCGCTACAAGAGTAACGTCATTGTGATTTCTTTGATAACCGTCCAGATAGGCTAGATTACCAAGCCCTCCTGCACCGATGACACCAGCCATTGCTGTGTAGCCGACCAATGCAATCGATGTTACCGTAATCCCGGAAATAAGGGCCGGCATCGACTCTGGAAGCAGTACCTTCCAAATGATCGTGCTCGTTTTAGCCCCCATAGATTTAGCAGCTTCAATTACACCTTTATCGATTTCACGGAGGCCGATTTCAACCATACGTGCATAAAATGGGGCCGCACCGATAATAAGTGCTGGCAGTGCAGCATTCTCACCAATCATGGAACCGACAAGTGCTTTAGTGAATGGAATGAGCAGCACGATCAAAATAAGAAACGGAATGGAACGGAATATATTAACGACAGCACTCATGACCACGTTAACCGCCCGATTTTGCCACATATTCCCTTTCCCTGTCAAGAACAGGATCAACCCTAATAGTATGCCTATAAAAAAGGTAGCTACTACAGAGATGCTCGTCATATATAGTGTTTCTTTCGTTGCTTCAATAATGTCTTCCCAATCCACATTCGGCAATAATTCTTCAAGCATGAGTAATCACCTCCACGCCTACCTGCTGCTCTTTAATGAATTCGATTGCGCGGAGCATTTCATCCTCTGTGCCATCAAGATGGATGAACAGCGTTCCATATGAACCACTTCTCGTTTGGGATATCTTACCTTGAACGATATTGACGTCCAACTCGAAGTTACGTACGAGCTTGGTGATCAACGGACTTTCGGCATGGTCCCCTACAAAGGTCAGTTGAATAACTTTACCTGCAGGAAAGCGTTCGAGTAAATGGTCCATTGTTTCTTTCGTTTCTTCCGGTTCCGTTACCTGTTGCACGAAACGCTTTGTCATTTGTTCTTTAGGATTCTTGAAAACATCCAGCACAGGTCCCTGTTCAACAACTTGCCCGCTTTCCATCACAGCCACACGGTGACAGATTTTACGTATTACATGCATCTCATGTGTTATCAACACAATCGTTAGCCCAAGGCGCTGATTGATGTCAACAAGCAATTCAAGAATTGAATCAGTAGTCTGTGGATCTAAAGCAGAAGTCGCTTCATCACATAGCAGTACTTTAGGATCATTGGCAAGAGCCCTGGCTATTCCCACCCTTTGCTTTTGCCCACCGCTCAATTGCGATGGATAAGCCTTTTCCCTGCCTTCCAGTCCGACTAACTTGATTAATTCGTTCACACGCTTGGTGCGTTCATATTTCGAAACTCCTGCAATTTCCAACGGAAAGGATATGTTCTCCTGGACGGTCCTGGACCACAATAGATTGAAATGTTGGAAAATCATGCTGATTTCTTGACGGGCCTTACGAAGCTTTGCCCCATTTATCTTAGAAATTTCCTTATCAGCCACCACAACGGATCCCTCCGTGGGTGTTTCCAAGCCATTGAGCATTCTGATCAAAGTACTTTTCCCAGCTCCACTGTAGCCAATAATACCGAAAATCTCGCCTTTATTTATTTCAACATTTACATTATTTACAGCCTTGATCGTCTCACTGCTTCCTTTTCCTGTTCGAAACAGCTTACTGACATTAGTCAATGTAATCATTAATACTCACCTCTTTTATCCAATAAAACCTATGAACTTAGTTGATTTCTCTACATAATTAGTTTGTGCTTTTAACAATTTCGCTGCCCATGCAAAGGTTACCCCAATATGGAATAGAAAAAACCTTTCTGCATGAGCAGAAAGGCAGGTAAAAAGATTGGCCTTCCTCTCATCTTCCAAAGTAATTAAACTTTGTGTGAATTGGCACCTTTCCAAGGAAATCTCCTTGTCGGTTGCCGGGTTTCATCGGGCACATCCCTCCACCTCTCTTGATAAGAGCTAATATATAGAATATTTTGTACATCATTAAGTTCTTTAGTATGGTGAAATTTTATCATAGATAAAAAAGGAGTGCAATGTATAATATTTCTATAATAATATGAACTTGTCTTTTCCTTAAATCGTTTTAGAAGCCAAGGAGACGATATTCGTCGCTTTTTCAATTGCCTGCTCTAAATCTTCAATTAAATCCTCAACATTTTCTATCCCAATGGATAGTCGGACTTGATCAGCACTCACACCCGCTTTCGCCAGACCTGCCTCATTCAATTGTTGATGGGTCGTACTGGCGGGATGGATGATTAAACTCTTAGCATCCCCAACATTCGCTACATGGGACCATAATTCAACCGAATTGATAAGTTTTGCTCCGGCCTCACGGTCACCTTGTATTCCGAAGGTCACAACCGCTCCAGCTCCCTTAGGCAAGTATTTATCTGCAAGGGCTTTATCCGGATGATCCTCATTAGCAGGATATGAAACCCAGGTCACAGCCGGTTGATTTCTCAAATATTGAATGACAGACTTGGTGTTCGAGATATGCTCTTTCATTCTTACATGCAGCGTTTCAAGTCCAAGCGTAAACTGAAATGCACTTTGGGCACTTAACGAAGGGCCTAAATCACGAAGTAATTGCACACGGGCTTTTGTAATAAAAGCAGCGGGTCCAACTGCCTCCGAGTACACGAGACCATCGTAGCTTGGATCAGGCTCGGTAAAGCCAGGGTAGTTTGGCGAGTTCCAGTCGAACTTCCCTCCGTCCACAATGACACCGCCTAATGTCGTTCCATTACCCAATAGCCATTTTGTAGCAGAGTGGATGACAATATCCGCTCCAAAATCAATGGGTCTGCAAAGATATGGTGTAGCGAAGGTATTATCGATAATTAAAGGTATGCCGGCATCGTGGGCGATATCCGCTACTGCTTCGATATCTAAAACCCTCAAGCTTGGATTTCCAATTGTTTCAGCAAATATGGCTTTTGTTTTTGGCGTAATCGCCCTTTTAAAATTTTCAGGGTCATCAGGGGAGACGAATTTCACTTTAATCCCATATTTAGGGAGAGTATTTTCAAAAAGATTATACGTACCACCATACAATGTAGAGGCTGAAACAATCTCATCCCCTGCACCGGCAATATTTAAGATTGACAGGGAAATGGCCGCCATTCCGCTTGCTGTTGCCAATCCGCCGATCCCGCCTTCCAATAAGGCCATTCTTTCCTCGAAAACGCTGACCGTGGGGTTATGGAGTCGAGAATAGATATAGCCATTCTCCTTTAAGCCAAATAAATTCGCTGCATGGTCGGTGTCTTTGAACAAGTATGCATTGCTTTGGTAAATAGGAACTGCACGGGCACCTGTTTCATCAGCTTGCAGACCACCATGAACACTCAATGTTTCGAAACGCAACTTTTTCTCTGACATAGGCTTTCTCCTCTTCTTCTATCGATTTAGTTGGAATTATAATAAAACCGGGAAATCCATTGAATAACAAAAAAACCACTTCCACAAGAAGAGGTTTTCATACACACCTCATCTTCCAGAGCCAACACTCTGCTGGAATTAGCACCGTATATAAATTTATACCGGTTGCCGGGCTTCGTCGGGCCAGTCCCTCCGCCACTCTTGATAAGAACTATTAAATTCAGCAGTTACTTTCTTAATTCAAAATATAGCATTTTACATTTATCCAGTCAATGAATAGTTAGAATATTCTTTGTTTTATTTAGATTTTGGCCCTTACCTATACAAAGCTAAAAAACCAACCCGTAACTGGTTGGTTTCTTAGCTAATTTCCTTAAGCAATCCATACAAATAAGGAACGGATTGAAAGGCATATATTTTTTTGTACAGCTTTCCTTCTTTGAAAAGCAATAAACAAGGGACGCTTTCAATTTCATACGATTCCGCAAATGCTTGAACATAATTCATGTTCATTTTGCCTGCCTTAAAATCCGGGAAAAGTTCCAATGAAATCGTCAGCATCTTGGAAGCCACCTGACAGGTACCACATAAAGGCGTATATAAATATAAGCAAAAGGTTTCCCCTTTTTCAACAGCAAGCTGACACTCTTCTTCTTTCCATTCCCGCATCAATTAGTCGTTCACCCTTTGACTTAAATATTTCATTTTCACATTCATATTGGCAGATAAAAGGACAGTTGCGATATGATGTTCGGGCGAGCTTTCCACTTCCTTGTACATTTTATTAATGTACAAGTGGTTCGCTTCCGGCATTTCCCTCCGGAATTGCTTCCGCAGCTTTTCTCCTGATTCATCTGCGTCAAAAAGGAGATAGACATCACGATCCATTAATTCATCAACAAATTCATCTAGCTTAGTTAATGATATGGTTCCATTCGTACATCTTATTTCCACATCTTCATTTAAAACGGAGGCAACTTTTCTTCTATCGGAACTGCCTTCTACAATGATCACTTTATCGAATTCGCCGCATTCCATGTCATCACTCCATCTCACGAATTATGTGCGCAACTGCCATAACCAAAATGAAAAAGAGAGCAGGCCATTATCTGGCCCCCTCTACTTCGCTTTACCCGTTAATCAAGCTCTCATATTCTTCAGCGCTCATCAGGTTTTCAATATCACTGCTATTTGCTGGTTCCAGCACGATCATCCATGCTTTTTCAAAAGGAGATTCATTCACATACTCAGGGTTGTCACTTAAATCATCGTTCACTTCAACAACCTTGCCACTGATTGGAGCATAAAGCTCAGAAACGGTTTTAACGGATTCAACACTTCCAAATGGCTCGTTCGCTTTCAATTCATCCCCGACCTCTGGAAGCTCGACGAAAACGATGTCCCCAAGTTCGGACTGGGCAAAAGCTGTTATTCCGATGCGGACTGTTCCATCTTCCGTTTTGACCCATTCATGTTCTTTAGTGTAACGAAGTTCTTTTGGCGTTGTCATTATTAATTCCCTCCATATGTACATCTTGTTTTATCTATTACATTATAAGGTAGAACTTTGTTTTAAGTAAGAAATTAACCAAATATTTTGTGTAATTTTAGTTCCAAGCCTGTTCGAATTGCTCTTCTTTGAAACCCACTGTCACTTTAGTGCCATCCGTTACAATCGGTCTTTTTAGCAGCATGCCATCAGTGGACAATATATCAAGCATCTCTGTTTCAGAAGCTTCTTTCAGCTTATCCTTTAACCCGAGCTCCCGATATTTTTGACCGCTAGTATTGAAAAACTTCTTCAACTCTAATCCGCTGTTTTTATAAAGTTGTTCGATTTCAGTTCGAGAAGGTGGATTTTCCGCTATATGGATCGCTTCATATTGCAGTTCATGACTATCCAACCACTTCTTCGCATTACGGCATGTGCCGCATTTTGGGTACCAATATAATGTTAATCCCATCATTTCACCACCTACCAATAGAATACCCGTTTTCACCACGCAATACAACGAAATGTCCTTTGATTTTCCAACGTGATTTCATCAAAGCAAAGGGAATGCCTATTACGGGCATTCCCTTTTAAGATTTCAATTTATTTCTTAAAGTGCGTATTTTTCCGTTTCGATAACCTTAACTGAAGCTTCACGTTTTTTCGCAATGACATTGATTGGATTGTGTCTTGTCAGCTTGCGAAGCGAAGAAAGCATGATGCGAAGAGTATCGCCTGTTTCTACGGCAATTAACGTTTCCTTTGCATGCTGCTCTATTTCATTGAAAGCTTCTTGAACGAAAATTTCAGTGTAAAGGACTTTTTGTTTGTTCTTCTCCAGCCCGGTGGCCGCAATGGCTTTTTCCGTACGTAATACCACCGATTCTGCAGCATATGCAAGAGATGCTATATCAGCAATGTTGGAGAGGATTTCTTGTTCCTGATCAAGTCTTGTTCCGTATTTCTGTGCAGCAAGACCAGCTGCCAAAATACCGATTTTCTTGGCGTTTCTAACAAGCATTTTTTCTTGTGCCAATGGCTCATCGCCAGGTTCCTCCGGCATCATCATCATTAATTCCTCTTGCAGGCCTTGAGCTTTTTGAAGAAGCGGCAATTCTCCTTTAAGTGCTTTTTTCAGGAAAGTTCCCGGGACAAGCAAGCGATTGATTTCATTTGTGCCTTCAAAAATTCGGTTAATACGGGAATCACGATAGGCTTTCTCAATTTCATATTCCTGCATGAAACCATAACCGCCATGAAGCTGCACGCCTTCGTCCGTTACGTAATCCAATACTTCAGATGCAAAGAATTTATTCAAAGAACACTCTATTGCATATTCAGCGATTGCTGCTGCCATTGATTTACCATCTTTCACTTGTTCATCCGTCAACTTGCTTTGTCTTTGATCATAAAGACCAACGGTACGGTATACTGAGCTTTCTGCTGCATAGATTTTAGAAGCCATTGTTGCAAGTTTCTCTTTTGTCAAATTAAAATCAGAAATTTTTGTTTTGAACTGTTGGCGTTGATTTGTATAAGCGGCTGTAATTTCAAGAGCGCGTTTAGATCCGCCGACTGCACCAACACCTAATTTATAACGGCCAATATTCAAGATATTGAAAGCAATGACATGCCCTTTTCCGGCTACACCCAAAAGGTTTTCAATTGGTACATGAACATCCTCCAGGATCAATGTGCGTGTAGATGAGCTCTTAATGCCCATTTTCTTCTCTTCCGCACCAGTGGATACGCCCTTATATTCACGCTCAACAATGAAGGCTGAGAATTGTTCGCCGTTGATTTTAGCGTATACACAGAAGACATCTGCAAAACCGGCATTAGTTATCCATTGTTTTTCGCCATTTAAAATATAGTGTGTTCCTTCTGCATTCAATTTCGCTGTTGTTTTTGCTCCTAAAGCATCCGATCCTGAGCTTGGCTCCGTTAAAGCATAAGCGGCAATTTTTTCACCTGTTGCCAGTAAGGGGAGGTATTTTTTCTTTTGTTCTTCATTGCCGAATAATACGATTGGCAAAGATCCGATCCCTACATGTGCACCATGCGTAATTCCGAAGCCGCCTGCAAGAGCCATTTTTTCTGTAATTAGCGCCGAACTGATTTTATCTAGACCCAATCCGCTGTATTCTTCAGGAACGTCAGCACCAAGTAAACCGATTTCACCTGCATGCTTCAGTAATTTAACAGAACGGTCGAATTCATGGTTTTCTAAATGTTCAACTTGCGGCAGAATTTCATTCACAACGAAATCTTCAGAAGTTTTGGCAATCATTTTATGCTCATCGGAATAATCCTCCGGAGTAAACACTTGATCATACGAAATATCTTCTACTAAAAAGGCTCCACCTTTAATGAGGTTATCTTTTGTTTGATTGGACATGTCATTTCCTCCTAAGTATAAATATATTAAATCTTCCGGAAGCATGTTGACAGCATCCGGAAAGGTTGTTTACGCTAGTAATTCGAATACTCCAGCAGCGCCCATTCCGCCGCCGATACACATTGTAACAACTCCGAATTGTTGGTTTCTTCGCTTCATTTCATGAAGCAGGCTTAATGTCAATTTAGCTCCGGAACACCCAAGGGGGTGGCCTAAGGCAATCGCTCCGCCATTAACATTGACAATCTCTTCATTCAATCCCAGCTCACGAATGATTTGTATGGATTGAGAAGCAAAGGCTTCGTTCAATTCAAATAAACCAATATCAGATAGCTCAAGTCCTGCTAGTTTCAAAGCTTTAGGAATGGCAGCGATTGGACCGATGCCCATAATTTCAGGTGGTACACCTGCTACAGCAAAGGAACGGAACTTACCCATCGGTTTCATCCCTAATGAAGAGGCCTTTTCCCCATCCATGACCATGACCGCGGCTGCACCATCACTCGTTTGTGATGAATTCCCTGCTGTTACGGATCCTGTAACAGAGAATGCAGGTCTTAGTTTTTTTAGCACTTCAGCAGTCGTACCTGGACGAACGCCCTCATCCTGTGTAAAAGTAAATGATTTTTCCTTTAACTTAAGATCTGGTCCCACTGAACGAAGGGTTACGTCAACCGGTACGATCTCATCCGAAAACTTTCCTTCTGCAATGGCCTTAGCCGCCTTTTGATGACTTCTAACTGAAAATGCATCTTGATCGTCACGGGAAATGCCGTATTTTTTTGCAACGGCTTCAGCAGTGTGACCCATACCCATATAATATTCCGGTGCCGTTTCCGCAAGTCTCGCGTTCGGACGTGTTACATGGCCCATCATTGGCAAAAGGCTCATGGATTCCGCTCCGCCTGCAATGACTGTATCACTTTGGCCGAGCATGATCCTTTCCGCTCCATACGCGATACTTTGCAGCCCGCTTGAACAATAACGATTAATCGTTATCGCCGGTACTGTATACGGCAACCCTGCCAATGCGCCGATATTACGCGCCATGTTCAATCCTTGCTCGGCTTCAGGCATTGCACAACCGATAATCAGGTCATCGATGGTGCCCTCATAATTCCCTGCACGCTTTAATGTTTCCTTTACAACAAGAGCCCCTAAATCATCAGGGCGTACACTAGCAAGAGAACCTTTTTTCGCTCTTCCTACCGGAGTCCTTGCTCCAGCTACTATTACCGCTTCTTTCATGAGGATCCCCCTTACTCATTTTTAAGCTATCGATCTAGTAATCTTCGTTTTGGCCATATCTTCATCTATTCATCAATTACGCAGTGGTTTCCCTTTAACAAGCATGTGCTGCATCCTTGCCTGAGATTTAGGAGTCGATATCAGTTTTAGGAACGCTTGTTTTTCAAGGTTCAAGATATACTGTTCATCTACTTCTGTACCATATGGGAGTTTTCCCCCTGCCAGGACATATGCAAGCTCTTTCGCTATGACGAGGTCATGATCAGATAAGAATCCTGAAAGGCGCATGGATTCAGCCCCTAATAGAAGTGCAGCATATCCCGTTTCACCTACGACAGGAATCTTTGTACGGGCTGGAGCGGTATAACCTTGTTCATGCATGGAAAGTACTGCCTGCTTCGCATCATATAGCTGATGATCCGCATTCACGCTTATTCCATCAGATGAATTAAGGAAATTATTCCCTCGTGCTTCCTCAGCAGAGGTCGAAACTTTTGCCATGGCGACCGTTTCAAATACTTGGTTGGCCACTTTTTGTAAATCGAAGTCGACGCCCTTTGGCATATTCTTCAATGTCTTCACGTAAAGCTCTTTTGTCCCGCCACCGCCTGGGATCAATCCTACACCTGCTTCTACAAGACCCATATATGTTTCTGTCGTTGCCTGGATGCGTGCAGCTGGAAGAGATACTTCAGCACCGCCGCCAAGTGTCATATTAAAAGGAGCCACCACTACAGGAACTGCACTGTACTTAATTTTTAGCATGGCCTTTTGGAATTGGCTGATGACCATATCCAGTTCAAAAATATTGTCATCTTGCGCTTCCATCAACATCATTGCAATATTAGCGCCTACACAGAAGTTTTTGCCTTGGTTTCCGATGACCAGGCCTTTAAAGTTCGCTTCCGCTTCATCGACTGCCGCATTGATCATTTGCATGATATCTAGGCCGATAGCATTATTGGGAGAAGTGAATTCAAGGAGAGCCACCCCATCACCGATATCTATCAAGCTGGCACCGCTGTTTTTCTTGATTACGCCTTTTTGCTTCTTGATTGCTTTAAGATTGATCACTTTAGGATTTTCGACGAGTTCTTTATATTCACCATTATCATAGTAGTGAACGATGCCACTTTCCTCTGTATAGAATGAAGTAAAGCCCTTAGCGAGCATATCCTTTACCCATTGGGGAACTGTGATTCCTTCAGTTTCCATACGTGCTACCGATTTTTCTACACCTATCGCATCCCAGGTTTCAAAAGGACCTGTGGACCAACCGAATCCCCATTTCATCGCTTGGTCGATTGCCACGATGTCATCGGCAATGTCTCCAAGCAATTGGGCAGAATACACAAGCACTGGATTCAGTACATCCCAAAGTAATTGGCCGGCACGGTCCTCGCTATAAACGAGCGCTTTCATTTTATTAGCTAAACCCTTGGCCTGTTTTGCCATTTCCATAGAAGGTGTTTTTAATTTTTTTCGAGCATCATATTCAAGCGTATCTGGATTCAGTTCAAGGATTTCCTTGCCCTTTTTCAAGAAAAACCCTTGGCCTGACTTGCTTCCAAGCCACCCATTCTTAAGCATTGCCTTCATGAAATCAGGTATTTTGAAAACTTCTTTTTCTTCACCATCGACCTGGTCATATACGTTTTTGGCAACATGTGCAAAGGTGTCCAATCCAACTACATCAAGTGTCCGGAAAGTCGCGCTGGTTGCCCTTCCGATCAATGGTCCTGTAACCGAGTCGACTTCACCTACACTGTACCCGCCTTTTTGCATCTCCCGAAGGGTGACCAACAAACCGTAAGTGCCAATGCGGTTAGCGATGAAGTTTGGTGTATCCTTGGCTTCGACGACACCTTTCCCCAGTACATCTTCGCCGAATCGTTTCATGTAATCGAGCACTTCTGTTGAAGTTGCTTTAGTCGGAATGACTTCTAACAATTTAAGATATCGCGGTGGATTGAAGAAGTGGGTTCCCAGGAAGTGCTTTTGAAAATCCTCGGAGCGTCCTTCTGCCATCGCTTCGATTGAAATTCCAGATGTATTCGATGAAATGATGCTTCCTGGTTTACGATGTTGATCAACTTGGGCAAATACACTTTGCTTAACTTCCAGTTTCTCAACGACCACTTCGATGACCCAGTCGACATCCTTTAAACGGCTTATATCATCTTCCAAGTTTCCCGCCTCGATCAACGCAAGATTTCCCTTAGCCGAAAGCGGAGCTGGTTTTTGTTTTAAAAGTTTTGTAATCGCAGTTTGGCTAATGCGGTTACGTACTTGTTTATTTTCTAATGTCAGTCCCTTTTTCTTTTCACCCTCAGTGAGTTCGCGAGGTACAATATCCAATAATAAAGTCGGAATGCCGATGTTAGCAAGATGTGCAGCAATCCCTGATCCCATAACTCCTGACCCTAGAACAGCAGCCTTTCGTATTTGTCGAACCAAGTTTAAATCCCCCTTACGCAATGTATTGAATGAATGCTCATTCATTTTTAATCCAAAAAATTTTGAATATTTTTTCTTATTACTAATATAGAATATATTTGGAAATTCCGCAATGATTAAACAGGAAAAAATATATTTTTTATCCACAGCTCCTTTGGTTATTTCTCCTCTGTTCAGTAGAAAATAACGAGCAGGAGGTGACTATAAAATGAAGCGTAAAGATAATCCTTCTAAAGCAGCTGTAAGTGCAGCAAGTGTTAAAGGCAATGCTGGCCCTGGCGGTGAACGTCAACATGGGATCAATAAAGTGAACAGCCAAAACAATCAGTTCAAAAAGTAAATGCTTAATTTGAGCAGCCGTCCCATATCCGGGCCGGCTTTCGCTCTATTTCTTGAATAGACCTTTTAAAACGAAAGCAATATTGGCCGGCCTCTCTGCAAGGCGGCGCATGAAGTATCCATACCAATCCGTACCATATGGAACATATACCCTTACCTTATATCCTTCTTTTACGAGTTCTAGCTGCTTCTCATTACGTATGCCATATAACATTTGAAATTCATATTGATCATCGGGAATTCCGTGCTCTTTGACCAATTCCCTCGTATAATCAATGATTTTATCGTCATGCGTGGCAACAGCGGTGTAATTGCCATTCAGCAAATGCTTCTTGATGATTTTCTTGAAATTTTCGTCCACATCATTTTTCTCGGAAAAAGCCACTTCCCTCGATTCCTTATAAGCTCCTTTAACAAGTCTTAGATTCGGATGGTATTCATTCAACTCCTCGATATCTTTTTCAGTCCGATACAGATATGCTTGGATGACAGTCCCCAATTCATTATATTCAGCCTTTAAGTTTTTGAATACATCCAAAGTCGGATTGCAGCGCGGAAAATCTTCCATGTCAAGTGTTACGAACACTTGATGTGCTTTGGCTTCATCCAAAATCCTCCGCATATTATTCATCACGACTCGTTCGGACAAATCCAAGCCCATCGAAGTCAATTTCAAAGATAACTGTGATTCCAGACTGTTTCTGGCAATCATGCGAATCGCTTCTATACACTGGTCTGCCATCTTCCTTGCTTCTTTTTCATCTTCAATGAATTCCCCTAAATAATCAATGGTTACAGCAAGCCCTTTCCTGTTTAAATCTGCAATGACGGCAGATGCCATTTCCAATGATTCTCCAGCCACGAAACGGGATGCCCCAAATCGTAACCCATATTTTTTCGCTGCCTTCGTCATGCTTTTATTCTTTGATAAAAAAAGAAAAAGGTTTCTTAATATTTGCTCCATCTGCATTCCCTCCAAATCATTTTTGGAAAATAGATGCACAAGATTATTTTACCATTTAATTCATTTTTCAGATATTTAGAAGCCAGAATAAAAAATTTCATGAAGGGAAAATTAAATTCGTTTAGAGAACACTTAAGGAGGTAGAATGATGGAACAGCAAAATTCGTTTAACAGCCCACAGCAGTCCACCGGTTTTATGAAACAACCGCCGGAATTGGTTTCGGTGAAAGACAGTTTATATTTAACCGATATGCTTGCATGGAATCTGAATGCGATTAAAAAAGCACACTTTTTTGCCGCGCAATGCAAGGACCCGCAAATCATCGATGCATTAAACCGATGCGGACTCATGCATCAGCGCCATTACGATACCATTCTGACTCATTTGGCACCAAACCAAAATCAGAATCAACAACAATTTCAGTAAAGGAGGGTTCTTGATGCCCAATCAAAACAAAGTCCAAAATCCAGAAACTCCTGTGCCAAAGACACCGCAAATGAATGATCGGGATTTTATAAATGATATGCTTACTACTGAAAAGTATTTCTGTAACTCCTTTTCCGTTGCCTTGCATGAAATGAGTAATCAATCGTTATTCCAAGACATCTTCTCCATCTCGAAAGAAAATCATGATATGCAGCGCGAGCTATACAATCTTATGTTCGAAAAAGGATGGTATAGTTTAGAAAGTGCACAACCGACCAGCTTAAGCCAGTCGTATCAACAATTTTCCGGATATAAAAGCCAATTCCCATATGGATCAAACATTCAATAAACATGCAAGCAGGAGCTGGATTCAGCTCCTTTTGTCTTTTTGCTACAAAGAAAGCCGGCCCGTGGTGGGCCGGCTTTGTAATTTAGATATCCGTTGAAAACATGTACTTCTTATAGTGATACCGAATGCTGAATATTAAGCCCATGGCCATCATGTTCCCCATTAACGAGCTTCCCCCATAACTGATGAATGGAAGCGGAATGCCCGTGATCGGTAAAAGGCCTACCGTCATGCCGATATTTTGAAAAACGTGAAACGTCAACATGCTTATAACGCCAACACAGATATATGTATAGAAGTTATTTTTCGTGTCCATTCCCGTTTTTGTTATGTGGTAAATCAATAGGAAAAATAAGGATATTATGATGCTTGATCCGATAAAACCAAATTCTTCACCGATGATACTGAAAATGAAATCCGAATGACTCTCAGGCAGATATACTTCCCTTGAGCCTATTCCCTTACCTGTGGTCTGACCGGAGCCGATAGCCAGTAAGGATTTAGTTAAGTGATACCCTTCGGAGCTCGCATAATTATATGGATCCAGCCAAGAATAGATACGTCCGAATTGATAGGATTTTACCCCTAAGTATTTTTCCAGAAGCTCTGGCTTCCAAAGGACAAAGTATAGGATCGTGGAAGCAACGACAATTCCCCCCGATACGATCGGCAAGAGAATCTTCCATGATACCCCTGATATGAAAACCATTCCGAGCATGATTGACATGATGACAAGCGAGGTACCTAAATCCGGCTGTTGCATGATTAACAATAGCGGGCCCCCGGTCACAAGACCGATTTTAACAAGCAGCCATAAATCCGTTTGAATCGTTTTCAGCGTGTTTTTAAGATGATGGTTCGATATGACATTTGCTAAAGCCAGAATCAGAAAAACCTTCATGAATTCCGAGGGCTGAATCGAACCAATTCCCGGAATGACGTACCAACTTCTTGCACCATTTATATTTGGTACGATGCTACTTGGCATAAGAATCAGCAATAATAACAAAAACAATCCGAATCCATAAGCATACCAAGATATTTTTTTCAACTGATCAGAATCCAGGGTGATAAAACCTAATACGATCCCAATCCCCACTATATACCAAAAAATTTGTTTAATTAAGAAGTTTTCAGCGTACTGTCCAGTCGTTTGGGCACTATAGATTGCTAAGCAACTTCCAACGCATAACAACAGCAATATTGTGACCAAAGAAAAATCTATTCGTGATGAAAATTTATTTTGTTCTTCCATACTTAACTCTCCCTTAAAAAGGCTCCTGCGATATATCTTTAAATACACTTATTCATTATACTTTAAACAAATAAAATCACAACTATATCGAAGAATAGTTTACAGGCTCCATGAAGTTATCCGCATGGAGCCTGCTGGGAGAGGAAACTATGAATGTGATTCCTTTGACTTCCTCCGTTTCAGGAATCTGCTCACCAGTCCATGGCTTGGGGAAAAGAGAAAGGCCAATCCGAATAATAAAGCGGCTGAACTTACCATGCAACCAGATATCGAGGCATCCAAAACGGTAGCTGAATAATAACCGATGAGAGAACTCAGTATTCCAACACCGATACTGACCAAAATCATCCGACTTAAACGGTCTGACAGCAGATAAGCTGTTGCAGCAGGTATGATAAGCATTCCCACCACTAAAATGGAGCCTACACTATCAAAAGAAGCCACTGTAGTCAGTGAAATGAGGCTCATCAATAAATAATGAAAGAAAAGGACAGGGATTCCCATTGCAGCCGCAAGTGATGGATCAAAGGAAACGAGTTTAAACTGTTTGAAGAAAAGGAAAATCAGTATGAGATTCAAGATCAAACAACTGCCCACAATCCACACCGCTTTTGGTCCGGCCCCGATTCCACCGATTGTCATCGTGTTCCAGGGTGTATAGGCAATTTCTCCATAAAGGACATGTTCCAGGTCAAAATCTATTTGTTGTGTATACAAGCTCACCAGTACAATCCCCGTTGCAAAAAGGGATGTGAATACAATTCCGATTGCTGCGTCAGATTGAACGCCCGACGATTGGAAAAGCTGGATTAAGAATACTGTAAGTAAGCCTAGCGCAGCTGCCCCGATCAGCATTGGAACCGAGTCACGAGTCCCGGTTATTAAAAATGCCAATACGATTCCGGGTAACACGGAATGACTGATGGCATCCCCTATCAACGTCATTTTCCTGACTATTAAAAAACACCCTAATACACTGCATGAACTCGCCACTAATGCTCCTACTAAGATAATCCAAAAATCATTCATGATGGATGGCTCCCTTTCCTTCTTTCCTGTTCGAGAGAATATTTCTTTTTCGTCGATACCCTTCTCCATACAGATGAAAGCACTCCACGTTTAGGTGCAAAAAGCATGGAAAAGAAAAACCATACCGTCGCTGATAAAACAATTAACGGTCCTGTTGGCAAATCATTGACAGTTGTACTGATTAACGTGCCGGATACACCACTCAACATTCCGAATATCCCAGAAAGGATGACCATGATATGCAGCCGCTCTGTCCAGTACCTCGCAGAAACCGCAGGCGTGATTAGTAGAGATGCCATCAATACGACACCAACGGCTTGGATACCGATCACTACAGCTGCCACGATCAGCATCATGATGAAATAATCCAGAAAAACGACCGGCAGTCCCATCCCCTTGGCAAAACCAGGGTCAAAGGACAGTAGCTTGAATTCTTTAAAAAACACGGTACAAGTGAAAATGAGTATAAAGGAAACCGTCATCATCATATATACATCGGACATGACCATTGACGCCGTCTGGCCGAATAGAAAGGTATCCAACCCACTCTGGTTTCCATACTCGCTCTGCTGGATTTGCGTAAGCATGACAATTCCGAAACCAAAGAAGGAAGATAAAACAATTCCCAAGGCCGCATCCTGCTTGATCTTACTGTATCTCGTGAGCACACTGATCAAGAAAACAGCCACTAAACCTGCTAGTGCCGCACCAATCAAAAAGAAGGAAGTGGATTTCACCCCTGTTAATATAAAAGCGACGCAGATTCCGGGTAACGCTGCATGTGCGAGCGTGTCTCCAAGCAAAGACTGCTTTCTGAGGTAGGCAAAACTGCCGATGACTCCACTGCTTAATCCGAGGAACATCGTCCCAAGCAAAATCCACCTTGTATTAGGATCTGTAATAATATCCAGTATGTTCATCGTGTACACCTCATTTTAATAAAAGGCCGGACTTCGTGTCTGATAGTATCGCCAGGCGGCCTCCGTAAGTTTCCTGTAAGTATTCAGGAATGAAAACTTCTTCTGTCGGACCTATTTTCATCACCTTTTTATTCAGTAACATCGTCCAGTCAAAATATTCCTTTACAGTCGATAGATCATGGTGCACAACAAGAACGGTTTTGCCTTTTCCCTTCAATTCCATCAGCAATTGTATGATTGCTTTCTCGGTTGCTGCATCTACCCCTACGAACGGTTCATCCATAAAATAAATATCCGCTTCCTGGGCCAATGCACGAGCCAGGAAAATCCGTTGCTGCTGTCCGCCCGAGAGCTGGCTGATCTGGCGGTTAGCGTATTCAACCATCCCCACTTTATCCAGGCACTCCATCGCCTTCTGCCTTTCAGCCTTCCCTGGTCGCTTCAGCCATCCGAGGTGACCATATCTACCCATCATCACTACATCTAGCGCGTTGGTTGGAAAATCCCAATCTACTGATTCCCGCTGTGGTACATAGCCAATACTCTTCCTCATCGATTTATAAGTAGATCCCTTTATTGTGATTTCTCCCGATATTTTTGGAATCAATTCGAGTATTCCCTTTATCAAGGTCGATTTCCCTGCTCCATTGGGGCCTATAATACCGATTAAATTTCCTTCCGGCACCTCAAATGAGACATCTTCAACAACCGGTTTCTTATGATATGCAATCGTTAAATTCTCGACCTTCAAAGCTGCTTGATCCATCTTTTTTCCTCCCCTTATTTCAAAGCATGGACGATGGTTTCTGTATTATGACGGACCATACCGATATATGTTCCTTCTTCCGTCCCTTTTTCACCCATCGCATCCGAGAATAATTCACCGCCGATTTTCACTTTGTGCCCTTGCTTCCCAGCTCCTTGAATGACAGCCTCGATAGCCTTCCTTGGCACGCTGGACTCTATGAAAATCGCTTTTATTTTGTTCTCCACAAGGTAATTCCGCATATCCGTCACATCTTTTGATCCATATTCCGATAATGTATTGATCCCTTGAAGCCCTCTTACGTCCAAACCATAGGACTGACCGTAGTATCCAAAAGCGTCATGTGCTGTAACTAGCACCCGTTGGTCTTCTGGTATTTTATTTATTTCATCTTGAACATATTTATCAAGTTCCTCCAACTGCTGAACATACTCTTCATAATTATCAAGAAACTCTGCTTCATGATCTGGATCATTGGCAATCAACTCTTTCTTCACTGACTCCGCCGCAACCATCCAGAGCTTTACATCAAACCATACATGGGGATCATGTTCCGTTGCACTCACTTTACGGAGTTGTTCCTCCTTGAAGTCCTCCGTTACGGCAATCGTCGGTTTATCCTTGCTCATCATTTCAAAGATATCCGTCATTTTCCCCTCTAGATGGACCCCGTTATAAAAAATCATATCTGCCGAATCCAGTGTCTTCACATCGCCCTGTGTCGCTTTATAAAGATGGGGATCCACTCCGGGTCCCATTAAACTGGTGACCTCGACATGTTTACCGCCAATATTCTCAACCAAGTCCCCTATCATTCCTGTCGTAGCAACTACGTTCAACTTGCCATTGTCCTTATCCTGTTTGGTCGTGTCATTGCCGCACCCCGTTAAAATCAGCATTGCAGCAAGAACGCCCCCAATAGATTTTAGAAAACCCATCATATTCCCTCCCCTTTTTCGTTACCCTAAAAATGTTTACCGTATGCAAATTTAAGTGTAAATTTTTTTACATTGTCGTAAATGCTAAAAAGTTTCCTCTGTACAACTTATTTTATACTATACACAATTATACGAAATAAGTGCAACTCTTTTTTAACATTTCAAAAAGGCCAATGTCTTTTACACACAGCAAAAACTGTCTGGAATCTCTACTAGGGAGCTTCCAGACAGTCAGTCATTTCTATAGGTACATGAAACGTAACGATGAAGTTATATTTATATTGTGGAGTTGTTATGGTGAATATAAACTAGGGAAGCTTTTTTCTAATGTTTATGATGGGACGACATGAAATTCACGAGTAAATGCGCGGTTTTCACGAGTAAAGCGCTAAAACTCACGAGTAAATGTCTGCATTTCACGAGTAAAGCGCTAAAACTCACGAGTAATCGCGGATTCCAAGGGGGATATTTTCATAGTAGTATCAAGCTTGTACTGCTCCATCATTTTTCCGGCTTCAAAGATATTGCCAAGTACGCCAATCCCAATTCGATACCGCAAAGTACAATCAGGCTGATTAAAGTTTGGACCATCTTGATTTCCTCCTCCTCTAAGACTTAAACCAATCTTAAAGGATGAAACCCATACCAGAACAAGACCCTTTCTGTAAAAATCTTCAGTAGCCTTATTCTGCTCTCTTGCTCTGAAATGGGTTTCATACGGTACAATATAAAAAAAGAAAAAACGGTGATCCCATGACAAATATTAAAGAAATCGCTCAATTTGCAGGTGTATCTGTCTCAACAGTGTCTCGCGTATTGAATAATCATCCATATGTAAGCCCTGATAAAAGAGAGAGCGTTTTACAAGCCATCGATCGCTTGAATTACTCAAGAAACATCAATGCCATACATCTTTCGAAGGGCAAAACGAACCTTATCGGCATTATCATCCCTTTCACCAATCACCCCTATTACGGGGCAATCGTGCACGGAATTACTAAGCAGGCTAACGCAATAGGCTGCCATATAGTCATCTTTGAAACCCATTATGAAAGAGAGAAAGAAATTCAAGCCTTGAACATGCTGCAAATGAAGCAACTTGATGGCATTATCGTTTGTTCAAGAATTTCGGAAATGAAAGTCCTATTGGAATATCAAAAATACGGTCCGATTATTTTATGTGAAGATACAGCCCAGGCTGAATTATCGTCGATCAGCATAGATCATTATGCAGCCTTTTCCTGTGCCCTTGAATACGTGATTGCTAAAGGATATAAGAAGATTGGTTACAGTCTCGGCCGTAAAAAGAGCAGGAACAGTTTTCTTCGAACAAAGGCCTTTAATGATATCATGAGAAATCATCAACTTATAAACAATAAAGAATGGCAGTTTGAAGGCAGTTATCACATCAAAGACGGTGAACAATTGTTTCAGGAGTGGAATTCGATGATGGATAAACCGGAAGCCATCATCATCACTAATGATGACACGGCTGCAGGATTCATTCTTACTGCTAAGAAATCGGGAATAACAGTTCCAAACGATGTCGCCATCCTCGGCTTCAATAATGATAGCCTTAGTGAGATGCTCGACATCACGACCATTTCCTTGCCGCTGGAATGGATCGGTAAAATGGCAGTGGATCTATTTGAGAATCCTGAAGTAATCAAACATGTGAAGCTGGACTACGCCCTTATAAAAAGAAAGAGCGTTTAATGTTATTTTTGTATGTCGCAATTTGATTATTTCCTTTTGCCAACCCTTCTAGAACAAGGAAAAAATAACCACATAAAATAATGATTGCGATATCTATTAGAATATTTTATAATTTTGATATAGTAAACTTTACTCAATTACTAGCAATCAATTAATGATTTCAGGAATATCTTGAGTAAGATCGTACGACGTCAACAATGCTGGCGCGACGATTTAAGAAAATTGAATACTTCCTCATTTACCGATGAGTTAGAGGCTGCAGCTTATAAAAGTAAAACGGACGAGATTCTGGAAAATTCAAGACTCCGTTTGAAAGGATAAGTTGCCGAAGTTTGGGTATATTCCATGTATATCCTTGCTGGCGGTGTTACCGAACAGGAACATCACTGTCACGTTTTTCTAAAAACGTGGGGAGCTATCTTCGGAAGGATAAACGGGTTTATTATAAACAGCCGTCGATCTTTTTCGACTGCTGTTTTTTTATATTTCGTTCCCTTCCAATAAAAAGGAGTGTAACATCAATTGTCAAATTCAGAAAAAGCATCAAGCCCTACTGAATTGAAAAGGAGCCTGAAAGCGCGGCACTTAATGATGATTTCATTGGGTGGAACGATTGGAACAGGTTTATTTTTAGCAAGTGGCGGTGCGATTCATTCGGCCGGACCTGGCGGTGCCTTGGTGGCATACGCGGTCATCGGCATCATGGTTTATTATTTAATGACAAGTCTCGCAGAAATGGCATCGTTCATGCCGGTGGCCGGTTCATTCCGTGTTTATGCTTCCAAATTCGTCGACCCGTCTTTCGGTTTTGCGATTGGATGGAACTACTGGTATAACTGGGCAATCACCATTGCCGCCGAATTGGCAGCCGTTGTCTTAATTATGAAGTTCTGGTTTCCTGATAGTCCTTCCTTTATCTGGAGTGGTATCGCGTTAATCATTATGTTTCTTATTAATTATATGTCCGTTAAAGGTTTTGGCGAGGCCGAGTTCTGGTTTGCTATGATCAAAGTCGTGACAGTCGTCATTTTCTTGATCACTGGGGTTCTGATCATTCTCGGAATCATGGGTGGGAATGACCCAATTGGTTTTTCAAATTTCACTATGGGTGATGGCCCCTTTAACGGTGGTTTCTTCACGATCTTAGGCGTTTTCATGGCTGCCGGTTTCTCGTTCCAAGGAACGGAATTGCTTGGAGTGACGGCTGGTGAAAGCGAAGATCCAGAAAAAAATATCCCAAAGGCGATCAGATCCGTTTTCTGGCGCATCATTTTATTCTATATCCTTGCCATTTTTGTAATTGGTATGATCATTCCGTTTACTGATTCACGTTTATTGAGTCAAGATGTTGCCGTCAGTCCATTTACGCTCGTATTTGAACGTGCTGGCCTTGCATTTGCAGCATCCATCATGAACGCGATCATTTTATCATCCGTACTCTCTGCCGGTAACTCTGGCATGTACGCTTCAACTCGTATGCTCTGGGACTTGGCACGTGATGGGAAAGCGCCAAAATTCCTTGGAAAGTTAGATAAAAGAGGAGTACCCGTGAATGCACTTATCGTGACTTCTTTAGTTGGCTGCGTTGCATTCTCAGCTTCATTTTTCGGAGATGGTGTCGTTTATATCTGGTTATTGAATGCTTCAGGTATGGCTGGATTCGTAACATGGGTCGGGATAGCGCTTGCCCACTATCGGTTCCGCAAAGCCTACGCAGCTCAAGGCCTTGATTTGAATGCTTTACCATACAGGGCCAAAGGCTTCCCATTCGGGCCTATATTCGCACTTGTTCTATGTATTATCATTATCATTGGGCAAGGCTATCAGGCTTTCAGCAGCAACGGGATCGACTGGAATTCAATGTTCGTTTCCTACATTGGCTTGGTTCTATTCTTCGTCCTATGGTTCGGCTATAAAATTAAGCACAAAACGAAAATCATTCCCCTTGAGGAATGTGATCTTAAATCAAAATAGTACGTAAAAAGGACATGGTCTCCTCAAATGAAGGAGACCATGTCCTTTTTTCATTTCAAATGATAAACACGACATTCATATGGACTCAGAGGTTTGATGGAGATCCCCTCTCCCTCCTGTTCATAATTGCCGATCAGCCTTGTACTAGAATAGGAATGTAGCTCTTCTGGCAAAGAAAAGGAGGCATGCTCCTCTTTAAAGTTGCATAGCACCAGCAGCTTTTCATCATCAAGCGTTCTCGTATAGGCAAATATTCGTTCATCATCGGGCAAGAGCAGTTCAAAACGGCCGTAAACGATGATTTCATGCTGTTTGCGTAATTGGATAAGACGTTTATAAAAATGAAAAATGGAATTCTGATCATTGTAGGCTCTTTCTGCATTAATCTCGGGAAAATTCGGATTAACCTTAATCCAAGGAATCCCTTTCGTGAATCCTGCATTCCGGGAGTCATTCCACTGCATCGGTGTCCTAGCATTATCCCGGCTGCGAGCATGGACGGCTGACATCATCCGCTCTTTTGACCAGCCATGTGTATTGACGAGTTCGTCATATGAATTCAGCGTTTCGATATCCCGGTATTCATCCATGCTTTCAAATGCAACATTGGTCATGCCCAGCTCTTCCCCTTGATATATATATGGTGTCCCTTGAAGCATATGAAGACAAGCGGCAAGCATCTTTGCGCTTTCAATACGGTACTTTCCATCATTCCCAAACCTTGAGACAATCCGGGGCTGATCATGGTTGTTCCAGTATAAACTGTTCCAGCCATTGCCCTCTAAACCAGTTTGCCACTTGGATAGAATACGCTTTAAATCGCTTAGCTTCCACTTATCGTTACTCCATTTCCCTGCTGGTCCGCCCCCCAAATCCATATGTTCGAATTGAAAGACCATATGTAGCTCATTACGATCTTTTCCTGTGAACAATTGCGCTTCCTCCGGGGTGACGCCTGGCATTTCCCCAACGGTAATCACGTCATATCCAGATAGGACCCGATGATTGATTTCCTGTAAAAACTCATGTATACGCGGGCCATTCAGGAAAAAAGGACTTCCATCGCCATACTTCTTCTCATGATGAACGGTTCCATCTGAATAGCTCTGATCTTTTGAGAGGAAGTTGATGACATCCATCCGAAAACCATCGACACCTTTATCCAACCACCAGGTCATCATGCTGTAGATTTCTTCACGAAGCTTAGGGTTCTCCCAGTTTAAATCCGGCTGTTTCTTGCTGAATAGATGTAAATAAAATTCATCCGTTCCTTCATCATATCCCCATGCCGAACCTTTAAAAATGGACTCCCAATTATTTGGCTCGGCTCCATTCTTCCCAGGTTTCCAAATATAAAAATCACGCTTTGGATTATCTTTTGAGGATCGGGATTCCATGAACCAAGAATGTTCATCCGAGGAATGATTGACCACAAGATCCATTATGATTTTCATTCCTCGTTCATGCACGGCCTTCAGCAACAATTCAAAATCAGTCATGGTTCCGAATTCTGTCATGATTGATTGATAGTCACTGATATCATACCCATTATCATCATTAGGAGATTGATAAACAGGTGAGAGCCATAACACATTCACACCCAACTCCTGTAAATAATCTAGTTTCATCAATATTCCATTTAAATCCCCTATCCCATCTCCATTACTATCCATAAAACTCCGGGGGTACACTTGATACACAACTGCCTCTTTCCACCATGTTTTGTACATGCCTTTCCTCCCTTCTTTAAACGCATTGACATTTACACCAATACCCCTATTATAAAGAGGAAAACTTCAGAATATTCTTCTTTTATTCCGCTATTCCCGTTTGAATCATTTCAATATCCAGATCCACTTCAATTGGAATATGAGGATATGCTATCTCCCAATGTTTTAGATTGAAATCCCTTGTTTTACTTTTAGCCATATCACCAAGTGCAATCGGATCTATATTGTTATCCTGAAACATAGTTACCATCTCATTTAATTTTTCACCCATGACATGTTCTGCTTTAGCTTCAATTTTTTTCACGTCAACCGGATTGCCCAAGTCATAACCTTGAACCTCTAGCAGATTCGCTTTTAAATTCACTTCAATCCTGACCTTCGGATTTTGATTTGCATTCGAAATATCATAATGGACTTTTGATTCCACGTTATTGATTTCTGTATATTCATTTTCCTTCCATTTAATCTCATAGCTCCCCAGCTTAAAGTTTTCACTAAGGACCTTGAATAAAAATCCATCCTCATAAGGAATGTATTTACCAATATACCTGTCCCTTTTAAACAGGGCGATTCCTTTTACCCGTATTCGCTCTTCCGCTGTTTCCAATAGCGGCAAGACCGGATCAATTCCTTTACCATGACATGCATATAAATACCTGTGCAAATCTACATCAGGTAAATTAGTCCTGATATTCTGTTCGATCAACTCTTTCACTTGAACCCCTGGAGTTTTAATTAATTTCAGTTCCATTTTAACTAAATCCTCCGCTTTTCCATGGACGATCGCTAAATACAAATCCCGTCCCACCATTGGGTCCCGCCTATATGTATCGACGTAATCATTCAAACCTTTTCTTGCCAATTCTTCGCCATAAAGAATGACTGTCAGTCTCCCGCCGACAATTGGAAATGGTGTTTTTGCATTTTCTTGCTGACGAGCTGCCTTTACATCATGGGTGATCGCTTCATATACTTCCTTACCCAGACTTTCCTCACCAGGCTGAGGAACGCTGACAACAACCGTACCTTTAATTTTATTACTGCCGGCATCATCATAACCAACGATTTCAGCAATTAAAACATCTTCTAATATTTGCTTTTCCACCCCGCAAGCCGTCATTAAGAAGCAACCTAATGTAATCAAGAGCAAATGGAATTTCATGGTTTATGACCCCTTACTTTATAAACGATCGACTGCCATATGAATAAAAGAGGAATGTACAAATAAATGATATAAAAACCTATTTGAGAAAAGAGTGTGTTAAACCTATCGATCTTATTGCGGTTATCTAAGAAAAAACAGGACACTAAAATGACAAGCAGGATGAAAACTAGCATCTTCCTCTGTCTAACCCCGAATACCCTTTTTGCTGTTCTGCTCGCTGCCCATATCCCTAGGCAAACATTCGGGAGAACCATGAACATCCATACGGAAACCCCTATGTATTCGAACCTTTCAATGAATGGAAGGTCTACAATTTTCCATAACGTCAAAGTTGCCCAAATTACATCCTTCAGCTGTTCCTGATGATAGTAGGCTAATGAAACAATAATGGTTACTAAGTAAATCAGCATTGTACACACCACCCCTAATTGGGCCCACTTTTGAGAGTGTTCACGCCTTTTTATGAATGGATAATAAATCAGGATCAATTCAAAACCAAGATAGTTCAGGGTCATCTTCTTACAAGCCTTCATGATTTCCAAAAAAGAATGATCAAGAAAGGGACCCAAGTTTTCGAAGTGGGCATGCTTAAGTGGGAAATAATTCAAAAGAAATAACGGCGATCCGATAATAAGTCCGATTATACAAAAGCCAGTAATGACCCTGAACCCTCCCACAACATAGCTATACACGAGAATAAGAATGATGGTTAATAGCATGAGAACATTAACACTAGGGAACATCCAAACCTGAATGACTTCTAAATAAGTCCTGATAATAATGATGGAAATCAAGATAAAGTAGAGGATGAACAAAATATTGAAACCATTTCCTACCCATTTACCAAACAAATCTTGATGGATGGCGATCAAATCAAGCGTTTGTGGACCCCTGCCTAAAATTTTGTAACACATCCACAGAAGAATATTTATGATTAATCCTGAAATTATGACGGATATCCAGGCATCTTGCCCAGCTTCTTTCGCTATGACCCGTTCAAATCCCAATATCCCTACTCCAATCTGCATACCGGGCATGAGGAAAAAAACTAAAAAGGGAGAAATTAATTTCGTTTCATTTGGTTTCACTTCCATACTACTCACCGCTTTCTACGTCTTATTCATCAATATCACTTTGAGAGTTTTGAGTTTTTGCCTTCTTTCTTATCCTTATTCGATCTTCCGTCCGCAGAAATTGTGGGCGTTTTATCTGCTTTGAAAAAGGCAGGCGAATTAAACTATCTTTAAAGTCAGGTAACCTTAACGGGTAAAGAGGTTCTAAATATGGACTGCCAAGCGACGTCAATTTCAATAAATGACTTAAAATGAATGCACTGCATAAAGCCAATCCAAACAGTCCGTATAATTGAGCTGCAAATAGAAAAGGGAAGCGGATCAGACGAATCGTATTACTGATTTGGTAAATCGGCAACGTAAATGAAGCAAGGGCAGCCAAAGCGACAAGCATCAATAGGACATTACTGACAAATCCTGCTTCAACAGCGGCTGAACCAATGACGATACCCCCAACAATACCGATGGTGGAGCCAACCTTAGCAGGAAGCCTTACCGCCGCTTCCCTCAGTAATTCAATAGTTCCTTCAAGAACGATTGCTTCCAAGATCGGTGGAAAAGGGATCACTCCCCTGGAGGATATCAAAATGGGCAACAAATCTGTCGGGATCACCTGATAATGATAGGTTAAAACGGCAACATACAGAGGCGAAGATAAAATGGAAAAGAGGACGGCGAAAAGACGAATCAAACGAAATGAAGTACCAAGATTCCAAATTTGAAAATAATCTTCAAATGACGAAAAAAACGAAATGATGGTGTTGGGGCCAATTAATGCATGTGGCGACCCATCAAGCATTATCCCTATTTTCCCTTCCGATAATACACTGGCCAAATGGTCAGGACGTTCAGTATCAATGAGCTGCGGAAACATCGAATTTCGATTATCCGTGATCATCTGGCCTACAAACGAAATATCGACGATCGTATCATAATCTATATCATCTATTCTTTGCATGACTGTATCAATGAGCTGCTGATTAACAATGCCATCTATATAAAGAACGACTAACCTTGTTTGTGAGATGCTCCCTACCCGAAATTCCTTGGACTGCAATTCAGGAATGGGCAGCCGATTACGAATTAGATTCAAATTCGTATCAAGCGATTCAACAAAGGCTTCCTTAGGGCCAGCGACCGTATATTCCGACTCAGGTATGGATGTTTGCCTTTTCACACTTTGACCGCATGGAATCAGCAAACACTTTCCATCAGATTTTTTGTATCGGATCATGATCGAACCCGCCAAAACCAACCTTTTAATGACGCTTATATCCGTTGTCTCTTTTATATCTTCCATTGGAATATCGTCTTTTAATTGTTGTAGATCCTTTTTTGGTTGATTAGAGATGACCGCCAATACTTGTTCGTGGAGCTGTTGCGCACTAACCAGTGATTTAAAGTAGGAAATGGTATACCCATCTTCATTCGGGAATTGGAAGGTAAGAAAATCATTGGATGCTTCAAACCTTTTAAGCAGTTCAAAAAAATCCTTAGAATTATCCTGAAAAGCTGTTGCATCCGTTTCCTCTTTGCCCTTAAAAAACTTCATTACTCCACCTCCTATTCCCTGTCCTTTTGTTTTTTAGCTTACCCAATTATTGTAACCACCCTCTATAAAGTTAGTCATGAATGCCGATATCCATAAGACCGATCCGATTGTGTTACCCATGGTTATTTCATTCCTTAAAACAGGAAAAGACCTATCCGGAGTTAGGAATAAATCCTCGGATAGGTCTTTGTTTTTCATTCATTTAATTTTTCACCTTTTACCTTGAGCTTGGAAAAATGCGTGTTACAAGCTCACGGAACTCATCAACGAATCCTGCAACGGGTTTTCCATTCTGAATGTCATTCACATATCCATTCATTCTTTGAACAAAGTCAGGGTTAGTCGACACATACACTTTGTCTACAGATGGGTCGGCTCCCCTTACTGCATCAGCTACTCTTTTTTTCAGGTCATCCGAGATATCCTTATCGTTATCTGCATCGTCATTTAATACAGCACCTACATATGCATGATGGTCAGTCACAATGACTTTGGCGCTCTTTATATCCTTCAAGGCTTCGACGCGATTTGAGATATCATCAGATACCCTCATATCGTTTACGCCATTATCATTATTTTGATTATCATTTATATTTTGCCTTGTGTCGCTAACCTTCATCGGATTATCATAATTATTCTGATTAGTACGATTCAGACCAAGATTCTCACTGGCACCTTCCTTATTATTCGTAGCACAACCAGTAATCAGTAGAAGCATCATCGCACTTGATACTATCGCTTTGTAATTCATTTTTTCACTCCTCTCAAATTGTTTAACATTACTATTTGCAAGGAGTGGGTTGATTATTCACAAGAAATGACCTTCAGACTGATAATTCCTACCAAAACCAACGAACACTAAACCACTTGAATCCATCCAATTACAGGAAAAGCCCAAAAGGTCATGAAGCATAACCTCCTGGGCTTTTTCCCTCCGTTTTATACATTACTGTTGGACCATTCCTGTTAATCATTTTATTATGCATCGCTTCTGTTTCTTAGCTTTAACTTGTCACCTTTAATTGAAAACCAAATATGTTTAAAGGGCTCAGGTGTTTGTTTAGCAGCATCGACTGTATATTGAACGGCCTCTTTTTTATATTGTACATCTTCAGTGATTTCTTGCTGTGTCATGGCGAGTTGATCTGTCTCTGATTTAATCTGATCTGTTTTTGCCTGAATGCGCGTAACCGTTTCAGTCACATTTTCGATTGTCGGCTTCGTTTCCTTAAATGTTTTGAAAGCGAAAAAAGCTAAATAGATAATTGATCCGATAAAGAGGGCAAGACTAATGTATACAATAATCACCTATGATTCCTCCTTCATTATTTACCTTTACTATACCCGTAACACTTAAGCAGAAAACGATTCCCCATGTATTTTCTTTTATGCCTGGTCATATTATTGAAAGAAAGAAAAAGGAGGAATGAAAATGAATCATATGCCTCTGCTTAAAGCCTGTTTTAAAGCTGGGATACACTTTATTAAACACCTAACGATACAGCAGGCTGCCACCATAGCAGGAATCATTTTTTTAATCATTCATCCAGAAATTTTAAGTCCAATTTGGCTTACATTGGCAACCTCTGTCTTGGTATTGCTCTTACTTTGACGAATGTTGATTCCTCATTAGTGAACATCCGTAAACAGGCTCCATTAAATACCTCTTCGCTACACTTGCATTCGTATCAGGAAGAGGTTAGAGGGAATACTGACATTTTCCGCTTGGTGACACTAGGGAATGAAACAAACTATTATACACATACGGAACTTGAAGGCTGCACACAGCAGCTTATAGTATACTCCATTCATGAACATGAAAAACCGATACTCGATGATATCCTTATAACCGCTCTTTATTTGGTCAGTTACCCTCTGTTTTTGAAATAGGCGTCGAGAGATGAATGATCCACACTCATTCGAATCCAGTCTACAAGTACTTTTTCTAAACGATATAACATGATCCCTATCTAGAAAGACTATGTCCAACCAAGGCTATCACACATGCTGCAAAAGGGGATTTCATTTTACCCTCCCGTCCCATAAAGTTTAATCAAACGTTTGATTAAACAGGGATTTGCCTTGAACTCCTTGAGTCATACGCTCCCTCACCCTCCATATATCACTTCTCCACATTTATCATTCTTGAATAAAACGCCTTGAAATTAATGATTAGAAAATTGTGATAATTGTGTATAATTAGGCTATATTCAAACACTCAAGGAGGGATCATATTCATGGATACTCTTATTCAACAGTTCAGGAATTTACCCACCACAGCCATTTCGGATGCAATGGAAGGATTGAACAATCTGGAATCGGGCATTAAACCCTTAAAAGAAGAATATCATGTTGCAGGAAGAGCTTTAACGGTACAGGTGCCCGTAGGTGATAATTCTGCCGTCTTGAAAGCAATCGGTGAGGCTCGTCCGGGCGATATAATAGTCGTTGATAGCAAAGGAGATACATACCGGGCAATAGCTGGGGACTTTGTTGTAGGCATGATGCAGACTATGGAAATTGGCGCTCTCGTAGTCGATGGTGTCATTCGTGATCTGAAAGCCATCAAAGATCTGAATTTCCCTGTATTCAGTAAAGGGACGACCGTTGCATCAAGTGGTAAGGCCGGTGTAGGGGAAACCAATATCCCGATCTCATGTGGAGGTGTCACCGTATTTCCAGGTGATATTATCATAGGGGATGTAGATGGTGTCGTCGTCGTGCCACAAGCTATGGGTGAAGAAATCCTGATGAAAGCAAAAGATAAAATGTTGAAAGACGTAAAGCGTGAAGAAAAGTATGCAGGAAAGCCTGAAGAAATAAAAAAGTATATTGCCATGATGACCAATCAAGCATGATCTAATGCATATAAAAAACAGGCAGGAAGCCTTTGCTTCCTGCCTGTTTTTTCGTAAAGCCTTATTTATCGGTCTTATCTTCCTTTGAACCTTCTTCATCATATGTGTAATCATAATCAGTAGGGTCTATCGGTTTAAAACCATTTGGAGTATAGAAACGGAGTAAGTCCCCGTTCACTACTTTATCGGATAAATTGAGCATCGTTTCAGCTCTCTTTTTATAATTGAGGATGTCATCATTTTCCTCGACCAATTCCCCTGTATCCGTATCGTAGTATTTCCCTTTAATGGAAGTGACATCTGGTGTTACAAAATCGCCATTCCTGAAAGGTACTACTTCATTATGATCTTTTGACAATAAATCCGAACCGAATTGTACATAATCTTTAGATTCAACACCTAACAGATGCAATAAAGTCGGAAGTAGGTCAATCTGTCCTCCGTATTGGTGCATTTCCCCGCCTTCAACACCTGGAACATGAATCAATAATGGTACACGTTGCAATTGGGCATTCTCAAATGCGCCAACATCCTTGCCAAGCACTTTCGACATGGCTTCTTTATGGTTTTCGGAAATACCATAGTGATCTCCGTACATTACGATTACCGAGTTATCATATAGACCAGATTCCTTCAGATAATCGAAAAACTCTTTAAGCGCCTCATCGGCATAGCGTGCAGTCTGGAAGTAATTATCAACCGAAGCATCGCCTGTCGTTTGTTTACCGATTGTTGCTTTTTCCTGGTCCATGGCATATGGGAAATGATGAGATACTGTTATGAATTTTGTATAGAAAGGCTGTTTAAGCGTTTCTAACATTGGAATCGATTCTTTAAAGAAAGGCTTATCCATTAATCCATAACTTAGTACTTCCTCTTTATTTTCCATATTATAATGGTTTGCATCGAAGAACTGATTAAAACCAAGAGACTTATACATATTGTCCCGGTTCCAGAAAGATTTGTAATTACCATGGAACACAGCAGATGTGTATCCTTGTTGTCCTAAAATCGCTGGTGCTGCTTGATACGTATTTTGGGATCTGTTTGTGAATGCTGCCCCCTGTGGTAAACCGAACAGTGAATTTTCAAGCATGAATTCTGCATCCGCCGTTTTACCTTGGCCTACTTGATGGAAGAAATTATCAAAGTGCATGAAATCTGATTTATCATGTGCAAGTGAGTTAAGAAATGGAGTTACTTCTTCCCCATTCAATTTATAATCAATCAAGAAATTCTGCATGGATTCCAAATGCAGATAGATGACATTCTTCCCTTTAGCTGCACCAAAATACTTAGGGTTCGGTTCAGCGCTTGTTGCCTTTGTATAGTTGACCACTTCTGCGATATCCGTGCTGTTTGCAGTTGCACGCTGAGCGTATGTTTTAGTATTCTGAACGGCATCATATACCGTATAGTTGAACATGCCCAAATATTTGACGATATAGTTCCGGTCAAATGTTCTTGATAATAATTGCGGGCGATCCTTTTCAGCAAGTCCTAAATTGATTGCGAAAATTGCAAGTCCCGCTAGGTAAACCATTCCAACTGTACGGCGTTTAACTTTGAAGTCTTCCACTTTAAAGCCTTTGAATCTGTACAATACAATCAAAAGAACCGTATCAAGGAAATAAAATACATCATGAGCTTTAAATAATTCTAAAATACTCGGTCCCAAATCCCCGGCATTTTGCACTTGCGTCAAGGTTGGTATTGTAATGAAATCGGTAAATGAACGGTAGTAAACAATATTGAAAAATAACCATAGTGACAACAATAAGTTTAACCTGATGATCCATTTAAACGATTTTTTCCCTTTAGCCAATAGTGCCAGGCCAAAGAATAAAATGGCTGAGCTAATCGGGTTTATGAACAGTAAGAACTGTTGCAGGCCATTTTCAAGACCTAAGTTAAATTCAACTCGATATCCAATATAAGTTTTTATCCAAAACAAGACTACTGCAATAAAGAAAAAGCCTAGTATGTTATCTGCAAATAAATGCCGGCTTTTTTTAAGAAAATTATTCATGCTTTCACCTCTATTAATCTAGTGGTTTATTTATATAAATTTTTACATTCTTACAAAAGACGGAAAATCGCAAAACTTATGATAGCATTCTTACACTCGGATAGTCAAGATTGTGAAAACCACCTTTTGTCACATCCATAACTCTTATATCCAGAATACTTCTTTAGCTTATGAACAAGCCTTTGAAAAATAACAGAGCTTCGCCCGTCTCAAATGCTCAGCGCGCCTATAACAAATATATAGGAACTCAATGTCTTAATCCAATAAATATCACCGTAACTTTTTGCGGTGACTGCTGATGACAGTCACTTATAAGTTTTACGTCCTTCAGGCTTTTACCATTATAAACGACTCTTTATAAAAACACCAGCACATTACAAAATATGTAAAGATATTATTCTTGGATCTTTGAAAGCTATTAGCTATACCCAGGATTCCTTTCCCGATAATTCGACAGCTGCATTGTGGCAGGCTCCCTCGTGCTTTTAAATACCTTTCAAAACAAATGCCTGCCCTAGCCTCCCCCATTTTTCTAACTGATCCTCACACTCTGAAATTCCATTATGTAACAAATGTTTTGAAGCTTGTTTCATTCTTCCAGTTCGCGTAATATCGACAGCATTCCCGTATTGATTTCTTTTCATTAAAATTTTTCCTTTTTTAATTTAATCTCCCCTTGAAAGTATATGGCATCAAGTATTTCCTTTATATCCTTAAGAGAAAAGCATCGCCAATTCGATTTTTCTTATGTTTAATCGATGTCCATGATTTACTTATCGTGGATATTTTTCAACCCATTAAAGGTTCTATTTTCCACTTTTTACTGAAATTAAAAGTACAAAAGCCATCCTGAAACATTCATGCAAGAACGTACATCATGATTTTAAACAAAAGCGGCATTATAATAGGAAGAAACTTTTCCCCTCGGTTGTGTAATGTAGTCCTTATTTTCTTTCGAGACCTCTCAAATGAGCCCTGGCAGCCTACAAAAGGCGTGTTATATTAGCCTTGTCCTTTTTCCCCTACTTGAGATAGGAAGACGCTATAAGCCGTTATATACACACGTTTAATTTCCTCATTTTTTATGATGTCCAATCCAAATGAATTTTTGAACTCTTGTTATGTATATATATTTCCAGCCAGCTTTATTATAAAAAAATAAAAAATCCTGCCCTCGATCGAGGACAGGATTGCTTTAAACCATATTTATATTACTTAAGACCTTTTGAAACTTCTGTAACCATCTCATCAACGGATTCTAATCCGCCGCCTGATAAGTACCAGTAGTTAGGGTCAAGATAAATGATGTTGCCTTCTTTGAAAGCTTTTGTATTTTTCACGATGTCATTTTCAACTGTTGTTTTCGCTGCAGCACCATCGCCGGCAACCGCATCTCTGTCTACAACGAATAGGTAGTCAGGATTCTTTTCAGCAATGTATTCGAAAGAAATACTTTGACCATGTGTCGATACTTCCAATTTATCATCTACTGCAGGTACTCCGAATACATCATGGATGATTCCAAATCTTGAATCGGGTCCGTAAGCACTTACTTTTCCACCGCTGGAAAGAACGATTAAACCAGTTTTGTCAGTTGGAGCTTTTTCTTTCAAAGCATTAATGTTTTCTTCAACACTTGCCAATTCTTTAGCTGCTTCTTCTTTTTTATCGAAGATTTTACCCAAAAGTGTTACGTTCTCTTTAAAGGATTCCATATACTTTGTTGTATCTACACCCACAAATACAGTAGGGGCAATTTTGCTTAATTCTTCATATGCTTCAGATTGACGGCCAGAAATCAGGATTAAGTCAGGAGCAATTTCGTTGATTTTCTCGAAGTCAGGCTCTTTTAATCCGCCAGCATTTTCAGTTGTGCCTTCATATTTAGAAAGGTATTTTGGAAGGCCATCATGAGGAACAGCTGCTACTTCCACACCCAATTTATCAAGAGTATCAAGAGCACCCATATCGAATACAACGACTTTTTTAGGGTTTGTTTTTACTTTCGTTTCCCCTAGTTGGTGCTTAACTGTAATTTCTTCGCTTTTAGCACTTTCTTTCTTCGTGCCTGATTCTTCTTTTTCCTTATCTGCTCCACAAGCTACAGCCACTACAGCCAGCATTGCAATTAAAAGCAGTAAAGATAACTTCTTAATCATTATGGTCACCTCGAAAAATATTTTATTATTTAAAATTACATATTGAATCCTCACCTTTCCAGGAATCCCCTCACCATTATTCCCTGCCATATAAACAGGAAGCGGCTATTATCTTGGGCGCCCGCCAACTATTAATAGCTTAATGAGGGTACAAAATGATCCTGGAACGGTTACGAACTGAAAGTAATTTAAAACCAAATGGCATGAAACTTAAGTGAAGTACACACAAATCTTATTGTCATTGATATTTTGGATTTCAATATCCATATCATAGATTTCCTTTAATACATTCGAATTAATGACTTGTTCGGTAGGTCCATTATGAACAACCTTGCCATCCTTCAATGCGACAATATAGTCGGAATAACAGGAAGCAAAATTAATATCATGAATGACGATAATGACCGTTTTTCCTAATTCATCAGCCAATCTCCTCAATACCTTCATGATTTGGACGGAATGCTTCATATCCAGATTGTTCAAAGGTTCGTCAAGAAGTACATACTCCGTGTTCTGTGCAATAACCATGGCAATGAATGCCCGTTGTTGTTGTCCGCCGCTAAGCTGGTCAAGAAATTTATCCTGCATATCGGCTAGCTCCATATATTCAATCGCTTCATCGACATAAACCCAATCCTCTTTAGTCAGTTTACCTTGTGAATAGGGAAACCGGCCAAAGGCGACGAGTTCACGAATCGTTAAACGGATATTGATGTGATTAGCCTGCTTTAAGATGGCGATCTTTTTTGCAAGTTCATTGCTATTGAATTTCCCCATATCCTTGCCGTCAATCAAGACTTCTCCCGAATCCCGGGTAATGAGCCGGCTGATCATCGAAAGGACTGTACTTTTCCCCGCTCCATTAGGACCGATGAAGGAAGTGATTTTCCCTTTCTTAATTTCAATGGAAACATCCTCGACAACCGTTTTATTATTATATTTTTTGAATAAATTTTTCACTTCTACCATGATTTATTCTCCTTTAATAGAAGATAGATGAAATAGACACCGCCAACAAAGTTGATAATGACACTCAATGTGGTAGAGAACGTAAAGATCCTCTCTACAATGAATTGGCCGCCGACCAAGGCAATCACACTGATCAGCATTGCACCCGGGATGATATGTTTATGTTGATAGGACTTAATGAATTGATAAGCCACATTTGCAACAAGTAATCCGAGGAACGTGATCGGACCGATCAGGGCCGTTGAAATGGAAATTAAAATCGTAACAACGATTAAAACCCGTTTCGTGACAAAATCATAATCCACACCCAAGTTTATGGCTTGGTCCCTTCCAAGGGACATGACATCTAAATACTTCAAAAATCTCATGAAATAGATCATTGCAGCTATCATGAGAATAATGGCTAACGTTAACAGGTCCGTGTTGACATTATTGAAGCTTGCGAACATTTTATTTTGAATGATTTGAAATTCATTCGGGTCAATCAATACCTGCATAAATGAAGACATGCTGCCGAATAAGGTCCCGAAGATGATGCCGATCAACAATAGGAAGTAAATATTGCGGTTTTTCTTGAACATGAACTTGAACAGCAGGCTGGAAAAAATAAGCATGGCCGCAAGTGTAATCAGGAAATTGAGATTTTTATTCATGATCATGATATGCGTTGAACCGAAGAGGAAAATCACTCCCGTTTGGATCAGCATATACATGGAGTCCAACCCTAAAATGCTTGGTGTCAGGATTTTATTATTCGTGACTGTCTGGAAAATCACTGTTGAGAAAGCTATTGCACAACCAACCACGATGATGGCGATGATTTTGATAACCCTTCTGGGCAGTGCATAATCCCAATTCGGGCCAAGGTCCCAAAAGATATAACCTGCCGTTAAAGTTGCTGCAAGAACAGCTAATATAATGATTCTAATTTTATTATTCATATGCCTTTCTCCTCATTATCAGATAGATAAATACGGCGCTTCCTATCACACCAACTACGAGTCCGATCGGGATTTCAAATGGATATATGAGGATCCTGCCCAGAATATCGCAGATCAATAGGAATACTGCCCCTAGCAATGCTGTATGAGAAAGACTCTTTTTTAAATTGTCACCAAGGTAAAGGGATACAATATTTGGTACGATCAAGCCTATGAAAGGAATCGTTCCCACCGTTAACAGGACGACAGTTGAGGATAAAGCAACGATGATTAACCCAAAATTGACGATAAGCTTATAATTGAGTCCTAGGTTGATAGCAAACTCCTCACCCATCCCTGCCACAGTGAATTTATTGGCAAAGAAGTATGCGAGAATGACTAGAGGGATACTTACATATATAAGTTCGTACCTTCCCGACATGATCATCGAGAAGTCCCCATTCATCCAAGTGTTGAGGCTTTGGATCAAATCATATCTATAGGCAAAGAAAGTCGCGATGGATCCGACGATATTGCCAAACATCAAACCAACCAATGGGATGAAAATCGTATCCTTATATTTAACTTGATCAAGAATTTTCATGAACAAGAATGTACCTGCCAATGCGAATATGAAAGCGAATGCCATTTTCTCGATAAGTGCTGCCGATGGAAAAATGATAATGGCAAGAAGAAGTCCAAGCCTTGCAGAATCCATGGTACCGGCAGTCGTCGGTGACACAAACTTATTGCGGCTCAATTGCTGCATGATCAGGCCGCTTATACTCATCACCACGCCGGCAATGATTATTGTCACCATTCTAGGAAAACGGCTTTGCAGCATGATTTGCACTTTATCATCACTTAGATTCAATAAATCAAGAGGGGTAATATCTTTTACACCAATGAATAATGAAGTAAATGATAAAACAATTAACGCCATGACTAAATATCTTATCTTCATCTACATTTCCTACTCTTCCTATCTCAGTAAATACAGCGATAATATTTTTAATTAAAGATATATGAATACAGACTATTGTAAACACCTATTGAAACAGAATCATCAGTTACAAGGATCTTCCACTTGTGATAATGAGATTCATTATCATTATTACATTAACTCCTATTCTATCATTACTTTGACAGGTGTCAACATATACAAGGGAATTACTTTGATAAATTCTGGATAGTCTTTTGTAGTGAATTTGGATTATCCTTTCATGCATTTCGTTACAGAAAATGATAAAATCAAAATAACAAATATTTACTCTTCTAACGAAAGTAGCGATATGATGAAAAATTTCCTTTCCAAAGTGTTCACTAAAAAAGAGAAAATCCAGATTGAATTTTGCCAAAATAATTTAGATCGCTTCCTTAATGAACAAACTGTTACTGAATATGGTAAGTTCCTAGCGAATCCGAGGATTCAATATAAGGAATATGAATGCTTAAGTGAATGTAAACTTTGTAAGACAACCCCCTACGCAAAAGTGAACGGCCAAATAATGAGCGGGGAAGATTCAAAGGATCTTTTACATCAGTTACAAGCTGAATTAAAATAGGTACCGGCCAAGCTAATTGCTTGATCCGTACCTATTTTTACTTTCAACTATTTTATTATCGTTTGTTTAGCCGGATGAATCAGAGTCACCTATTATGGAAAACCTTCTAAAACATCCCCTGCGAAATTCACTCTATATATAAAGAGCAGCCGAGTGTACTTCCTGGGCTACAAGCCATGGAACGGCTTTATCAATCTAGTAGATACTTCCTGTTTTTTACTATTTCCAGCGTTTATACTGTATAACTAGCAATATATATGATAATTTATGGAAAAAGGTAAATGAGGAGGACGTTCGTGAAAAAAATCATACCAACCATCGTATCAGTTGTCACACTAGGTCTTGTCACTGGCTTGCCTGGCCAGAACACCATCGCCAAGGCAGAAGATTTCACCCCTTATTATGGAAATGGTCCAAGCTATATTCAACCTGATAACCTCTCCCACCTTTTCCCTGACCCTAACGTTTCTTTCAAGACCCCTGCCTTTAATCAAGACAAGATTGCCTTTACGAGCCAAGAAGAAATGATTGGTTATATCAAGTCCCTCACCCGTAAAAATAAAAACATCCAAGTCAGTACGATAGGTAAATCCACAGAAGGACGCGATATCCCGATGCTACTTTTCAGCAAGGATTCAAAAAAGCTGAAAAATGATACCCATAAACCATTGATATGGATACAAGGTCAGATTCATGGCAATGAACCCGCTGCAGGTGAATCTACATTAGTCCTTGCACAATGGTTGGCTGAAGGCAAGCTTGGTGATGTGCTTGATAAAGTGAATATTGCCATCGTCCCACGCGTGAATCCAGACGGCTCTTATCAGTTCAAACGATATACCTCCAATGACATGGATGCGAATAGGGATTATTTAAAAGTCGAGTACCCTGAAGTTCAGACGATACACCAGTCAATCGACGAGTACGAACCTGAGGTCATTCTTGATGTACATGAATACACTGTGAATCCCGCTCCCCTTAAAAAGGTAGGTGCAAATGGGTCGATCTCTTCCTATGATTTACTCATCTCCTCAGCCAAAAATTTAAATATTCCAGAACAGCTACGAAAGGCTTCCGATGAACTGCTTTTACCCCATGTTTTTAAAACATTGGATAAAGAAAAGCTTTCCTATCACGATTACTATACACTCGATACTTCTGATGAAGGAGTCCTCACCGCCACTGAAGGGAGTACGGAAGCTCGGATCGGCCGAAACGCCCTCGGTTTGAAAAATACAATGACCTATTTAATTGAAACAAGGGGAATCAATATTGGCCGTGCAGACTTTAAACGTCGTGTTTTTGCACAAGCTACAGCACAGGCGGCATTCATAAAAACGGCTGCCGAACAGGCTAATAAAGTTAAAAAGGCGGTTAAGCAGGCAGAAAATGAAGTCGTACAAAAAGGGCGAAAAGTAAATGATAAGGACAAAATTGTCATTACCAGCGAAAACAAATTGATTAAGAATCAAAAATTGACAGTAGTCGATTTAGCGAACGCTAAACTGGCCGATACCTCCATAGATTGGGTTGATTCTACTGAAGCCTACCCTACCCTTGTTAGAGATAGGCCGACAGCTTATATCCTTCCACCTGAATATAAAGATATCGCCAAGAAACTTCAGCTATTGGGTGTAGAAGTGAAAAAATTAAAAAAATCGATGAAAGTATCCGTCGAAAGCTACAGAGTCAAGGATTTAAAGGTGTCAACTGAACTTGAAAGCGGACATTCCACAAGGGAAGTCACGACCGCCGTAACATCGAAAAAGCGGGATATCCCAAAAGGTAGCTATGTATTTGACATGGCACAGCCTGACGCCAACTTCATCTCCCTTGCACTCGAACCTGAAGGGATAGACAGTTATGTGACATTCAATTTCATCCCTGCTGACAAGGGGAAGGAACTCCCGATTTACCGCTATATGCAAAAGTCTTCATTACCGGTTAAATAGTGCTTCTTGAATAATACCTAAAAGACGCTTTGGCAGCTTTCATTGCCAAAGCGTTTTATGTGTTCAGAAACGGTTCGGAAAAATGATTTCTTGAATGCAATATGGAACGTCCGAATATACATATAAACTGAAAATATTTTAGAGGAGGAACGTCTTTGAACCAACATGTACAATTGGAAATGAACCGTCTTGTTGATTGCATAAAACAAGACCAATCCGCTGATGGTTCGTGGAATTATCCCTTTGACACTGGAATAACGGCAGATGCCTATATGATTATATTATTGAAAAGTTTAGATATGGACGATGCTTCACTTATAGAAGCTTTAGTGAAAAGAATCGAAAGCAGGCAAACGGATAACGGGTCATGGAAACTTTTCCAAGACGAGAAGGATGGTAACGTTACAGTTACGATCGAGGCCTACTATGGCCTTCTTTTTAGCGGACTCCGAAATGAGCGGGATCCACATATGAGGAAAGCCAAACAATTCATTCTTTCCAAAGGTGGAATCAAACAGGCCAAATTGTTAACCAAAATGATGCTTACAGTCACCGGACAATATAAATGGCCCCGCTTTTTCCCCATTCCTCTCGAAGTTGTCTTACTGCCGCCAACCTTTTTCGTCAGCATATTTGATCTTTCCGTATATGGACGGGTCAACCTGATTCCACTGCTTTTACTTGGTCATAAAAAGTTTCAGATCAAGACCTCGAACACACCTAGTTTAAAAGATTTATTTCAAACAAGGGCGGAACGTTCAGAGGAACATGCATGGGAGGAATATCGTACCGATGAATTTCGATCCTTCTTCTCCAAACTTCAATCAGGTGTCAAAACGTTAATTGGATATCCGGATTATTTGCATTCCTTAGCCTTGGATTCAACGAAAAGGTTTATGCTCGACAGGCTGGAACCAGACGGAACGCTGTACAATTATTTCGGTTCTACCTTTTTCATGATTTTTGCCCTCCTTTCAATTGGGTATTCGAAAAACGATCCGGTGATTTTAAAAGCGGTTGCTGGTTTGAAGGGAATGGCCTGCTCTATTGACGGTCATACACATATCCAGTTTACAACGCCCCATGTTTGGAATACCTCCTTAATCAGTTACGCCCTTCAAGAAGCAGGAATCCCTTCCAAAGACCAAACTGTTGAGGATGCAAATCAATACTTATTGTCGCGCCAGCATTATATGTATGGAGATTGGCAGATTCATAACCCTAACGTAATTCCAGGTGGCTGGGGGTTCTCGGATTTAAATACAATGAATCCGGATGTGGATGATACCACTGCCTCACTGCGTGCGTTGGCTAAACAACTGCAAACAAAACCTGATAATCGGGACAGCTGGCAGCGTGGCGTCTCCTTCACGATTTCCATGCAAAATGATGATGGCGGATTTCCTGCCTTCGAACGGAATAACGACCATAAATGGCTGCATTTTATTCCTGTAGAGGGTTCCAAATATCTCCTGACTGACCCTTCGACTGCCGATTTAACAGGGAGAACGCTGGAGTTCCTAGGGAACTATACAAATATGAAGAAGCCTGAAGAAGTCAGCAAAAGAGCGGTGGATTGGCTATTGGAGAACCAGGAGCATGCTGGATCCTGGTATGGGCGCTGGGGAATCTGCTATCTATATGGCACATGGTCTGCACTGACTGGAATGAAGGCCGCAGGACAATCCTCTCGACATCCATCGATCCAAAAAGCCTTAGCTTGGTTGAAAAAAACTCAAAATAAAGATGGCGGCTGGGGTGAATCTTGTTACAGTGACATCAAGGAACAATATATCCCCCTCGGGGCCAGTACCCTGACACATACAGCCTGGGCTGTGGATGCATTGATTTCTCAATCCGATATGCCGACAGCCGAAATTGAAAAGGGCATTTCCTATCTCATCCGTGCCGGTCAAAAAGATAGCTGGACCAATGATTATCCAGCTGGGCAGGGAATGGCAGGTTTTTTGTATATCCATTATCATAGCTATCGCTATATTTATCCCCTTTTAGCCTTAAGTCATTACAAAAACAAATTTCTGATTGCATAGTCGTGATTACAGTGTTTTTAACATATAAACGTGAATATGTGGATGACCTGTGGAAAAGTAGTGAATAACACTAGAAAGTTATCCACAATTCAAGGTTATCCACATTCATTTATCCGGTAAAATGGCTAAAAGCAAGCCATCGATAAAAATTGCCCTTCATTTTTGTTGAATGTTGTCGATTAATTCATTTCGGATATGTAAAAATGATTTGTTTTATGCAGGCTTTGTGGATAGTTTGGGGATGAACACTATTATGTGAAGACTGTATCCAGTTTATCACTATAGAATTCTATGGCCTTCGCATAAGATTGTATTTCTTGATCCTTGGAGGTTTCTGCAATTATCTTCAATAATGATTCCATCGCAAGATCATGTTGTCCCAAATTATAAAATGCCATGGCCCTGAATACCAATAAAGCCTTATCCCCAGGAAACATCGTCAGCCCGGATTCCAATGTCTGTCTTGCTTTTTCATATTCCCCAATGGTGCGATATGTGCTACCCAACCCTAGGTAGGCTCCTTTTGCGTCTTCCTCCGGCAAACCTAATTTGAGGGCAGCTTCATAATAGGGCACCGCCTTTACCTCCAGTCCGAGAATATCCAAACTCCAGGCACATTGATACTGTATGACCGCATCGACGGGATTTTGCTTTGCCAGATCCATCAATAATCGATTGGATTTTTCGAATTCTTTCTTTCCTCTTAAGGACAGCGCCATTTCTAAATTTCCCATTGCCATTCCTCCATTGAATAAGATTCCTTAATTGCCCTATTCGCGATGCCTCTATTTAATTCCTTCTTAATCATTTAGATGTTGGAAAATGGGAAACTAAGCGCCAAACAATCTAGAAGGCAGAAATTAATATGATGTTACTTGGAGGTTAGTTAATGGGCGGGATTTCAATACCCGTACAAATTCCACTTCGGTTCATCCTGGCAAGTTAGATTGTTTAAAAAAAGGATCTGCCTCATGGCAAATCCTTCCATACATATCAGTTCAAGGTCATTCATAATTCACCGATCACTCGATTAATCATCCAACTCGGTTTTCAATATTTCTCCCGTGGATGCATCCACTACTACATCATATTCCTTTTTCCCCTGGTTTATTTCAAATTCGTACACAAGGATGCCATTCTCAGAATCCAGCTCTACATCCGTTATTTGGCCATCCACCTTTTTCAGGGCTATCTTTTCAGCTTGATCACTGCTGATTTTTGCCGTTTCCACCGCTTGTTGTGTACTCATTTCTTCCTCATCATCGTCTTCCATCTCCTGAGAAAGAATCTCTCCTTTTTCAGCATCCACGTCCACATCTTGATAGCCTTCTTTCGTCTTAACTGTCATTTCATAGGTCATTGGCTGATCCCAATCCTTTTCAAATTGAGTAACTTCCCCACCTAGTTTTTCTGAAATCATTTTGACAGCCTCGTCCTCTGATAGCGCATCCTTATTGACTGCATATACTGCCGTTCCAGCAGCACCGCCGAAAAGCAATACGGTTGCTATGGATACCGTCATGATTACCTTTTTCCTTTGAATGATACTTTCCTTTATCGTGCTCCACTGTTTTTTCATGAATGAATTCCTCCTTTAATTTGTTACCTTAAGAATAACCATTCTTCATGAAACGAACATGAACGCTAGATTAGAATTTGATGAGAAAGAATGATTGTCACCACCGTTCCTACTCCCACTTCGCTTTGAATTTCCAATTTGCCGTCGAATGACTCGACAAGTGATCGCGCGATGGAAAGACCGAGTCCATTGCCTCCCGTTTTCCTCGCCCTCGATGAATCTACTCGATAAAACCGTTCAAATACATGCGGGAGATGTTCTGGTGATATACCTGTACCTTGATCTTTCACGCCAATGAAAATATCATTTCCCTGCCGTTTTATCATGATTCTTATTCCCGATTCACTGTATTTCATGGCATTGTCCAATAGGATGACCAGTACCTGTTCAAGCTTACTGGATATGCTCATAGCAAATATTTCCTTAAACTCGGATTGGATCTTTATTTCACGCTTGCCCGTCCGTCTAAACGTTTGGGCAATCTGTTCACAAAATGATATAAGCTCGATTTTTTCCTCCAAATCGACTGTAGGTTCCGCTTGGGAAGCCGCCCGCAGAAGATGTTCCGTCAGCTGTTTCATCCGGATCGCTTCATGATGGATCGCCTCCACTGCCTCTTCCTGAATCGCCGCATCCTTCATTCCCCAGCGCTTTAATAGTGAGGAATAGCTTTCAATGACAGTTATCGGTGTTTTCAATTCATGTGAAGCATCCGAAAGGAATTGTTGCTGTTGATTATAATTCCTTTCCAGCCTTTCTATCATCATGTTGAATGAAGCTCCCATTACCTGTAGCTCGTCCTTTGATTGATCCGATAGCGGTATCCTTTTGAATTCTCCACTTTTCTCTATATCCATCATTGTCCCGCTCATGATGGATATTGGTTTAAGAATTTGATTGGCCAACCACTTACCAGCAAGAATGGATAGAAGAATGACAAAAAGGGATGCACCACCTAATACAAGAGAGAGAGTCGATAAATGATCAAGGAGCGTATCCTGCGGCTGTGTAACCTCGATCATCCCTAACTTCTTCCCTTCTTCGGGATAAGGATGGCGGTAAGTCAACATATAGTCCCCGTCAACCTCCGTTAAATCAAATCCTTTTTCGTTAACCGATTGAACCTTAAGCCCCTCAAGGTCTTCTTCATCCGTAAATGACTTTACCAACTTTCCATCAGTGTCAAATATCCGCACCATTCCATCGTCTGGGGTATATGGCTCCAATAAATCGGGATCACCGGAAATCAAATCTTTCGTCACGATATTCTCTTCAATCAATGAAGCTTGATCTTCAAGCAGATCTTGTTCCCTCTCAACTGATATCCAAAAAAAGGCGATTAAAACGATGATACTCAACAATATGAGCATGACGCTTAAAAAAAGACTGGAATACGATTGGATTTTCGTCCGAATCTTCATATTGGCTCCTTCAAGCTATACCCTACACCGCGATAAGTATGTATCAGCTGCAAGTCAAACGGATAATCAATCTTTTTCCGTAAATAACGGATATACACATCAACCACGTTCGTATCCCCTACAAAGTCATACCCCCAAACATTGGTCAGGATTTGGTCCCTAGACAATACTTGGTTTTTATTTTGCAATAGATAAACAAGCAGGTCGAATTCGCGGGAAGTCAGCTCAATCCTTTTGCCATGCCTGAGAATGTCCCTTGTTCCTAAATTTAATTGCAGATCATGAACCACGAGACTATCCGCTTTATCATCAGATTGCACTTTTCCTGTATTCATACGAAAACAAGCTCGAATTCGGGCCAGCAGTTCCTCAATTTCAAACGGTTTCGTTACATAATCATTTGCACCATGGTCCAGGCCATTCACCTTATCAGGTACGGCATCCCTTGCCGTTAGGAGGATGACTGGTGTTGAGTCATTCTTTTTCCGGTAACGCCTAAGTACTTCTATGCCATTCAACTCGGGCAGCATCACATCCAATAAGATTAAATCCCACTCTTTTGCTTCCGCCTTCTCCAGACCTGTTTTTCCGGTAAAAGCCGATTCAGTTTGATAACCCTCATGTTTAAGTTCCAGCTCTAGGACCCTCGCGATTTTTTCTTCATCTTCTATAATCAAAATCCTTTTATTCATGATTACCACCACCTACCCCTTAGTGTACTGAACAAAAATGAAAATATCATGAGAAATTTAACCCTTCGTATAAAAACCTTAAAAGTCTTTTATTTTTATTATTTCATTTGCGCAAAGCAAGTGTTTCACATGAATTACGCATGGGAGATCCATGTCCTTTCAATAAAAAGAACCGAATGTTGAACTGCACCCCAATTGTTAGACAACATCTAACAATTGGAGGTGCAGTTTTTTTGACTAAATATACGATAGACGAAAAATTACATGCAGTTTTAGAGTACTTAGAAGGGGAAAAATCCTATAAATCCATTGCACAAGAAAGAAATGTAGGTTTATCCCCTCTGAAAAGATGGGTCGCTCGCTATCTAAAACATGGGATGGAAGGACTTGCTTCATCCTATACAAATTACACTCTGCCCTTTAAACTAGAGGTACTTAAATATATGAACGAATATGGGGCATCAATCAACGAGACCGCTGTACA
>NZ_CAKKLV010000029.1 GCF_918698115.1 Peribacillus sp. Bi96
TCAAGATGAGATTTCCCATGGCGCAAGCTAGTAAGATCCCTGAAAGATGATCAGGTTGATAGGTCAGAGGTGGAAGCGTGGCGACATGTGGAGCTGACTGATACTAATAGATCGAGGACTTAACCAACGCTTTTTGAAAAATGAAATACCTTCTTATTATCTAGTTTTGAAGGAACAACGTTCCTGATATGTTTGGTGACGATAGCGAAGAGGTCACACCCGTTCCCATTCCGAACACGGCAGTTAAGCTCTTCAGCGCCGATGGTAGTTGGGGGGTTCCCCCTGTGAGAGTAGGACGCCGCCAAGCCATTTTAAAGATCAGCCATCCGGCTGGTCTTTTTTCGTTAAAAAAAAGAAAAACCAGTAGTTATAGTGGTTTTTTCAATTATGGAAACTTTTATAGAGACATACACGTATTGAAAATCTTCATCATACATTGTTAAAAGCAGCCCCGGTTCTCTTAAACTATTTAAACTAATGTATGCGAACGATGGTTTTTGGGGAGAATGCAGGTATGGAGGTGGAGATGTTGGCAACAACAACCAAAACAACGGCAGGGGAATCGTGCGTGGTTTGTGAACAAATAAAAGGGATGGGAATACATCTATATACGACCTTTATTTGTGAGGAATGTGAAAGGGATATGATCGGCACGGATACAAATGATCCCCGGTACAAATATTACTTAAAGCAATTAAGAAAAATCACTAATCCTGAAATATTTTCATGAAAAAATAGTTTATGGAAAGTTGGAGAGTCAGAGAATGAAGGAATGGATTGTTTCCTCATTCTCTGACTCTTTTTTTGGATGAATGCTGCGTATCCAACTTATGTTTTCATATTTTCCCTGCATAATTGCCTTTCTGTCACCGCAATATGAGATAAATTTGAACTTATTTGATAAAATAATAAAATACTATGATTTGAGGGAAGAGAAAAATGAATCAATCACAGACACCGTTGTTCGATGCAATGAGTGATTTTTATAAAAAAAAACCAATATCCCTTCATGTTCCAGGACATAAAAATGGACAGGTGTTCAGTAAAAAAGGGCAATTTCTATATAACCCACTGCTTGGTTTGGATGCTACAGAGATAAACGGTTTAGATGACCTGCATGCTCCAGAAGGGGCCATTTTAAAGTCTGAGCAACTACTCGCTGATTTATATGGTGTACAGAGGAGTTATTTTCTGGTTAATGGGTCAACCGTAGGTAACATTGCGATGATCCTTGCGGTCTGCCGTGAAGGAGATAAGGTACTCGTTCAAAGAAACTGCCATAAATCGATCTTACATGGTTTGATGTTAGCGAATGTTCAACCGATCTTTTTACAACCGGACTTTTATGAGAAATGGGACATTGCTGGCAGTGTAGGATCAAAATTAATGGAAGAAGCCTTAGGTGTCCATCCTGATGTAAAAGCCATTATTGTAACCTATCCGAATTATTATGGTCTCGGTGAGGATTTGACGGAAATCGTGAGACTTGCCCATCAAAGGGGAATCCCTGTGCTGGTAGACGAGGCACATGGCGCTCATTTTCAGTTAGGAAGTCCTTTTCCTAAATCAGCTATATTGGCAGGTGCAGATGCCGTTGTTCATTCAGCACATAAAACATTGCCGGCTATGACGATGGGGTCATATCTTCATCTCAATTCATCCTTAGTTGCTGCCGATGAAGTATCGTTCTATTTACAAATGCTTCAGTCGAGCAGTCCATCTTACCCAATTATGGGATCGCTCGATTTAGCAAGAGCCTACTTAGCCTCTTTTACATCAGAAGATAAAAATAGCCTAATTAAAAAGATAGTAGGTTTCAGAGGTGAATTAGCCGCTCTACAATCAATAAGAGTATTAGAGGCGCCACCAGGCACTTCAGCAGACCCATTGAAAGTCGTCATTCAATCAACAATGGGTTTAAGTGGTTTTGAGTTACAGCAGTTGTGTGAAGCCAAAGGTATTTTTACAGAATTAGCTGATCCTAATAATGTGTTAATGATTTTGCCTTTATTAAAGATGGGTACCGATTTCCCTTTTTCTGAAATCGTCCAAAATATAAAAAACGCCACTAAAGACAGAACTGGAAGCTGGAAAGCAAATCAAGTTGTTAGCTTGCTTGATGAAAGGTCAATGACGGGTCTTGAAATGCCATACTCCGTCATGAAACAAAAAAAATCGAGACCGGCCGCATTGAGAAGTGCCATAGGTAAGGTATCTGCCGAGATGGTCATTCCTTATCCTCCGGGAATCCCTTTAATTATGTCCGGGGAAATGATTACTGCTGAGCATATAACCAACTTAAGGAGGCTGCTTGACCTGGGATCCAGGTTTCATGGCGGTTCCTCCCTTTCAAACGGAGAATTAATCGTTTATGAAAGCGGTCAGGATGGTTAAAATGATATACTACAAACAAAGAACCTTGGAGGTACATCGATGAAACGCGGTATTTTTATAACAATGGAAGGGCCTGAGGGTGCTGGGAAAACAACAATCACCCAAATGCTAGGCAAGGCCCTCCAACAAGAAGGCTACCAAGTCCTATTAACACGTGAGCCAGGAGGAGTTCCCATTTCGGAGCAAATTAGGGAGGTTATCTTGAATAAAGCGAATACAGCTATGGACTCGAGAACAGAGGCTTTATTATACGCCGCAGCAAGACGTCAGCATTTAGTGGAAGTGGTCATGCCGGAGTTGGAACGAGGGGGAATAGTCCTCTGTGACCGATTTATAGATAGCTCGTTAGCCTATCAAGGCCATGCAAGGGGCTTGGATATAGAAGAGGTTTACAATATCAATAAATTCGCAATTGGAGACATGATGCCGGATGCCACGTTCTTTTTTGACATCATGCCTGAAGAAGGATTGAGGCGCATCCAATCCAATAGAGAACGGGAAGTGAACCGGTTGGACCTTGAAGCACTGGACTTCCATAAAAAAGTATATGACGGGTATCAGTTCATTATAAATAGATGGAAGGACCGTTTCATTATCGTGGATGCAGGCCGGACAATTGATGAAGTTTTTGAAGAATCGAAAGCCGGCTTGTTAAACATTTTAGAAAAAAAGTATTGATTACCATATTATTCAACGGGATACTATTCCGGGCATGGACTAGTTGCTATAATAGAGATATGAAAAAATTCAGAGTAACCGGAGGATGATGAGAATGAAAATGATCATTGCTGTCGTTCAAGATAAGGATAGTCATCGGCTGCTGAATGAATTAGTAGAAAATAATTTTGGAACAACCAAGCTTGCCAGCACTGGCGGGTTTTTAAAATCAGGTAATACGACATTTATGATCGGTACAGAGGATGAACGTGTTGAACAAGCTATCCAGATCATCAAACAAAATTGTCAGTCACGATCCCAGTTAGTGTCACCTGTTTCACCGATGGGCGGGAATGCCGAGTCCTACGTACCTTACCCAGTGGAGATACAAGTAGGCGGTGCAACCATATTTGTACTACCGGTTGAAAACTTTTTACAATTTTAACGGTTAGCTGCATGGAGGTTCATTATGAAAATCAACCATGATATCCCCATTAAGTTGGATAAAGCGAGACAAGATGCCAAACAGTTCCAAACAGGAAACGGGAGATTTCAACAACTGGTCCAGACACAGGATCAAAAAATGCAAATCCAAACTTTAAACCGTTTGATAGGCGACATTGAAGGGGCTGGCCAGCGTTTAGTTCGGTCACGTACTTTTAGGGAATTGGCAAAATATAAAGCACTAGTGAAACGGTTTGTTAAGGAAGCGGTCGATTATGGACTGGAACTGAAGCAATCGACGAGCTGGAACCAATATGGTCAGAGCCGGCCATTGAAAACCGTAGAAACGATAGATGCAAGACTAGTCGAATTAAGCGAGGAAATTCTTAATAAAGAGAAAAGCTCGCTTGAAATATTAGAAATGATTGGTGAAATTAAAGGGCTTCTGATTAATTTATATACGTAAGTGAGTTGATGGTTTTGGATAAAACATGGCAGGATATGAGTCAAATTCAGCCACAGGTAATGACGATGCTGCAAAATAGCATAACGAAGAACAGAGTCGCTCATGCGTATTTATTTGAAGGGGAAAAAGGGACAGGTAAGCAAGAAATAAGTAAAACCTTTGCCAAAAGCTTACTATGCGAAGCACCAAAAGCAGGTTATGAGCCATGCGAACTTTGCAGGAATTGCAAACGGATTTCAAGTGGAAATCATCCTGATGTCCATTTGATAGAAAAAGATGGACTCTCAATAAAGAAGGAACAAATTAAAGAGCTTCAAGAAGAATTTTCGAAAAAAAGCGTAGAGGCCGATCGAAAGGTTTATATGATTGCCGATGCGGACAAAATGTCGGTTGGGGCAGCCAACAGTCTATTGAAATTTTTAGAGGAGCCCTCGGCCGGTACGGTGGCAATATTGATGACCGAACAGCTTCAGAGGATTCTGCCGACTATATTATCAAGGTGTCAAGTGATTTCGTTCAAGCCATTATCCCCGGAGAATGTGAAACGGAAGCTGGTAGAACAGGATTTAGAGCCACAGCTTGCTTCGGTTATCGCGCATATAACACAGAATGTGGAAGCCGGAATCGAGCTAAGCAATGATGAATGGTTTGTACAAGCTCAAAAAATAGTGGTAAAATTATATGAAGTGTTAAAACTCAATTCATTGAAGGCCTTGTTGTACCTTCAGACGGATTGGTTTCCACACTTCCAAGAAAGAGAACAGGTAGACAGAGGTCTTGATTTGTTACTTCTTATATATAAGGATTTATTATACATTCAGTTGGACAAAAAGGACTTCGTTGTATTCCAGAATAAACTGAAGGAATTTGAAACTCACGCTCTTCATCTTTCCCCAAGACGCCTTGCTGAACATATGGTGTGTATTTTGGAAGCAAAAAGAAAGCTGATGTCCAACACGAATCCACAGCTGTTGATGGAACAGCTTGTGCTGAATTTGCAGGAGGGATCATGATTTGTATGATGTTGTAGGTGTCCGTTTTAAAAAAGCGGGCAAAATATACTACTTTGATCCGGGTGAATTCGCTATTCCTAAGGACGATTTTGTAATAGTGGAGACTGTCCGCGGTGTTGAATTCGGTAGAGTTGTTACAGCCCGTAAGCAAGTAGATGAAAACGATGTTGTCCTGCCATTGAAAAAGGTACTACGGGTCGCTGATGCAAAAGATAAGCTTATTGTTGATGAGAACAAGGCAGCTGCAGAAGAGGCTTACTCTATATGTTGTCAAAAAGTCGTTGAGCATAAGCTGGATATGAAGCTAGTAGATGTGTCATATACTTTCGACAGAAATAAAGTCGTATTTTATTTTACAGCGGATGGTCGCGTGGATTTCCGTGATTTAGTAAAGGATTTAGCTGCCATATTCAGAACTCGGATAGAACTGCGCCAAATTGGGGTAAGGGATGAGGCAAAGATGCTTGGTGGCATTGGACCATGTGGCAGAATGCTTTGCTGCTCCACATTTCTTGGAGATTTTGAACCCGTTTCCATCAAAATGGCGAAGGATCAAAATTTATCATTAAACCCTACAAAAATCTCAGGGTTATGCGGTCGATTGATGTGCTGTCTGAAATATGAAAATGATGAGTATGAAAGTGCGAAGGAAATGCTTCCTGATTTAGGTGAAATGATTAATACGCCTGGTGGCAAAGGCAAAGTAGTGGGGCTTAATATTCTAGAACGCGTACTTCAGATTGAACTAATCGAGCAGGAAAGAGTATTAGAGTATACTCTAGATGAGATTCTAAAAGAGGGAGCCGTTTCTATTCAAGCCACAGATTATTAAGGTGGTGGGAGAGCGTGGATAAGAAAGATATTTTTGAGTCGGTGACCAATATGGAAACCCAGATAGGCCAATTATATAAGCAGCTTGGAGAATTGAAGCAGAACTTAGCTGAAATTCTTGAGGAAAATCAGTCGCTCAAGCTGGAAAACGAGCACTTGCGTAATCGGTTAGGCCTTGTGGAAGTCGAAACTGCGCCTGCTACAGTAAAGGTTAAACAAAAAGTGAAAAACCGTACTGCTAGTGCGGACAAGGTTATGGATATCGGGGAAGGCTATGATAATTTAGCCCGTATCTATCAAGAAGGCTTCCATATTTGTAATCTGCATTTCGGCAGTTTACGAAAAGAAGGAGATTGCCTGTTCTGTTTATCTTTTTTAAATAAGAAGTGATAATGGAATAATATAAAAGAATGTTCCATCTCTTTTACGTGATAGATAGACCGTTTACAATATATAGTGATTCGGGGTCTGACGCATACTATGAGTCAGGCCCCTTTTTTGTACGATACAAATGTCGAAGCATGGGCCCTAAGCATGCTTTTTCTATACATAAATAGGAGGGTAACAGCAATGGTAGAACTTAAAGGAGACGAACGTCTGGATTATCTATTGGCCGAGAATTTAAGGATCATCCAGAGTCCATCGGTGTTCTCTTTTTCATTAGATGCCGTTTTATTATCGAGGTTCGTGAATGTTCCGATTCAAAAAGGGAAAATCGTGGATCTTTGCTCAGGGAATGGGGTCATACCATTGCTGCTGAGTACAAGAACGAAAGGGACAATTACGGGTGTTGAGATTCAAGAGCGTTTATATGACATGGCCCAGAGGAGCATGGACTATAATGGCGTATCTTCCCAGATCGAGATGGTTCATGGAGATATAAAAGAGATTCCAAAGCAGATAGGGTATAGCAAATATGATGTGGTTACTTGCAATCCACCCTATTTTCCGACGCCATCAATCGAGGAAATTAACAAAAATGAGCATTTTGCAATTGCCCGGCATGAAATCATGTGTAATCTTGAGGACGTCATGCGTGTTTCAAGTCAGTTGCTTCGTCAAGGGGGGAAAGCCGCATTCGTTCATAGACCTGGCCGCCTGATGGATATCCTGCGTTTAATGAGGATGTATAGGATTGAGCCGAAGCGACTACAATTCGTTTATCCCAAAAGCTCGAAAGAAGCAAATACGATTCTTATTGAAGGGATAAAGGATGGGAACCCTGATTTAAAGATTCTTCCTCCCCTTGTTGTGTATAATGATCAAAATGATTATAATCCTGAAATCAGAAGGATTTTGTATGGAGAGGAATAAGCATTATTTTTATGTTTTAAAATGCAGGGACGGCAGCTATTACGCTGGGTATACAAATAACTTGGATCGTAGAATAGATGCTCATAATCAAGGCAAGGGGGCAAAGTATACGAGAGGGCGGACCCCCGTTGAATTGATTCATCATGAAATATTTGAAACCCAGACATTGGCCATGCAGGCTGAATATCAGTTTAAGCAACTGACAAGAAAACAAAAACAAAAGTGGATGGCAAAGGAGGATACATGATATGTGGCAGCAAAAGAGTTTTGAAAAAGAGGGATTGGAGCCAGCTCTATATCTGGTTCCTACCCCGATAGGAAACCTTGAGGATATGAGCTTTAGGGCTTTAAGAATCTTAAAGGAAGCGGATGTCATTGCTGCTGAGGACACGCGAAACACAAAGAAATTATGTAATTACTTCGAAATTTCGACACCTATCGTCAGTTATCATGAACATAATAAGGAATATAGCGGGAAGCAGATGCTAGAGAGGCTTCGATCAGGAGAGGTCATCGCATTGGTAAGTGATGCTGGTTTGCCGACGATTTCCGATCCGGGATATGAACTGGTCAAGGATGCGATTGCTGAGCAGTTTAAAGTCATACCGTTGCCGGGGGCAAATGCTGCATTAACGGCATTGATTGCATCGGGACTCGCTCCACAGCCTTTTTACTTTTATGGATTTTTACAGCGGGGTGCTAAAGAAAAAAAGAAAGAACTGGAAAAGTTAAAAAAGGTTGAATCGACATGGATCGTTTATGAATCGCCACATCGTTTAAAAGAAACATTAAAACACATGCAAGACATTCTAGGCGACCGTCGTATAGTATTATGCCGCGAATTAACTAAGAAATTTGAAGAGTTCATTCGGGGGACGGTAGGTGAAGCATTGACGTGGGCGATGGAATCCGAGATCCGTGGTGAGTTCTGTTTAATAGTAGAAGGTGGGCAATGGTCGGAGGACGAACCAGAGGAGGCCTGGTGGATGGCCCTTGATTTAGTCGGTCATGTTGATCATTATGTAGAAATCAAGCAGTTCAGTTCAAAGGATGCAATCAAGCAGGTCGCAAAAGATCGTAATATACAAAAACGTGATGTGTATCAAGCGTATCACATTGATATGGAATAATGTTTACGATGGTAAATAAGCAAAAAAAACTTCCGAAAATCGGAAGTTTTTTATTTATATCATTTATTTAGAAGTAGCGAAGTTTTGTTGAATTTCTTGGATTAGTAATTCAGCACCTTCACGACTAAGAATCAATTTACCATTAGCAAGTGTAAGGTTGTTATCGGAAACTTCACCTGTAACTTGGCAAGTCATGTTTGGTTTGTATTTTTTCAAGATGATGCGCTCGTCATCAACATAAATTTCAAGAGCGTCTTTCTCAGCAATTCCCAATGTACGACGAAGTTCAATTGGAATAACGACCCGGCCTAACTCATCAACTTTACGAACAATACCTGTAGATTTCATATTGAAAATTCTCCTCTCAGATTACAATCTAGTACCCTATTTCTATTTTTTTCGTCAATATTCGACAAATTTTTTTATAAATATATAATACCAGCCATTCCCAAATACGTCAATGATTTATTTTCATTTTTTTGTAAAAAAAGAGTATGGCTGCATTTCCAAGGAACAAAAAGGGTTATAAAGAAAAAAAGCGGCGATGCCTTTGTAAATTTTAAAAAATATAGGCTACAAAGAACTACTCGCTTCACCATTATTCGACAAACTGTGCATGTAAGAATATCCTTCTCCTACTCTATTATATGATTAAATACAATTTAGTTTCAAAACAAAAGTTCTGAATTAAGGATAATTCTTCAAAAAAGCTATAACTTGTGAGTTGTTGCACAAAAAAAGAATTTTAGGTATATTTTGTTGAGGTAAGAGGTAATGCTGACATAAGGGATGTTTACCCTTCAGTTTAATTGAAATTTTTATTCTATTAACATGGTGATTTGATTAGTGATTATTGTCGCATAGAATCGTATATAGCGTTAAAATAGAGATAATAGCTTTAAATATAGACTGTAGGTTTTTGGCCAGTCCTAAAGCCAGTTTTTCAAACGATGAGGAGGGAACGAAGTGCAAGATAAATTAAAAACATTTTATATCACGACACCCATATATTATCCGAGTGGTAATTTACATATAGGGCACGCGTATACCACAGTGGCAGGAGATGCCATGGCTCGTTATAAAAGGATGCGTGGCTTTGATGTCATGTATTTAACGGGCACTGATGAACATGGTCAAAAAATCCAGCGCAAAGCCGCTGAAGAAGGAATCACACCGCAGCAATATGTAGATAATATCGTATCGGGGATTAAAGAGCTTTGGGAAAAGCTTGATATATCTTATGATGATTTCATTAGAACTACAGAAGATCGTCATAAAGAGGTTGTAGCGAAAATCTTCAAAAGGCTATTGGATCAGGGTGATATATACTTGGACCAATATGAAGGGTGGTATTGCACACCTTGTGAATCTTTCTTTACTGAACGTCAGGTGGAAGAAAGCAATGGAAACTGTCCAGATTGCGGCAGACCAGTTGAAAAGGTAAAAGAAGAGTCTTATTTCTTTAAGATGAGTAAATATTCGGATCGATTACTGAAGTTTTATGAGGAAAACCCGGGTTTCATTCAACCGGAATCCCGCAAAAACGAAATGATCAATAACTTCATTAAACCTGGATTGGAAGATCTGGCCGTTTCCCGTACGACGTTCGATTGGGGCATCAAGGTGCCAGGTGATCCGAAACATGTCATTTATGTATGGATTGATGCATTGACCAATTATATAACGGCATTAGGATATGGCACGGATAACGATTCTAAATACTTGAATTATTGGCCTGCTGATGTGCATCTGGTCGGAAAGGAAATAGTTCGCTTCCATACTATTTATTGGCCGATCATGTTAATGGCTCTGGATGTACCGCTTCCTAAGAAAGTCTTTGCCCACGGCTGGCTTCTCATGAAAGATGGTAAAATGTCCAAATCAAAAGGAAATGTAGTCGATCCTGTTACATTGATAGATCGATATGGCTTGGATTCTTTACGCTACTACTTGTTGCGTGAAGTTCCCTTTGGTTCTGATGGAGTATTTACGCCGGAGGGCTTTGTAGAACGAATCAATTTTGACTTGGCAAATGATTTAGGGAATTTATTAAACCGGACAGTGGCAATGGTCAATAAGTACTTTGATGGTGTGATTCCAAGTTACCAAGGATCCAATGGCGAATTCGAAAAGGCTTTGCTTGAAATGAATCAAGTTGCGGTAGGCAAGTATGAGGAAGCCATGGAAAACATGGAATTTTCAGTTGCGCTAACATCCATTTGGCAACTTGTGAGCAGAACTAACAAATTCATTGATGAAACTCAGCCATGGACTCTTGCTAAAGATGAATCAAGTAAAGAAGAGCTTGCTAGTGTCATGGTGCATTTGGCGGAATCATTACGCAGGACCGCAATTCTTTTGAAGCCTTTCTTGACGCAAACACCTGAAAAAATCTTTGCACAGCTTAACATCAAGGACGATGTTTTAAAATCTTGGGATAGCTTAGCGGAGTTCGGACAAATTCCTGCTGAAACAAAGGTTTTGAAAGGGGAGCCTATCTTCCCTCGTTTGGACATGGAAGAGGAAGTTTTATATATTAAAGAACAAATGCAGGGTGGAACCCCTAAGGCCGAGGAAAAAGTGGAAGAGACTATTCCAGAGGTTGATGAAATCACTATTGATGACTTTACAAAAGTGGAGCTTCGTGTTGCCCAGGTCATGGAAGTGGAGCCAGTAAAGAAAGCGGATAAGCTTCTTAAACTGCAGCTTGATTTAGGCTATGAGAAACGCCAAGTCGTATCAGGGATTGCACAGCACTATAAACCTGAGGATTTAGTAGGCAAAAAGGTGATTTGTGTAACGAATTTAAAACCTGTTAAGTTGCGTGGCGAGCTCTCTCAAGGAATGATTTTGGCAGGTAGCCAGGATGGAGTGCTCTCAGTGGCTACAATTGATTCAGCGATTCCAAATGGTTCAAAGGTGAAATAAACCCATAAAAACATAAAGGTGTTTCATATGAAACATCTTTATGTTTTTTTCTTTATGCTTTTGGATAAAGTACATGATTATAGGTTTGTTTTTTAGGTTTACAGTCACTTGTGGGGCATATAGGCCCTCTGTAATCTTTTTGTTACCTAAATGTGAAACATAAAACTTTCTTTTTTTAATAAAATAGTGCTAGAGAGGAAGAAGAATAATGTTATTCGACACACACGTTCATCTAAATGCGGAACAATTCAACGAGGATCTGGAAGAGGTCATCAAAAGAGCTAAGGAAGCAGGAGTGAATAATATGGTAGTCGTTGGTTTTGACCGGCCTACCATTACGAGGGCGATGGAATTAATAGAAACTTATGATTTCATGTACGCCGCAGTCGGATGGCATCCTGTGGATGCTATAGATATGACAGAAGAGGATTTACTATGGATCGAGGAATTATCCAATCATCCAAAGGTTGTGGCCATTGGTGAGATGGGTCTTGACTATCATTGGGATAAATCACCGAAAGATGTTCAAATGGAGGTTTTCAGGAAGCAAATCCGATTGGCGAAAAAGGTGGGGCTGCCCATCATCATCCATAATCGGGAAGCGACCGCGGATATCGTGAACATATTAAAGGAAGAAGAGGCATCTTTGGTGGGAGGCATCATGCATTGCTTTAGCGGAAGTGCAGAAACAGCCTTGGAATGTATTAATATGAATTTCTATATTTCATTGGGTGGCCCCGTTACCTTTAAAAATGCAAAAAAACCTAAAGAGGTGGCAGCAGCCGTACCTTTAGACCGGTTATTGATTGAAACAGATTGTCCATATTTAGCGCCCCATCCTTATAGAGGGAAACGTAATGAACCTTCCTATGTGAAGCTTGTTGCAGAACAAATTGCTGAAATCAAACAACTCCCGATAGAGGTAATTTCCCAGGCAACAACGGAAAATGCCAAGAAATTATTCGGCATTAACTGACAGTTTTTTTTACAATATTCCCCGGGGTTCGCTAGCTAAAATCGCATTTTTTAAGATTTCTACAAATCTCACACCATTTATAGGGTTATTATGTCGAGAAGTCACCCTTTCCTTTTCAATGCGGAATATGCATAATAGGTAGTAATTTCCTAAATGAGAAGTGAATGGGTTGACAGCTTGATAACTATGTCTATATAATCACCGGGAGGAAGGAGGAGTTTTTCATTCTATTAAAAACTATGAAAAACCTTATTCCCAAACCTTTTGGGAAGAAGAGAATGGCAATTGCCATATGCAGTGCGATTCTTGTTTCTACAGCATTGGGAATACTAATCTATCAAGGAACAAAGCATACAGTTACAATAATGCTAGACGGAAAAAAACAGGTAGTGCGGACACACGCATCTACTGTAAATGATATGTTGAAAGATTTAGAGATTACCGTTCAAGCCGCAGACTATGTCCACCCATCAAGAGACAGCAAGGTCGATGATAATTTAGAGGTGGTCTGGAAGCCTGCGCAAAAAATCGTCATGGTCGAAGATGGCAAGGCAAAGGAAGTTTGGTCAACTACCGATACGGTAGGCGAACTTTTAAAAGAACAAGATCTTAATATAAAGGATCAGGATAAGATCACGCCTTCCAAAAATACGAAGCTGGAAGCGAATATGGAAGTTGCCATAGACAAAGCCTTTTCACTGAAATTAGTGGTGGGTGGAGACGAAAAACAGGTATGGTCAACTTCGACTACTGTCGCTGACTTTTTAAAGCAACAAGGAGTAAAACTCAATGATTTGGATCGAGTTGAGCCAGAATTAGCCGAAAAAGTTGAAGCTGAGAATACGGTAAACGTTATTCGAATTGAAAAAGTCACCGATGTAGTGGAAGAACCAGTTGACTTTGCTGTCATAACTAAAAAAGATGACTCCTTATCAAAAGGGAAAGAGAAAGTTGTCAAAGAAGGAAAAGACGGACTCATTTCTAAGAAGTATGAAGTTATTAAAGAAAATGGCAAAGAGGTCAAAAGAGAATTACTTTCAGAGAAAGTAGTTCATAAAAAGCAGGATAAGGTTGTAACGGTCGGAAATCAAACGACGGTTGCCCAAGCATCACGCGGAGTAACCAACGTTAGTTCTACAAATGGAAAAGAAATATATGTATCATCAACGGCTTATACTGCAAGTTGTAAGGGCTGTTCCGGTGTCACGTCTACAGGCGTAGATCTTAAGAGTAATCCAGGTGCGAAAATCATTGCTGTCGATCCAAGCGTAATTCCTTTGGGTTCGAAAGTCTATGTAGAGGGATATGGCTATGCAGTAGCTGCTGACAAAGGTGGAGCAATAAAGGGAAATAGGATAGATGTCTTCTTTTCCTCAAAAAATGATGCATATCGCTGGGGTGTAAAGAAAGTAAAGGTTCGCGTATTGAACTAATAAGGTTTCTCTCGCAGGAGATGAATTCGTCTCCTGTTTTTTGACGTTTTATTTTCCATTTGTTGAAAAACCCTATGTAAAACTGTTTTAATAAGATAGACGTATCAATATTCCATAAGAGTTCATTATAGGTGAATTTTCATAAATGATGTTGGCTGGAGTGAATTCCTATCCTACAAGTTTAATAAGAAAAGGGTAGGTATTTTTAAGAGGACCAGTTACATTTATTACGAGCTAATCAAAGCGCTTGCGCTTTTCTGTATGGAGGAAAATATGAAAAAGATTAAAGAAATTATTGTTGTAGAAGGTAAAGACGATACGGTAGCGATAAAAAGGGCTGTTAATGCTGATACAATAGAAACGAACGGTTCTGCTGTGAATGAATCCTGTATCGAGCAGGTGAGACTTGCACAGAGGACACGAGGAGCCATCATTTTCACAGATCCTGATTTTCCTGGTCAAAAAATCAGGAATATAATTTCAGAACAAGTAAAGGGCTGTAAACACGCCTTTTTAACGAAGAAGGAAGCCCTTCCTAAGTCAGGTAGAGGGATAGGTGTGGAGCATGCTTCCCCCGAGGCCATTCGTAATGCCTTGAAGGACGCACAGTTAATGGATGAAGAGGCTGCAGAAGAGATTTCACAGCAGGATTTAATAGATGCAGGTTTAATTGGAGGATCGGGTGCCAAGGAACGAAGGGAAAGACTTGGATCTATTTTGAAAATCGGATTTACGAATGGTAAACAGTTATATAAGAGACTAAAAATGTTCCAAATATCAACTGAGGCTTTTTATGAAGCAATGGTACAGATAAATCAGGAGGAAAAACATGAATAAAGATATTGCAACCCCTGTCAGAACGAAAGATATACTAAAGAAGTACGGATTCTCCTTTAAAAAGAGCTTAGGCCAAAACTTTTTAATTGATACGAATATCTTGAAGCGTATTGTCGAACATGCAAATTTGACAGAGGAAAGCGGCGCCATTGAAATCGGGCCTGGGATCGGCGCATTGACGGAACAACTAGCGAAAAGCAGCAAAAAGGTTACGGCCTTTGAGATCGATCAGCGTTTACTGCCCATCTTATCGGATACACTGTCCCCTTATGACAACGTGAACATCATTCACGGAGATGTTCTAAAAGCGGATGTTAAGAAGGTCATTGAGGAGGAATTCGCTGGCTTTTCGGACTTGATGGTTGTTGCAAATCTGCCTTACTATGTCACGACACCCATTATTTTAAAGCTATTATCTGAGGACCTTCCCATTAGAGGCATCGTGTGCATGCTGCAAAAGGAAGTCGCCGATCGAATTGCCGCTAAACCTGGGACAAAGGAATACGGTTCGTTATCCATTGCCATTCAATATTATACCGAAGCGGAAACAGTGATGATCGTACCCAAAACGGTATTCATGCCTCAACCTAATGTCGATTCAGCTGTAATACGCCTTACTAGACGAGTTAAGCCAATCGTTGAAGTCCTGGATGAGGATTTCTTGTTCACTGTGACCAGGGCGAGCTTCGCGCAGCGCCGGAAAACGATTTTAAACAACTTAACCAGTCAGCTGCCAGATGGTAAATCAAAAAAAGAACTCGTACTTGCTGCTCTCGAGGCTTCGGATGTAGATCCATCCAGACGCGGTGAAACACTGAGCATAGAAGAATTTGGCCGCTTAAGTGATGCGTTATTGCCAAATTTTAAATGAAGAATAAGTAGAAAAAGTCAAAGTCGGAACGGGATTACTCCCAACTTCCGGCTTTTTTTTGTTCTGGATATGACTTTCATGAATGGAAATGTAGTCAATCCCCATCTTTCACCATTCAAGAATGGTTCGCATAACTTAAGAATGAAAATAAACTAGGGCAGGCTGAAAATAAGTCTTCTCATGGGGTGGGGCCATGAATATTCAAATAAACGATATTGTTGGTCGGGTTTCTTATAAATGCGACCTGGTGTTCCGGGTAATTGATATCCGGGATGTAGATGGAAGACGTGAAGCGATTCTTTATGGGGAAGATTTCCGATTGATTGCAGATGCACCTTTTCAGGATTTAATGATCATAAATGATAATGAAAGAAGTGACCGACAAAGGTCCAATGAGGTACTACAAGAACAATCTTACCGCTTATTAACACAAGATCTTGAGCTGCAACAACAAAAAAACGGATATCAATCCAGTAATGGTTACCGGTATAGCGGTGAATATTTTCAGATACCAGGCAGGGTCCTCCATGTTGATGGGGATGCGTCTTACTTAAGGAAATGCCTGGATCTATATCAGAAATTCAGTATTCCGGTCAATGGTGTCTATTGCAGTGAAAAGGAAATGCCCCAAAGAATCGGGGGGCTGTTGGATCATTATAGGCCGGATATCCTTGTTGTGACAGGTCATGATGCCTATTCAAAATCAAAAGGACCAATGTCCGATATCAATGCTTACCGTCACTCCAAGGACTTTGTACAGACAGTTAGAGAAGCGAGAAGGAAGGTTTCACATTTAGACCAATTGATAATATTTGCAGGAGCTTGTCAATCTCATTTTGAGTCGCTGATCCAAGCTGGGGCAAATTTTGCAAGCTCGCCTTCCCGTGTCAATATTCATGCTCTAGATCCAGTATATATTGTTGGAAAGGTAAGCTTTACGCCTTTTACTGAGCATATTCATGTATGGGATGTCCTTCGGAATACATTAACAGGAGAGAAGGGGTTAGGCGGAATTGAGACAAAAGGTGTGTTACGGACCGGTCTGCCTTTCAGGCCATTTCAGGAAGAATGAACGAGCTGCATTTTGAAATAATGCAGCTTGCTTTTAACGTGTTGGAGTTCGGATATACTCAAAAAAATCGAGCTTTTTTGAGGAGTAACGACACGAAATGATGTTTTAATTACGAAAATTCGGCTTGATTAAAATGAAATAGTTCGTTTACATAATTTTTCATTTCCCAGGATATAATAAAATTGTTCGCGATTTTGCCGGATTTCAGATAAAAATATATTGACTGCATTTTTAAGTACTGATATAATTTATTATTTTGTTTGCGTATATTTGTGAATTGTGATATACTTAACTTAGTGAGGTGGACCGAAAATGCCAAAAACTCTAGCTGATATTAAAACTGCACTTGATTCAAACCTAGGCAAAAGATTGCTTTTAAAAGCAAACGGTGGAAGAAGAAAGACTGTAGAACGTTTTGGAACTTTGGCGGAAACTTATCCGGCTGTTTTTGTAATTGAGCTCGACCAAGATGAAAATGCGTTTGAAAGAGTATCTTACAGCTATGCGGATGTTTTAACGGAAACCGTGGAACTAACATTTTTAAACAAACAACAAGAGATGTAACTTAGACGAGGCAGTGAACAATTATGTTTGCTGCTTTTTGTTTTGTATAAATTACCTGAGCGGCCCAATATAGGCGTAAAAAGGATGTAATGAAATAGCGTATGATGCAAACACTAGGCATGTGACAGCATGTGAAAGGGGTTGCTTCGCTTGAGCAGGAAAAAAGGGATTATGTCAGATGGTCTTAAAGAAGAATTGGCAAAAGAACTTGGATTTTACGATGTTGTCCAAAAAGAAGGCTGGGGAGGAATCCGAGCCAAAGACGCAGGTAACATGGTAAAACTTGCTATCGAAAAAGCACAACGTCAATTAGTGAACAAAGAGTAAGATAACACTTAATTGTATCATGCTGTCCTTGTGAACGAAGCCGGACTCTTTATATAATGTATAGCACTATTCATTTTTGCTTACATTGTAAATAAGGAGTCTGGTTTTTTTATGTATCGGGTAATGCTATATGGGTATGTAGCAAGTCTTTTGGGTTGCAGGAACGAGCTGCTCTCCCATGTACCTACATGTGTCTATTCTCCTCTAAAGGCCAATCTTAGCTTGAATACATTGAAATTACGATGAAAAAACCTTTAGAATATAAACAAATATGATAGAATAGGACAAGAACTTTTAAGAACGTTAAAGTAGGTGGACATATTGAAGCTTATGGAAAAAGCCCCGGCTAAAATTAATTTGGCTTTGGATGTGCTTTTCAAACGGCCTGATGGGTATCATGAAGTGGAAATGATCATGACGACAGTCGACCTTGCCGATAGAATTGAACTAAAGGAAATAAAGGGAAACCAAATTAAAATTCTATCCCATAATCGATTTGTTCCGGATGATCATCGTAATTTAGCTTATCAAGCCGCTTTTATTCTAAAGGAACGTTTTGGGATCAATAAAGGTGTTTCTATAACTATAGAGAAAAATATACCAGTAGCGGCGGGACTTGCTGGTGGAAGCAGTGATGCCGCAGCTACCTTGAGAGGCTTAAATAGACTGTGGAAGCTTGGTCTTTCCATGGATGAGCTTGCGGAAATAGGAGCCGAAATTGGCTCGGATGTGTCATTTTGTGTCTATGGAGGAACGGCATTGGCCAGAGGGCGCGGGGAAAAAATCACGCATCTTCCTGCACCGCCAAAATGCTGGGTCATCTTGGCCAAACCGACAATCGGTGTTTCTACGGCCGATATATACAAAAGGCTCCAAGTATCAAAAATGGAGCATCCGGATGTACCTGGAATGATTTCGGCTATTAACGAAAACAGTTACGAGGATGTATGTCAGGGTTTGGGCAATGTTCTAGAGCAAGTGACATTGCAGTTATACCCGGAAGTTGCGAATATTAAAGATCAAATGAAGACATTTGGAGCAGACTCGGTCTTAATGAGCGGAAGTGGTCCGACCGTTTTTGGTTTAGTGGAACATGATTCGCGCATGCAAAGGATTTATAACGGACTTCGGGGATTCTGTGATCAAGTCTATGCGGTTCGCTTATTAGGTGATCGAAACAACCTTGAATAGATACGTACATTAGTGGTATAGTTGCATTATAATATTCGGAATTCACAAAGGGGGTGTCTCAATGAAATTTCGTCGCAGCGAGAGGCTAGTCGATATGACCAATTATTTATTAGAACATCCAGGGGAACTTGTTTCGCTGACATATTTTGCTGAAAGGTATAGTTCGGCAAAGTCATCGATCAGTGAAGATTTGACAATCATCAAAGATACCTTTGAACAACGTGGGATAGGATCTTTAACGACCGTTCCAGGTGCAGCGGGCGGAGTGAAGTATATTGTTTCCATCAAGGAAGATGAAGCTAATGCCTTCATTGACGGATTATGCAAAACAATTGCCAGTCCCGAAAGGTTACTCCCTGGCGGCTATCTATATATGACAGACATATTAGGGCATCCGCAAACCGTGAATAAGGTTGGAAGGATAATCGCTTCTATGTATGCCAAGAAAAATGTCTCAGTCATAATGACAATGGCAACTAAAGGTATATCATTAGCATACGCCGTGGCAAATTATTTGAATGTTCCAGTTGTCATTGTAAGAAGGAATAATAAAGTAACGGAAGGTTCCACAGTGAGCATCAATTATGTTTCTGGATCTTCAAAGAGAATTCAGACCATGGTACTCTCTAAGAGAAGTTTGGTTGAGGGTTCGAATGTATTAATTGTAGATGATTTCATGAAAGCTGGGGGTACCATTAATGGTATGGTCAGTTTATTGGATGAATTTAAGGCAACAGTTGCCGGAATTGCGGTTCTGGTCGAATCAGAACATACGGAAGAATGTCTTGTCGAGGACTATGTTTCATTAATCAAGTTGACTCAGGTGGTCGAAAGAGACAAAAAAATCAATGTCAGTCGAGGAAATTACTTTTTGAAAAATGAATAGGGGGAATCATTTCATGAAAACGATACATACGAATGAAGCACCGGCAGCGATCGGCCCATACTCACAAGGTGTGATCGTCGATAAGTTATTTTTCAGTTCAGGACAAATCCCACTTACTGCTTCTGGTGAATTGGTAACGGGCAATGTTAAGGAACAGACACACCAGGTCTTTCAGAATCTCCAAGCTGTATTGAAAGAAGCGGGAGCCTCATTAGAATCGGTCATTAAAGCTACGGTATTCATTAAAAGCATGGATGATTTCGGTTCGATTAATGAAGTTTACGGTGAATATTTTTCTAGTCACAAACCTGCCCGCTCTTGTGTAGAGGTAGCACGACTTCCTAAAGATGTACTTGTGGAAATTGAAGTGATTGCGCTCGTTAAATAAACGGGCGTTTTTTTTGTTCTTTCAGGGGAATTCATAATGGGTAATTTTTCTGTAAGAAAAGGGTGTTTTCTATTATTTTTGAAAACTAGGCTGAATTTTCTAAAAAACTTACAGATAATAGAAGGAGTTCACGTTTTTTTGTTGAATATGTACTTTAAGTTTTAACAACAACAAAAAGGGATGGTGAGCTTAAATGGAAGTAACTGACGTAAGATTACGCCGTGTGAATACGGACGGTCGTATGAGAGCTATCGCATCAATTACACTGGATAATGAATTTGTGGTTCATGATATTCGTGTGATCGACGGAAACAATGGTTTATTTGTAGCAATGCCAAGTAAACGAACTCCAGATGGAGAATTCCGGGATATCGCTCATCCAATCAATTCATCTACACGCGGGAAAATTCAAGAAGCTGTCTTAACAGAATATCACCGATTGGGAGAACTTGAAACTGAACTAGAGGAAGCTGGAGCTGGAGCTTCTTAATTGACTATACTTTCAACCTTTAAATTTATAATTCGTGCACCTAGAGCCTACTTCATAAGTAGTGCTCTTTTTTATTTTATTCGGAAAGGATCGGTTTAGAACATATCACTTTTTCAGACAAGTTACGCCTTATTTGGAGTAAAATGTAATATCTGCGATGCATCTTCAAAAGTTTAAATACCCAATCTTTTTATTTTTCAAACCCTTTTAAACGTCTTGATTTTACAATCTTTGTAAGTGTGGGATTGCGTAATCCTTATTAGTGAAGGTCTCTTATCAGCTAGTCATCGAAATAAAATGGAAAAGCCAACGCGATTTCGGAATGAGGGATTACGATGGATGCGGTGCTTCTTAATGGTGTCCACACAGGTCATAAAGCAATACAAGCAGTGTTTTGGGATAATGGGGTGCGCGTTGTTGTAAGGGGGAGAAGGAGGGTTTCTGTCATTATGTTCATGCTCGAAAAACAATTCAACAGGCGTATAATTATTATTTGAGTGGTTCGTATATTCCTAAGAGTCCCATTAATAATGTTAGTAAGGCTGTTAAAAATGGAAATTTTTTTTGCCTTAGCTGTTGACAATAATATGTACTTTTAATTGTTACCTTGAAAAGAATCACTATTTGAGATAATATTTTTAGTGGATAAAAAGGTAAATATGGAGGCCTGTTATGAGTAATCGCTATGCAATAGTATTGGCCGCTGGGCAAGGTACTAGGATGAAATCTAAGCTTTATAAGGTTTTGCACCCTGTTTGCGGAAAACCAATGGTACAACATGTTATCGATCAAGTCAATCAACTTCAAATAGAAGATATTGTAACAGTCATCGGCCATGGGGCTGAAAAAGTTCAAGAACAACTTGGTGATTCATGCAAGTATGCCTTACAAGATCAGCAATTGGGTACGGCACATGCTGTCATGCAAGCGGAAAGCGTTTTATCCGAAAAAAGTGGAACGACCCTTGTCATTTGCGGAGATACGCCTTTGATTAAAGCTGAAACGATGGAAGAGCTTATAGCATTGCATGAGCAAAGTCAGGCGAAAGCAACAATCTTAACGGCATATGCAGATGACCCGACTGGCTATGGGAGAATTCTTCGCAGTGAAGGCGGCCTTGTAAAAAAAATCGTCGAGCATAAGGATGCCTCTGATGAAGAAAGATATGTTAAGGAAATAAATACCGGTACATATTGCTTCGATAACCAAGCTTTATTTAGCGCGCTGAAAAAAGTTTCAAATGAAAATGTCCAAGGAGAATATTACCTACCGGATGTTATTGAAATTTTAAAACAAGAAGGCGAAATAGTGACGGCCTTCCAATCGAGTGATTTCGAGGAAACGTTAGGCGTAAATGATCGAGTGGCTTTATCACAGGCTGAGCAGATTTTACGGAAACGCATCAATGAATCACATATGAGGAATGGTGTAACGATCATCGACCCGCTTACTACGTACATTGAAGCAGATGTGCAAATAGGACAGGATACGGTCATTAACCCTGGGGCATGCATAAAAGGGAAAAGTATTATCGGGCAGGATTGCTTGATTGGTTCGAATTCTGAAATCAGTAATTGTGAAATTGGTGATGGAACGGAAATCCTCCAATCGGTTGTTCATGAAAGCAGTATTGGAAGTTCCGTAAAAATCGGTCCTTTTGCACATGTTAGACCTCATTCTGATATCCGGGATTCCGTAAAAATCGGTAATTTTGTAGAAATTAAAAAGACCGTTTTTGGCAAAGGAAGCAAAGCCTCTCATTTGAGTTATATTGGTGATGCAGAGGTTGGAGAGAATGTTAATATAGGCTGCGGATCTATTACCGTGAATTACGACGGGAAAAATAAACATTTGACGAAGATTGAAGACAATGTCTTCATAGGCTGCAATTCTAACCTTGTTGCACCTGTGACGATTGGAGAAGGGGCATATGTAGCTGCAGGGTCAACCATCACACAAGATGTACCTCAGGAAGCTCTATCCGTTGCTCGGGCTCGTCAAGTTAACAAAGAAGATTATGTGAATAAATTGAAATTTAATAAATAACCGACGGAGGTCATCATGTCAAATCAGTATTTAGATCCTAATTTAAAAGTATTCTCTTTAAATTCAAACTTTGGTTTAGCTCAAGAGATTGCGGCTGCAATCGGTGTTGAACTTGGTAAATGTAGCGTAACAAGTTTCAGTGATGGTGAAGTTCAGATTAACATTGAAGAAAGTATTCGTGGTTGTGACGTTTACGTGATCCAATCAACAAGCCAACCAGTCAATGAAAATTTAATGGAACTTTTAATTATGATCGATGCTCTTAAACGTGCTTCAGCTAAAACGATTAATATTGTTATGCCATATTACGGTTATGCCCGCCAAGACCGTAAAGCACGTGCCCGTGAACCAATTACAGCTAAACTTGTTGCAAACCTTTTAGAAACTGCTGGTGCCCACCGTGTCATCACATTAGATCTTCACGCGCCACAAATTCAAGGTTTCTTCGATATTTTGATCGATCACCTTGTTGCTGTTCCAATTTTAGCGGATTACTTTAAAGAAAAAGATTTAAGTGATATTGTCATCGTTTCTCCTGATCATGGTGGTGTAACGCGTGCCCGTAAAATGGCAGATCGCTTAAAAGCACCGATTGCCATTATCGATAAACGCCGCCCAAGACCGAATGTGGCTGAAGTCATGAACATCATCGGTAATATTGAAGGCAAAACGGCGATCCTGATCGACGACATCATCGATACGGCTGGTACTATTACACTTGCGGCAAATGCACTTGTAGAGAATGGTGCTAAAGCAGTGTATGCTTGTTGTACACACCCAGTCCTTTCAGGTCCTGCCATCGAAAGGATTCAAAATTCAACGATAAAGGAATTGGTCGTGACTAACACGATCGCCCTATCGGAAGACAAGAAAATCGATAAAATCAGTGGACTTTCTGTAGCACCTTTGATTGCAGAGGCAATTATTCGTGTCCATGAGGAACAATCAGTCAGCACATTATTCGATTGATAAAAATTAATAGACGTAACCTTAACATGGCGGGCCTTTGGGCTCGTCATGTTTTTGGTTGAAAGACGCAATATTTAGAAAACACTCAATTCTTAGTTGACAGGTGTGAATACTAATAATAAAATGATGGTACAAATAAATTTCATCTTTATGGAATGAAGAAAACTCTTGGAATTCATACATGATGAACGCCGATCGGTCTACCGAAGGCTCCTTTCACTTACCACTGAACACTAGGCATCTTTTTGCCCTATTGTCCTTTTGGTGAAGAAAAGGAGCTTTTTATTTTTATATAAATTTAAGAAGGGTGTGCAAATATGAAAAAACGAAATGTAGTGCTGTTGTCCATTCTTAGCATCTTCATGCTGATATTAAGTGCATGTGGGCAGGAAAAAAACAGTTCCAAGAGTGTTGACGCAAAGGAATCCGACAAGGCGATCCGAATCGGTTATCAAAAATTTGGGACATTAAATATTTTAAAATCAAAGGGGGAGCTGGAAAGCCATTTAAAGGAAGTGGGGTATACGGTCGATTGGACTGAATTCCCTGCAGGCCCTCAACTACTTGAAGCCTTGAATGTCGGCAGCATTGATTTTGGGCACACAGGGGAGGCGCCACCGATATTTGCACAAGCAGCCAATGCACCACTTGTCTATATTGCTAATCAGCCGGCAAACCCTTCGGGAGAGGCTATAGTCGTGCAAAAGGATTCACCCATTAAAAATGTGAAAGATTTAAAAGGTAAGAAGGTTGGCTTGAATAAAGGTTCAAATGTTCATTACTTATTGGTCAAAGCGTTAGAGGAAGCAGGTCTTACTCTTGATGACATTCAGCCCGTCTACTTGCCACCTGCTGATGCGAGGGCTGCTTTTGAAGGAAACCAAATCGATGCCTGGGTAATATGGGATCCATTTTTATCGGCGGCGGAATTGGAACTTAATACGAAAACGATTCAGGATGGAGAAGGACTAGTGGCGAATCGTGAATTCTTTTTGGCAACTGATTCATTTGCCGAGAACGAAGAGGCTTTAAAGATCATTAAAGAAGAACTGATAAAAGTTGATAAATGGATTGAAGAGAACCCAACGGATGTCGCTGAGTTTTTATCTCCGGAAATTGGTATGAGTGTGGAGGCATTAGAAAAAACATTAAAAAGAAAAGAATATGGTCTTGAGGAGATTTCCAGTACGGTTTTGGATGATCAACAAAAGATTGCCGATACATTTTTAAATCTTAAATTAATTCCAAGCAAGATTAATGTTCTAGATGCATCTACAGATGTTAAAAAAAATTAAGGGGGAAAATAATATGAAAGTATTTTGGTTTTTGCCATCACATGGGGAAAGTCGCTATTTAGGATCGACAAAGGGAGGGAGGGCGATTACACTTCCTTATTTAAAACAAATAGCACAGGCAGTCGATCATTTAGGTTTTGAAGGGGCTTTGCTTCCAACAGGTCGTTCCTGTGAAGATGCTTGGGTAGTGGGTTCTTCATTGATTTCTGCAACGGAAAGAATGAAATTTTTGGTTGCAATTCGTCCAGGTTTAATGTCACCAACCTTAGCTGCGCGTATGGCTGCAAGCTTCGACCGGTTGTCGAATGGCCGCCTTTTGATCAATGTTGTAACTGGGGGGGATCCTGTCGAATTGGCAGGTGATGGCGTCTTTCTAAATCATAAGGAACGCTATGAGCAAACAAATGAATTTCTCGATATCTGGAGAAAGGAAATGTCTGGCGAGAGTGTGGACTTTGAAGGGGATCACTTAAAGGTTGAAGGTGGAAATATTCTGTTGCCACCTGTACAAAAACCGTACCCACCGCTCTATTTCGGAGGTTCATCTGATCCAGCCATCGATATATCGGGAAAACATATTGATGTCTACTTGACTTGGGGTGAGCCGCCAGTGCAAGTGGCTGAAAAAATTGAAAAGGTACGTAAAAAAGCAGCAGAGTATGGACGTGAAGTCAGATTTGGCATTCGCATGCATGTCATTGTAAGAGAAACGGAAGAAGAAGCTTGGCAGGCAGCAGAGGAACTTATTAAATATGTGGATGATGAAATGATTGAAAATTCACAAAAGATTTTTGGTCGATTTGATTCAGTGGGACAAAAGAGGATGTCGCAACTTCATAATGGAAACAGGGATTCACTCGAAATCAGTCCAAACTTATGGGCAGGTGTAGGTCTTGTGCGCGGTGGTGCCGGTACAGCACTAGTCGGAAGTGCAGAAAATGTTGCCGCTAAAATGAAGGAATATGAAGAAATCGGAATAGAATCTTTTGTTTTATCCGGGTACCCTCACCTGGAAGAAGCGTACCGTGTGGCGGAATTATTATTCCCTTTGCTCCCTGTCGAACAACTGCAAGTTCCCGTTTCGAAAGCGACGAGTCCATTCGGGGAAATACTGGCAAATGACCACTACCCTACAAAAGGAAGTGAAAAAGAAGATGCAGGCAAAGTTAAACAAAAAGTTCAATAGGTTTTCCCTCATATCTTGGATCGTACCCATTCTGCTCTTGGTAATTTGGCAGCTGCTGTCTTTGTGGGGGATTCTGTCGGAACGGATATTACCCGCCCCGACTGAAGTCTTTCATGCTGGCGTCGCTTTATTGAAAACAGGCGAACTTATAGATTACATTGGCATCAGTGCCCAGCGGGCCTTCATCGGCTTTTTCATCGGCGGAATTATTGGTTTTGTACTAGGGTTGTTAAATGGGTTATCATCCATTGCCGAAACATTATTCGATACTTCACTTCAAATGTTGCGTAATATACCACATTTAGCTTTAATACCGCTTGTGATCCTATGGTTTGGCATAGAAGAAGAAGCGAAAATATTCCTTGTCGCCTTAGGAGTCCTATTCCCTATCTATTTAAATACATTCCATGGCGTGAAATCGGTGGATAAAGGTTTAATTGAAGCGGCGAGGGTTTATGGGTTAAATGGTTTTTCTTTATTCTGGAATGTGATTCTCCCTGCTGCCTTTCCATCCATTTTGGTGGGTGTCCGCTTTTCCCTTGGAATCATGTGGGTCACATTAATTGTTGCCGAAACAATATCCGCTAATTCTGGAATTGGATATATGGCTATGAATGCACGGGAATTCATGAGGATGGATATCGTTGTACTCAGCATTCTCTTATATGCCTTATTAGGAAAAGTATCGGATGTTTTTGCCAAAATAGTTGAAAAAAGATGCTTAAAATGGCATCCATCATACCAATGAGGAGGCCTTTATTATGAAAAGTGGAAATTCATTGGAGTTGCAGGGTGTAAAAAAAGATTTTGGGGAATTTGAGGTTTTAAAGGGGATGGACCTTGCTTTTAAAAAAGGGGAATTCATAGCGATCGTTGGTAAGAGTGGGTGTGGAAAGAGTACCTTACTACGTCTTGTGGCAGGTCTGGATAAGCCGACGGGCGGGAAGATCCTGGTGAATGGAAAGTCATTAAATGGACTGAATAAATCGTCACGTACGATGTTTCAGGATGGCAGGCTTTTTCCTTGGAAAAAAATTCTTCAAAATATTGGTGTCGGCTTAAAAGGGGATTGGAAGCCAAAAGCTATGGAGTTACTGGAGCAAGTGGGGCTTGCAGATCGAGCAAATGATTGGCCATCCGTTTTGTCGGGGGGACAGAAACAAAGGATAGCCTTAGCGAGGGCATTGGTGAACGAGCCTGATATTCTTCTCTTGGATGAGCCGTTGGGGGCATTGGATGCATTGACGAGGATTGGTATGCAAAGGCTTATAGAAGAACTATGGAGGAAAAGGAATTTTACTGCCTTACTCGTTACACATGATGTTGAAGAAGCCGTACTGCTTGCTGACCGTGTCATACTAATTGAAGAAGGCAAAGTCGTCATGAACAAGGAAATCAATCTGCCGAGACCACGGCAAAAGGATAATCTTCAATATTCATCATTAGCTGCCCAAATCCTTAACAGAGTCATGCAAGAGGGACAAATGGAAAAACAGGCGATTCACGCTTAGAAACAAAAAGAATGAAAAATTTTTTTGTGGCGAGATTCCTTTGTTTACCATATGTTTACGCTTAGTGAAGCCTCCTGATTTTACCTTTCATGTTTAATGCCCCACTATTTAGGGAAATGTTAAATATAGAGAAACTTGTAATTTAGAATTAGGAAGGCGGAGGATAGTATGAGTAATTTATTAGCTGCAAAAGAACGTACGGATTTAAAACACTCTAATTTAAGGAATTTGAGAGAAAGCGGCGAAATCCCGGCGATAGTATATGGCAATCAAAATGATAGTACCGCCATTTCGGTCAATAATATTGAACTTCAAAAGACTATCAAGGAAATAGGCCGTAATGGTATCATTTCTTTGGAATTGGAAGGTAAGAGTTATAAAGTCATGCTCTCTGACTATCAAAAGGATCCGATAAAGAACTTCATTTATCATGCTGACTTTTTAATTGTGGATATGTCCGCTCAGTTACAGGCTCAGGTTCGTATCAATCTTGTGGGTGTTAGTAAAGGAGTGAAAGACGGTGGGGTTCTTCAGCAGTCTCTTCATGAAGTGACGGTCACGGCTAAGCCTAATGATATTCCTGAGTCGATCGATGTTGACGTTACCGAACTTCAGGTAGGTGATACAATCTACATATCCGATATCAAATCGAATGAGCAAGTTACAATCGATAATGATGGCGAAGAAGTAGTTGCATCTGTTTTGGCTCCTCGTCAGGAAGAGGAAATAAGTACAGGTGAACAGCAAGATGGTGGTATCCCTGAAAATGAAGAGGGCAGGGAGACCAAGGCTTCACCAGAGTCATGATGCCGGGATTAAACAAGTGAATCATGATATAATAGGCGTAGCTCTTAATGAGTTACGTCTTTTCAATCTCTGGATGTTCTGATTAAACAGACCAGACCATTTTTAGGAGTGGAGTTCTTTAATTAGTATTTTTTTCTAATTAGTTCTCCGGTCGCTTGCAGGCCAGCTTGAAATTAGGGTACTATTTTTCTAAGGTCAATGATCTTGGAAAAACTTCGTCCCAACGTAACTCCCTAAATAACCGTAATGACGGAGTGTGAATCATGAAAATTATTGTAGGGTTAGGGAACCCAGGTAAACAATATGAAAAAACCCGGCATAACGTCGGATTTGAAGTAATAGATGAGTTATCCAGAAAATGGTCGATTCCACTTGATCAAGCTAAACATAAAGGAATATATGGTGTAGGAATGATAAAGGGAGAAAAAGTTTTATTGCTTAAGCCCTTAACCTACATGAATTTATCAGGAGAATCCATTTCTGCTGTCATGCATTTCTTTAAGGTGGATATAGCGGATGTAGTTGTTATATATGATGACCTCGATTTGCCTCCAGGGAAACTTCGTCTTCGTCAAAAAGGAAGCGCAGGCGGCCATAATGGGATAAAATCTACAATTGCACATTTGGGTACGCAAGAATTCAACCGCATCAGAATAGGCATTGGCCGACCGATTGGCCGTATCCCAGTACCTGATTACGTTTTAGGACGTTTTTCGCCTGAAGAATATGATCATGTAGGGGCGACAATCGAAAAAAGTGCAGCTTCTTGTGAAGCCTGGTTGGAAAAATCATTTATACAGGTCATGAACGAATATAACCAATAAGCTAAGAGTAGATATAAGTAAAGAATAATATCTTCCTGTTTCGCTGAATAATTCCCCCCTACTTTTGTACATACTAACACTATTATAAAATAGGGGGTTACGAAATGGCTCTCCATTATCGATGCCGACATTGCGGAACTAAACTGGGCTCAATCGAGGCACACTCACTGAGTACGGAGCAGTTAGGTTTTAATCAACTTACTGATGAAGAGCGACAAGAGATGATCGTTTATGATTCTGAGGGAGATATGCATATAAGGGCGATATGTGAAGATTGCCATGAATCGCTGCAAAAAAACCCTGAATTATATGAAAACGATTATATTATTCATTAGCGGAAGAGGGCTTTGGACAAAATCCAAAGCATTTTTCCGTTTGTCTTGTTTACAGAAACACATAAAATGAAAAATTGCCGTTAATAAAAAGAACGCTTGGTTGAATTGGCCAAGTTCAAATACAATGATTTTAGGATTGCGCACGTTAAAGAGAGGGGGGAAAGAAAATGAATGGATTACAAAACTTGTTCTCCAAACAAGAGGATGTTCATTCGTTAATAGCCGGCATTGATGAAGGACTTAAGGAACAAATGGTCTCTGGTTTGACAGGTTCCTCTAGATCACTATTGCTGGCTTCCGTATATGAAAAAACAAATAGGCCGATTTTATTAGTAACCCATAATTTATTGCAGGCTCAAAAATTCCATGAGGACTTATCCAGTTTTATTCCTGAGGAAGAATTATATATATATCCCGCCAATGAATTGATTGCGGCTGATTTAAGTGTAGCCAGTCCGGAATTAAGAGCCCAACGCGTAGAGGCATTGAACTTTTGGGCGGAGGGGAAGAAAGGGATTGTCATTGCGCCAATTCCAGGGGTGCGTCGTGTACTTCCTTCGAAGGATATTTGGAAGAGGCATCAGCTTACGTTTAATTTAGGGGAAGACATCGAGCTCGAATCAACGCTTAATAAATTTATTGCCATGGGCTATAACCGGTCTGAAATGGTTGCTTCCCCAGGGGAATTCAGCATCCGGGGCGGTATAATCGATATTTATCCCATTACGGAACCTAATCCAATAAGAATTGAATTATTCGATACGGAAATAGATTCAATAAGGACTTTTTCGAGTGAGGATCAGCGGTCCATCGAGAAACTCAAGAAAGTGATGATTGGTCCTGTTAGTGAGGCTTTGCTAGAAACAGAGCACATCGAAAGAATCATATCAAGGCTTGAAAGCGGTTTAAGTAAAAGCTTGAAGAAACTTAAAGATGAGAAAACAAAGGAACAACTTGTTCAAACGGTCAGCTATGAACTTGAACAGCTGAAAATGGGGAATAAACCCGACCAGATCTTTAAATACTTAAGCTTAGCTTATGAGAATCCAGCTAGTTTAATAGATTATTTACCTGTAAATGGCTTGGTGTTCTTGGATGAAATCAGTAGAATTCAGGAGATTAATGATTCTCTGGAAAAGGAAGAGGCTGGCTGGTACACGGACCTTTTAAGTCAGGGACAGATTATCCATGATATAAAATTGGCACATCCCATGCAGGAATTAATAATGAAATCTAACAGCCCGTTTGTCTACCTTTCATTGTTTTTACGGCACGTACCGCATACCAATCCTCAGAATATCCTGAATTTTGCCAGTAAACAGATGCAAAATTTCCATGGACAGATGAATGTGTTCAAAGCAGAATTGGAACGTTGGAAAAAAGGGAATTTTACTGTCGTCATTCTTGGACAGGATGAGGAACGGGTGAAAAAGCTGCATTCAGTTTTAGCCGATTATGATATAGAGGCGGCAGAACTTTTTGATGCAAATAGCATTCTTCCAGGTAAAGTACAGATTTTACGAGGCAGCCTTAATAGCGGCTTTGAATTACCTATGCAGAAATTCAGTATCATCACGGAAACGGAATTGTTCAATAAGAAGTCCAAGAAATCAATGCGAAGACAGAAACTATCGAATGCTGAGCGGATCAAGAGTTATTCAGAACTAAAAATCGGTGACTACGTCGTTCATGTTAACCATGGTATAGGGAAATATTTAGGAATTGAAACCCTTACGATAAATGGGGTCCATAAAGATTATCTACATATTCGTTATCAAGCGGATGACAAATTGTATGTTCCTGTTGATCAAATTGATCTTGTTCAAAAATATGTCGGTTCTGAAGGGAAAGAACCTAAGCTTTATAAGCTTGGCGGAACGGAATGGAAACGTGTAAAAAGTAAAGTACAATCCTCAGTTGAAAACATAGCTGATGATTTAATCAAGTTATACGCCGAAAGGGAAGCAGCAAAGGGCTATGCTTTTTCGCCTGATGGTGATATGCAGAGAGAATTTGAAACATCTTTCGCTTATAACGAAACAGAAGATCAAATACGTTCTATAGTTGAAATCAAAAAGGATATGGAACGGGAACGACCAATGGATCGTTTATTATGCGGTGATGTTGGCTATGGGAAGACAGAGGTAGCCATCCGTGCCGCTTTTAAAGCCATTATGGACGGCAAGCAAGTTGCATTTCTTGTTCCGACCACAATCCTCGCTCAGCAGCATTTTGAAACACTTAGAGAACGTTTTCAGGATTATCCCATTTCGATTGGCCTTATGAGCCGTTTCCGGTCAAAAAAACAGCAAACGGAAACGATTAAAGGACTGAAGGCTGGCACGGTGGATATTGTCGTTGGCACGCACAGGATTTTATCCAAAGATCTAGTGTACCGTGATTTAGGTTTGCTGATCATTGATGAAGAACAGCGCTTTGGCGTTACACATAAGGAGAAGATCAAACGGTTAAAAACCAATGTGGATGTACTGACTTTGACTGCTACGCCGATTCCGAGGACCCTTCATATGTCCATGCTGGGCGTGAGGGATCTGTCCGTCATCGAAACACCGCCTGAGAACCGTTTCCCGATTCAAACTTATGTCATGGAGTATAATGGCTCGTTGGTAACGGAAGCGATTGAACGGGAATTGGCCAGGGATGGTCAGGTTTATTTTCTATACAATCGGGTAGAGGATATAGCAAGAAAAGCAGAAGAAATTTCCATGTTAGTACCTGATGCCCGTGTTACGTATGCTCATGGGCAAATGTCTGAGCAAGAACTAGAAGCCGTTATGTTCGGCTTTTTAGAAGGCGAGTATGATGTTTTGGTAAGTACAACCATTATCGAGACAGGTGTTGATATCCCGAATGTCAATACGCTTATAGTGAATGAAGCGGATAGAATGGGTCTTTCGCAGCTCTATCAGCTACGTGGCCGTGTAGGGCGATCCAATCGGGTAGCATATGCTTTCTTCACTTATAGGAAAGATAAAGTGTTGACGGAAGTGGCAGAAAAACGTCTCCAATCTATTAAGGAATTCACAGAATTGGGCTCTGGGTTCAAAATTGCCATGCGTGATTTATCCATCAGGGGAGCTGGAAATATTCTGGGGGCCCAACAACATGGCTTCATTGATTCAGTTGGTTTCGATTTGTACTCACAAATGTTGCAAGAAGCAGTGGATGCAAAACGTAATGACCAACCAGTTGAAGAAAAAAACACCCTTGAAATTGATGTTGAAGTGGATGCTTATATCCCTGATGCCTACATAATGGACGGACATCAGAAAATAGAAATGTATAAAAGGTTCAGAGGCATCACTTCTCTTGAAGAAGTGGAAGAATTACAAGATGAAATGCTCGACCGGTTCGGGGAGTATCCAGAAGAAGTCTCCTATTTATTCCTGATTGCTGAAATGAAGGTATATGCTGAAAAAGCGGGAATTGAAAGCATTAAACAATTGAAGCAGGAAATCAGCATTCTCCTTAGGGAAAATGTAAGCAGCGATGTGGATGGTCAAAAGGTGTTTGGGCTGGGTTCGAAGTACGGCCGTATGGTAGGATTCGGCATGGACGGGAATCGAATGAAGCTAGTCCTGCACATAAAAGGGGTAGAGCAAAGCAAATGGCTCGATATTCTTTTTGAGATGGCTAAGGGTTTACAGCATGTAAAAAAGGAGACTCAAGCAACAAAAAATTGAAATGAATGATTGTCCTCTTGAAGATATTCTTTTTAAGATACCATGGTAATAAAATGCAACAAAAAGAAAAATTTTTTCAAAGTGCATAGAACTTACCATTAGAAAAATACTATGTACAATAGCTGGTGATGATTTTGCTACAAAAAGAGGATTTTCAAATCAATTAGATGAAAGTGAGGCAACATTAGATGAAAGCAACTGGTATCGTTCGCCGAATTGATGATTTAGGAAGAGTCGTCATCCCGAAAGAAATTCGCAGGACCCTTCGCATTCGTGAAGGGGATCCATTGGAAATCTTTGTCGACAGAGATGGTGAAGTCATTTTAAAGAAATACTCACCTATTAGTGAATTAGGCGATTTTGCAAGAGAATATGCAGAAGCACTTTATGATAGCCTTGGAAATCCAGTTATGATTTGTGATCGGGATACTTACATTGCAGTGGCAGGCGGCTCCAAAAAAGAATACTTAAATAAAAGCGTTAGTGAACTAGTGGAAAAGATCATGGAAGAAAGAAATCCTGTCTTGGAATCTCCAAACGGACAAATTTCCTTCGTTGATTCAAATGATGAAGAGGTCCAATCGTATACAGCAGCTCCGATCATCGCGAGTGGCGACCCGATTGGTGCCGTCCTGATTTTCTCTAAAGAAGGCACTGTTGGTGAAGTGGAGCAGAAATCGGTTGAAACAGCAGCAAGTTTCCTAGCTAGACAAATGGAACAGTAACCTTGGACATGCCATTATATTTTTAATGTAAAAAGGTCAGCAATCGCTGTCCTTTTTGCTTTTTCATTAAAGTTAAACCAAATAGAAGAGAGCACAAGTCGGGGAACCTATTCTGTGATGTTAATATGGAAGTTAATTAACAGTATGGTTACAAAAGAAAAAAGACCACTAGGATTATGCTATAATAACTACCACATAAGAGTGAAAAGGGGAAAAAGAATGGCTGTAAAGCCTTATAAAACTTCAAATGAACTTTTTCGAGGTGCGCTGATCCTAAGCGCTGCAGCGATCATCGTAAAAGTTTTGAGTGCGGCCTATCGCATACCTTATCAGAACATCGCAGGTGACATCGGGTTTTATATCTATCAGCAGGTATATCCCTTCTACGGTGTTGCTTTAACGTTATCAACACTGGGCTTCCCGGTTGTCATATCCAAACTGATTGCAGAACGGGATTCTGCTAAAAATAATTTTGCGGTCAAGGACATTTTAGTGACATCATTTGTCGTCTTAAGTACGATAGGAATCGTAATGTTTGCTGTACTGTTTATTGGTGCTGATTGGATTGCCGGCTTGATGAAAGATCCGAATCTAGCCAGTCTGCTCAGAATCATTGCCTTTTCCTATTTATTAATGCCGATTTCATCTGTATTAAGAGGCTATTTCCAAGGTATAAACGACATGTTTCCTACGGCAAGTTCGCAGGTCGCTGAACAATGTATCCGGGTATTGACGATATTGGTGCTTTCCACAATATTCGTGTATCAGGGCTATTCTCCTTACGTGGTCGGCAAGGGAGCGGTCTTCGGGTCGATTACAGGTGGTATAACTGGCCTGGTTCTGCTTCTTGCTTTCGTAATTTTAAAAGAAGAATGGAAGCTTTTTTTACGAATGGAAATGATGCCGGTAAATTTCATCAAGATTTCTAAAGCCTTGGTTATTCAAGGGTTGGCGTTTTGCATAACGGGCCTGATCATTATCTTGTTCCAGTTTGTGGATTCACTGCACCTATATTCTCTATTAAGGAAAACGGGGATGGGGGTAATGGAAGCCAAAGAATGGAAAGGGGTATATGACCGTGGACAGCCTTTGCTTCAGCTAGGGACAGTTGTGGCTAATTCTTTTGCATTGGCGCTTGTACCAGTCATATCTGGATTCGTGCAAAAGAAAAATGAACAAGAATTACTCAATAAGATTAAGTTGACGCTGCGTGTAAGTGCGACGATTGGACTCGCTGCTTCGATTGGACTGGTGGTCATGATGGAGCCGGTCAATCATATGTTGTTCACAGATGCGAAAGGGACAATTACTTTAGCCATCTTCTCCTTATCGATTTTATTCACATCCCTCATCATGGCAAAAGCAGCGGTTATTCAGAGTTTAGGTTATTCAATTGTACCGGTGATCATTACGATTGTTGGGGTTGTTTGCAAGTGGGCTTTGAACCTTGTTCTAGTGCCCCATTACAAAATTGCGGGAGCAGCCACGGCAACAGTACTTGCCTTTATGATCATGACTGTATTATTTTATATGGTATTGAAAGTACATATTAAAAAAACATTGATGGAAAAGAAATACGTGTTCATTATCTTGAAGAGTACGGTCTACATGTGTACGGTGGTTCTTCTGTTCAATGCCTTATTCCAAGTGATGTTTTCAGGTGAGAGCCGGTTGATGGCTACGATCCAAGCACTGATTGGTGTAACGATAGGTGCAGCTGTATTTGTGATGACCGCCATTCGGGCAGGTTTATTCGGTGAAGAAGAACTTTCACTTATTCCTGCAGGATCTAAGTTTAAACGATTTATAATAACGAATAGGAGTAAATGAAATCATGAATGAAATAACGATAATAGGCCTTGGTGCAGGGGATTTAGATCAGCTTCCTCTAGGGATTTATAAAAAGTTAACACAAACCCGGCAATGCTTCGTCAGAACGATGGATCATCCGGTAATCGAAGATTTGAAAAGAGAAGGAATCAATTTCACGGCTTTTGACGAGATATATGAAAAGCATGATCAATTCGAAGCGGTTTATGAAGAAATTGCTGAAACATTATTACAAGAGGCTTTAAGTCGTTCCGTTCTATATGCCGTTCCAGGGCATCCGATGGTTGCGGAAAAGACGGTTCAACTTTTGCTCGAAAAGGGTCCGGCTCTTGGAATGGCGATTAAGCTAGAAGGTGGGCAAAGTTTCCTTGACCCATTGTTTCAAGCTGTTCGAATCGATCCGATTGAAGGGTTTCAGCTTTTGGATGGAACAAATCTTTCACCAGATGACTTGCACATTACCCAGCATATGATAATTGGACAAGTGTATGATGCATTCAGCGCGTCCAATGTGAAATTGACGCTAATGGAAAAGCTTCCGGATGACTATGAGGTATATATCGTTACAGCAGCAGGCAGCAGTCAGGAAAAAGTGACAAAATGCGCACTGTTCGAGCTCGACCGTCAGATGGAGTTAAGTAACTTGACGAGTGTGTATGTCCCGCCTGTGAGAGAAGAAGCGTTACAGTATCGGGAGTTTTCTAAACTGCGGCAGATCATCGCAGACCTTAGAGGGCCTGACGGATGCCCTTGGGATAAAAAACAAACTCATGAAAGCTTGAAGAAATACCTAATAGAAGAAGCATACGAGCTTATTGATTCCATCGATGAGAAGGACGATGAGGGCATGGTTGGTGAACTCGGGGATGTCCTTCTTCAAGTGATGCTTCATTCACAAATCGGTGAAGATGAAGGAATGTTCACGATTGATGATGTGATAGAAGGCATCACTTCAAAAATGATTCGACGCCACCCTCATGTATTTGGAAATGTTGAAGTGAATGGTGAGGAAGAGGTATTAGTGAACTGGCAGAAAATCAAAGAGAAAGAGAAAGGGAGCGAAACAAAGGTTCTGAATTCCATCCTGGATGGTATTGAGAAATCGCTGCCAAACTTACTTCGTGCCGAAGAGTACCAGAAAAGGGCAGCGAAGGTTGGATTTGATTGGGATGAAGTTTCCGAAGCGTGGAAGAAGGTTATAGAAGAAGTGCAGGAGTTAGAAGATGAAATAATGAACCCGAAACGGAATATAGACCGGATTAAATCCGAGTTGGGCGACCTCTTTTTTGCGCTTGTTAACATTTCACGTTATTATGACATACAAGCAGAAGAAGCCGTCTACAAAGCAAACCAGAAATTTCACCAGCGTTTTACATATATAGAAGCTTGCATTCAAAAGGTAAACAAGAAGTTTGAGGATTTTACATTAGAGGAACTGGATTCATATTGGGATGAGGCAAAGGCTAAAGGACTTTAATTAAGGGAGAGAATTGAATGTCGATGAGATTAGATAAATTCCTAAAAGTTTCAAGATTGATTAAGCGCCGCACCCTTGCGAAGGAAGTTGCGGATAAAGGGAGAATAACGATTAACGGACAACAGGCAAAAGCAAGTTCAAATGTTAAAGATGGCGATGAATTAACTGTACGATTCGGCCAAAAGCTTGTTACTGTGCGAGTCGATAAAATTCAGGAAACGACTAAAAAAGAAGCGGCTGCAGATATGTATACAATCGTAAAGGAAGAAAAGCTGGCAGAGGAGTAAGGACAGGCTTGGTTCTAATTCCCTTCATATGGACATACACTTGTACAAAATCAGTGTTACTGTGAGGGATGAAAAAATGAGCCAATATATTGATCCGAATGCTGGTTACACAAAGGGAACGCCCCAAGAACATGATGTAACGATGAAAGGCCGCCGTTTATTGGATATTACCGGTGTCAAACAAGTGGAAAGCTTTGATAATGAAGAGTTTCTACTTGAAACGTCAATGGGATTCTTATCAATCCGGGGTCAAAACTTACAAATGAAGAACTTAGACGTTGATAAAGGGATCGTTTCGATTAAGGGGAAGATTTTCGACCTTGTTTATTTAGATGAGCAATCAGGGGAGAAAGCTAAAGGTTTCTTTGGCAAATTGTTCAAATGAACTTAACGATCCAATTTTATACGTTGCTTGCGATGATAGGCATGGGCAGTGCTTTTGGAGCTGCCCTAGATACGTATAGCCGGTTTCTGAAACGTTCAGAAAGGAAAAGGTGGATTGTATTCATCCACGATTTCCTCTTCTGGATCATTCAAGGTCTCCTTATTTTTTATGTTTTGTTTTTAGTGAATGAGGGAGAGTTCCGCCTCTATTTATTTTTGGCCTTATTATGCGGTTTTTCAGCTTATCAAGCACTTCTCAAAGGATTCTATCAACGTTTGTTGGAGTTTTTGATTATACTGGTGATAAAGTTGACTAGGTTTATAACTGCTTCAGTTCACATGCTGGTATTTCTGCCGATAAAATGGGTGATAGTATCCGCCATAGCCATCATCATCGGGATATGTAAGTTCGTTTTGACATTATTAAAATGGGCGGGGAAAATACTTCTCTTTATTTTAAATATTTTCTGGAAGCCATTAAAATGGATCTTGACCTATATATGGAATTTATTGCCGGTTTTTGTTACAAAAAACGTCGGGAAGTTTTATAATAAAGGAAAAGGGATTTTATTGAAAATAAAGAATTCTATAAGTAGAATGCTAAATAGATGGAGAACTAAAAAGAAATGAGGAGCGATAAAACATGAGTAGCCTTCGTAAAAGGAAAGTGGCCAAAATAGAAAATCCCTACGTCGCTCAAGAAGAGAAAAAAGTACAAACCGTAAAAAAAAAGAAGCGTGGTTTAATGCGCAGATTAACTCTTTATTCAGTTTTCGCCGCTCTCTTTTTGATTTTGGCTGTTACCACCCTCATAACGCAAAATGCTGCACTGGATGAGAAAGTTAAACAGAAGGAAGATCTGCATGTGAAGTTAGCAAAATTGGAAAAGGACGAGACCCTTCTTAAAGAAGAAATCGTAAAACTTAATGATGATGAATATATTGCAAAAATAGCCAGACGGGATTATTTTTTATCGGACAAAGGTGAAATTATTTTTAACCTTCCAAAAGGGAAGGAAGATAGTGACTAATATTGACACTGTTTTTTTACTTTCGTTATAATATAGTGTGAAGAGATTTTTTAACATTTCTAAGGAGGAACATTTTTTTTATGTCAATCGAAGTAGGCAGCAAGTTACAAGGTAAAGTAACAGGCATAACTAATTTTGGTGCATTTGTAGAGCTCCCTCAAGGTTCAACCGGTCTTGTCCACATCAGTGAAGTGGCTGATAATTATGTGAAAGATATCAATGATCATTTAAAAGTGGGCGATACAGTTGAGGTGAAAGTCATCAATGTAGAAAAAGATGGAAAGATTGGCTTGTCCATAAAAAAAGCGATAGACCGTCCAGAAAGTGAGCAAAAACCTGCATACACACCACGTCCGCGCCAAGGAAGAGGGAATGACAACCGTTCCAAAGACTTCCGCTCAAAAGGAAATAGTTTTCAACCAAAGGAAAACTTTGAGCAAAAAATGGCTAAATTCTTAAAAGATAGCGAAGACCGCTTAACGACCCTTAAACGTAGCACCGAAACGAAACGGGGAGGTCGAGGAGGAAGACGCGGATAAACCTGCTGCTGAAAATAATAGAATAGCAACTTTTCCTGTGAAATTTTCATAGTATAGATATAGGCAAGCTTGCTGGCTTGTCTTCTTTTAATTCTATAAGATATACCCATAGTCATTAGCCTTCAACGACAAGAAGAAGCGCCTCTGTACAAGTGTACAGAGGCGCTTCTTTGGTTTTGGATGACCCGTACGGGATTCGAACCCGTGTTACCGCCGTGAAAGGGCGGTGTCTTAACCGCTTGACCAACGGGCCATGATAAATAGTAAAAGATAGCGGCAGAGGGGATCGAACCCCCGACCTCACGGGTATGAACCGTACGCTCTAGCCAGCTGAGCTACGCCGCCATAATGATAAGTGCTACTGAAGCACAAGTTATATCTTACATTCGTGAGGAAAAAATGTCAACAAAAAAAATAAAGTTTGTCGTTTTCCATTTTTTGAATATGTATTCGTGTTATTTTCCGCAAAAATAACCTAAAAACTTTGCTTTTCCTCAAAAAAAAAAGAACACCCGTTTCTATATATACAAAAACGGTCCAAAAACCTGTATACAAATGATTGTTCAAGAAGAATTTCGTCGAACGTTTTTCTTTTCCGCTTTTAAAATTCTGACAAAAAAATAGACATGCCCTCTTTATAATAAAAATCACTAATATGAATGGGGTGTTGAAATGGAAAAAGTAGAAAGACCAATGATGGAACCTCTTGGGGATGTTCAATTAAAAGAAGCGAAGGCAGAAGCAATCAATTGGATCCAACAACTACAAATGAAAACGGAAGATATATTTATAAAGAAAGGTATCTCTTTAGCCATTATCGGTTTCTTATTAGGACGAGCGTTAATTCTTTCACAGTTGGCACCATTTGGACTTCCGTTTTTCGCAGCTGTTTTTCTCATGAGACGTGACAGGGCTCCACTAGCACTATTCGGATTGATTGCAGGCGGCCTAACCGTACATTATTCCAATAGCTTAGTCATCTTTTCATCGGCGTTCCTGCTTCTGTTGTTTCATAAGGTCAAGAAGCCCGCCGTAGAAGGACAATTCAAGACGATGTCGATGTACGTCTTTGCCTCACTATTCCTGGTTAACTTGGCCGAGCAATATCTGGTATTCCGAACGATTCAGCTGTACGACCTTATGATGATTGGAGTAGAGGCAGGACTGGCCATGATATTAACCTTAATCTTCATACAGTCGATCCCGCTTCTCTCGATACGTACAAAGTCCCAATCATTAAAGACGGAGGAAATCGTAAGCATCATTATCTTACTGGCTTCCGTGATGACAGGAACAATTGGCTGGATGATATATGATCTATCACTCGACCATATATTCTCACGATACCTGGTTCTCCTCTTCGGGCTGGCGGGAGGGGCCGCCATAGGCTCCACTGTAGGAGTGGTTACTGGATTGATATTCAGCCTGGCGAGTATAGCAAGTCTTTATCAAATGAGCCTTCTCGCCTTTTCCGGATTGCTCGGGGGGTTGTTGAAGGAGGGAAAAAAGTTAGGGGTCGCTGCAGGCCTCTTAATTGCTACGTTACTGATAGGTTTATATGGTGAGGGTACCAATAATATAATGGTGACCCTTTATGAATCACTTGTAGCTGTGGCGTTATTTATATTAACACCGTCATCGATAATCAACAAAATAGCGAAACATATACCGGGAACTGTTGAGAATTCCGATGAACAGCAGCAGTATGCCCGGAAAGTGAGGGATGTTACCGCTCAAAGGGTGGAACAATTCTCACATGTATTTGAAGCGCTCTCAAACAGCTTTGCCCAAGTGGATGAAAGGGGGAAATTGGAGGAAGATGAGAAAGAGTTCGATTACTTTTTAAGTAAGGTAACTGAAAAGACATGCCAACTCTGTTTTAAAAAGGAACAATGCTGGGCCAAAAACTTTAATACAACCTATGATGGCATGCAGGAAATTATGCTTCAATTAAGTGAAAATGATGGACAACTCCCTCAAAAGACTTCCAAAGAGTGGGGGAAATATTGTAGTCGTGGACCGCAGGTCATTGGGGCAATATCACAGGAGCTCACTTATTTTGAGGCAAACCAAAAGTTAAAAAGGCAGGTGAAAGAAAGCCGGAAACTAGTGGCGGATCAATTGCGCGGCGTTTCTGCAGTGATGGATGATTTCGCCAAAGAAATTCAGAGGGAAAGGAAGAATCATCATTTACATGAGGAGTCCATTATGGAGGCCATACAGGATTTTGGCCTGCATATAGGCCATGTTGAAATATACAGTCTAGAACAAGGAAATGTTGATATAGAGATGAGTGTTCCATACTGCCAGGGAAGAGGGGAATGTGAAAAGCTGATAGCACCTATGCTTTCGGACATTTTAGGGGAAACGATAGTCGTCCATTCAGAAGAGTGTGCAACATATCCAAACGGGCAATGTGAGGTGATATTTAGGTCAGCAAAAAAATTCACGGTCGAAACGGGTGTGGCTCATGCTGCCAAGGGGGGAGGGCTTGTATCAGGAGATAGTTTTACGACCATGGAGATTGGTTGCGGTAAATTTGCAATTGCCATTAGCGATGGAATGGGAAATGGGGAAAGGGCCCATTTTGAAAGTACAGAGACATTGAAGCTGCTTCAAAAATTTTTACAATCGGGAATAGAAGAAAAAATAGCCATTAAATCCGTAAACTCCGTATTATCTCTACGCACTACCGATGAAATATTTTCAACTCTTGATTTGGCAATGATTGATCTTCAGGACGCAAGGGCTAAGTTTTTAAAAATCTGTTCGATACCGAGTTTCATTAAAAGGGGTGATAAGATCATAAAAATAGAATCGAGTAACCTGCCTATGGGGATCATCCAGGATTTCGATGTCGATGTTGTATCAGAAGAGCTGAAGGCAGGGGATATATTAATCATGATGAGTGATGGAGTGTTCGATGGTCCATCCCATGTGGAAAATATCGAGTTCTGGCTTAAACGAAAAATCAAGGAAATGGAGACAGACGATCCTCAGGAAATATCCGATTTAATATTGGAAGAAGTCATCCGAACAAAAGGGATCATAGATGATGATATGACAGTGGTAACATCCAAAATTAAACATAATACACCGAAATGGGCATCCATTCCCGTTTCTCCAAAAAGGAAAAAGGCCCAGTAGGAGGCCGTTTATATATATAAAATAAATAATTTCAAAAGTGAGGTGGGGGTATTGAAAGACGGGTAAAAGGTAAAAAAGATCAACTTGCGGAAAAATCCAATGACTCCACCGATGGTGACTTGATTGCGTATGTCTGTGGCGTATAAATTCCCTCTTTTTAGTCAATTATGGTAACAGATTGAAAGGAAGGGAGAGCAAAACATGAAAGCAGGAACATTAAGGCAGATTTTGCTTATTACCGACGGATGTTCAAATCATGGTGAGGAGCCGTCTGCCATGGCTGAAATAGCAAGGGAGCAAGGCATAACCATCAATGTCATAGGTGTCATGGAAAATGATGTGATAGATGAAAAGGGACTTAAGGAAATCGAAAAGATTGCTGATTCAGGAGGTGGCGTCAGTCAAATTGTCTATGCCCAGCAGCTGTCACAGACCGTCCAAATGGTGACCCAAAAGGCAATGACTCAAACTATACAGGGAGTTATCAATCGTGAACTTCAACAAATATTAGGGGATTCAAGAACGATGGAGGATCTCCCGCCCGAAAAGCGGGGAGAAGTGATGGAGGTGGTCGATGAGCTTGGGGAAACAAGCAAGCTAGAAGTGCTGATCCTTGTTGATACAAGTGCAAGCATGAAACATAAGCTCCCTACCGTAAAAGATTCCTTATTAGACCTTTCCCTTAGTATGAATGCAAGAATGGGTGACAGCCGTTTTTCCGTATTCGTATTTCCTGGGAAAAGAAATGATGTGGAAAAGTTGCTAGATTGGACCCCGAACCTTGAAGCATTGACAGCAACTTTTCCTAAGCTTAGTACAGGGGGACTTACTCCGACAGGTCCAGCCATTCGTGAGGCATTAACATATTTCAATAAAAAACGTTCATTGAGGGGATTGTTATCACATGATGATGAACAATACTTTGAGGAATCAATGTAAACTCCTGGCTGGCAGTCTGGTCACTGGAAAGTGGAATAAAAACCAGTACAAAATAATTAAGGAATTGGGGTGTGGAGCGAACGGGATCGTCTACTTGGTGGAAAGAGAAAATCGTCATTATGCTTTAAAGCTCAGTGATAATGGGACGTCCATTATTTCGGAGATGAATATCCTAAAATCCTTTTCAAAGGTCCAGGGGTCTACCCTTGGGCCTTCCTTTTTGGAAGCGGACGATTTCATCAAAACTGGAAAGCAGCTGCCTTTTTATGTCATGGAGTACATCCATGGACACGATTTTTTGCGTTTCATTGAAAAGAAAGGGTCATCGTGGATTGGTGTCTTAATGCTTCAACTATTAACCAGTTTGTCTGCCTTGCATACAAATGGCTGGGTATTCGGCGATTTAAAACCTGAGAATTTGATCGTGACTTCACCAGCCTACAAAGTGCGTTGCGTGGATGTAGGTGGAACGACTTTAATTGGCCGATCTGTTAAAGAGTTCACCGAGTTCTTTGACAGAGGTTACTGGGGACTAGGATCGAGAAAGGCAGATCCGCAATATGACTTGTTCGCGGTAGGGATGATTATCATCAATTCAGCCTATCCTGGACGTTTTCATAAGAACGGGGAGGGGTATAGACAGCTTAACGACTTGATTAAGCAAAAAAAGGAATTGCTCCCATATAGAAAGATGTTGGAGAAAGCGCTGCAAGGGCAGTACGATACAGCTATTCAAATGCGGGAGGATCTAGTCACTGTGCTAAGTAAGCAAAATCACTCGAAGAAAAAGGGTACGAGTCAGGCAGCAACAAGGCAGCCTACGACAAGACAGCCCACAACAAGACAAGCAAGAAGGTCCCAAAACCATTCTAAAAATAAGAGGGGAGGGTTTTTTGAAACTTTTTTGCTTGTTGCCATAATATCGATGCTCTACGTTCTTTACATATATGAACAGTTGTTATGATATAGTTAATACACGAATTCCATGGAATAATTGAAACCATTTCATGTTTGAATCGTATAACTAATAACTGTCCATAAAGAAGGAAGATTGTATGTTAAAGGAAAAAGTTCTGAACACCATTTATAGAAACGAATTAATTCAGGAAAACTCGAAGTTGCTCATAGGCGTTTCCGGTGGACCGGATTCGTTGGTGCTTCTCCATATCCTGAAGGAATTTCAATCTCGTTTTCATTACGAAATGATCGTTGCAAGTGTTGATCATATGTTTCGCGGCGAAGAATCATATGAGGATTATAAATATGTAGAACAAATTTGTGAACAGTGGGACATCAAGTTTGAAGGAAAAAGGATTGATGTCCCTGCCCGGATGGAACAGACAGGGGAAAGCTCACAAATAACATCAAGAAAGTTACGTTTTGCTTTCTATGAAGAAATGATGGATAAGCATCAAGCCGCCACTCTTGTGCTGGGACATCATGGAGATGACCAAATCGAAACGATGCTCATGAGATTAACAAGAGGGGCGACAGGCAAGGCGAGAGCAGGCATTCCCATAAAGAGACGTTTCCATACCGGCCATCTGATCAGGCCTTTCCTTGACATCACGAAAGGCCAAATTATCGAATATGCGGACCTCCATAATATTGAACCAAGGTTTGATCCGAGCAATGAAAAAGATGACTATGTAAGAAATCGGTTTAGACATGCCGTTCTTCCATTTTTAAAGAAAGAAAATGGAAAGGTTCATGAGCATTTTCAACGATTCAGTGAAGAGCTTTATGAAGATGAGGAGTTTTTTCAGACCCTGGTTTCAAGCAAAATGTCCGAGGTTTGGATCCAACAAGATAAAGATCAAGCGGTTATTCAGATTGATGAGGTTCTTGCGATGCCTAAACCTTTACAAAGAAGAGCGGTTCAACTAATATTAAACTATCTTTATTTGGAGAAACCGTCATCGCTTTCGGCATTACATATTGATCAACTTTTAGTTTTGTTTTTAAATCCTCAGCCATCTGCAGAATTGCATCTTCCGGAGGGCCTTATTGCGGAAAAATCATATCATATTTGCACCTTTAGATTTTTTCGGCAAAAAAGCCATGAATATTCCTTGAAATTACAAATTCCCGGTGAGACTATTCTTCCGAATGGATATAAGATTAAAGCGCACTATATAAAAGAAGAAATTCCGGAACTTAGAGGAAATCATTCTTTTATACTTCCTGAATCAGCTGTTCAGTTTCCGCTTACAGTCCGAACCAGGCATGAAGGCGAACGGATGGCAGTAAAGGGATTAGGTGGAACGAAGAAGTTGAAGGAGATTTTTATAAATGAAAAAATCCCGATGCTAGAAAGAAATGCGTGGCCGGTAATCGTCGATCAAGCTGGGACTGCCGTTTGGCTTCCTGGTTTAAAGAAATCGAATGTTGAGCCGGAAATGATTTCTGATGAAACATGTTTAATTTACTTAGAATATAATAAAGCTTAATTCTTCATGGGGGGCAATTAATTACAATGACCATGCAAAACGATATTGAAAAAGTGTTAATAACCGAGGAAGACCTTCAAAAAAAAATCAGGGAATTGGGTGCGCAGATTGAATCTGACTATCAAGGTAAGTTTCCGCTCGCTATCGGAGTGTTAAAAGGTGCCATGCCATTCATGTCTGATTTACTGAAACGTGTGGATACACATCTTGAAATGGACTTTATGGATGTTTCAAGCTATGGTAACTCCACTGTTTCTTCCGGTGAAGTAAAAATCATCAAAGATCTTGATGCATCAGTTGAAGGCCGAGATATTTTAATCATCGAAGATATTATCGACAGCGGATTAACGCTTAGCTATCTTGCGGAACTTTTCCGTTATAGAAAAGCAAAATCAATTAAAATCGTTACCTTATTGGATAAACCAACAGGCAGGAAAGCGGATATAACTCCGGACTATGCTGGATTTATCGTTCCGGATGCATTTGTTGTCGGATATGGTCTGGATTTTGCAGAAAAATATCGTAATCTCCCGTATATTGGCATATTGAAGCCGGAAATTTACTCGAATTAATCGTACCTGTTTGAAAGAAAAGACCAGATAAAAACAGCGGTGTTAAATTATTGTAATTCATTAATTTTGTATGATAGTATTTACTATAGTTTGTTTACCCGTGGGAGGAGGTAAGGGATGAATCGGATCTTCCGTAATACGATATTTTATTTACTGATCTTTTTGGTCATCATTGGGATTGTAAGCATCTTTAATAATAACAATGAACCAACAGAGAAAATGACCCAAGATGAATTCTATAAGCATTTGGAGAGTGGGGACGTTACATCACTTACGATGCAGCCCGAAAGCAGTGTATTTGAAATTACAGGGAAGCTCAAAGGTTATGAGGAAAACAAATACTTTGTGACGTACGTACCATTCAGTGAATATTCGCAAAGTCGAATCAATGATGCCGTAACTAAGTTGGGTAAAGACATCATCACTGTTGAACCTCCAGAAAAGACAAGTGGCTGGGTGACATTTTTCACTTCCATCATTCCATTTGTAATCATTTTTATTCTCTTCTTCTTTTTACTTAACCAAGCTCAAGGTGGCGGTGGTGGCCGCGTCATGAACTTCGGGAAAAGTAAGGCGAAATTGTATAATGATGATAAGAAAAAAGTGCGCTTCAATGATGTAGCCGGAGCGGACGAAGAAAAGCAGGAACTTGTCGAGGTCGTTGAATTCTTAAAAGATCCTCGCAAATATGCCGAGCTCGGAGCCCGTATTCCTAAAGGGGTACTTTTAGTTGGGCCCCCTGGTACAGGTAAAACTTTACTTGCAAGGGCAGTAGCTGGTGAAGCCGGTACTCCTTTCTTCTCAATCAGTGGTTCTGATTTTGTTGAAATGTTTGTAGGTGTCGGTGCATCTCGTGTTCGTGATTTGTTTGAAAATGCTAAGAAAAATGCACCATGTATCATCTTTATCGATGAAATTGATGCAGTCGGACGCCAACGTGGCGCAGGTCTTGGTGGCGGTCACGATGAACGTGAACAAACATTGAACCAACTGCTTGTAGAAATGGATGGTTTCGGTGGGAATGAAGGAATCATTATCATTGCCGCAACTAACCGTGCCGATGTATTGGATCCGGCATTATTGCGTCCAGGACGATTTGACCGTCAGATTACGGTAGGCCGCCCTGATGTAAAAGGCCGTGAAGAAGTACTGAAAGTGCATGCACGTAATAAACCTTTAGCAGAAACTGTCGATTTGAAAGCGATCGCTCAGCGTACACCTGGTTTTTCTGGTGCAGATCTTGAAAACTTACTGAATGAAGCAGCACTTGTAGCTGCTCGTCAAGATAAGAAGAAGATCGATATGTCCGATTTGGATGAAGCTTCAGATCGCGTTATCGCGGGACCTGCTAAGAAAAACCGTGTCATTTCCAAAAAGGAACGGAATATTGTAGCATGGCATGAAGCGGGCCATACCATTATTGGGTTGGTTTTGGATGATGCCGAAGTCGTTCATAAAGTTACGATTGTCCCTCGTGGTCAAGCTGGCGGTTATGCAGTGATGCTGCCTAAAGAAGATCGTTTCTTCATGACGGAGCCTGAACTGAAAGATAAAATCGTAGGACTTTTGGGTGGCCGTGTATCCGAAGAAGTTACATTCGGAGAAGTGAGTACTGGTGCACATAATGACTTCCAACGTGCAACGGGCATAGCTCGCAGCATGGTTATGGAATATGGTATGAGTAAGCTTGGACCTCTTCAATTCGGTAATTCTCAAGGTCAGGTTTTCCTAGGCCGCGATTTCAACAATGATCAAAATTATTCAGATGCAATAGCATATGAAATAGATCTTGAAATTCAACGTATCATCAGGGAAGCTTACGAAAGATGTAAGACGATACTTACTGAAAATCGTGAAAAACTTGATTTGGTTGCTAAAACCTTGCTTGAAGTGGAAACACTTGATGCAGATCAAATCCAAAGTTTATTCCATAACGGTAAATTGCCAGAACGTGATTATGCCGCTCTGAATGGGAATTTAACCACCGATGAGAATGTTAAGGTGAACATCAATACGAAGAAGGAAGAAAAAGAGGCCCTTTTAGATCCATTGGATAAGAGAGGACCTGAGGACCTTGAAATAACGGAGGAAGGATTGAATACTCCTCCAATCAAAGAAGGTACACCTCAAGATCAGCCGCTTTCCTTCCCGAACGAAGATGACAATAAAAAGTCTTAAGCTGACTAATCAAAAGGGTATTTCCGCCTCGGAAATACCCTTTTCTTAACCCATAAATGAATTTGGGTACACAAGAAAAGGAGGCTGGGATTTTTTTACCTTTCGAAAAGTGTGACTAATAGCGTGGGAAATACACAGTGTGGTATGATGTTGGAGAATAAATTACCGGAGTGATGAAGCGATGATTTTTGTATTGGATGTTGGGAATACAAATACTGTATTAGGCGTATACGATGAAGATATTTTAAAATATCATTGGCGAATTGAGACCAGCCGTCATAAGACAGAAGATGAGTATGGAATGGTCATAAAGTCTTTGCTGCAACATGAAGGTCTTTCGTTTGATCAATTTGATGGAATCATAATTTCTTCGGTAGTTCCGCCAATCATGTTTGCGCTTGAACGCATGTGCAAAAAGTACTTTGGCATAAAACCACTTATAGTGGGACCTGGAATAAAAACTGGATTGAATATTAAATATGAAAATCCCCGTGAAGTGGGGGCTGACCGAATCGTTAATGCTGTTGCGGGCATTCAGGAATATGGAAGCCCTCTCATTATCGTGGATTTTGGCACGGCCACGACATATTGCTATATAAATGAGGATAAACAATACATGGGCGGAGCCATTGCCCCTGGTATTAACATTTCTACAGAAGCCCTTTATTCAAAAGCGGCAAAACTTCCAAGAATAGAAATCAGCAGACCCGAAGGAATCATTGGGAAAAATACGGTATCCGCCATGCAGGCTGGTATTTTGTATGGGTACGTTGGACAAGTGGAAGGAATCGTTAATCGTATTAAGGAGCAAAGTAATCTAGAACCAACGGTAATAGCGACAGGCGGATTAGCAACCTTAATTGCTAATGAGTCTACAGTGATTGACGTTGTTGAACCATTTTTGACATTAAAGGGATTGCAGTTGATTTATAAACGCAATCGTGAGCAAGTGAAGAAGTAAAAAGAAGGAATACACAGCATGGAAGGAGCACAATAAATGAAGGATTATTTGATAAAGGCATTAGGCTATGAAGGACAGGTTCGGGCATATGCTGTTTCAACAACGGATACCGTAGGGGAAGCCCAGCGTCGCCATTATACATGGCCTACTGCTTCCGCTGCCCTTGGGCGCGCAATGACGGCTGGCGTAATGATGGGCGGCATGTTGAAAGGTGAAGAAAAGCTGACGATCAAAATCGAGGGCGGAGGTCCGATTGGGTCCATCCTGGTCGATAGCAATGCAAAGGGTGAAGTTCGCGGGTATGTCACTCACCCGCAAACCCATTTTGATTTGAATGAACAAGGAAAGTTGGATGTAAGGAAAGCAGTAGGTACTGATGGATTGATGACTGTTGTGAAAGATATTGGTCTGCGTGACCACTTTTCAGGACAAGTACCGCTTGTTTCTGGAGAATTAGGGGAAGATTTCACGTATTACTTTGCAACTTCCGAACAGGTGCCTTCTTCAGTGGGAGTTGGGGTCCTCGTGAACCCTGATAACTCGATCCTTGCAGCAGGCGGATTCATCATTCAATTGATGCCTGGTACATCAGATGAAACGATTTCGAAAATCGAAAATAGGCTAAGCACGATAGCTCCTGTCTCTAAAATGATTCAAAATGGCCTGACTCCTGAGGAAATCTTAACGGAGATTTTAGGTGAGGGAAATGTGAATATTTTAGAAAAAATGGATGTCGAGTTTTCTTGTCAATGCTCAAGGGAGAGAATTGCCAATGCATTGATCAGCCTTGGACAAGAGGAGATTCGGGATATTATAGAGACAGAGGGACAAGCAGAGGCGCAATGCCATTTTTGTAATGAGACCTACCAATTCTCGAAAGAAGACCTAGAGGAACTAGAAGCGGAAACCAAAAAATAATTGACGGGGGAAAAGGGTTTTGCCTAAACAAAAGCTTCGGGCGATTATTGCCGGCCTTGCCTTCTTGAACCTATTGACTATCATGATCTTTGTCATAAAACCATTAATCATCTCGAAATCCGTTATGGGAGAAGAAACGGCTGCAAAGGTTGGATCTAAGGATATTTCCCGGGAAGCGTGGATTAATGAGCTCGAAAAGAGATATGGGGAAGATGTACTTGAGGATATGGTTGATAAAGAGGTAGTGAAACAGGCAGCAGAAAAATACAAAGTGAAAATTTCAGAAAAAGAGGTTGATCGAGAACTTAAAATGATGAAAACGATGTATGGTACTGCCGGCCAGACTCTTAATAAAAGCGCTGGTCAATTGAGGCAGGAAATTGAGTCGAGCCTCCTGCTTGAGAAGCTCCTCACCAAGGACGTTTCGGTCTCGGATACGGCCATGCAGAAATATTATGATAATAATAAGGATATCTATCGAATCCCTACTACATATCATATCTCCCATATTACTTTGGCTACAAAAAAGCAAGCGGACCAAATCATACGTGAATTGGAGAAGGGTGTCTCCTTTAATGTCTTAGCGATGGAAAAGTCCCTTGATGAATTCACTGCCAACCAGGGAGGCGACATGGGTTATATTTCTCAGGATAACGAGCAAGTATCCAAGGAATATATTACAGCTGCTGAAAAATTACAGGTGAACAAGTGGAGTGATCCAGTGCAAACGGATGATGGCTGGGCGGTTCTCTATCTGCATGAGAAGATAGAGGGCGAGCAGTATAAGTATGAAGAAGTTAAAGATAAGATTCACCGCCAAATAGCTCTTGAACAGATTCAGGCACCGGTATCCGGGAAGATTTTCTGGGACGAATTCGATGTAGAATGGTTTTACGGAATGAAAGAACAAAAATAGGTCATTGGATGTGTGAGAATATTTAGAATATAATAGATAATCATTGACAATGAACTATTAAAACTGGTAACTTTAATTTATAAAACCAATAAACATACTCGGCATTGAAATGATAAGGAGTGGAGAAAATGGCACGTATAGCTAATTCTGTAATTGATTTAATTGGACAAACACCTATCGTGAAGTTAAACAAGCTTCAAAATGAAAACAGCGCAGATATTTATTTGAAACTTGAGTACTTTAACCCGGGGAGCAGTGTAAAAGACCGTATCGCCCTTGCGATGATCGAAGCAGCAGAGAAAAACGGCAACCTTAAGCCGGGAGATACGATCATCGAACCTACAAGCGGAAACACTGGAATAGGACTTGCCATGGTAGCTGCAGCAAAAGGCTACAAATCAATCCTTGTTATGCCTGAGACAATGAGCTTGGAACGCCGTAACTTGCTTCGTGCTTATGGGGCAGAGTTAGTTCTTACACCTGGACCTGAAGGAATGAAAGGTGCAATCGCCAAGGCTACAGAGTTGTCTAAAGAAAAAGGCTACTTTATTCCTCAACAATTCGAGAATGAAGCCAACCCTGAAGTTCATCGTAACACGACAGGTCCTGAAATCGTTGAAGCCTTTGGTGAAGAAGGTCTGGATGCATTCGTTGCCGGAATCGGTACTGGAGGAACGATTACAGGTGCTGGTGAAGTTTTACGTGAAAAATATCCTGACATTAAAATTTACGCTGTTGAGCCTGCGGATTCTCCTGTATTATCCGGTGGAACCCCTGGGCCGCATAAAATTCAAGGAATCGGTGCAGGCTTCATCCCAAGTATTTTAAATACAGATCTCTATGACGAAATCATTCAGGTCAATACAGAGGAATCGTTCGATTACGCTCGCCGAGCAGCTAAAGAGGAAGGAATCCTCGGTGGTATTTCTTCTGGAGGCGCAATTGCTGCGGCTATTAAAGTAGCTGAAAAACTGGGAAAAGGCAAAAAAGTCCTTGCTATCATACCAAGTAATGGTGAGCGATACTTAAGTACGCCATTATATAACTTTGAGTAAGACCATGCTTTAAACGAGAAGCAAAGTCCCTAGGGGCTTTGTTTTTCTTTATGTAGAAAAGTTTTAAAGAGTGTTCCCATTCTTGATGTAGCTTGCACTTAACCTATGTAAATGGGTAAACTCGTATATATAGATTTCATTAGGAGAAGGAGAACGATGGATGTCATTAGCTGAAGCGTCAAAAATAACATGCGGTTCATTTGAATTGGATTACAGCAAGAAAACATTGATTATGGGGATTTTGAATGTTACGCCGGACTCTTTTTCAGATGGAGGGAAATATAATAGGGTAGATGCTGCTTTGAAGCACGCTGAACGGATGGTCAACGACGGAGCGGATATTTTGGATATAGGCGGAGAGTCCACCCGTCCAAATTATGAGAGGATATCGGATGAGGAGGAAATCGAAAGAGTTGCCCCGATAATCGAAGCGATTTCCCGTAATATTGAGGTGCCTATATCTATCGATACGTATAAATCAAGAGTAGCAGAAGAGGCGGTAAAAGCAGGAGCCCATATATTAAATGATATTTGGGGCGGGAAAGCAGATTCCTTGATGGCTAAGGTTGCAGCGGAATATGGGGTGCCGATTATTCTGATGCATAACAGGGATAATATGGAGTACGGACATTTCGTTCGGGATGTCTTTCAAGATTTATACGAAAGCATTTTGTTGGTAAAGGATGCAGGAGTCAAGGAGGAAAACATCATCCTCGATCCAGGCATTGGGTTTGCGAAGGACCTAAAGTTAAATTTGGAAATGATGAGGAATCTTGATAAGCTGGTATCATTAGGCTATCCCGTGTTACTTGCTACATCAAGAAAGTCCATGATTGGACATGTCCTTGATTTGCCGCCTAATGAGCGGATGGAAGGCACTGCCGCTACAATCTGCCATGGAATTCAGCAAGGCTGTCAAATGGTTCGTGTGCATGATGTAAAGGAAATGTCACGGACTGCAAAGATGATGGATGCTCTTTTAGGAAAAGGTGAATGAAATGGATAAGATATTTGTGAATAAAATGGAGTTTTACGGTTATCATGGGGTTTTTCCGGAAGAAACGAAGCTTGGGCAACGGTTTAAAGTGGACCTGATCGTTGAGACTGACTTAGCCAAGGCAGGGAAGAGTGACAAGCTCGAGGACTCCATTAATTATGGCGAGTTATATGAAGTGTGTAAAAGCGTTGTTGAGGGTGAACCTTATAAGTTAGTGGAGGCGGTCGCTGAAAAGATTGCCTCGGAATTACTTAATAAGTATTCTTCAATCGAGAAATGCACCGTGAAGGTTTATAAACCAGATCCACCTATAGCAGGGCACTATGACTCGGTTGCTATAGAGATTGTAAGGGGACGCTGATTGTGGTGAATATTGCTTACCTTTCAATTGGATCGAACTTGGGGAATCGCCTTGATACATTTCAGGAAGCTTTCCAATTATTAGCTGAAAACCCGTCCATCAAGTTGGTTGCCTGCTCGTCTTTATATGAAACAGAACCGATTGGATACACAGACCAGGACTGCTTTTTGAATGCTGTTCTTAAAGTGGAAACGGATTTAGAACCAGAAGAGTTACTTCACGCTTGTATGCAAATTGAACAAGAATTTGGGAGAAAAAGGGAAATTAGGTGGGGTCCCCGTACTTTAGACCTTGACATTTTGTTATATAATCATGAAAATATTGAGACAGAGATTCTTTCAGTCCCGCACCCTCGTATGCACGAGAGGGCTTTTGTTATCGTGCCTTTAATGGAAGTGGACCCTGATATTATACTTCCGCAAATGCATACACCTTTGAGCGACCTGTTTGAACAGATTTCGGATAAAGAAGGAGTTCGATTATGGAAGGCGAAAAATGGGGAAGGCGTATTCGCGCTTTTCGAAAGTTAAAGGGTTATACCCAGGAAGGTTTTGCGAAAGAAATAGGTGTATCCGTTTCTTTGCTGGGAGAAGTTGAACGAGGTAATCGCAACCCCTCGGAAGCATTTTTACTGGAGGTGGCGGAAATACTCCATGTTTCCATTGAGGAGCTTCAACCACCTGAGGATAAATGAAAGAATGTTATAGGAGGTCCAACGTGTTAAAAATAGGCGATATAGAAATGAAGAATCCGGTTGTGCTAGCACCGATGGCAGGAGTCTGTAACTCGGCATTTCGCTTGACCGTCAAGGAATTTGGTGCTGGTCTAGTTTGTGCGGAGATGGTCAGTGATAAGGGAATCGTTCTTCAAAATGCTAGAACGATGAATATGCTTTATATAGATGAAAGAGAAAAGCCGTTAAGCTTACAAATCTTTGGCGGTGAAAAAAAAACTTTGGTGGAAGCTGCACAATTCGTAGATAAAAATACAACTGCTGATATCATTGATATCAACATGGGTTGCCCTGTCCCTAAGATCACTAAATGTGACGCAGGGGCGAAGTGGCTTCTCGATCCGAATAAGATTTATGAAATGGTTTCAGCAGTGGTCGATGCCGTTGAAAAGCCGGTGACTGTGAAAATGCGCATTGGCTGGGATGAAGAGCATGTCTTTGCCATTCAAAATGCCCAGGCTGTTGAACGCGCAGGTGGAAAAGCTGTTTCCATGCATGGCAGAACTCGAGTGCAAATGTATGAAGGAAAGGCTAACTGGGACATCATTCGTGAAGTGAAGAAATCGATCAATATTCCTCTTATCGGGAACGGTGATGTGGAAACTCCACAGGATGCCGAAAGAATGTTGAAAGAAACAGGTGTTGACGGAGTCATGATCGGCCGTGCAGCTCTAGGTAACCCATGGATGATGTACCGGACTGTTAAATATTTAGAAACCGGACAACTGATGGATGAACCTTCTGTTCGTGAAAAGATGGATGTTTGTGTTCTTCACATGGATCGTCTAATTGCATTGAAGAATGAAAATGTCGCCGTTCGTGAAATGCGTAAGCATGCTTCTTGGTATTTAAAAGGTGTTAAAGGGAATGCTAAGGGTCGTAAGGGGATCAATGATTGTGAAACAAGGGAAGATGTTGTAAGTCTTCTTTATGGACTTGTTGATGATATTGAAGCGAAGCAACAGAATATCCAAATGGTCTGATGTTTGACATTACCTTCCTGTTTTCCTATAATACGCTTATCTTGAACTGCCAGTAATCCTGGCAGTTTTTATATGTACATAAACAAGATTTTAAGATAAAAAGCTGTTGAATTCCTGTACTTTATGTAAGAATAAATAAGTATGTAAAAGAAATATTGATTAATTATATAAGGCTTTTATTAATAAAGATGGAGATGATTTTCGTGAGTCATGAAGAATTGAATGACCAACTGCAGGTAAGACGCGATAAAATGCAGACCATGATTGATAATGGACAAGACCCTTTTGGGAGCAGATTCGAGCGCACCCATACAACTCTGGAGATAGTCAGTGCCTATGGGGAATTAGAAAAGGAAGACCTTGAGGAAAAAGAAATTGAGGTTACGATTGCTGGCCGTGTCATGACCAAGCGCGGTAAAGGGAAAGCGGGATTTGCCCATATTCAGGATATAAGCGGTCAAATCCAAATCTACGTTCGTTTAGATAAAATAGGTGAAGATTCATACCAAATTTTCAACCAAACGGATCTTGGGGATATCGTAGGGATCACTGGTGTTATTTTCAAAACAAAAGTTGGGGAACTATCCATTAAAGCGAAGGACTATGTGTTCCTTGCAAAAGCCCTTCGTCCGCTGCCTGATAAATTTCATGGTTTAAAGGATGTTGAAGAGCGATATCGGAAACGTTATGTGGATTTAATTACAAATGAGGAAAGTAAAAACACGTTGATCATGCGCAGTCGTATTGTTCAAGCTATGAGACGATATTTGGATGATCAAGGATACCTGGAAGTGGAGACGCCACTATTGCACTCTGTTGCTGGTGGAGCTGCTGCACGCCCTTTCCTTACTCACCATAATGCCCTGGATATGCCTTTGAATTTAAGGATTGCGATCGAGCTTCATCTAAAACGCTTAATCGTTGGCGGATTAGAGAAAGTTTATGAGATTGGCCGGGTTTTCAGGAATGAAGGAGTATCTACAAGACACAATCCGGAATTCACATTGATTGAATTATACGAGGCTTATGCAGATTATAAGGATATCATGAGTTTAACGGAAAACCTGATTGCTCATATAGCTCAAGAGGTCCTGGGGACGACTACGATCCAGTATGGGGAATACGAGATAGAGCTAAAACCGGAATGGAAAAGACTTCACATGGTTGACGCCGTTAAAGAATACACAGGTGTGGACTTCTGGGCTCAAATGAGTAAAGAAGAAGCTCAGCAGCTTGCTAAAGAAAACGGGATTGAAATTAAGGAATCCATGGAGTTTGGTCATATAGTGAATGAATTCTTTGAACAGAAGGTAGAAGACAAATTAATTCAGCCTACATTCATCTATGGACATCCAGTGGAAATTTCTCCGTTAGCTAAGAAGAATCCTGAAGATTCCCGTTTCACAGATCGTTTTGAGTTATTCATAGTGGGTAGGGAGCATGCGAATGCCTTCACGGAACTTAATGACCCTATTGATCAACGTCAACGGTTTGAAGCTCAATTAAAAGAACGGGAGCAAGGTAACGATGAAGCTCATGAAATGGATGAGGATTTCTTGGAAGCTTTAGAATATGGAATGCCGCCAACAGGCGGATTGGGAATTGGTGTTGACCGTCTGGTTATGCTATTGACCAATTCTCCTTCTATACGTGATGTTCTGTTATTCCCGTTAATGAGACATCGTTAATAATGCAAGATGAGTAATGATTGCAGGACCGAATTTGAACGACTGGGATTCTTTGGGCGTAGCTCATGATCTCGGGAAGTTCAATTCGGTTTTTGTTTTTTAATTATAATTTCATGCCTTTTAATCGATTGGATTCTAAGGTTTGAAAGAAAATTAATATTATCTCAAAAAACTTAATAAAAGGTATTGCGCAGTTAACGTAATGGTGTTATATTTATATCTGTCCTTACGAACGAGTTGCAAACAAATTACAAACTTAAAAAAAGTTTTAAAAAGTTGTTGACTTCGAGTAATGAAAAATGTTATTATAAATAAGCTGTTTCGAAAGACATTGCTCTTTGAAAACTGAACAAAACAAAGCGCCAACGTTAAATTTTAAGTGAGCACACACTATCAAAAAAGCAAAATGAGCAAGTCAAACATTTCTTCGGAGAGTTTGATCCTGGCTCAGGACGAACGCTGGCGGCGTGCCTAATACATGCAAGTCGAGCGAATCGATGGGAGCTTGCTCCCTGAGATTAGCGGCGGACGGGTGAGTAACACGTGGGCAACCTGCCTATAAGACTGGGATAACTTCGGGAAACCGGAGCTAATACCGGATACGTTCTTTTCTCGCATGAGAGAAG
>NZ_CAKKLV010000030.1 GCF_918698115.1 Peribacillus sp. Bi96
TGTACAGCGGTCTCGTTGATTGATGCCCCATATTCGTTCATATATTTAAGTACCTCTAGTTTAAAGGGCAGAGTGTAATTTGTATAGGATGAAGCAAGTCCTTCCATCCCATGTTTTAGATAGCGAGCGACCCATCTTTTCAGAGGGGATAAACCTACATTTCTTTCTTGTGCAATGGATTTATAGGATTTTTTCCCTTCTAAGTACTCTAAAACTGCATGTAATTTTTCGTCTATCGTATATTTAGTCAAAAAAACTGCACCTCCAATTGTTAGATGTTGTCTAACAATTGGGGTGCAGTTCACAATCAGCTCTTTTTTTTATGCAATAAACGGGCAGGCTAGCTGAAGAAGAGACCGATTCCCCTTATTATATTAAGAAAACAACATAGATGTCGCTATTTGAATCATGAAGAAATAGGTGAACATGCCATTCCGTTAATTAAGCATCTATAGGCAAACGCATGCTCTATGTGATACAGGCGTCTTGCATGTTAGCGACCATATGCAGACTATATAATGGGAGCGGATGCTAGCGATGAAAAATCCGTTGAGCTCAATCTCAATTAGCAGGACAAGGGGGCTCATCATCTCGCTAAACCTGTGCCACTGAAAAATTGAATATTAATTATGGATTGGGCTGCCTGCAAACTGTAGGTAGCCTATATTATATTTTTAGGGAGTAAGAGAATGCCGCATATAATCTGCCTCAACAACTCCAGCAAAATCCATATTTTCATTATTGATAATCTATCATTCTTATCCTTAAGGTACCGACCGAAAATGGTGAACAACGATATAAATTTACATGAAAATGCGGTACAACTGCATTGTAGAATACCAGCCAATCAACAACAGCCTTTTGGTCAATAGCATACGCCTTCTAATTCACTTTAGAAAATATTTGCAAGGAATTTAATCGATATATTTGATTATTTATAAGAGCTTATCTCCTATCCATGGGATGCATATCCATGAAAAAAATGTTCAGATTATCAAAACCAGCTTCCTCAGAAGCTGGTTTTTGTTTTGCCGGTCGTTAACTTTTATCTTCATCTTCGACGTAAGGATCATGTTCGTATGCAGGTAAGTCCCCAAATGAAGTCATGATGCCATCTTCATCAAGTGCTTCTTCATACTGTTCGTGCTGACTGTTCGGGTAAACGGTAATATTTTTTCCGGAAATATCAGTCCCTACAAAGTTTTCATAAGATTCCACATATCCAATCGGATCAAGCGATTCGTTATACATGTCATTATAAGAGTCTTTATCATCTGTAAAAGCAAAGTCAGATGGTGTTTCAGATGTTCCATACTGCGCGACATCCTGCCACGAGTCTTCTGCATCATAGCTTACATTTTCATCTTGATTATCCATATCGAATTTTCCAAATGGAGGCATGAGCACCTCTTCTTCAACGGGACGATTATGGGATACGACTTGATCTGGACTGTGGTCTTTACAGAAAGTTGTATAAGGAAGTGCCTCTAGTCTTTCAAAAGGAATTTCTTTACCACATTCCTGACACGTTCCGTATGTTCCATTATCCATCGCATCAAGAGCCCTGCTGATTTTGGTTAAATGATTAGTAGCATGCTCATTGAGGGCAAGATCTTTTTCCCGTTCGTATAATTCCGTCCCTTCATCTCCTGGATGGTTATCATAGCTTGATAATTCTCCCACTGACTCATAGGGATGTTCCCAGTCAAAGCCAAAATTATCATTCACTTTAAATTCGGCTTCAAGTTCTTTTTTCTCCTTAAGCAACTGCGAGCGAAACTCAGCTAATACTTGAGATGTTAACATAAACAAACCCCTTTCATTTATATTTTCGTGCTTATTAGTTCCAATTATGTAAGGAAGTTTTTTGTTTTTAAACTTCCTCATCGAATAAAAAACTTCTTAGGATGTATCATAAGACTGAAAGGCTAAAGAAATTTTAGGGGGGCTTAGAATGGTTAACATTGATTTCGACAAATTTATTAAATCTCAGAAAAACCACCAAGGACAATATTTGGGCAAAGATAATCATCAAGAAGGCGTAAATGATAAGGACTACAACAATCGGGGAAATTCAGATAAATCGGTGGGGGCTACAGGAAGGAAACTATAGATCACCTCGAAAAGTTGGTGAAAAAACTGTATGACAGATATACAGGTACAACTCAGAAGAGGTGATCACTGTACGAAATAATCCGCAGAAGGACGGAGTTTACCTGAAGCGAACGCTGTTACATCATCAGTGGAAACCGTTACGTTGGATGTTGAATTAGTTATAGAGGGCCTACCATATGGCATTTGAATTATGGTGTTAGTTCCACGTGGGCAAGCTGACATCAAGCGATTTAATTCTCGGTGATCTGGTTCCATTCCATCCCCTACAAAGAAAAAAATTATGATTTGATCTTTATTAAAAGAGGGAATTGTGTAATTCATAAAGCTGAGAAAATATTCAAAAGAAAAGGCCTATCCCTGTTAGATCGGGGAAAGGCCAGCTTGAAATTCTGAATAATGGTTATGTGCAAAATTCTCGCCTATAGCTCTAAAAATTCTAAGGCTATAGGTGAGAAGCTGCCCTGAAATAGGTTTATACGAATAGGCTTAGTAATAGAATAAAACCTAATCCAGCAATAGAAATGATTGACTCAAGTAATGTCCAGGTTGAAAATGTTTCTTTCATGCTTAGGCCAAAATACTCTTTAAACATCCAGAAACCTGCATCGTTAACATGTGAAGCGATTAAACTACCCGCTCCAGTTGCGAGTACAACCAAGGCAAGATTAACGTCGGATTGTCCTAACATCGGAATAACTAAACCGGCAGTTGTTAAAGCTGCAACAGTTGCAGAACCTAAGGATATACGTAAAATTGCAGCAATGATCCAAGCAAGCAAGATGGGTGATAGCGAAGTTCCTTTGAATAATTCGGCTACATAGTCACCTACGCCGCCATCAATTAATACCTGTTTGAAGGCTCCGCCGCCCCCGATGATTAATAGCATCATCCCAATATGAGTGATGGCGGTTGTACAAGATTCCATGACATTTTTGATTGGGATTTTTCTTGCTAATCCCATTGTATAGATTGCAACAAGTAAAGAAATCAACATGGATGTTGATGCATCACCAATGAAACGGATAGCTGCTAGTAAACTATTATCTTCAAATCCAATTGTTTTTTGAAGCAAAGTAATAATCGTAGCAATAGACATTAAAATAACGGGAAGCATTGCGGTAAATACACTGATACCAAAACCAGGAGTGTCTTCAAGTTTAAATACCTTTTGTTCACCTAAAGAGGCAATATTCCCAGTTTTAGTGAATGATTCAGGTACAAGCTTTTTAGCTAGTTTAGTAAATAATGGCCCAGCTAAAATGACTGTTGGGATTGCTATAATAAAACCGTAAAGTAATACTTCACCAATGTTTGCACCATATTCACCAGCAATGACGGTTGGTCCTGGATGTGGCGGTAAGAAACCGTGTGTCACGGATAAGGCTGCCACCATCGGAATTCCGAGATGTAAAATAGAGACCTTTAATTCCTTTGAAATGGCAAATACGATTGGAATTAATAGCACTAATCCCACCTCAAAAAATAGAGCGATTCCGATAATAAATGAAGCAACAACCACGGCCCATTGAATATATTTTTCTCCAAATTTGTTAACGAGCGTCATCGCAATTCGTTGAGCGCCCCCTGAATCTGCGATTAGCTTGCCCAGCATCGCTCCAAGCCCAAAGATCAACGCCAAGTGACCAAGTGTTCCGCCTAGTCCAGCTTCAATTGATTTTACAATTTGGTCCAAGGGCATCCCAAGTAATAAAGCAACTCCGAACGATACAATGATTAGTGAAATAAAGGTATTTAATTTTAAGCCCATTATTAATAGTAGTAATGCTAAAATCCCAACTGCTACAATGATTAATGGCATGCTAATTCCTCCAATTAGTTATCTAGTGGTGTTAATTAAGCTTCTTTGATAATTGGAAATCCGTGTATAATCTTCTTCTAATATTCTAGATAGATTAATGAAAATCGGCAGTAATTGCCTATATTCTTTTGTTGCTTCTTCTTTTGGTGTGTGTATGTTGGTACTGCCAATCATTTCAGAAACGACTTCAAATGATTCGATTTTTCCTGTGGCATATAAGCCTAGAATACATGCTCCTAGACAGGAACTTTCGTAGCTTTCTGGGACAACTACTTCAGATGAGAAAATATCAGACATCATTTGCCGCCAAACATCTGATCTTGCAAAGCCTCCTGTGGCTTGAATACGGGTCACAGGACTTTCCATGCATTCGGTTAAGGCTAAAAAGACGGTGTATAAATTGTAAATGACTCCTTCTAGGGCAGCGCGAATCATATGTTCTTTCTTATGTGACATCGTTAAACCGAAGAATGATCCACGTACGTCTGGATTCCATAATGGCGCACGTTCACCAGCAAGGTATGGGTGGAATAATAATCCATCAGATCCTGGTCTTACACGTTCTGCAATCTTGGTTAATACATCATAAGGGTCAATTCCTAATCTTTTCGCTGTTTCTACTTCTGAAGAGGCAAGCTCATCACGGATCCAGCGAAGGACCATCCCGCCATTGTTTACCGGTCCGCCAATTACCCAGTGCTTTTCGGTTAAGGCATAACAAAATATTCTTCCCTTTTCGTCAGTTTGCGGCTTGTCAATAATGGTTCGAATGGCACCGCTTGTCCCGATTGTTACAGCAATTTCGCCTTTTCGTATCGCATTTACACCTAGATTAGAAAGGACTCCATCGCTGGCTCCGATGACAAATGGTGTTTGTTGATCAATGCCCATCTGTTTGGCAAAATCGGAATCACAGTTGGTAAATATCTTGGTTGTTGGCACAAGATCAGATAATTGGGAAGATGTGATTCCAGCAATTTTTAATGCTTCTTCATCCCAATCCAGTGTTTTGAGATTCATCAAGCCCATGGCTGAAGCTAGTGAATAATCTACAATATATTGATCAAAGAACTTTTTAAAAATATATTCTTTAATTCCGATATATTTTTTAACCTTGACAGCGATTTCAGGAAGGTCGTTCACGATCCAAGTTATTTTAGTCAATGGTGACATGGGGTGAATTGGTGTTCCTGTTCGTTTATAGATTTCCAGGCCATTCATCTCATCTTTTATATGATGTGCCCATGCTTGACTTCGATTATCTGCCCAAGTGATGCAAGACGTCAGCGGTAGGTCATTTTCATCCATGGCAATGACACTATGCATGGCACTGCTAAATGAAATGAACGATAGCTTTTTTTGTGAGTGATGTTTCATTATATTTGAAATGGTTTGTAGAACTGCCTGAAAAATTTCTTCTGGGTTTTGTTCTGCAGCCGATATAGCAGGTGTATAAAGCGGGTACCCCATATTTTCTTGTTGGATGACCTCGCCTTTTTCACTAAATAACACGGCTTTCGTACTTGTGGTTCCGATATCTACACCCAACATATAGTTAGTCATCTTGTTGCACGACTCCTTTTGTAAGCATTTGTTGTGACATCCATAGGTCTTCTACTTTACCTTGAACATCATCAAAGTTCTCATGAAAAGTCTTAATCATGAGGTCTCTATCTTTTGTTTTGATCGCTTCAATATAAAGCTCATGATTTTTTACAATCCGCGTGAAGTCTTCATACTTTTCTTTGAAACGCATACGCATCGAAATTAAGATGAGGCTTTCCATTACGGGTTTTAAATTACTCCAGATCATCAAGATATATGAATGATGATCTGCACGGATAATCGTTTCATGGAACAAGACATCTTGATAGGAAAATTCATCAGCATCATTATATTTGATTGCGACTTTCATCATTTCCAGTATTTTACTAATTTCCCTTACTAAATGATTCGTGTCCATCCTTACTAGGCGTTCAAATACAAACGATTCTATAAGTAAACGAACATCATAAATTTCTTCGATTTCTTTTTCTGATAAACCTATAACAACGGCACCCATTCTTTCTAATCGGATAATATTTTCGGATGCGAGGATTTTTAATGCTTCACGAATGGGTGAGCGACTTACAGCAAAATCTGCAGCTAATTTATTTTCCGATAATATGGTACCGCTTTCAATTCTCCCGGAAATGATACGCATTCTTAGCTCACATGTAACACGTTCACCAGCAGAGGCTTTTGAGAGCCATTTAGTGGGATAAAGAAATTCCCTTGAATCGTCCATACATTCACCTTCTTGAGTTCGAGTATACTTGTATACAAGTATTATAACGAAGATTTTTGATTTTGCAAACGCTTTTAAATCGATGCCCATTACACCCCGTCCCTCAACAGAAGAAACATTCCTTAAAAAGTAAGAAAAATATCATTTTTCCCTTATTGGTAAAAAATACCCTCATTGTTAAGTTAATGTTATTCCCTTATAATTTTCAAGAAACATAGAAATGTTATGAATAGGAGAACAGAATGAAAAAACTGTGGAACACATTACTTTCCCTTACGTTGTTAATTAGCTTATTCCCGCAATTAGCATCGGCTGCTCAAAGCAATAATTTTGACCAGGAATTTAAAAAGTATTTAAAGGAGGTAAGCCTTGTTAGGGGCTTTGAAGTGACGAAGGATGATATTGAAACGTCGCTTTCTTTTTACGATGAAAGTATTAAAAACTTTCAATCTATTGATGAGCTTAAAGATACTTTAGGAGAAGTTATAAAAGCAGATTTAAGCAATTTAAAGCCTATTTATGAAGATTATAATCTTACTAATGAGAGTCTAATTAAACTGTTGAACGAGAACGGAGAAGAGCTGGATGATTATATCTTTTTCTGGGACCTCGATGAAGCTGTTTATTTCTATAAAGAAGAGGGCGATTTTGAACGAGATCCAAACTTTGACCAAGAATTAGTCAATTATTTAGCAAAGGTTAGCAAGGAAAGAGGCTTCGAAGTAACAAAAGAAGATATCGAAGTGTCATTAGAACCCTATGAAATTAGCACGGAAGACTTTGAATCTGTCGAAGAGCTTAGCGAGTTCTTAGGTGACGTCATAAAGGCAGACTTAAGTAACTTAGATTATTTTAATGAGAATTATGAACTGGATAAACAATCCCTGCTTCAATTGTTAGAGGAAAATGGTGAAGATATTAACGATTATATATACATAGATAATCTTGAAGAAACTGTTTGGACCCTTACTGGCGGGGAATTGGATGGTGAAGTTGCCGAAGATCTTCTTCCTATTTTCGAGGAAGAACTCGGTCTAACCGAAGAGGAACTACAGCGTCTTGAAGACCATTTAATGTCTTTGGAAGAGCATCTTTCCAATCCGGAAACAGTCAAGCGACTTGAAGAATTGGGCAACCGTATGATGGCTTTCGAGGAATTTGACGTAGCAACCGAGCTTTCAGCCGAACAAATAGCTGAAATGGCATCTATCTATGAAGAATTACTTTCCATCTTTAAGCTTAAAGTATCCTATTCGCTTGTGAAAAGCGGTTCGGAATCGCCTATTTCTCTTTTTGATTTAATGAAAATGGATGAATTGAAGGGTGCTAACCTAAAAATTGCGATATACACTACAGACGGGAAGTTCTTGGCTGATCTTTTGATTACGGGTGATATGGTCGATTCTGACACTCTTACGAATGCAGGGCAACAAATAAAGGAATCTGCTAAAGAGGTGGCAAAGACCATTGAAAAGGCACCCGTTGCAAAACCAGTAAAACAAAAAATTAGCTCTCATACTAAATCGGAACATCAAACGGTAAAAGGGGCCAAGCTGCCAAAGACCGCATCGGATTACATCCCTAACGCCCTTTTAGGACTGTTCATCGTTTTGCTGGGATGCATGATGTATCGAAAAATCAGGAACGCTTAATATGAAACAATTAAAGAAAAGGCGGTTTCTTCTGCTTTCATGTACAATTGCTATCATTTTATTTGGGGTTTGGTTTTCCACAACTAATATGTATAAGTTTGCAAAAGGCTACTTTCTATATAAGACTCATGCTCCAAGTAGCCAAGTAAAAGAAACAGTACATAAACCACCAAGTAATAAAACAACAAAGGAAGAGCTTTATCCTGTCCGCCCAAAAACGGGTGAAGAAATGGGGGAACTGTATATACCCAAACTAAAAGCAACACTCCCTATTTTCCATGGCACAAACGAGAATGAACTGGAGAAAGGTGTAGGTCACTTTGCAGGAAGTGTGCTACCAGGTGAAAATGACAATTCGGTTCTTTCTGGTCATCGAGATACGGTATTCCGTAAACTTGGGCAAGTTGGCGAGGGAGATTTGTTGATTGTAAGAACTTCGGCAGGAGAGTTCACATACAAAGTCAATAAAGTTCGCATTGTGGATGAGGATGATCGAACCGTAATCGTTCCAAAACCACGAGCGACACTAACCGTCAGTACATGTTATCCCTTTGATTATATTGGATCAGCTCCTGAACGCTATGTACTTGTCGCTTATCTTACTTCAAAAACAGTAGGTTAATAAAAAGGCGAATATATGGTGCACCTACTGGCTTCAGCATTCCTTCTATTAACTTAATACGCGAGAGTCCCAATAGGTTAAACCCTATTGGGACTTTTTTAGCTTCTAAAGAATGTATAATCAACGTGTATGATAGGACTTTCTTTAAAACAGATGATGTTCAGTAAACACTGATTATGACGGACAAAATGACGAAAGAGTTTAGTTTAATTAAGAATCTCTTCGTAAGCTAGAGGATGTGTTAGCACTTTTAAAGGGTGCCAATTTGGTGACGGAGGTAAGAGGGAGAAAATCGTGAGGAAGATAGAAAAACGCCTAAAAAGGCGTTTGTTAATCATTTTTATTGACTTTACCATCGTTTCCCTTGTCAATACCGGTAGCGTTATTAATCAATTGTGGAAACAAGTTTAACCCCTGATCCATAGCATTCATTGAATCGGCTTTTTGGCCAATATTTTTTGATTTTTCTTGTTTTTTCATTTTTGTCGCCTCCTAAAATTAGGATTCGTAGTAAATCAAAAAATATTCCAAAGTAATTTATTAGTGATTATGTTGCACCCGGGAGACTATCTGTATATTCAAACAGTCATATTGTATAAGTAAACTGCATTCCTTGGGTATTTAAGATGTCCATTATCGTTTTTGTGTAAGTAAACTAACGGAGCAGAATGGATTATTAGAGAAGATTCATTCTTTAGTACCTAATTAACTAAATAGATAGCCGGAAAATGGGAATATGTAATTAAATGGAAAATGGTCCCGTGGCACATAGAAATATCAATTTTTACATGGTAAAGTCTAGAAGAAGGAAAGGAGAGAGGTTATTATAAAAAAATTATTAAATATTGGGATGTCAGTTACTCTTGTCTTTGGTCTGTTTTTTGCGATATCACCGATGAATAAAGCGTATGCCTTGTCCTATGATAATACAAATCCTTATTCGACTGGTTGTGCCAATAAAAGCCCAATCACCTATGAAACAGAATATATCTATAAAAACGGTGTGAAAATTGGATATGTGCAGCTAAAAGGAAGTGCGTATTGTCATACGGCTTGGGGTTACGTAAAGTTTTATTCGGCTGCACCGCATGATTATTATGCGAATGTGTGGGTTGATAGTTATAATGGCAGTTCTAAGAGAGCATATACAAGTTGTGCTAGTTCCGGTGGTAACGGATGGATCATGAAAGGTCAGACCTCATGTTATACCGCTCAATTATGGGATAAAGATCCGTATAATGCTTTGGCCAAAGCGGGTATTTATTCTTCAAACGGGGCTCTTATTATTTCTGCGAACACCGGTCGTTATTAATATATTATATAAATAATAGATATGAAAATGAAAATCAGTGAAATGACTCACTGGTTTCTTTTTTATTTTCACTTGCCTTTCTAATAAACATAAGAACAATCGGCACACAAAGGGTACGTTAACCTATGATTGAGCTTTCATATGGCAGTCTATTGGCAACTGCAGCCTTTCCTTAATGGGTGAAAATGGAATTTGAGCATTGGAAAGACACTTGGTATGATAAAAGTGTCTTGTGCCCTCCCAGTTAAAGGGACAAAATAGTGGTCTGGGTGGGACTTATTTACGGTATTCATCAAATCTTCTATTTGGATGTTTTCATTCCTTCCATTTATGAAGTTTTTTAGCATATTTAAAAAGGGTTAACTCCTTTTTAACGGTGTAGTGTTTATGAGTCGTTTGTTGTTGTACATAGTATCATAAGGAAAGGGACTTACATAATGCTTACCATAAAGGTCACTAAAAAAACGAATAGCATGCTTTATGGATAATAGAACATTCATACCAGCCGGTGTGAACACGAATTTCAAAGAGTGACCTTAACAAAGCTATAAGGAGAGAAAGCATAGGTGGCAGTTATATGAAAACATTAGAGGAAATAAATGAAGAATATCGAGAAACCATCGATTTTGATGTTAAAGAACCAGCGGGAGTGGATATTGATGACTAAGTTTCATTCTGATATGACAGTGGAGGAAGCGATTTCACGTTTTCCCATCGGTAAAAATGAAGTGGAAGTTATAGACAATTCAGAGGATTTCATCGGATTTCTGACAATAGAAGCGTTATCTGCGGCCGTGCAACAGAGTGATTTAACGAAGCCAATTTCTCATTTTATTACAGTGAATGCACCGCTGCAAAATTTAAGGAATTACTCGATACCATATGAACAATTTCAAGCATTTTTTGAGAGTGATTTATGCAGGGTTGTATTTAATGCCCTGTATGATGGCGTGTATATCACAGATGGTGAAGGAACGACATTATTTATCAATCAAGCTTATCAACGCATTACTGGAATTAGGGAAGAGGAAATTATCGGAAAACCCATGAGTTATTTAATTGAACAGGGGATGATTTCCGTTTCTGCTTCATTGGACTCTATTCGAACGAAGAATCAAGTTACGCTGACGCAAAGAATCCGAAACGGAAGAAAGATTATCGTGTCGGCGACACCCATTCTTTCACCACAGAACGAAGTCATATTTGTCATAAATAGTGTTAGAGATATTACTGAATTAATCCGAATGAAGTATACGATTGACAGTCAGAAGTTATCTTTCCAACCCATTTCTCAATTGTTACCTGATTCGGAACAGGTGAATCTACAGGAAATAATCATTGGGCCCTTTACAACGCCTTTATTCAAGATGGCTGATAAGGTAGCCAAAACGGACGCGAAGATCTTATTACAGGGAGAAACGGGTGTAGGAAAGAGCTTGATTGCTAAGTACATTCATTCCAAAAGCTCCAGGAAGGAAAATATTTTCCTTGAATTAAATTGCGGGGCCCTCCCAGCGAACTTGGTGGAATCTGAACTTTTTGGATATGAACCGGGAGCATTTACCGGATCCCTAAAGAATGGGAAAATGGGTATTTTTGAAAAAGCCAATGGTGGCACGTTATTTTTAGACGAAATTGGGGACTTACCTTTAGAGTTACAGGTAAAACTATTGAAAGTGGTGGAAGAAAACAAGTTTATGAGAGTAGGCTCTACTGAAATGAAAGAAGTGGATGTTAGATTAATTACTGCCACTCATCGTGACCTAGCATCACTTGTTCAAGAAGGATCTTTCCGCGAAGATCTTTATTACCGGCTTAATATTGTCTCGTTTGAAGTTCCGCCTTTACGCCAGCGGAAAGAGGAAATGGTCCCGCTTTTAGAAATGTATCTGGAAAAATTCAATGTAAAATATGATGAAAAGAAAAAGATGACACCGGAATGCTATGAATGGCTAACGAATTATTCGTGGCCTGGTAATATACGTGAGCTTGCGAATCTTGCTGAGCGACTGGTCGTTACGACTTATGAGGATACGATTGATTTATCTAATTTACCATCTTTCATACGGCCGGTCGTAACACGGAAAACTACACCTCTTTCCTTGAAGGAGGCCGTTTCTGAACTGGAGCGATCCTTAATCCTGAATGCAATGAATAAATACGGGACCACAAGGGCGGCTGCCGCCTCTTTGGAAATCAGTCAAAGCGCCTTGGTGCAAAAAATGAAAAAATTTCACATTCGATTAGAAAACGAATCGAATTAGTTTTTTCGATTTGATTTCTACTCATTTTATTCGGATTTCCAATGAAAAAATAGAGTAAACCCTTATTATATTAAGCGTTTTCAATTTGGCATGATTCCTGCAATAGTAGATTAATGAAAGGGGAGATTACCATGAATATTTCTATTTTTTCAATGGCTAACAAATTGGTGACAGGAGCAGATTCTTTACAACAGCTGACTGAAGAGGTTACACGATTAGGGATGAAGAATCCATTATTAGTTACAGATAAAGTTTTACTGAATGCTGGGGTTGTGCAAAAGGTTGAGGATTTACTTTCATCGGCATACGGTATTTTTTCGGAAGTCAATCCTGAACCGGAAATTGAAATCGTGGAGCAATGTGTACGTTCTATCAGGGATGGAAATCATGATGGGCTGATTGCGGTAGGGGGTGGAAGTGCGATAGATATTGCAAAAGCCTCTTCTGTTATGGCTACGAATTCGGGTAGCATCGAGACCTATTTTGGTACGAACTTGATTGAAGTTCCAGGTATTCCTTTAATAGCTATACCGACGACAGCGGGTACCGGGTCCGAAGTGACGAATATTTCGATTTTATCTGACAAAAAAGAACAGGTTAAGAAGGGAATTGTTAGTTCGTTTCTATTACCGGATGTGGCGATTGTTTCCCCGATTATGACACTGACTTGCCCACCAAGTGTGACGGCTGCGAGTGGAGTGGATGCACTTGTTCATGCAGTCGAGGCCTATATTTCTAAATTTGCGTCGCCTGTGACGGATGCCTTGGCAATTGGCGCTATGAAGTTGATCGCTAAAAATTTACCAAAGGCTTATGCGGCGCCAGATCATCTAGAAGCACGAGAAGCCATGATCACGGGAAGCCTAATGGCCGGGTTAGCTTTTGGAAATGCCGGTGTTGGAGCTGTACATGCCCTAGCTTATCCGCTTGGAGGTCGTTTCCATTTATCACATGGAGTCAGCAATTCATTATTACTGCCTTTTGTCATGCAATGGAATAAAATTGCATGTTTAGAAAGATTCCGAGATATTGCGGAAGCACTTGGAGAAAAAGTCGATCATTTAAATGATGATGAGGCAGCGGATAAAGCGATCGAAGCAATGACTAGAATATGTAGATACGTGGATATACCTGAGTCACTTCGTGAATTTGATATTCCTGAATCTTCCTTAAGTGAAATGGCTGCTGAAGCCATCAAACAAGTCCGTTTACTTCGGAATAATCCTCGTGCATTAAACGTTCGTGATATCGAAAAAATATATCGTTCAGCCTATGGCATTTAACTGGAGGAAACAACATGAAATGGAAAAACCGTCCATACGGAAAAGAGACATCGTATATACCTGCAGGTCCTTTTAAAATAAGACTGCCATTTGTTCATTATCGTTTTGAGTGGCCAGACTATGTTCAAGGTTTATTAATGTGTGCCGTTGATCTTGGAGCGATTACACTTCTTGCAGACCATCTAGGTATGCCTTTCGATGTGGCTCTAGCCGTTGTTGTCTTAAATGGATTATTATATTTAGCACATCATTTACTCGGAGACCCAGTTATACCAGGTTGGATTACACCAGCGGTTCCATTGCTTGTGTTGTTTGTCGGGCAATTTCCAGAAGGACCTGATAGGGTCTATGCACTCGTTGCGTTTCAATTAACATTAGGGATTATATCCATAATACTAGGAATGACCGGGCTTGCGAGTAAAGTCGTTCGATTAGTGCCGAATGCAATTAAATCAGGCATTATATTAGGAGCGGGAATTGGTGCTGTCGTTTCTATTTTTGAAGTCGGTGGAAAGTTTGATTTATTTCCTTATACAATAAGCATTTGTATCGGTTTTGCCTTTTATTTGCTTTTTTCGAAAAGTTTTGGAAAATTGAAAATACGAAATAAAGTTTGGATATTTATCGGTAATTTAGGGATATTGCCAGCTATTCTACTCGCGGTCTTTGTTGCCCCCATTTTTGGAGAAGCAAAATGGCCAAATATTCAATGGGGATTCAGCAGTCCGGACTTTGCTACGCTTTGGTCTGACTATACGGTTTTTGGTTTAGGTTTCCCTGCCATGACCTTCTTTTTAAGTGCAATACCAGCTGTTTTTGCTACTTATTTAGTTGTATTTGGGGATGTGCTGAAAACAAAAGCGTTGCTCTCTGAATCGGATGAGGTCAGGGAAGATGAAAAAGTGGATTATAATCCAAACAGGGCCCATTTAATTTTTGGCGGCCGAAATGTGATCATGAGTTTCATCGGGCCTGATATTACGATGTGTGGTCCGTTATGGGCAGCCATGCAGGTCGTTGTAGTGGAACGCTTTAAAAATGGCAAGAAAGCAATGAACTCATTCTTTGGCGGTGCTGGCTCCTTCCGGTGGGGTACGAATACTGGGCTATTCTTATTGCCAGTCGTCAGTTTGGTGGAACCAATTCTCGGTGTGGCATTGGCCTTAACGCTTTTGGTTCAAGGATATGTTAGCGTGCGTGTCGGTGTAATGCAGGCGAGGAGCCAACGCGACTTGGGAATTGCAGGGGTCGTTGCTGCCATCCTTGTTATAAAAGGTGCTGGAATGGCGTTTGCAGCAGGAATTCTTTTATGTGCCCTTTTATATGGTAAGGACTTTTTCAAAGGAGAAAATGATAAGACTTTTACAGATCATGAAGAAGAAGAGGAGCTTAAAGCAGGATGAACAAAGTAGTTGAAAAATGGCCAATATATATAAACGGTGAAACGATACAAACAGAACGTCATTTTGTAGTGGAAAATCCAGCAACATTGGATCCTGTGGGCTATGTTCCGGACGCTACGGAAAAAGAAGCAAAGGCTGCTGTGGATGCAGCTCATGCGGCCTTTCTAAATTGGTCGAAAACAAGTGCATATCTGCGGGCGGAATTACTTGAGAAGTGGTACACAATTATTGAAAAAAGGCTAGATGAAATCGCAACAACCATGACATTGGAGCAAGGGAAACCATTGGCTGAAGCAAAAGGTGAAATAAAATATGCTTCAAGTTTCGTGAAATGGTTTGCTGAAGAAGCAAAGCGTAACTATGGAGAAACCATACCAGCTTCCGTTGCTTCTAAGCGAATTTTAGTGCAAAAGCAGGCAGTCGGTGTCGTTGCTGCCATCACGCCGTGGAATTTTCCTGCTGCCATGATCACAAGGAAAGTGGCACCAGCACTTGCAGCAGGATGTACCGTCGTCATCAAACCCGCGGAACAAACACCATTGACAGCATTGCTATTAGTTGAAAGTGCGCATGAAGCAGGCATTCCGGCCGGTGTAATAAATATTGTCACAACACAAAACCCGGGGGAAGTGTCAGACGTTTGGATGAATGATTCACGTGTCAAAAAAATTACATTTACGGGTTCCACACCTGTAGGGAAGCATCTAATGAAAAAAGCAGCAGAAACGGTAAAAAAAGTCTCACTTGAATTGGGTGGCTTAGCTCCGTTTATCATAGCCGAAGATGCGAATATCGAAGAAGCCGTAAAAGGTTTGATTCAATCGAAATTTAGGAATGCCGGACAAACATGTATTTGTGCGAACCGAATTTACGTCCATGAGACGATTCAAGAGCCATTTTTACAAGCCTTTGAAAAGGCTGTTTTATCTTTGAAGGTTGGAAATGGAATGAATGGAACCGATCTTGGGCCACTGATTGATGAAGCTGCCGTAAAAAAAGTTCAGTTTCAAGTAGAAGATGCTATAAGTAAAGGAGCTGTCATCCATAAGACATCCAAGGTAGATAAAGAGAAGGGCTATTTTATCGCACCTGCCATTCTTTCCAATGTAACGGATGATATGCTGTGTATGCAGGAAGAAACGTTTGGTCCGATTGCACCAGTCAGTACATTTAAAACTGACCAAGAAGCGATGGATCGAGCCAATAACACTAATTTTGGCTTGGCAGCTTATGTATATACAGAGTCATTAAATAAAGCAGTAACCTATTCGGATGGCCTCGAGTATGGGATTGTTGGGATTAATGATAGTGCCCCATCCACTGCTCAAGCACCATTTGGCGGCATGAAGGAAAGTGGCTTAGGTAGAGAAGGCGGGCACTCCGGCATGGATGAATTTTTAGAAGTAAAGTATGTATCTCTACAGCTTAGCAATTAAACTAATGGATGTTGACGTTTCTCAAGGATCACATTCTAAATAAGAGAGTAAAGGCACATCGAATATCGATGTGCCTTTACTCCTTTTCAAAAGTTAATAAGCATTTTTAGTTCGTTCAATGGCAAAAGAAAAAATCCCCAAAGAATTTTATCAAAGAAAAACGTATAGTATGATTTTTAAGTTTGAGAGTTTTACGTTTGAAAAGGAAAAATTAGGTATGGTCAATCATGGACTTTGATTATTCCGCTAAGCTTTCTACCAATCGGTTTTCCTTCCAAATGACTGTAATACCCAGTCCGATGACGATAATGACAGCAGCGAAAAGATAAGGATAGTTGATGTTTACGTCAAATAGTAATCCTCCCATTGATGGTCCGGCGATATTCCCTAAGCTCGTATAGGTTGAGTTCATACCAGCAACAAACCCTTGCTCTTTCCCGGCAGCTTTTGATAGAAATGTCGTTAATGCCGGACGAAGCAAGTCAAATGCAAGGAAGATGAAGCAAGTTACGACTAGAACTGCCAAAAAGCTAGAGATCATGGTGGAAGCTACTGCAAAGATTGCACTGATAATTAAGCATAATTGGATAAGCTTCTTTTCACCCAGGAAATCTATCAGTTTACCAAACATAAATACTTGTACAACCACTCCAAAGATTGAGCTTATTGTAATGATAATTGCAATATCCTTCGGCGTGAAGCCAAACTTATGATCAGAATATAGGCTAAAAACAGTTTCATACGCTGATAAACCAAATGCGAGTACAAATACAATGATGAACGCAATGAAGTAAAGCGGATTGACTGATTTTTTTAAATCGCCTATAAAGTTCGTTTGCTTTGTATTAGCAGAACCTTCTGCAAGCTGTTCCTTTGTTAACGGCTCTTTTAAAATGAATAATGATGTAATGCATGCTAAAAAGGCGATAGCCGCCGCAAGGAAGAAGGGCAAGCGTATACCATATTCGGCAATGAAGCCACCGATACCGGGTCCTATTATAAAGCCCAAGCTAATGGCGGCTGATATATAGCCCATAGCTTTCGGCCTTTCCTTAACGGAAGTAATATCTGCAACATATGCCGTAACACCTGGCATGATAAAGGCGGCACTGATTCCGCCTAGGATCCTTGATAAATAAAACACGGATACATTCGTGCCTATACCGAAGATAAGTTCAGAAACACCAAAAAGGAATAAGCCGATGATGATGATTTTCTTTCTGCCATAACGGTCAACCCAACGACCTGCGAATGGTGACATAACAAGCTGTGATACCGCAAATACGGCAACCAGATAGCCCATCGTACTTCCTGATAAATGCATGATATTCATAAATGACGGCATAACGGGGATGATGAGCCCAATACCCAAAAAAGCAATGAATATATTGCTTAGAAGAATAATTAATACCGCCTTTTGTTCTTTAATTGGTTTATTCATGTTTTAACACCACTTTCTATGTGAATCATTTTTGTGAAATACCTCTCCAAAACACTTTCCAAGAGGCAGATAATTTATCCTTCAGCTGTTTCTCATCATTTCCATATACAAGCTCTACCAAAATGGAATCCACTACTCCCAAGAAAGCATAGGTCGGCGTTATGGCTGCATCTTCGACGATTAATTTGGCATTGATCCAATCCTGGAATTTACATTCAAGAATCGTCTGCACCTTTTCCTCGATATCTATGACTTCCTTACCAACCTCTTTTTCAAGATGTGCTGGCGGAAAAAAGGACATACGGAGCCAAAACTTTATATGCTCATTTTTTTGGAAAAGATCGATGACCAATTGTAGGAATCCATATAAATCTTTTTCAGGATTTTTTGAATCAACTTTACTGAAATATTGGAGTTTCGAAGATAGCTCCGTCTCTTTCGCATCACGTAAAACTTGCAGAAAAAGATCATCCTTGCCTTTAAAATGGGCGTAAATGGATTGCTTTTTCATGCCGACTTCTTCAGCTATTAGAGAAAGGGACGCTCCTTCATAACCATGAATCGTGAAATATTTTAGAGCGGCTTCCTTAATTTCATTACTTTTCAATAATATCACCTCATAATTTAACGAACGTTCGTCAGTTATAATAGCAAATTAAATAAATATATGCAAGCTAATCAGTTTATAAAATGGCATTTTGCAAAATGGATCTATATTTTATTGCAATCGCTCAATTGGTAGGCAATATATTTTTTCAACTGAGTATTTTTCTATGTCTAATTTTCATATGGATGTTTTGTAGTGTGATGGGATGTTCTTAATTTCATGCTTTCTAAAAATGTCCAGTAATACGAAGAAATATTGCTTATTTGGATAGTTTATGTACTTTGAATAAAAAAAATAAAATTTGATTATTGTTTATTATCAGATTTCTTAAAAAAGGGCGGTTTCTTAGGAAGATAATTTTTTCTATATAGTTAGTAGATTTATAAACAAGAGACCCGCTTTATCGTGAAGCGGGTCTCTCTCGTAAAAATGGTTTCAGATGCCAAAAACAATTTCCTGGAAACTGGGTGTATCCTTAAATGGCCAATTAGTCCACTTTTTTTGGTTCAATTCCCTCTGGGTAGTATAAGTTGTAAATGAAAATTTGTAGGATCTACATAGTTCAATAAAAAAACACTCCATGCTAATAACAAAACTCCCGCATATAAATCTATATTGATAATAAAGAGATAGGTGGGATGAAGTTGGATACGTATGACATCAGAAAAGTGATTCAATACTACTACACAAAAATACAAGAAACGAATCACCCTTATTATTGGTACTGTTTGGCTGAGACTCAGGTAAGGGCCGGATTAACAAATGAAGCACTGCAAACGATTGATGGCATCTTGTTGTTTCCAAATCCTTATCCTTCGAAGCAGGAACTGCTTGAAATGCAAAGTAGCCTCCAAACTGTTCTTTCAAGGGAAATGAATCCGAACAGAACAGCCATCGTGACCTCATTGCAAGGCGATATTGATGGGGACGGGATAAAGGATAATGTTTTTCTTACTGCAAATAAAACCCCTGATAGCCCCTTTTGGAGGAATATAACTTTGGTTATACAAAATGGGAGTACAAATCAATATGAACAAGTTCCCATAAAAAATAACGCAGGATACAATCCGACCCTTTTTCTTGGTGACTTTACAGGTAACAAGGTGGATGACATTTTAGTGGTCATTGATACAGGAGGCAGCGGCGGTACTATTTATGCGTATGTCGTTTCATATCTTAACGGTCAACTCATGACTATTTTTAATTCCGATACATTCAATGAAACGTTTAAATACGCTGTGAATTATGAAAATCTATACAAAGCCAAGGTGAACAGTTATTACCTAAAAGAAAGGTACATTCTAGACCTTACTTATAAGGATAAGGAATATTTATCAGAAATTTATAACAAGAATGGTGTTTTGAAGGCACCTATAGAAGGATGGGTCAATCCTTTATCTGGTCTATATCCGGTCGATTTTAATAGGGATGGCATAAATGAGCTCGATGCGTATCAGAGGATAGCGGGAAGGTACAATGCCGACTCATTGGGAATGGTACAGACTGTATTGAAGTGGAACGGGCAAGCTTTTGGTCCTGATCGGCAGAATGTGGCTATCTTTGGAGGGGAAATATAACACATTGGGAAAAGAAGGTTCATGAACAAGGTATGGGCGAAATCTTCGCCCAAAGGATGCCGAGAATTATTCTTGTCAATGGTTTAGCTGACTGTGCAAAATGAAAGTTCCATACATTTAAGAACATAATTGAACCGGCAATAATCATTGTAGGTGGACGTGATGGCTTCTTTGCTACTTCTATGGATTCATCAAATCTAAAAGGGCGAAATGCTAATTCGGATTATTAGTAGGCGATACCTACACGTGATTTTAAATAATCGCTGCTTTTAATCTGGCTATAGGTAAATTCTGCTGTATCCGCCACGGATATTTCAACTCCATCCTCCGGCAAGAAGTTTCTTTCTACACGATATTTACCAACACTTTTTCCATCCGGCAAATACGTAGGGCAGACAATAGTCCATTCGAGTGTTGATTGTTTAAGCAAATCGTACACTTTATGATGTTCTTCCGTTGAACGGGTAGACTTGCGCTTTGATTCACTTGTCTGATAACGCAGTGAGTTTGGAGTGTTTCTACTTTGCAGAATACCTGCTGTTCCAATCGTTATAATTCGTTGTATACCTTCAATTTCCATTACTTCGATAATTAGTGGCATGCTTGCTGATAAAGTGGTTGTCCCATCAGTACTTAGTGCACTAAGTACTACATCAATCCCATGCATTGCACGTACGATATCATCCTTATGTAAAACATTACCTTGAATAATGGTTAAACTTGCATGGTTTATTTGGATTTTCTCTGGAGTGCGAACTAAAACTGTAACATGATGTCTGTCATGAAGGCATTTAGTAACTAATTGACCCCCAACTCGTCCAGTTGCACCTAAAATTAAAATATTCAAGAATTAACCTCCTTTTTCGAATTATACTTTATCATTTTCAACGAATGGGAGCTTTAGTTCAATAAGACATTTTAAACGATCAAATTTTTCTTAAGAAAATGAATCAATAAAATCATAGTAGATCCTATTTAAATCAACCTTTTTCCAAAAGGCACAACTCATCAAATTATCCTTCTGAGAAATTGGGATTTTTAATACGGTACATCATGAACTTTGTAAATTAGCGTTTTGCTGGCGGTACCCCAAGAAGGTGCTGCCAAAAATCATTTTTTTAAATGTTTGTTAATAGGTAATTCCTATAACCAAATCGTTTGGGTGAAGGATTTTCTGGTCTAGTGGCCCGGTTATTTAGTGAAAATACAAAATGGGCCCCGAAAGTTTCAAGAGGATCCCTTTTGAAGTAGTGAAAAATATAAAAACGCTCCAAAAAAAACAATAACGACTACAATTCCTCCTCTAATATTCCTGTCCTTCTTTCGATTTTAGAAAAGAATCAACTGATTCATCTAATAAATTTTCCCGATTAGGATCTTCATTGACATCTGTATCCACTTCCATTTCGTTGTTATTTAATATTCTAACCTGACTTTTATGTTGAGCTGGATTATGGTTATTATCTTTTGGCATATAAACTCCTTCTTGAACAGATATTTTTTATTTAGTATGAACAATTGAACCAATATGAAATCCAATATTCTGTAAGATTATTTGAGCTTCTTTCCCGGATTGAGTCCTGTTGTCTTGATGGAAGGTGGAAAAAGTATATATGATTTTATTTTGGGTATTATTGACTGAATATTATAAATATTATAATATTTAGTTTGTGAACGAATTTCTGAAACAAGGTTTTATATTAAAAACACGTGGTTTGATTTTCCTTGAGTAAAGTCAAATAATCGTACAGGAGGTTTTTTTATGAAGAAAAGAATAAGGAATACTTCTATTGGTTTTTTGTTGCTAGTTTCAATAATTCTATCATTATCATTATTTCTTCCTTCTTTTGGCCAAACAGCTGTGCATCAATCGGATTTTAAAGTAACTCTATTAGGAACAGGTTCTCCTATTTTAAGTACAACTCGCTCAGGTCCTGCTACCCTTGTAGAAGTTGGTAATGAAAAACTACTCTTTGATGCTGGACGTGGAACCGCTTTACAATTATATAAGGTGAATATGTTACCAGGCAGTGTGGACAAGTTATTCCTTACTCATCTGCATTCTGATCATACGATCGGCATACCAGACGTATGGCTTACAGGTTCTTTACCAACAGGAGGGAAAAGGGAGCAACCATTTAACATATGGGGACCAAAGGGAACCGAGAAAATGATGTTACATATGAATAAAGCGTTTAAAGCCGATTTGGATGCAAGGAATGACTCTGGGAATGGAAACATTGAAGGATCAAGTATTGTAGCAAATGATATCAAAGAAGGTATTGTCTATAAAAAAAAGGGAATCGAGGTAATAGCTTTCAAGGTTGACCATAAATCAATAGAACCTGCTTTCGGTTATCGGGTTAATTACAAAGGACATTCCGTAGTTATCTCAGGTGACACCCGTTATAATGAAAATCTCATTCAATTTGCTAAAGGTGCTGACGTAGTTATCCATGAGGTTGCAGCCGCAAGCCCTGATAACGAATCAGAATCAATAGCCAATATACTTGATCTTCACACTACTCCTGAGGAAGCAGGTAAAGTCTTTAGCCAAGTACAACCAAAACTTGCTGTGTACTCACATATTGTATTATTGGGAGGACTGTCAGAAGAAAAGGCAAACTTGCTCGAAAGAACAAAAGAAACATACAAAGGAAACGTTGTAGTAGGTGAGGATTTGTTATCAATTGAAATAGGAGACAAGGTACAAGTACTACAACCGGTAAACGGGTCGAACTCAGGGAAATAATACAGCTTCAGCGAGCAAGTGTTTTAAACTAATTAAGACGATAAGCGTTTCGAAAACTAGACCGCAGTTAGTAAAATCCCCTCTAAACAAATGAGGGTGATTTAATAATATTTGGAGAGGACTCATAATTGTTTTTCTATAAAAAGACCGCAAAAAATTCAGAAGAATTTTTGCGGTCTTTTAACATCTTGCTTTTTTGTTTATCATTAAACTACTCGAGATTAGCGTGTCGTCCATACATATTATTCGTATCCAATCCCTTTTTATCCATGAACCTCAAAATGACAGCATCGTAAAAAAGTAAGAGAGTTTGTTCAAATAGAGAGCCCATTGGCTGGATTGTTTTATAATCGCCTTCTGACTGATCTTTTGGTGTGCCAGGCAATATTATTGTGATATCCGCTAATTTTCCGATGGTGGATTCCGGGAAAATTGTTACTGAAGCAATTGCCCCACCGATGCTTTTTGCTTTCTCAGCCATGGAAACCAAACTTTTTGTTTCTCCTGAACCTGAACTGATAATCAAAATGTCACCTTTTTCGAAGGAAGGGGTGACCGTTTCCCCTATTACATATGCATCAATCCCCAAATGCATCATTCGCTTCGCAAAGGAATTACCCATAAGGCCAGATCTTCCTGCACCTGCAACAAAAACTTTCTTTGATTCAAGAATCCCATTAACCAATTTTTCAGCTTCTTCGTCAGCAATTATGTCTACTGAACGATTTAGCTCTTTTATGATTTCAGCTAAATATTGAGTGGTCTGCATGATGGGTATTAGCCTTGTTTAACCAATTTTTGTACTTGGGCAGCAGTACCTTTAATCATCTTGTCCGGTGATACCGCCACCAACGATGACTAGGTCAGGTACCAGTGTGAACACAGACCAAGGTTAGCGAGTTTTTGTACAGTCGCTGACCTTGGCTTTTTCACGTGCATCCGGCATTGTACATGTGCTTTATTTGACATGATATCTTGATAAAGTTTGTAGACTAATTTGGCATAACTAATAGTGAGCTGAAGGAATACTAATACATGCATGAAAAAACTCATGAGAACGACAAATAACTGTCAATAAGAGTTTGTGGGTTGTTTAACAATCGCCAATAAATTGAATATTGTCAAAAAAAGCCATGGTTCATTTAATGATGTCATCACCTGCAATCAGTGAGGGATAAACGATTCCTATATTTAAAAGCAGGATAATGCATTTGCGACCGAAGCGAATAAGACATTACCTTATATAAAAATGTTGAAGAGTGGAGGAATGAAAAGTGGATTCTATGACCTTTGTCTTATTTGGAGCAACGGGAGATTTAGCTAAGCGAAAAATCTATCCTGCCTTGTTTAATATGTATCTTAATCAAAAATTGCCGAATCCTTTTTCAGTTATTGGTGTAGGGAGAGGCGAGTTGTCTGATGTTGAATTTCAAACACGTGTAAAAGAATCCTTAATGACTTTTTCAAGGCATTTGATAAACGACCTATCAAAAAAAGAAGAGTTCATCCAGGCATTCCGTTATATCCAATTGGATGTAACAAATGCTAATGGGTATGAAGGGTTACTTAACCTCATCCGACAAAATGAAAAAGACCAGAATATTGAAGAGAATCGAATGTTCTATCTTTCTGTTGCCCCGGAATTCTTTGATGTAATTGCTTTGAACATTAAGAAAAGTGGATTAGGCTCAACAAAAGGATGGAAGCGTTTGATTATCGAAAAACCGTTTGGGCATGATCTAAAATCTGCCCAAGATTTAAACGCAAAACTGAATGAAGCTTTTGAGGAAGATGAAATTTTTCGGATTGATCACTATCTGGGAAAACCGATGGTTCAAAACCTTGAAGCCTTGGAATTTGCCAACCCTGTGTTGCAATCACTATGGAACAATCGCTTTATAGCCAATGTGCAAATTACCGCTAGTGAAACGGTTGGTGTGGAAGAGAGAGCGGGGTATTACGACAAAGCTGGGGCGATTCGTGATATGGTTCAAAATCATATGCTGCAGCTGTTGATGATGACGGCCATGCATCTGCCAAAAAAGATTAGTGCAAAGGATATTCGAAATGAGAAGCGAAAGGTTATGGAATCTTTGCGACCATTACAGATACCCACTATAGGAGTCCACGTCGTTCGTGGTCAATATGAATCTGGGGAAATAAATGGTAAACCAGTAGTCGGATATATAGAGGAACCTGGCGTTGATGGTTCTTCCAAAAATGATACATTTGTGGCGGCTCGTCTATGGATTGATAATTCCTTTTGGGATGGGGTACCATTTTATATCCGTACAGGTAAGCGTATGACAGAAAAGTCGACGCGGATTGTGATTGAATACAAAAATCCATTAACCATGTTGTATAGTAACGAGAACCAACATGCAGAACCCAATCTTTTAATTATCAAAGTAAGTCCGAATGAAGGGATTTCGATGCAATTAAATAGCAAAAACTCAATAAACGGAAAATTAGAACCTATAATGATTGACTTTTCAGCAAGTGAAAAAGGAGTACCTGAAGCGTATGAACTGCTTATATTTGATGCTTTGCGAGGAGATTCTACGTTCTTTGCCCACTGGGATGAAGTTGAATTATCTTGGAAATGGGTCCAGCCTATATTAGAAGCCTTCAAGGAAAACAGCCTTCCCCTTCACTTATACAAATCAGGTTCGATGGGACCGGAAGTTGCTCATCAATTATTGGAAGTTGATGGATATAAATGGTGGTGAAGGTAAGGTAATGTTTGATAGAAAACTGAGTAGGATGGGATCGGTGTCCTAAAAAGTAGGAAGACCAACCTCAAAATAAATAGGCAGAAATAAAAAACTTAAAGGAGGCAATTCAAATGAAAGTAGGATTAATTGGTTTAGGAAAAATGGGATTGAACTTGGGGAAGAATTTAATCGATAATCATCATCATGTAGTGGCGTTCGATTTAAATACAAGTGCGATTGAAGAAATAAAAAGTTATGGAGTGGAAGGGGCATCCAGTTTACAAGAGCTTGTCCAATCCTTGGAAAAACCACGAGTTCTTTGGATTATGGTTCCGCATTCTGTAGTTGATTCAGTTATTAGTGAGGTTGCCCCTATGTTAAGCGAAGGGGATATCGTTATAGAAGCAGGTAATTCCCACTATAAGGAATCCATCCGTCGTTACAGCGAGCTAAGGAAATTTGGGGTGCGTTTTATGGACTCAGGCACATCCGGGGGGATGGAAGGTGCTCGGAATGGAGCTTGTTATATGGTAGGTGGAGATCCAGAAGCATGGGACATTGTCGAGCCGATTTTTAGGGATACAGCCGTAGAAAATGGGTATTTATATGCTGGAAAGGCAGGTAGTGGCCACTTCTTGAAAATGGTCCATAATGGAATTGAATACGCAATGATGGCGGCGATAGGGGAAGGGTTTGAAGTCCTAGAAAAAAGCGACCTGGATTTTGACTATGAAAAGGTAGCGAGAGTATGGAATAATGGTTCGGTTATTCGCTCATGGCTCATGGATTTAACTGAACATGCATTTTCTAAAGATGCAAAGCTAGATGAAATTAAAGGCATTATGCATTCTTCCGGTGAAGGAAAATGGACAGTAGAAACTGCTCTCGATCTACAAGCCGCTACCCCTGTTATCGCCATGTCTTTATTGATGCGTTATCGTTCATTAGATAACGACACATTTACAGGTAAAGTCGTAGCTGCTTTGCGAAATGAATTCGGCGGACATGCTGTGGAGAAAAACAACTAGGACAATTTTGTGTGAATTCAAAAACGAAAGCCCTTGATAAAATAAATATAGAAATGGGAAGAGGAAAAGAAATCCTGTATGTATTGGGCAGACAAAAACAATTTGCCTATTTGGACGATGTAAAAATAAACGAACTGGGAAGGACTCCTTATCTTAAGGAAAAGGTGTGCAAAAGAATTACATTCGGATTCGTATGAATACTTTATACGCAAAGCTTATTTACTGTCAAAACAAATACGAGCCATAATTTTTAGCCAAAGAAAAAACACCGTTAATGGTGCTTTTTCTTTCATATTCAATTCTTACTTAAATGAGTAGGAAATGGCCAATTCATTTATAATGTTAAGCTATTCTCACTACTCGATGAAGCGGATTTTATTATTTTGTGATGAAAAATATAAGAGACAGCTATCAAAATATATCCGATAATGAAAAGCAACCATCCACTGGCGGGATCGCCCACTGATATGCTTGAATACAAAGCGCCCGTCAAATCAAAGACAAAACCGGCATAAGCCCATTCCTTAATTCTTGGAAAGCCAGGAACAAGTATCGCCACAATACCTAATAGCTTTGCAATTCCAAGGAAGGGCAGGAGGTAGGTGGGATAACCTAAATGAGTAAATAAATCAACTGCATCGGGAACAGACATTATATCCGGAATAGAACCCAGACCCATTAATACCACCAATAGTCCCGTGAAAATCCAGTATATAATTTTTATTTTTTTCATTGACTCATTTCCTCCCTTAGTTTGATATTTAAAGCATATTCCACGTTCGTTTTTTTAATACACTCTTTACATTATTATTGATCTTCAGCTATCCGGCACGATTCTTCAATAAGCAGAATCGCTTTTTCCTATCAGTTAAAGGGACGACATTTTTGTTTTGAAGAATGATCCGCCTCTTTAGAGAAAAGAGCCCTCTTGTATGATGCATGAGTGTCAAAGCACATTGACACAAGTTCGGGCTTTAACATGTACAAGCATAGGGACAAGTTCCTTGAAGAAGTATTAATAACATAATAAAACTTTAAATGGTGCTTTATATTCTATTAATGGACTATATGATGGGAGGATTTTCAAGTTAAGAACATCAGATATGAATAGAAGGGTAAATGATCATCATTTAGTTCCTTCCTTTATGAACTTGTGGCTTTAAGAGTATAATCGGTTACAGTTCAGAGATTCCCATATTTAAGAAGCAATATGAGACTTCAGATTGAAGAAAAGGAGACAATCCTAAAAAGTTGAAGAAACTAGTATGATCATCATTACCCTAGTATTTCGTCCATATACTCACCAATTTTGCGGAACTTATCGTAACGTTGCTGGCGTATAATGCCTTTATCTAAATGACCAAGTTCTTGCAATGCTTTTCGTAACGTTTGTTTTATATATTGCGATTGAAGAAGAAGGTCATTATGTGCTCCTCCAACAGGCTCTTTTATGACTTCATCAATCACTCCTAGTTTCATCAAGTCCTTAGCCGTAATTTTCAATGCTTCAGCTGCGCGTTTTGCTTGTGTGGCATCCTTCCATAATAATGCTGCTGCTCCTTCAGGCGATATAACTGAATAAAATGTGTTTTCTAGCATGAAGATTCGATTGCCAATACCTAAAGCCAACGCACCACCACTCCCACCTTCGCCAATTACAATACAGATGATGGGCACTTCAAAGCTAGCCATTTCACGAAGATTGCTGGCAATAGCTACAGATTGTCCACGTTCTTCGGCTTCACGACCTGGGAAGGCTCCAGGCGTGTTAATGAATGTTACGATAGGTCGATTGAACTTATTTGCTTGCTGCATAATTCTTAAAGCTTTTCTGTAGCCTTCAGGTTGAGACATGCCAAAACGGCGATAGATATTGTCTTTTGTATTTTTACCTTTTTGATTTCCTAATACGGTTATAGGCATTCCATCGAAGATAGCTATCCCTGAAACTAATGCAGGGTCATCCCCATATAGTCTGTCACCATGAAGTTCAATAAAGTCTTCAAAAATATGATGGATATAGTCTAAAGTAGTAGGACGTTGTTGAATTCTACATAGTTTAATTTTATCCCATACTTTCATATTCTCATTAAGATGATTTCTGATTTCATTGGCTTTTTGCTCAAGATTATTTAATACTTCGGTTAGATCAAGATGATGATTTGTAGACATTTCTTTCAGTTCAGCAATATGGTTTTCTAGTTTTATTAATTCTTGCAAATTCATCGTTCAAAGACACTCCCTAAAATTGAGATGGTGAATTTTTAAAATGATTGATAACGCTTGTTTTAATTCACTCCTCTTTACAACCATATCCAGTTGTCCGTGTTCTAATAAAAATTCAGAGGTTTGAAAATTTTCCGGGAGTTCTTCTCTTATGGTCTGTTCAATGATACGTTTACCTGCAAAGCCAATTAAGGCTTGTGGTTCGGCAATATTTATATCACCTAATGAAGCGAAACTAGCAGAAACGCCCCCCATTGTAGGGTTGGTTAAAACGGATACGAAAAGAATTTTTTCATGGTTTAATTGTTCTAAAGCGGCACTCGTTTTTGCCATCTGCATTAGACTAAGAATCCCTTCTTGCATCCGAGCTCCACCGCTTGCTGAAAATAGTATTAATGGTTTTCGGGTTTTTAATGATTCCTCGATGGATCTTGTGATTTTTTCACCCACCGCTGAGCCCATGCTTCCCATACGGAAGCGAGAATCCATGACACCAATTACGACCGGATAGCCACCTATGAAAGCTTCCCCAGTAATAACCCCATCATTTAATGAAGTGTTTTTCTTATCAGAAATTAATTTATCTTTATATTCAGGGAAGTTTAACGGGTCAACGGAAGTTAAACATTTATCGAATTCCGAAAAAGACCCACTATCTGTAATCATTAAGATGCGGTCATAAGCTGTAACGGGGTAGTGATATTGGCACTTCGGACAAACATTCCATTCTTTTTTCATCAGAAACTCATCATATGTTTCCCCACACGATTTACAAGTAAAAGAGTTCAAGTCTTTTTTTTCTCGCTTTAATGGATATATATTCATCAATCCTCCTGTAACAATTCCCGCTCTTAAATTAAGAGCGGGATATTTTAATGAAATTGTCGGTGCTTCATGTTGATTTAATTTTTCCTGTATTCATACATTTACTGGGAGGATAATAAAGAGATGATTGAACCAGATACACAGGATGATATGGACGGGGATTACATAGGCTTGTATTAATAACAGCTTTAAAGATCTCTTTCTATTTCTAAAAAGAGGATAAAGGTATCATATGCAAATCCTCATGTAATTGAATGGGTTACTAAATGGATTACGATTAAATGGACATATGTACCTTGATGTAATATGGTGAAATTTCGTATTATTGAATATTGAATGATACGAATGGTTATATAAGACTTTGTGAATGTAACAAACCCCTAGTTATGTAAAAGGTCATGCGATTCGCTAAAAGAAGGGCATATTATTATATTTCTTCAGTATTAGTACACTTAATAGGGCCTACGGACTTGGTTTATTGTGGTACGATATTTGCTGTACGTGCGATTACGGAAGGTCTCCGCAAAGAAGCGTTTGGCAATAATGTTCGTACAACGATTATTTCACCGGCGGCCGATATGTCTGAATTACCAGAAACAATGACAGATTTACGACTAAAGTCAGCAAGTTTAGCCTCCCTTTCGTTTCCGCTGACGCCTAAAGAATTGCGGAAGAGCCCAACGTACTGCACTCTGTGCTTTGAATCAAAGCAATTACGGGTATCACCTTTAGGGATCGGTGTGTACTCACGCTGATTGTTTATTGGTGGTGAACGGGGAGGATGTAGGTTTATACGGGAGGCGATACATAAAAATGAATAAACAAGAAAGCGGTTATAGATGGGTAGTATTTGGCACCGTCTTATTTGCTTACTTTTTAATTGTAAGCCAAAGAACAGCTCCTGGTCTTATTACAGATCAATTGATGAAGGATTTTCATGTTTCAGCTTCTACCATAGGTCTTATGAGCGGCATTCAATTTTTAGCCTATGCAGGATTGCAAATACCGGTTGGTCTATTATCTGACCGATATGGCCCCAATCGATTTCTTATAATCGGCACACTCCTTAATGGGGTTGGAAGCCTTATCTACAGTCTTTCTCCCAATGAATACTTGTTGATTTTCTCCCGATTATTAGTGGGAATTGGAGATGCCACCATTTTTGTCAACTTGGTTTTAATATTAAGCCAATGGTTTAAGGCACAGGAATTTGTAAGATTGTTAGGCCTGGTTGCCATGGTTGCCAGCCTGGGTTCGTTATCAGCTACCGTACCTTTTTCCATTTGGATTTCAGTCGCTGGTTGGAGGACCCCATTCCTTAGCATAGGAATAATTTTAGTGGTTTCATCCTATCTTCTTTATACTGTGCTTGTATCGAAACCAAAAAAACTATTTAAAGATGATCCCAAAGCAAAGGATATTTTAATAAAAGAACGGGAAGGTGTTTGGACGATTCTACGCCGAATATTTTCTACCCGCCAAGCCTGGGCCACTTTCTTTTGCCACTTTGGTGTAGTAGGCACATATATAGGATTCATCGGTTCGTGGGGAGTTCCTTATGGAATTCATGTATTTGAAATGTCTCGTTCAGGGGCAAGCCAGCTTATTATGTTTGGTCTTTTTGGTGCCATCATTGGAGGTCCCTTAATTAGCTGGATTACAAGCCGGCTGGGTTCTATCAAAAAAGTCTACACCATAATCCATCTCATTGTCTTGTGTAGTTGGAGTGGTTTGTTCTTCTCAGGCGTGCACCCTCCATTTATTATGGTAGTGGTTTTACTTTTTATCGTAGGGTTTGGAAATGGAGCAAGTTCTTTGACTTTCGCAGTGGTACGGGAATCCTTTCCTATTGAACAAGTGGGTGTTGTATCGGGGTTTGCCAATATGGGTGGATTCTTAAGTGCCGTTTTATTGCCAAGTGTTTTCGGAAAAGTACTGGATCTATTCCCGCAACATTCTATTGTGGGCTATCATTATGGATTTCTCATTCCTGTCCTATTTTCTTTGATGGGATTGTTAGGTGTCATTTTAATCAAGGAGAAAAAAGGATATAAATTACTTAGCCAGTAAATTTTTTGAAATAAAAATAACATGTCTAAATAATAACAAACTCTTAGACATGGCTTAAGTTCGGACTGACTTCAGCCGAGCCATGGTCTTATTCGTGGTGGCACCAGCTCTGTTGGCCTAGCTCCTGGAAGCTTGCTAAGAGTATCGGAGTAAAGGAAATATCGACCGCATGGATGTTCCCTTTGGTGCATTTTTCACTCAGATTGACCGCAGTGAACATGTTAAAGACAAATTGCCAACCGATTTAATTCATCTCATTAATAACTATGAAAATTTCAGACTTAAAAGCAGTAGAAGGCACAATTAAGGCTGGCTTTCCGCCAGAATTTCCTGAGCGTGAAGAGGGTTACCTAGGTATACAAAAAAATTATCGTATACAATTCTCGAGAGTAAAAATCAGGAGAGATAAATATAGTTGATGCGCATTCAACTGATAGTGAGATATATAATCTTACAGTATTGGAGGATGACAAACATTTCCCTCCTTATCAAGGTGCACCATTGTTAAAGAGAGAAGAATACCCAGAGTTAAAAGGGATCTTGAATAAATTATCTGGTGAAATTACCGATGCCAAAATGAGAAAAATGAATGACGAAGTAGCCGTAGAAATGAAAGAGGCAGGTTGCTAAAGTGTTTTTGGGAAAAAATCATTTGTAGAACTAGAATGTAATAACCGAATGATACCCATTCGAATTTTTCCAAAACCGGGGACTTATTGTAAAACAAAGGAAATAATTGATGAATTATTTGAGGGTTTTGTGCCATTGATTTGATATAATGACAACAGGTAATAGAAAGAATTAGGAGGACTTGAAATGGATAAATGGATAAATAACGAATTTTCTATTTCTACTAATAAGAAGTATTTAGATTTACATGTAATACATAACTTTTTGAGTAAAGAAGCCTACTGGTCAAAGGGTATATCCAAGGAAACAGTAATAAAGTCAATTGAAAATACTCCCTTATGTTTTGGAGTATTCAAAGGTGAATTAGATAATGAAGATAGTGAACAGATTGGATTTGCAAGAGTGATAACAGATTTAGCTACTTTTGCGTATCTTAGTGATGTGTTCATATTACCAAACTATCGTAAGAAAGGATTATCAAAATGGTTGATGGAAACCATTACTAATCACCCTGAACTGCAAGGGGTTCGTAGGTTTATGTTAGCAACGAATGATGCACATTCATTATATAACAAATACGATTTTGAACAGATTGATAATCCAAAACGATTTATGCAAAAAGTCCTCAAATCTCCTTATCAACAATAATGCTAATATACTAGCAGGTGTGTAGTTCCAAAAAGAAATCTGAAAATATAATCTATAAAAGAAAAGAGTGAGTTTAATGATGAAAGACATTAAAAATATCTATTGTGTAGGCCGAAACTATGCTTTGCATGCAAAAGAATTAAATAATGAAGTACCAACTTCCCCTTTTTTATTTTCAAAACCAACTCATTCGCTTGTTGAAGCAAATGGTCAGGCAATTACGTTGCCAAGTAATCAGGGCTCCATTCACTATGAAACCGAACTTGTCATACATATCTCAAAGCCTTACGAAACAGGAATGAAAGTGGATGAAATAGTAGATGCCATGGCCATTGGGTTGGATTTAACACTTAGAGATGTTCAAGCACAGTTAAAACAAAAGCAGCATCCTTGGCTTTTGGCGAAAGGATTTAAAAATTCAGCTGTTGTTAGTGAATTTATTCCGTTTCAGGGTGTCGAAGCATGTAAACAAGTAGATTTTTCTCTGTTAAAAAATGGAGAGCGTGTACAAGTGGGAAATATTAAAGACTTACTTTTCGATTTACAAACAATTATAGAATTTACAGCAGAGCATTTTGGGCTTGGGGAAGGAGATATTATCTTTACCGGTACTCCTAGTGGCGTCGGTCCTCTTTCAGATCAGGACAAGCTTTCACTGAACTGGGGTGGAAATGAAATGGGAACCTGTTCAGTCACACTGTAATCATGAAGAAGAGCAGTCATTATTGACTGTTTTTTTTTTATAAATCCCACCAGATGTCATTGCAACTTTATGGCAGGAGAGAGTAGCTGATGAAGAGGTAATATCAGTACTGGGAGGCCATTTACATTCCACGAACTCCATTTCATTTGTAGGGATTGATAATACTAACCAATTAATGCATATCTTTCTCGATGGTACTATTTTTGTGACTATGTTATAAGAAAATGACTACTTTTTAAAAAATGTCTAACACTATAATATTAGGTAAAGCTTAATAATCTAATGAAAATTATAGAATGATTGGAGGATGTTTGAAATGAAGCACTTAGTTGTTTATGCACATCCATACCCTGATAGCTTAAATCACTCTATTTTGGAAACAGCAGTTCATGCATTAAAGAAGAACAGTCACGATGTTGTTGTCCGTGATTTATATGCACTTGATTTTCAACCTGTTCTGAAACCAGAAGACACAGCAGCTATGAAAGCGGGAAAAACTCCAGATGACATTAAAACGGAACAAGAATTTATAACTGAAGCAGATGTTATAACATTTATTTACCCTATTTGGTGGACAGGTCTTCCAGCAATTCTTAAAGGGTATGTAGACCGAGTATTTGCATTTGGGTTTGCTTATTCTGCTGGAGAAGAAGGTATAATTAAGTTATTAAAGGGTAAAAAGGGCCTCATTATCAATACACATGGAACGCCTAACGAGGTTTACGATAAGGTGGGTATGACAGCAGGCTTGAAAGTTACCTCCGACATTGGGATATTTGATTTCACTGGAATCGAACCTGTGGAACATTTACTATTCGGAAGTATTGGTTACCTTGATGAAGACGCATATAAAGGTATGTTAAAGAAAGTTGAAGATACAATTAATTCGAATTTCTCATAATCATAAACAAATGTTGAAAAAGTCTGCTCATAACTAGAGTCTTGAAAGGTTTTGAATCAACCACAAGTGCTTTATTAAAAAAGTTTGCAGAGGCAGTGTTCTTTCTTTGTAACTAAAGGGACGCAATACCCCCTCTTCAGATTGAGAAGAGGGGGTTTCTCTTTTTTGAAAAACTGAACCTTATGTTCTTTTGTTTTAAATAAAGGTTAATCTTATTTCCTTGATATTAGATTGAAGGGTTCGTTTAATCCAACTTGGATAATTCATGAAATAATTTCTGTCGTGGCGAGTGGGTATGTATCGATTTTTAAATTCTTTATAAAGATGATGTTCTTGCTGTTAGCAACCTTATAAAAAGTGTTTCAAAAAATGCCAGGGCGCAGTATTGTTGCACCCTGGTATTCTTTTTCAGTAAGTTATGTCATGATTAAGCACCTAATGAGTAACTAGAGCCCTTCAGTTTGAAGGGTTTTTTTATGAAAAGATATGGTCAATATGCTTGCACACCCCCTCGTCAGCAAGATGAAAAATAAAAAATACAAATTTGTTGATAATGGAGAATTCTTTTTTTAAAAACAAAGGCTCCCACTTAAAGGGTAACAGCCCTAATAAAGTTATTTCAGGAAATTAAATGGAGGTTATTACCCAAGAATTTTCCATGATTATTAAAGGGTAATTACTGTTTTATTACAATTTCAAAAAAACATCTCTAAACATTCAATTTACTTTATTATGACTATATAGGATTTTACTTTCATTCAAGGAGAGTTATATGAAAAAGTTTTTCTTTATCTTCATTTTGGCTTTAAGCCCCTTTGCATCAACAACTGTAAGTGCCGAATCCGACTTACCTCTCATTAGTGACGCCGGGATCATTATTGATGCGAAAAGTGGGAAGGTATTATACGAAAAAAACCCAAATAAAAAAATGTATCCAGCCAGTCTAACGAAAGTTGCCACAGCTATATATGCTATAGAACACGGGGATAAGAACGAAATGGTGACTATTAGTAAAAAAGCGGCTGAGGCAGAAGGCTCTTCGTTATTCATTGTACCTGGGGAGGAGATAGAGCTTTCCAAATTAATTGCCGGTACGCTAATCAACTCAGGAAATGATGGAGCTATAGCAATAGCCGAGCATATGTCTGGTAGTGAGAAAAAGTTCATGGAGGACTTGAATGAGTTTTTAAGAAAAGAAGTAAACGTCACCGATACTCATTTTACGAACCCTCATGGATTGTTTGACAAGAACCATGTAACCACAGCACATGACCTTGCAAAAATTACCCAATATGCGATGAAAAATGAAACCTTCCGTGAATATTTGGGGAATAAGGATTTACCATGGGAAGTGAAAACATGGGACACAACTTTAGTTACCCATCATAAAATGTTAAAAGGCGAAATTCCCTATGAGGGAATCACAGGTGGGAAAACCGGTTTCGTTAGTAAGTCGGGATATACCCTGATTTCTACTGCTACTAGAGGAGAACAGGACTTGATTGCCGTTACCCTTAAAGCTCCTTCAGACAAGGAAGCCTACTCTGATACTGAGCTGCTATTCAGCTATGGCTTTGCAAACTTTAAATCCGCCAAAATAGATAAAAATAACATATTTTATTCAGCTGACCACTCTAAATCCTACAAGCTGAATGAAGACTTATACTATACATATTTAACTAGTGATGAACCTAGTCTTAAAACCGGTAATGATGGTATTCTCTCAATCATGAACCAAGAAGGGACGGCCATAGAATCTTTTGACCTTAAAAAAGTGGCTGATGTTAGGAAAACAGAAGTGCCTGCTTCGATTAAAAAAGAAGCAATCAATGAAGAAACTAATAAATTTTCTGTCTTATCTCTAGAATGGGTCCCCTGTGTCATTCTTACCATTCTGATAACGTTTTTTCTAAAGAAAAGCAGAAAAAAAAGAAGTAGGATTAGAACTCGTTACTAAAGAAACTCAACGACTGGCATTCAGAGGCGTTGCTGCTATTTTTCCTGAAATAGCCACTAAAGTGTGGAGTACACCTATTATTAATGAACTAACAGATGCGTTCGTATTAAAAGGTCGACCAGTAAAGATTGATCTGACCCCATAAAGTTAGATAGGTTATTTCGTTTGGCAAATCGCGGTGAATTAAAGGTCAGGATCTATAATTAATGCTGGTTCAGTTGACTCAATAATATCGTTAAGCTTATAACCACGAGCTATTTCTACTAGTTTAAGCCCTAAGTCGAGCAAACAATCAAAAAGCAGTGCACTTCTTTCGAAGTTGCACTGCTTTTTATAAACTTATCCCGTTTATTATGGTCTTTAATTAGAAAGTCGGTATTTAAGTCTCGCTTTAATATTTTAATAACACAGATTCTACGTTACTAGGTTGTAGAGCTATTTGTAGAGCTGTTTTTTCTTCGTTGTTTAAAGGGAGCAATGGTAAGCGGACACCGCCAACATTTAGCCCTCGCATATTTAATGCTGATTTTACCGGTGATGGGCTTGGTGCAGCAAATAATGCTTTCATAATTGGAAGAAGATTACGATGTATGGAAGCAGCACCACGGACATCACCATTTTTGAAGCTATTAATCATTTCTTGCATTTCATTACCAATTATGTGTGAAGAAACCGAAACAATGCCTGTTCCACCGATGGCTAAAACCGGTATTGTTAATCCATCATCGCCGCTGTACAAAGTAAAATCACTAGTTGTTTCGCTAATGATTTGTGCCATGGCATCTAAGTCACCACTTGCTTCTTTTAATGCCACAATATTGTTGATTTTTGAGAGACGAACAATCGTCTCTACTGACATGTTTACAACACTTCGTCCTGGGATATTATAAAGCATTACAGGTAATGATGTTGATTGGGCAATAGCATTAAAGTGCTGAAATAATCCTTCTTGAGACGGCTTGTTATAGTATGGGGTTACGAGCATAACTCCGTCGACTCCTGCTGCCTCTGCTTGCCTTGTTAAGCTGATAGAAGCTTTCGTGTTATTTGAGCCAGTTCCAGCTATGACTGGAACTCTTCCATCAACAACTTCTACAACAACTTTGAATAAATCTACTTTCTCTTCTGCTGTTAATGTAGGAGACTCTCCGGTTGTACCAGCTATAACTAATCCATCAGAACCATTAGCAATTAAATAATTTACTAACGTTCTCGTAGCATAAAAATCAACCTCATTATTATGATTAAACGGGGTAACCATTGCGGTTAATACTTGGCCAAAATTCATAACTTCACACCCTTTTGTATAATTTTTTTGAAAAACTCAGAGGTGGTTAGGGCCATTCAGGAGTAAACGCAAAAAAGCAACAACGAGGATTCGCTGCTGCAGTAGAAACAATATTTATCAAAAAAATCGTTTCGGTGCGTAAGATAGCCCTCCATATAGTTTCCTATATGACAGTCCTGTATTTATTCAATAGCAGAACCAGCTTCAAGAATATGAGATTCTTTCCGCTTCGGCAAATTCCCCTTTCCACACTAGTCATAGGATCTCATTCTCCTCAAAATGTGTACTAATGGTCTTTGCTCCTCTATCCTCACTTCAAAAAGTATGAAGTAAGAAAATATTTAATTGACTGTAATATAGCAGATAATCCATTCTGTTGCAAGGCTAATTTAGAAATATTTTATTAAGAATACATGGATAATCGATGGAAATGGCTGCGGTATTGGGCTGGATTCATCTTTTTCCGTGACGTTTGGGAAGCAAGAAAACGAATCGCTTCAATTGTAAGTAGAACTCCATTGATTCAATCTACTATACTATCAGAAAAAATTGAGCAAAGCGAGACACTCGCTAATAGTGTATTAGGTGGAATTGGTCTTGATAATCAATACAGGTTTAAAATGGTCTAACAATATTAGATAAAAGAGTACGTCGTCATCTTAAGCCAACAAATGACTCTTGAATAGTTGATGAAACGTATATCAAAGTAAAAGGTCAATGGATTTATTTATATCGTGCAGTCGATTCAGAAGGGAATGCGATTGATTTTTATCTAAGGGAATCAAGAGATAAACAAGCAGCCAAGCGCTTTTCAAGAAAGCCTTGGCTACTTCTCATGTTTGTAAACCTTGTGTCATAACAGTGGATAAAAATCCAGCCTATCCTGTAGCGATTCAAGAGTTAAAAGAAGAGAATCGCATGCTTGAAGGCATGCAAATAAGGCAAGTTAAATATCACAATAATATGGTAGAACAGGATCATCGTTTTATAAAAAAAGCGCGTTCGTTCGATGTAAGGATAGAAATCATTTCGTACAGCTACTTACATACTGAGTGGCATAGAAGCCATGCATGTGATTAAAAAGAAACAGGTTTATCAAGGGTGAAGCTTGCCCAAAACCAATAAGAATTTATCCATAAATTGTTTGGATTAGCTTCATAATTTTTCAATATAAAGGAAACCACACTCTATGTTTCTAACGAGTGATTTTTGCACGAGAACTGCTTTTTTATTGCTTCTTCATCCTCTTATGCTGCCTTCTTTTGTTGTTTTTGGTCTAAGCGATAACTTAGGAAAGTTAGAAGACTGGCAAAGATAGCAACCAGCCCACCGACCCATGTCACATTCAGCAAGTTTCCCTGATGGTAAACGACTCCGCCCAGTGCGGAACCAAAGGCGATACCGACATTGCTTGCTACTGGCATCAGTGAAGCAGCTAGCCCTGTAGCTTTTGGTTGATAAATACCGGCAAGATCTATCAAATAAAGCTGGGTGGATGTTGTTAAAAGGATGGCCATTAACGACATCAAGCCAATATTAATCAATCCAATGATAAAATGATTTGTCGTCCAATATAGACTGATCAGAACGATTGCCTGCACGAGGAAAACAAACCGGAGGCGTCCGATCGCATTGTAGCTGGCAATTTTACCAGCGAGTATGTTGCTGAAAATGGAAATGAATCCGTAGCCAAATAAGATCAAACTGATTGAACTGCCTGGTGCTTCCATTCCTTTCAGGATCGGAACAAGATACGTATAAACGGCATACGTCGCTCCAAATCCAAGAGATGGAATGAAAAAAGCCATTAAAATTCGCGGATGTGTCAACAAAGAAAATTGATCACGCATCGAACTGCGAATGGTACTTTGCATAGTAGGCAATACGAAGAAAGATGCCAAAAACGCAATAGCTCCGAGAAAAGTCGTTAACAGGAACGATGCATTCCAGTCGTACCATTCAGCGATGACAGTGCCTATTGGTACTCCAATCACGTTTGCAAGCGTAAAGCCACCGAAAACGAATGATATGGCGAGTCCGCGTTTAGCGATCGGCATGGTTTCACTTGCAACAACCATGGCAAGTGAAATCAAAACGCCTGTTACGATCGCCGTCATCATCCGAAGTGCAAGGAGCATGATGTAGCTCGTCGAAAACACGCACAAAGCATTCAGGACGATGAACGAACCTATCAAAAACAACATCCATCTACGCTTTGGAAAATGACTTGTTGCCGACATCACGAGCGGTGTGGCAACGGCAAACGTAAGCGCAAACGCAGAAACGAGTGTGCCTGCTTTTGCATTTGTAATATGGAGACTCGAGGAAATATCGGTTAAGATCCCGACGATAACAAATTCGCTTGTCCCGAGAACGAATGTTAATAAAGTAAGTGTTAAGATGAGCAACCAATGTCGCTTAGTTAATTCTGTGGTGTGCATAAAAACCTCTTTTCTTAGATGAATGTACATGTGTCACCGGGGTGATAAACAATCTAACTATCATACCATAAAACATTTTTACGAGGAAAATCCTTGCTTAGTTATCTTTGATTATGAACGGGTACAAATGGAATTCTTTTCATATCCGAAATTTGGAGTGCTCATGCTTTTAGAGAAGGTAATATCTGAACGACTTTAACCGTCTTAAGTAAGTTACCAACTACGAAGGATTTCCTCTCCAAACTTCTTAATTTGCAGAATCCGTCTTTGAAGATGACACTTTGGGGAATTAAAGGAATTATGAGTATCTAGAAAAAATCCTAAAGGATGTTATTTTAAAAGGGGAAATATAAAGAACGTTAATCCCTTCCTCTTTATACTTTAATTATCTCCCGAATACTTAATTATTCTCTAGCTTTTTAAATTATGGCTTGCTTCAATTAAGCAATCCATTCGTTTAATGATATATTGCTACATCCGTGAAAGTGATAATTAGATATGGATACATTCACTTTTGATAAAACAAATTCAAAAAATTCAATCTATTCGTTGATTTCTCATGAAATGTATTGTATCTTTAAAAAGGTATTCCTCATATTTCCAAATGAGTCAGACCTAGTCATTCTTTGTTCTAGAAGTAAGAGGAATCCGACTATAAACTCTTATATAGGAGGTAACAGATGCTTAAAAAAGTTACATTCTCCCTGGTTGCAGTTGTAATCGCTGGTTTGGTATTGCTTACCAATCTACCCATTACACATGCTGCGTTTTATCCAGTTCAAAAAACGGGTGGTGCAGGTCTGGATATTCGAACCACGCCAACGATTAATGGTAAAAGAGTTGAAACCAATATTCCTGATGGAAAAAAACTTTGGTTGTATTGTTATGTAAATGGTGAATCCTATAAAGGAAGTAAAATTTGGGATTTTGCCGATGATAATGGCTACGGCGGTGACCTTGATCAGGGTTACGTTCCAGATTATTTTATTAAAACGGGATCATCTAAACCAGTTGTTGGATACTGTGCTTTCTAAATACGTAGTAAATTCCATTTATATAGTTAGAGCCTTTACTTTTTAGTAAAGGTTCTTTTTTGTAGGAAGTAACTTTATTTAATGAAATAACTTTAAATTTTATCCTGAATGAAGAGCTCTATAAAATAAAGCTGGATAAGAAAAAGTATTGGCGATAATACATTGAAGTTCATTGACTTTTCTGAAAATAATTGAGTTTTTCTAGGAAATCTTGTAACTTATACAGTGAATATAAATAGTGAAATGATGATTAAACAAATTCTATCTGTAAGGGAGAATACAAATGAAAAAGGTTATTTTAAGTATAGCTATCTGTACCTGTTTTATTGTATCTGCTTGTTCAAATCATCAAAGTTCTGAAAAAACAATGAAAGATAGCGAGAATGCAGCAGCGCAACCTAATGTAGAAGTAAAACCTTACAAAGAGCCATTGAGTCATGAGGGACAGACTGCCCCTCATCCACTTGGAGTATTTACGCTAAAACAAATAAGTGAACCGAAGGTAGGCGTTCAAGCTGGTCCTCTTCATATTGATGTACAAAAGATAAAAGTCGTACAAAGTAAAGAAGTGAGTGAAGTGGGCAAGTATAATTTACAACAGCGTAGTCTACCTACGAATGAAATGAATGCCATTCAGTTTACAACTACAATTGAAAACGTGTCAGATCAACCACTTGATTTGGGGAAGGGACCTATAAAGAAGCTGCTTCTAAGTAACGGAGAGAGCGTGGATGTATATAAAATGAACGCTGATCCCAAAAACATACACTTACAAGCAAAAGAAAAAGAGACGTATACATTGATTTGCTTCTTATCCAAGGCTCCCAATCCTCTCACTTATATAAAGATCACCACAAATACGGTTCAGGAACAAGATACGAAAAAACAAGTAGTCTCTCCACATACGAAAGAAATCAAATTATAAACACAAAGAGCATCCTTCTGTTAAGGATGCTCTTTGTGCCACAGGAATATGGAATAGGAAGGATGACAGGATGTAAGTTACACAGCTTTATACTGGAGGAGGCAAGCTTAATAAAACGGAAAAACTAAAACATTTGTATTACAGGTTCGAAATACCTCTGCAGATGGCCGGATCACTTCGTTTATCACGTATCGTTAACTCAATGTAATCATCAGTTTTATTTGCAAAAAGAAGGATAGATCATTCACCTGATCTATTCTTCTTTTTTTATCAAGTTATCCATTTAATCCGGAGTTACGGGTTTCGGTGAAACAAATCTACTGAAAAGTGGGCTTCAGTTAGTAAAATGCCTAGGATTGGAGAGTATGTTAAATAATCCGCATGTTATGATTAATAAGTAGATAAGAACAATAGATAAGGTGGAATTACATATGAAGAAGACAGTATTAGCATTTACGATTGCAGGAACGTTAGTAGGATTAAGTGGGGGATACGCAATCGGTTTTTACAATGCGGACGAAAGGCAAGATGAAAAGCAAAATGAAAGGATTATCGCAGAAATAAACCGTCTCTCAAAAATTAAGGAAATGCCAATAGTACAACTGGACGAGCAAACATCTGAAGTATATATGGGGAGAGAAAAGCTGATTGCTAATGGGGATGAAGAGAATATCATTTCCGAGACATTTGAAATCAGTGATATCGACAATGGTAAACTCCTTGGGGAGAATTCGCGAGGCGAGGGCGAAGACATTACTTTTGATGAAAAGGTATTTACTACCATGGGATTCCGTCCGAACTATGGTGATATATACCGCGTGGGTTGGGAAGAATCCGATTATAAAAACAAAGAATGGGATAAAGTTGTTGTACTCGAACAGCTAAAGTGAATACCTAAGATAAGTGAGGGGACATATTGTAATCGATTATTCTGTTCTTCAACTCCCATGAAAACAAAAAAAGCTCAAAACCCAGAAAAAACCACAAAATAGTTCCAGTAAAAACGCTTTTTAAAAAAAGGCTGAGCCTTATGAGTGATCTGATTGAGTTTGCTAAATCGCTAAACAAAAACCAGAGGCTAGCGCGACGACCAAAAAAGGATTAATCTCCCATGAGTGATACTCATAAAGGGCGCGACAGTCGGTGGTACACCGTGGTCGTCGGAGTCAGACTAACGGATGGGCTTAAAGGCACCATAGTTCAACGGCCTTCATCGCCAGCCTTTAAACATTATTGACCCTGAACCCCATTTTCATTCTCTGTGGTGAAGCGCTGATTTTTGCGCTTCGCGAATGGCTAATGGGGTAGGTTAGTATCATAAAGAAAATAGAAAAAATTCTTATTACATAATATTGTTTAAAAAGTCATTTAAAAAGTCATTTAAAAGATAATGAATTGAAAAAAAATGAAAGTTATTACAAAATTTTTATTAGTGTTGAATTATTCTTACTTACTGTACAGTTAATGTAAGAATAATCGAGGTCTCGATATATCATTATAGGGCAGCTTTCTGCAATAGGTGGATAAAAATCATGTAACCGAGAAGGAAGTTAAAAAGTGGCATGTAAGGTAGGAACGACTTGTGAAATTGCAAGGTTTCTAATTTATGTGAAGGATACCAAAGTTGTTCACCTATAGCCCTTGTATTTAATATAATAAAAACATATAAACTAACGGGGTGATTTAATGGCAAAAGTGTTTTATGACGTAATTGGAGATCGTGAAAATGTATATAATGCTGCAAATGAATGGAAAGAAAACTGCTTGTTACAAGACCGTTCATTATTTAATGAAAATCACGAATTATGGACAGTGAATAATTTACAAACTTTAAAAACAAGATTTAATGAAAATCCTATGTATACTGGTAAGTCGACGTTTGATAAAAAATTTGAAATGCAACTACAAGGTGCAACCAAAGATATTTATCAACTAGCTATGGAAATCATATACGTTTATTATTTATTCCCTTATTCAGGAACTGTGAGTTATCGAACTAAGCTACTGAAACTAAAAGATATTGCAAGCTGGGGAGAAGTTTCTTACGATAATAATCATCCATTATTAAAGGATTTAGAGTTAGGAATTGGTGCGACAGGTACATATTATAATACCGCAAAATTTGAAGAAATCTCATATATTATTCAATTTGCAATCACGATTAAACTTATGTCTATTGAAGAACGGCATGCTGTGTTAAATGATCCTTGGGAGCTGAAAAAAGTTATTGCAAACACGAAAAAAATAATCGGTAAAAATGTGCAAGTACAACATATTATTTCTCATTTAATTGCACCCGATTATTTTGAATGTATGGCTAGTGCAGGTCATAAATCATTAATAGTGAAAAATTTCAATGACCGTATTCAAAGTGAAAATGAAAAAGATATTGATAAGCAATTATATGAAATTCGCCATTCGTTAGAAACTCAGGGACGATATATTCCAGTGAACTTTTATCATAATAAAGAGCTTTATGAAATGTGGAAGCCGAGCCCTATTAAAATTGATAACAGCGGATCTGAAATTATAAAAGATACAAAATCCACCTATAACATATCTAATGTAAAGAACATTTCAACTCTAGGAAATCTCGTTTTTGAAAACGAAGGAATTTTACTAGCCCAAATTCAAACGGCATTAAATAGTGGCAAACATATAATTTTAACTGGTCCGCCCGGTACAGGGAAATCAAAGTTAGCAAATGAAATTTGTAATCAAATTGGGGTGTCAAACAAGCTTGTAACAGCGACATCGAACTGGACAACTTACGACACAATTGGTGGTTATAAACCAAATAAGAATGGCGAACTTTACTTTGATGCCGGCTTGTTTTTGCAATGCTTCAAAAATAAAGAAGAGGCTAATTTAAATGAATGGTTAATTATTGATGAAATCAATCGAGCTGATATTGATAAAGCGTTTGGTCCGCTATTTTCAGTTTTAACAGGCGATGAAGTAACACTTCCCTACGAAATGAAAGCGGGGACTCAAATTATATTAAAACCTGAAAGTAAAGTGAAAGGTGATATTCAAATAAATGAGTTCGTTGTTCCAAATGATTGGCGAATTATCGGTACAATGAACACAATTGATAAGTCTTCATTATTTGAAATGAGCTATGCATTTATGCGCCGTTTTGCGTTTATTCCAGTCGGTGTACCGAAGTCCATTTCACCTCGTTTAGTCGAGGAATATTTATCTGTGTGGTCGATTCAAGACTATATCCATTTGGAAACGTTAACGTCTCTTTGGGAGCTTATAAATCAATACCGAAAAATTGGACCTGCTATCGTAAAAGATATTGCAAACTACACCGCAGAAAGTGAAGATTTCACTTCGGCAATTATTTTATATGTACTGCCACAATTCGAAGGGTTAAGTGATTATAAAATTAAAGATTTTGTAACGCAGTTATGTGTGAAAATAGGTGAAGTAATAGCAGAGGATCTATTAAAAGACTTCATCGAAGACTTTTTCCAAATTGGTGTTATAGATGAAATATAAATGGATGATCGATGAAGTGAGTAGCTATTTATATGGATATTTAAAAGACGGAGTCATTCAAATAGATTCGTTTATTCATAAAGCGAATTTTTCCATCGACCGTCTGCAAGATTTATTAAAACTTAGGTTCATTAAAAATAAACGTACAATTATATTCATGAACTCACTTGAGGAAGGATTGGCCTCTATTAAATCATCGACCGATTCGAATAAGCTTGAAAGTTATTATGAAGTTAGAGGCGAAGTATTGTGGCAAGAGACGCTTCACAGACGTTTGCAAACAAATCTAAAAGACCGTTACCGATTTATCACTCGTGAAACGGAACGTACCTTTAATACAGATGAAAACCTAGTATTAAAAGAGTTATTGGTTAAGCTTAATAATTATTGTTTCGATGATCAGTTTTTAACAATCTTTACATCTCGGCCTTGGTATGAAGAAGTTGTGCACAATCGTCGTTTTGTTGAGATGGCACTATACAATAATGTGTATGTATCCCGAATTGAACAAAGAAACGTTTCAGATAGAACCATTAATAAAGTGAAATCTCATCGAAAGAAGATTTATCGTGAGGCAGCTCATCTTTTATTTTTTATTCGCAAAATAGAACGAGGCGATTTTACGTTCGACCAATTATCTGACGTACTACATGAGTTTTTTATTATACCTACGAATGAGGACGTATTGTTCGAGTTGTATTGGATTGTTCAAATTTTAAAGCAACAAGAGAACATAACGTATTACATAATGGATGGTACAAACTCGCAAGTTGCAAGTTGGGCAAATGAGGAATTTGATGTTCATTTATATCATAATAGTACTGGCTCAAATCTTGTGAAATTTCATATTCATAGTGATGAATTAGCGGATAATGCGAACACGTATTTAATTCATGAAATGCAATCATTTCATCAAAATAACAAGTTAACGAAAACATTCTTCAACATAGATAAATCGTTGAGTTATTGGCGGGGCAGACCAGATATATTGATTGAAAAAGTCAATCGTAAAACGAACAAGCTAGTCGAACTTGTCATCGGTGAAGTGAAAAATACACAATCAATCGGCTATGCATCACAAGGCTTAAGCGAACTCATTGATTATATGCATCTAGTCAAAAATAATCATGGCCATTACTTAATTGAAACAAATGTACCGATTAAAGGCCTATTATGTGTTGGAGCCATTGAGTTAAGAGAAGTAGAAAAAGAAAATGTAAAAGTCTTGTCGTTGTTTAATAAGGAAATTGTATTATTATAGTAAAGTTATAAGCGTGATAAAAAAGGAATTGAAATTTAAGGGGATGAAAAAGGTGAGTACAAGAGGCAGCAAATACGAACCACTACATAAATTTTTAAAATCAAAAGATTCCAATCGTTTTGTTATGACTTTTTTAGAGGTGGAAGACGTACTTGGGTTTACTCTTCCAGTATCAGCATCTAAATATATGGCATGGTGGGATGGTGCGTCACAACACACACAGGCTTATTCTTGGACAAAAGCAGGATACCAAGCAAAACCCAACTTGGATGAAAAGAAAATTGAATTTGTTAAATACGAAGAAGAATAGGTTAAGACACCTATAAAAAATAAAATACCAGATTCATGATTAATAGTTGAGTTAACTATGGTGAGTATAGATTTAAATTACCTGATGGAAAATAGGTTATATTTACAGATGGATTATTTCGTAAAGAGGGTTTGGCCCAGATTGATTGACCATTTACACCATTACATGGGCATGGGTCAAATCCTATTGAGGGGCTTTTGTAAAGGTCTGTTAATTTATGAAAGCTTGATTAAAATCACCTATTTATTTTTTAAGGTATTTATTGGATATTTATATTGGAGCACTATATAGATTGTGAAGAAATGTACTTAAATTAACAGGTGCGTTAGCTGAAGAACAGAGCTGACTTTAAGGCAGCTTTTACTTTATGCAACTCCCATGAAAATAAAAAAAGCTCAAAACCCAGAAAGCTAAGAGCCTTACTACATACAATGTAAGTAAGGCTCTTTAAAATTTTATTTACAATAAGTTAGCTACCATTCCAGCTTATGAAGAAAGATTCTTCAACTCAGCTCCGGTTAGTTGAAGTTTAACATCGATTTAGTCAAGGAATTCCTGAAAGCCTGCTCTGGTTATACTCATAATCCTTTTATAATTCCTTTGTCTTAATTCTTTTAATTAACTCCTCAAACCAATATATTGTGTGATCTGTTCTAGTGGAAAGATAGCCATGCAAAAATTCACCAATATTCTCGTTATCTTTTCCTATCTGTTCTGGTTCAAAACTCCTAATCTCTTCCCAAATACCATTGATAGTCTTTATTTTTTTTTCTAATATATCCACTACTTTATCACGATCTACATACTTGATGTTTGCTAAACAAACAATCATATCCTTAATTTCTTCCGCATTTTCAAATAATTTATAGATTTTTTTGGGTAGTTCTTCGCGACCCTTATCCGTGATCGCATATACTTGTTTATCAGGCCGATGTTCTTCTTTTATCACTTCTACTGGTTCGACTAAACCTTGTTTTACCAATGATTCAAAATGGTAGTACAGTTTACTTTCAGTTAACCCACCTAGGCGATCCAACGGAATGGGTTCTGAAAGCTGCTTTTTTAATTTATAAGGATAGTTTTTATCCTCCATCAGCTTGCTCAATATAAAAATTTGAATAGACATTTTCTACGCTCCTTTAAGAAGTATTATCTCCTTATTGTAGCAAAACCTAAGCTGTGATTTCAGCCGCATTCTTTTCATTTTCTGTTTCAGAAACCTGGCCTGGCATTGGTTTGTGAATAAACGCGACAATAGTCATATTAATTACCATCGAAACAGCACCAACTGTAACCATTGACCAAATATACGGACTTGGACTGATGCTGCCATATAGGTTTGCAAAGTAAGATTGCACCGAGTAATACATCGGTGAAATGTGGCTCATCCATTCATATGGTAAATGCATCATATCACGCGAGATGGTGGCACCATTTGCTATTGTTTGGATTAATAAAATCGGTAAGTTTAAAATCATGCCGCCTTCACCAAATAAGAAGATTAAAATCGCGGTGAAATTAAAACATACCATATAGTTAAGTATTTGTTGACCTACTATACCGAAGAATAGGTCACCACTTGGCTTATCAATTAAATACGCTACACCTACAGCAACGAATGATGAAATGACTGCAATCAATAACGCAGCTGATTGAACATACATGAATAAACGTGATTTACTTGCTTTTCCGCGGCTGGCTTTAAATGCACCTACTAATTGCATTGCTCCGATCATCGCCCCAACATAGCCGGCCATTGTCAAGAACATAGGAAGCATATTATGATTCATGCCATCTGGTATTTCGTTGATTGTAACCACATTTCCTACATAGGATTTCTCAATCTTTTCCGCTAATTCAGCGGCTTGCTTTTCAGGTACATTAAAGTTCATCAATACGCCCTGAGCCGTTTGTTGTGAGAATTGTGTACTTAACTGGCTGTTAATTTCAGTTACGACAGAATTCATGGTAGAAGAAACGGCTGTTGCCCCTGCCTCATTGATTGTAAAGTCGATGCTTGATGACGCTTCACCTTTTTGCATATTCTCAGAGAAGGTCTTCGGGATGTGTACGACTAATGCTAAGTCATTTTTCTCTAAATCTTTTAAGGCTTGTTTATTTGTTATATCCGTCTCGATTTTTTTAAAGGGTAAATTTTCTTCTAACTGTTCAGCAATCATTGCCCCATTTTCACCGGCATCATCATTGATGATGGCGATAGGTAATTTATCGACATTTCCTGGAATGGCTGTATACCCAGGTAAGAAGATGCCTAGCATGGCAATTGCATAGAAAATCCCCATAAAGATTGCCGCAGATGCACCTCTTGTTTTTAAGAATGCAGTAAATTTCATATGTTGTATCCATCCTTTTGATTTAATTTAAGTATTTTACTCAATTTAAAGTACTTTAATTAGAGTAGTTTAAATTGAGTACTTTGAATTTTATTTTATTTTTTTAAAAAAGTCAATTGAAAAATTTGGTGTTTTTTTATGTGTAGAAAAAAACTCCCAACAAAACTCTTCTACATTGTTGGGAGTAACTATTACATTCTTTGAGGACGTTACAATAAAATTGGTACAAACTGCTTTAATGAACTTTCAACAACTTTATTATTCTTGAAGAAATTGTTCCTAAACGAATTGAAATCAAGAGGGAAATTGTAGAAAGAACAGCGATCATGACGACAATGCCAATCCACCCAAAATGACAATAAAATGAACCGCTTGTTGTTCCAACAATACTTCCCCCAAGGTAATAGGAAAATAAATATAATGAGGCTGCTTGAGCTTTATCGTGAGCGGCTAATCTCCAACCCAACTGTGAGCAATGGAATGGCTGGCGAAAAAACCGAAAGTAAAGACTGCTATTCCAAAAATTTTTATCCATAGATTGAGGTTCAATGTGATGCAAACCCCTAACATTAAAAAAATGATGGATAACTGTAACATTCTGCTTTCACCATATTGATCTGCTAACATTCCCATCCATATTGATCTGCTAACATTCCCATCCATGTAGAACTGAATGTACCAACAATATAGACGATGAAGATAAATCCAACTAAGGTTTGACTAAGTGAATAGGGCAGGGTAATGAGCTGAAAACCAATGTAGTTATATAAAGAAACAAAGCCAGCCGACAATAAAAAACCAATCAGAAAAAGATGAATGAGACCGAGTGTTTTAAGCTGGTTAAACAAGCCGATTCCAAATTGTTTTACTTCAAATTTGGTAGCATCATCCATTCTTGCCGTATTAACAGGGTTTATGTCAAATCTTGATTTACTGATTTCTTGCAGAATATTACTAGACATAACGTTCGCGGGGCTACCAGAAGATCAGAGCTGTCTTTAAAGCAGCTTTTTTTATGCAACTATCGGGGCAGGTTAGTTCTATAAGAAAGAGGATTACTATTAGCCATAAACGAATTTTAATATATATATGAGATTCGAAAGGGGAAATTTATATGTTAATAAGAGAGGCAACGGCGGCTGACGCTGAAGAAATCGCAAAAGTACATGTAGATTGTTGGAGAACGACCTATAAAAATATAATACCAAGTGATTTTTTAGATAAACTATCTTATGAGAAAAGGAAGGATTTATGGTTAAAGAATATATCAAAAGATGAAAATTATGTTTTTGTTGCAGAAAATAAAGATGGAAAAATAGTTGGATTTGCTGATGGTGGAAAAAGAGAAACAAATAAAGTGAATAATTCAGGTGATTTAACTTCTATATATGTCCTTGAAAAGTTTCAAAGAATGGGGCTAGGAAAGAAACTTATCAAAGAACTATTTTTAAAATTTGAAGAACTGGGATTTAATACGATTTTTGTTGAGGTACTTGAAGATAATATATCTCGATTTTTCTACGAGGCTTTTGGTGCGGAATTACTTAAATCCGAAAACATCAAAATCGCTGGTGCTGATTTAAATCTTTTGGTTTATAAATGGAAAGATATTAGCCCCGTATTGTTATCAAAATAAACTTCGTTTAAAAAGGATGACGTTGGATAGGAGAACCGAGAGATGTTGCAAAAACTATTAAATTTCTAGTGAGCGATGAAGCAGATTGGATTGCAGTCATTCAAAGGTGGATTTAAAAGCTAAATTAAACTAAAAAATGCATTGGTTCTAGAACTTTTTTGTTGTATTAAATTCCAAGGATAGATATCAATTTTGAAGTATTGTATTTAAACTAACGGGTGCTTTACTTCAATAAGGGGGTTGCTGAGGCAGCTTTTTTCATTGTTGATAAACCAATACACAATAAATGTGGGGTGAATTATATTTGACGTCATTTCAACTAAACGAAAAAACAATATCTTTTTTATCGAAATATCAATTATTCAAAGGTGATTTGATACAACAAGTTCAGTTGCAGCACCGTTTGGAATTAGTAGAAGCATTTGGGATTCAACAAGGAATGCGTGTAGTAGAAATAGGTTGTGGTCAAGGGGATACCACCGTTGCAATAGCAGACGCAGTAGGAGAAAACGGATGTGTTGTCGCAATAGATATTGCTAGTCCCGATTACGGAGCACCGTTAACATTAGGTCAAGCAACAGAGCGTATTAAGAAATCTTCATTAGGAGAACGTATTGACTTCCATTTTGAAAAGGATTTTAATTTATTTAAAACAACTATCCCATTTGATGTGGCGGTATTATCCCATTGTTCATGGTATTTCAAGCAACCTGAAGATTTATTGAATTACTTTAAAAAAATTCGTAGATTGGCAAAACATATATGTTTTGCAGAATGGGACCTCGATATTACCTGCATTACGCAACGTTCCCATTTTTGTGCAGTTTCCATCCTTGCCTTGTATTCAAACTTCGTAAAAAATGAAGGGAATATCCAAAACTTGTTTCATAAAACTCAAATTCACCAGCTACTCCAGCAAGCAAATTTTGAAGTGATAAAACAACTTAAAGTCGATGCAACATTATTACAAGACGGTCAATGGGAAAAAAGTTATGCAAATAGTATCCGTGCAGAATTTATTAACGTACCTTCCATGATACAAACGTTGATAACTAGTTATTATGAACTGATGAACACTTCGAATGGAAATGAGAATTCATTAAATAGTTTCATTGTTTGTGCAAAGTAAGAAGTTCCTCATTTGAAGATATGTTTTTGATATGGAATGTACTTCAACTAACGAGTTCAAGATCCAGAGTTGCCGAATTGTTTGCTTTTGACAGCATGGCCCATTTCAAACAAGAGCTGGAGAACTATATCGAATACTATAATCACAAACGGATCAAAGCAAAATTAAAAGGATTGAGTCCGGTGCAATACCGAACTCAATCCTTAGTAGCTGCGTAACTAAATAAAGTGTCTAACTTTTTGGGTTCACTTTAAAAAAGGGGCTTTCTTAATGGAAAGAAACTTTTGTACATAGATATCTTCAACATCTACCAGATTTTCTTTACCTATAGTATACTTTCATGATTTAAAGAAATTCTCTCTTGTTAATAAAATATCAACTTCTATTTGTTAACGTAATGAACGGTGTTCAATACTTAATAAAGATTAATTTGAAATGATCACTTTTTTTCTTTTTTGATGAGATAAATAATTCCTTCTACAATAGCCACCACGATCAAGGATATCCCAAATAGTGGCATAATCAGCCCTAATATCACCATGAAGATAATAAAGCCAATCGAAAGTCCACTTGAAGCTTTTGGTGGAGTTGAGAGTTTACCTTCTTTTTTCCGAGAAAGCCACGTTTTAAATCCCCAAAAAATGACGAATAAGAAGGAAAGACAAACAGATAAGTTAATCAATTTATTTGGCCAGCCAAATAAATGACCTTCATGTAATGGAATACCCCATGTAAACCATTTTGCTAAAATACCGTAGTCCTGATAGCTCACTTTTGAAATCAAATTTCCACTATATTGATCGAAATAGGTTGTCATTTCCTCATACGGGCTAACGTCTAATCCTGTTATACCAGTGTTACTCCCCTTAGAAACTGTGTATACACCTTCTTCAGTCGATGAATAAATAATTGAATAAGGTTTGGAAATATGAGCTTCCTCAACCTTGGTCATCAATTGTTGGACACTTATACTACTACCATATGACATACTTGTCATATCAGACATATTACCATGATGTGCATGAGTATCGTCTGAAGTTGGTGCCTCATTTTTACGAGTAGCCCATGGGATTTCGCTCATATCCGAAGTTGGAGGCTGTTGTTTTAAAGTTGGATTCCCAATAGAAGGATGATCTTGAGCTACTGAATATATAAAATTACCCATAAATGCCGACCAAGGTAATCCGGTAAAAATAACGATAATCATGGGAATCGTTATAATTGTACCTACTAAAGCATGCAAATTTTTATTTTTTTGTCGCTTCGTTGGATTCAGTACTTTCTTCAATGCCCTTCCCTTAAAGGTCATGTAAAGACCAGTAAACAGTAAGAAGATTGCCCAACAAGCAGCTAATTCAACTAAGTAATTTACAACAGTTCCACCTACAAAAAGAGAACTATGTATTTCTCTCATAACATTTGAAAATGTTTGTTTCGCAGTTTGACTACCGATTATTTCATAATTATCATCTAAGAAAACATATTTTTGGTCGCCATCTTCATTTGTCATCGTTAAGCGTGTATTATACGGATCATCTAATAAAATTACTTTTGAGACAGAATAGCCTTTGTATTGTTCTATTGCTTTCTCAATGCCTTCATCAATCGTTAATTGTTCTGTTTTTTCACTTTGCCCAAAGAATAAATCATCGTAAGCTTTATTTTCTACATCTGTATAAAATAAATATCCAATACCACTTAGTGTTAATGTAATCAATAGTGGGGCGATAAATAATGCAGCGTAGAAATGCCATTTCCATAAACGGTTATAATTGCCTTTTTTCACGTCAAAACCTCCATCAAGACTTAGTATGTTTTTTGTCTACTTTTTCTGCTGCTATTCTCCTCTTACTGTTTTAAATGGCAGCAGTCTTTGCCATGCATTTCAATTTTTATAGCTTGAATTGCTTTTTTAAAACTATAAATTTGCCCACCAAATCCTAACTGGAATTGTTTCGCTTGTTTAATAGATTCAAAGGCAATAACTTGTGGTTGACAACAATTCAAGTTAATATCTGCATTTATAAGAAAGGTCGCCAACTTAGCACTTATCGTTGTATCTTTCAAAAAATCATGACAAATAATATGTGAGATGTCATTTTCTATTTCCTGAAAACGAAGAAGCCCACAATGAGGACAACATGCGTGCTCCACGTGTTGATTTTTATTTATCAATTGAACCGAAAGTCTCGTGTTTGAATCCTTATAGCAATAAGAACAATGATTAGAAGACATGTAGCTTTGAGCAATTAGAGCAATTCCATTAGATGTTTTAAATACTTTCCGCTGATCAATTAATGGTTTTAAATCTCGGTAAACTGTCATTTCTGAGACTTCTAATCTTTTACTGATATCCGAAACACGCAGTTTCTTCTTGTTGTAACCATGTTAAAATTTGTTGTTGTCGATCAATCGGTAACATTTTATCCCACCACTCTTTATTAGATGACGATTATAATCATTCTTTTGATCACTAATAATTATGACTATTTTATTTACGGAATACGGACAAGTGATATTGTGATAAAATATGTGAAATATTGTTGAACTGTAACAATATTGACGATAATTATTTATATCATTCAAATGTGAGAAAAGAATGAAGATTATAAAAATTACTTAAACCGCGTTTGAGGGAAATGTTTTATCTATCTATAAATCACTTGATTTTTGCTCATAAAGTGGCAAAAGAATATCCTTTGAGAATGAGAAGAAAATCATTATTTAAACCAAAACTACATTTTCAAGCTGTTAAACAAATTAATTTAACCTTGAAACAAGGAGAAAGTATAGGTTTAGATGGTGAGAGAGTGGTAGTGGAAAAAGTACACTAGCGAAATTGATTATGAGAATAGACCCATTAACATCTGGACAAATTTTATTAAACGGTCAATCGATTAATGGAGACCAAATGGTGATATAGCGATTTATAAACGAATGCAAATAAGGCTTACAGGATTCATCATCTTCTTTACATCCCAAAATGCGCGTGAAGGAACTCCTGGAAGAACCAATTCGTAATTATTTCGCCAATGAAAAAAATTCGTGAGAAGCAACGTGCTTGAAATTACTGAAGTGGGTGGATCCTGATTCTTCTTTTTTTATCATGATATTCCTATCAATTAAGTGGTGGGCAAAAACAGCGTGTTTGAATAGCAAAAGCCTTAGCTGTTAAGCCGGAAATCATAATATTTGACGAATCAATAGCCAGCTTAGATCAATCATCTCAAACATCCAAAATAAATATGTTAAAACGTATACAAAAAAAGAACAATTATCCTATTTATTTATCACCCATGACTTAAAATCTACTCGAAAATTATGTGATCGTATCGCTGTCATGTATCAAGGAGAACTTGTGGAAACATTTAGTTGGGACTTTCAACAACTAAATCATCCCTATACTCGTTTCTTATTTCAAAATATGGATTAACTATCAATTAGCCATTAAGTTTAATGTGTCGTAGTTTCATTATTTTGATTGCGGAACCTACAGAGGCTAACTTTGTAAAGAATAGCATTATGTTTCATAAGAATTATCAGGGTGTAGAAGAAGGTAACTACTACTGTGAAGTGGAGTATTATCCACGAACTGAACAAGGAAAGTCATTGAGGGTTTATCAAACAAAAGGCGGAAAATAAATTAGGACTACACATTTTAGATATTTCTAATATGTGTAGTCCTTTTAATATCAACTATTAGGCTAATCCACCTAAATATAAAAAAGTGTTTGTTTTTTGAAGGTGATTCATTTATTTTGTTGTATTTTTAATAATTGGTAGATTAATTCTAAAAATATAGCAAACATGGAGGGGAAATTACATGAGTTGGAAAAAAACACTATTGGCTGGAGTGATCAGCTTATCCTTGCTTGGTACAGGGTACGTCGGTCACGACCTAATCACCTCACAAAACGTATCGGCTGAACCCGCATCAGGAAATGCACCAGGGCATTTGAAAAATGTTGAGACTTCCCAGCTTGATGAAATAATCAAAAGAGGATACATTCGGGTAGGAATGACCGGGGACTACAAACCATTTACCTATTTGAACCGAGAAACAAATGAGTATGAAGGATTTGATGTGGACGCAGCCAAAGAGCTTGGCAAAAACCTTGGTGTGGAGGTGAAATTTGTCGCAACCACATGGCCTACGATGATGAAAGATTTGCAAGCGGACAAATTTGATATCGCTGTGGGCGGTGTGACTCGCAATACAGCAAGACAAAAAAGCGCTTATGTATCCCAAGGTTACCTTTCATTCGGTAAGGTGCCTTTGATTCGCAAGGAAGATAAAGACAAATATCTTACCATTGAAGATATCAACAAGCCTTCTATACGCATCGGCGTAAATCCAGGCGGAACAAACGAAGAATTTGTCCGTCAGTATCTAAGCAATGCTAGGGTAATTGTTGTAGAAAACAACCTTGATATCCCTCATCTTGTTGCAGAAGGTACGTATGATGTTATGATCACTGACACAGTAGAAGCAATGCTGTATGCAAAAGCTGATCCCAGATTGTATGCGGCTCAAACTGACAAGCCTTTCACAAACAGTGAAAAAGGTTATATGATTCCTCGAGGTGACTTCATTTATGCAAGCTACTTGGAAATGTGGATGGATGAAATGAAGCTTCAAGGGGAATTTGACGCCCTCTATAAAAAGTGGATGGAATAGTATATAGAGATGCTCCCAAAAAGCTATCCTAAATATTGCTGTATAGGGAAGCATTTATACACTAACAGGTGCTTTACTTCATTACCAGGAGCTGATCAGCAGCTCCTTTTCGTGCGCCCGGCATGGGTGCAATCTATAGGGTGCGAGTCCCGAACCATGAAGGCAGTAGTAATGGTTAGCTTAATGCAAGGGTGTCCATGGTGACGTGGAATCTGAAGGAAGCAAGCGGCAAA
>NZ_CAKKLV010000031.1 GCF_918698115.1 Peribacillus sp. Bi96
TTTGCCGCTTGCTTCCTTCAGATTCCACGTCACCATGGACACCCTTGCATTAAGCTAACCATTACTACTGCCTTCATGGTTCGGGACTCGCACCCTATAGATTGCACCCATGCCGGGCGCACGAAAAAGCTGCCTTAAAGACAGCTCCAATCTTAAGCTAACACACCTGTTAGTTTAACCAATACCACCTATTTAACATCTCAATTTTGTTGAGTTTATTATTCAAACTTCTTATCAACAGTTTTTCGTTTATGTTTTTCATTAATTATTTTTTTGTTGAGTATCCTAACTTCCCCAACCATTAGCAACCTCATATCCTCTACGATATAATTCGCTAACTCTTCATCAGTAATGTCATCTCCATCAATATCAAGACGAAAATCCTGTCCCTGTAATCCACCGCCATTAGTGAACTCGATTTCAAAGTCGAATCGAACTCTTTTCTCCATTATAAATCCACCTTATATTAGTTTTGAGTTATATATATTCTAGTTGAATGAAACAATAACCTTCTCGAACAAATCCTGCCCCGTTAGTGCCATAAGAAAAGCGATTCTTATAAAAGAATCGCGCCCTATTACGGAAGATTAATATTGTTACCAACTTCAAGCAAGCAGTCTTGCCGGTCCTTAACCGGAGCAAAATCATTACATATTCGTCATCTTCACCTGCTACTTCAGCCCTACTAAAAATGGGTTCAACTTTTTCACCAGCTGATTTTAAAAATACACCAGATTTTTATACTCAACACTATAACCGTGTTCTTATCATGTTTCCTAGCATTAAGGAGTTTATGTTCCAGTTTGCTTAATACTTTGTATTTCATCCCACTTTCATCTGTTAGAAGTTTCATGTCGCCATTGGATTAGTAAAATTTTGCAACGAGACCTCTCTTTTCAGAATTGGAAAGGTACTCCTCTTTCATGTCAATTAATCTTCTTATGGTTTAAGGGGTTTAAGTTTGAATTTGAATTACTTGCTTCATTAAAAGGATTACTTGCCTCGCTTAAAGAGAGTGACTTTGTCTCCGGTGCCCAGGCAATCGAAATAATAGTACCAATTAACAGAATAGCCGTCATTCCAATCATCGAGGCATCCAACCCTATAGTGTTCATACTAAGGGGCAAGAGGAAAGTCCCTATAGCAGATCCAATTCGGCTGAACGCTGTCACAAAACCAACCCCTGATGCGCGAATTTCGGTTGGGAAAAGTTCGGCCGGATATGTTAGCGTAAGATTTGAATTTGCTGATATTATAAAAGTAAAAGCCAGAAAAATTGGAATTACTAAAATTTTAGGTTCATGAAAAATGCTAAGCATAAGCAAGCAAACGGTCAGGATTGCAAACGTACTAATCGTGAAACCTCTACGAGAAAATTTCTCCATAAGCCAAAGACCCGCAACCGAACCCAAGATTAGGAATATGTTTAACCACAGGTCTACAGTGAAGTTTTCTGCTAAACCCATACTATTTAAGATAGACGGCAGGAATGTGTAGATGGCAAAGTACGGAATGACAATACAGACATAAAATAGACTTCCAAAAGCTGTTCGCTTCCGGAATTTTTTGTTGAAAAGAGCACGAAAGCCATTTTTATATTGAGTCTCAATAACAGTTTCGTCGATTTCCGCATTAGGCCCGATATACTTCTTTACGATATGGCGTGCTTCATCAATACGTCCCATGCTGATGAGCCATTGTGGTGATTCAGGCGTGCCGATTCGCAGTATCAGGACAATGAATGCAGGGATTGCAGCACTAGCAAGCATCCAACGCCATGATTCCGGACCAGATTGTCCTAAATAATATCCGACAATGGTTGCACAGACGTAACCTACCGTCCAGAGCACATTTAGAGAAGCCAGTAAGAACCCCCTATACTTTCTAGGCGCGAACTCGGCAAGTAAAGTCGATCCGACTGCATAATCGCCTCCGAGAGCAAAACCTATCAGTAACCGCAAAATTAACAACTCTGCGGGACTATCCACAAATAGTTGCAGCAACGAAGCTATAGTGACCAATAAGAAGTTAAGCAGGTATATTTTCTGTCTGCCTATGCGGTCAGATAACCCTCCAAGTACTAGACTACCGAAAAAGAGCCCGATCAAAGCAGAACTTCCAATTAGTCCTACCCACATCGAATTGAGTTCCATTTGTGGGCTAAGGAGAGTAAGTGCCACACCAATAATCCCAAGAGCATACCCATCCGAGAAATTTGAGCCAAAAGTAAGCGCTGTAATTTTCATATGGAACTTGTTAAGTGGAGCGTCATCCATCTTAAATTTTTGTTCGATCATAAGCGTCTTCTTTCCCCTTTTTAATTTGATTTTTGGGACACTTCCTACTTCTCTAGTTTAGAGAAAGAAAGCGATTGAAAACAGACGTCTATTTTTTGAATTTTTCTAATTTTTTTCGAAATTAAAGTGTAATATAAAACGCTTACAACTAATAACTATAATTATTTTATATTTCTATACTTTTTTACGATTTCTAAATGAACGAGGGGTTGAACCGTTTTTTTCCTTAAAAATCTTGCTAAAGTAATTTGCATTTTTAAATCCTGTTTTATCTGCTACATGTTGAATCGAGAGTTTTGTATCTATCAATAGACGCTGCGCTTCGTTTATCCGTATCTTTGTTAATAGCTGTCGGAACGAGCTTCCTTGTTTTTTTGTTAAGAGCGAGCTAAAATATGCAGGGCTTCTGTTTACATGGGTAGCAACGTCCTCAAGCCTTAGCTCAGGGTTAGTAAAATGCTCCTCAATGTACCGGATGGCCTGCTCAATCACATTTATACGAGCGTTTTCTTGATTGTTATTTGCCCGATCAAGAACTTCATATAAGAACAGTAATAACTCCTGGACGATCCGATATAGAATCGGATTGTATAGGATGGATTCAAATACTTGATGATAACGTCTCTCAAGCATCCCTTCGTCAAGGTAAAATGACTTCATGAAGCGGCGGACTTGGGCTAATAAGCTTGTTAACCGGGTTCGCAATAAACCTGGCTCGGGATAGGGATCTTCCTTATTCAAAAATTCTTTATACATCCACTGCTTAATTTTGTCCCTGTCACCTTCGTTCAGCATGTCAATCCATTCGCGCTGTTCAGATGGGGTTAAAAACGGATCGATCATAACCCAGTTCACCTTATCCTCAATGACCGAAAGCTGTCGATATCCTTTGAAAAAACGAATTTCTAGCGCTTGCTTCGCATGAAGATATTTTTCATTTAACGAAAGCAACGGGTCATTAGTATCATATAAAACTAGTGACATGGGCTCCGAAAACTGCTCTTCCCATTCGGTTAGAATCCGATTGCCTATGTGCTTTAATTGTTTGAGTGGCTGTGGCTGCTGGTTATCGAATGAAAAAACAGAAACGATCATGTCGCTTAGCGGCAATACAACCGGCCGGTTCTTAAAGGGATATTCTTGTAAAAAAGATAGCAGTATAGGTTGTTTCTTCGAATTTTCCAACTGCATCAGCATTAATCGGAAATTGGCGCCCAACGTTTCTTGATGCACGAATAAAGAACTGTAAGATACGGAAGGCACCTCAATTTGAGCCGATGGCTCTTGTTTCCCCCCAGTTTGGGAAACGGCCTTGCAGCACTGGGTTAATACTCGTTTAATATGGTCAGGCGACTGAGGTTTTACCCATAGATCATAGGCATGAAGGTCGATGCCTTGAAGCGCACGTTCAAATGTGGCTTCAGCCGTCATGACGATGACTTTTTGTATGTACCGTTTTGTCAGCTCCTTAAAGCTGTCCCACGTATCCTTTGGAATCATATCGAGTTCAATGCAAACAACATCTGGTACTTCTGACTCTATTAGATGAAATACCTCAGATACTGAGCCTGCTAACAGAATGTGATCAAATGGAATCGCAAACGAAGAAACTAGCCAGCCAATCCCTGTTCGTTCATTTTGATCGCGATCAGCAATTAACAATTTGACCATACAGGAACTCCCTTATGATAGATTTTTTCTTATTAATTATCTCCAAACCAAGCTTATTTTCATCACATCACTACAGTGTCTATCAGATTAAGGATTCTGGTGCAAAAACTTTTCGTTTTAAAATTCTTGTCCTTAAAACCATTAATTAAGCCTATAACCACAGACAAAATAAGTAAATCAGTGATATTCATACGCCTTTACCCTCTTTTTTATTTTCAGCATAGACGAAAAAAAACCTATTTCATATATAAAAATATTCCCACCTATTTGAACTCCCTCAGTCTAATATGCAAAGTGGGTGAGGCCTGCGGACTTTCGTATGATTTCAATAGCATTGAATATATGCCCAACACCATCCTGTCTCATCGATTAATTATACCTGCACCAGCCGAACAAAAGTCATAGATCACATCATTTATACCGTCCCTTCAGCATTTTAATGTTTGTCGGAGGTAATAGAGAGTGACCGTTCAACTATTACTCTCCTCCAGAAAAATGCTCTCTTGCTGATAAACCAAAGGGATACAATTAACAATAACTTTTATTACTATTTGACACTATCACATCTCAAAATCTTCATTAAACTAGCGATTAATTTCTATCAAAATATTGGTCATACTCTGGTCACACACTATCGAAACCTATCGGAAACTACAGTTCATTTAAGTATTAATGCCCTCCTTAAAAGTGCGATATAAAGGCATTCGAGGACACCCTTGAAAACTATGGGCTATAGGCCATTTCATGCTCCGCATAGAATAATCCTGCAATAATATACTATATGCCATTTAATTTTAAGATGTATAATTCCATGAGATTACCTTGAAAGGAGTTTTCCTCATGAATATTACATCTTTTTTAATATACTGTTTTATTGTTACTTTTACACCAGGACCTACTAATATCGTCATACTATCCACAGTGCATAGTTTTGGTCCAAAAAAGGCATTGGAATATACGTATGGAGCAACGATTGCTTTTGGTGTATTACTGGTTATTTCCGCTATGTTGAATACTTTGCTTGTAACGATAATACCAAAAATCTTAATTGTAATGCAGATAGTCGGAAGCCTTTATATGTTCTATCTCGCTTATCAAATTTACAAAATGGATACATCAAAACCCAATGTAAACAAAACTGCTACCTTTAGGTCAGGCTTTCTTATGCAGTTTTTAAATCCAAAGGTGGTATTATTTACAATGACTGTAATTCCCAGTTTTATTATGCCGCACTATACCGCAATGTCTGCGGTCACTATAAGTGTTTTAGCTATAACTCTTATTGGACTTTTGGCATTTATTACATGGGTTCTTTTCGGTACAATTTTCAAAAAGTTTTTACAGAATCATAGTAAGATTGTTAATGTAATAATGGCATTATTTTTAGCTTATTCTGCAGTGATGATATGGATGTAGGTAAATTAATCATGAGGTGAATGTAATGGACAAATTTATCTATAAAAAATCGGCAGGTATTACTGCATTGTCAGCAAATATTACTGATTTTACGTATAAAAAGCACTCTCACATGGAGTATGCCATAGGTGTAACTTTGCGTGGTATTCAACATTATAACTTGGAAGGCAGTTTACAATTATCATATCCAAAGGGTGTAATGCTTTTTAATCAAGAACAAGCACATGACGGAATGGCACATGATAAGGCAGGGCTTGATTATGTGATGCTATATATTGAGCCACAATTGCTTTTAGAGGTTGCTGAGAAAAAGGATATAGTACGTTTTTCAACTCCTATTGTGTATGACTATAGACTTGAACAAAGAATATTAAGTCTTGCTAATGCAATTTTAAGCGAGAAAGATGAGGCTTTGTGCAGCGAATTACTCTTATCCCTCACAGATAGCCTTATTCAAACTAATCTTTCTCCAAACTATAAGAAAGATAACGTTCTAATTAGAAAAGCAAAGGATATGCTTCATACCAACTTAGAAAATGTACTTAAACTTGACGAGATATGTAAAGAGCTTGATTTATCGAAATTTCAGTTTATCAGATTATTCAAAGCCCATACTGGAATTCCACCATACCAATACTTTCTTAACTGCAAGATAGAACGTGCAAAGCAGTTAATAGAAAAGGATGGAGATATTTATTCAGTAGTAGCGGAATGTGGTTTTGTTGATTTATCCCATTTAAATAAACACTTTAGAAGCGTATATGGAACAACTGCATTTGAATATATGTCACAATTAAATTGAGGAGGAGTTTGTTCGATCATATTGGTCAGTCATTGAATGTAAGAAATGATTATTGTGCCAGTTTGCTCCTCCGGAACGAATCATTTCATCGAGCAGGATTTGAATAAATTTTTCTAGATGAAGCTGGGAGTAGATCGCCGTCACCCCATACCAAGCACCACAAAAGAAATGGATGAATAAGAACATAAAGCCGAAAGTTTGGAAACCTCATTATTTTCTCACATAGCTTAAAACGAACGTTTTTGGTCATTCTAAACAGCGTTTTTATCTTCCGTACCTCAGATGGATATCTTATATCCAAAAGCTTAATTGAAAACAAATTACCAAAACAATACTTCAACGACATTGTTAGTTATTAGGATATTAAATTCGCGTTTTGTCCGGGTATTAACCATACAGGATATAACCTTCAGGGGGAGATTTATATGTCATTAAAGGTAGGGGATATCATTACGTTTGAACGGACTTTTACAGTAAGGGATGTTGAGTTATTTACAGAGATTTCAGGTGATGAAGGGATTCATCATATAACCCCGGATGAACAGGGAAAACTTGTAGTTCAAGGGTTATTAACGGCAACTCTACCAACAAAAGTAGGTGGAGATCATAACGTACTGGCTCGTACTATGAATTTCGAGTTTTTAAGACCTGTGTTTACCGGGGATACAATCATTTGTGAAGTTAAAATTGAAAAATACGAAAGGCAAGAAAATAATAGAACTGCTATTATTGCATCCTTTTTATGTAAAAATCAGAATGAAAAAGAAGTATTACAAGGGGATTTTTCAGGTGTAATCCTTTAAATTCTTTATACTTTCTTTAACTAGGTGCTTTAGTAAAATAGCTGAGGTGCCTTTTTTTTACCTTTTTTACATTTTCCATATTCCTCAATCGGGCACAATTGCCGAACATTGAGCAGTCACTTTTTTTACTAAACAGATCATAACGTTCTATAAATGATTGGATGTAAATAATTTAGAAACCCAGCTAATCTTCTCATGTGAAGGTAGCTGGGTTTTAAAGTTTGATGTGCAACATAACACTTAAAATAAGCGCAAAATATCTCCAAAAATGACAGTAGTTTTTGTTTTTATAATAAGAAGATCCATTTAATTGTGCAATTGTAGTATTGAGTTAGAGGTGATAAAGATGAACATTAGTACCGAGGTTCACTTACATACTGCCAGTAGGGATAAAAGCTAAAAGTCTAAAAACACCTGAAAAATGGGTGCTTATTTTAAACGATAAATTTTACTTGGTCTTCCTCGAGAAGAATAAGATTCTTCACCAATGATTTCTGCTAAATTAACTTCACATAAACTTACTACAATACGCCGTGCATTACTTTCATCCCAATAGAGATGCGTTGTTAAATCTTTTATTGTAAAATCTTTTAATTTCAATCTGTTAACTAAAGCATTTAATTTATTATAATTTTTCACACTTATTTTGGCTTTTTTTAGTTTTTCCATAAAACCCTTGTCATCTATCCGGTAAGAAAAACGTAATTCTTCCTCTTCACCCACAGACTCGATCATTGTTCCGTCCTCTTGTACAATGACGATGCCCTTCTCTGACTTTTCTTTTGAAAGTTGGATGGCACGTTGAGCGTTTATTTCTGCTGAGTGAAGTGTTTGACCATATCCGATTCCTACGGTTACAGTAGCATTGGATTCATTTGACAACATAAAGACCGTATCTTTTAAATCTTTTATTTTAGATTCAATTGTACCCCGTGTACTAAAGATAAAGTAACGGCCGTTTCCCTTCTCAACTAATGACCCCTCCAATTGTTCGCAAAATTTAAGAAGAGTTTCTTTTAATTTTATCTCTAAAAATTGCAGATGGTACGAGCTTTTAGCTTTCTCAAATATCTTATCAAAATGTTCAATTTCAATAATTTGAACACCAATCTGGGTGTCTCTAAAGTAAAAAGTTCTCGATTTTTCTGCAAGTATTCTTAATGATTGGCGAATTTCCATATCAGTTGTAGATATTCGATAGGTTGGTACACCTGCTTCTTTTAAATTTAGATATACAGCCTCGAAACAAGTTAGTGCACCTTCCGTTTTTCCGGCTTTCCATAAATCAAGATGGAATGCGATTAATTCTTCCGTGTTTGAATCAATATTGAAGTTTTTTATATACATTTCTTTTGGAGTAATATCAATTTGTTTTAACGCCTGCTCTAAATGGGTTGTAGTTATTTCGTCGATACTTACTTTACTTAAAAATTCCTTTTGAAAATACCCCATATGCAAAAGACTTTTATAGATGCCTGATTCAGTATGATCAATATATAATAGATTTTCCCCTATTCCTACAGTATTTTTTGCAACCATATATGAAATTTGGCCAGAAAAAAACCAGACATCCACGTTTTTATTGAATTCCAAAACGATTTTTTCAGTTTCTCTGAAATCCTCATATGGGTAGGCTTTAAATTCCATGATTGACTCATATTCTTTACCTAAATTAATAATTCGCTCAACTGATGAAACAGGACCAATTACCCCAATTTTATACATGTTTTTCTCCTTAGTTCAAAAAACTTCATTTCTTTAATCTTATCTTTAAAATGGAGGAAATTAAAGTTTAATCCTTCTTCTATTGGGAAAATATTTTATCACAAGTCATTGTATCTCTTGATTCGTTAAAAGAAAATATTGACCGATTAAAAAGGGAATTTTAAAAGAGCTATTAGCATAGAACGTACTTATCTTCTATGCTATAGCTCTTCAATTAGAAAAAACTAGATTATTTTAACAAATTCACCTTAATGCCTTTATTTAATATATTTTGATAATCAATAAAGTCATATAAGTCCCCTTCAATTAATGGATTTAAGCTCTTCAATTCTTCTAGAGTCAACTCTTCTATTGATTTATTATGATCTTCACAATAAATGACAATAGAACCAACAATACTGTGGGCATCTCTAAAGGCAACCCCTTTGCTAACTAAATAATCAGCTACTTCTGTTGCATTGAGAAAGCCATATTTTACAGCTTTTTTCATATTTTCAGTATTCACCTTCATAGTAGAAATCATATTAGACATAATTTCTAAACAAGACAAAACTGTATCCAATGCATCAAAAAATGGTTCTTTATCTTCCTGCATATCTTTATTATAAGCCAATGGTAGCCCTTTCATCGTTGTTAAAAGTGAAGTAAGCGAACCATATACTCGTCCTGTTTTTCCTCTTATAAGCTCTGCTGCATCAGGATTTTTCTTTTGGGGCATAATACTACTACCTGTAGAATATGCATCATCAATACTAATAAATTTAAACTCTTGACTACTCCATAAAATCAGTTCTTCACTTAATCTGCTTAAATGCATCATGATGATTGAAAAACTAGACATTAATTCTAAAAGGTAATCTCTATCACTAACACCATCAAGGAAATTGTTTACAGGTTTTGAGAATCCTAACTCCTCTGCTGTCATTTCTCGGTCTATATTATGAGTCGTCCCTGCCAATGCTCCACACCCCAGTGGACTTTCGTTCATAATTTCAATTGCATTAAGAACTCTTTTTCTGTCCCTATCCAGCATATTAAAATAGGCCATTAAATGGTGCTTAAGAGTTACTACTTGAGCTCGCTGTAGATGGGTGTATCCTGGCATAATCACATTGTTTGCTTTTGCCTTTTCTTCCAGGTTATTTTGAAGCTCTTCAATATACTCGATCACTTCTAACGCCTTATTTTTAGCGTAAAGCCTGATATCTAAAGCAACTTGATCATTTCGACTTCTTGCTGTATGGAGTTTTTTTGCTGTTTCACCTATTCGTTCCGTTAATTTTGCTTCAACAAAACTATGAATATCTTCAAAATAGCCTTCGATCACTAATGATCCGCTCTCGATATCTTCCAATATAGAAAGAAGAGACGTTATAATACTTTCTCCTTCTTCCTTGGTAAGCAATTCACATTTCACAAGCATATTTACATGTGCAATACTCCCTTTAATATCTTCAGAATAAAGTCTCTTATCAACATGAAGAGAACTATTAAAGTCCTCCATTAATTTATTTTCTTCTTTTCTAAAACGTCCACCCCATAGTTTCATAACCATTTCTCCTTTTGTAAAATGAAATTGTTTTTAAATATCTGTATTATCCATATCTTGCAATTCTTGAACGTTCCCCTTTTTTCGCATATACCAAACACCGTTATAAACAGCAAAATAGTAAAAAACGAATCCTATTATTGCCACGATGTAAGACATAAATGGCTCTGGAATAATACCCTTACCACCAAAATTTCCGATTGATGCTATCCCAACGAGCATCAGAATATAAATAACAAGATAGATCCCACCTATGATTTCTATCGATTTATGTTTATTGATAAAATGAGTAATCAAATATCCAACAATTCCAATTGCTAATCCCCAAATGGCAAGTTGAATCCTACTCCAATTTGTCCAATAAATAAGTAGCGTGGCAAATACAAAGGCTAAAGGAGCAATAAAATTCATGCCTGGGATACCGTTGTCTTTTGTCAAACCAACCTTACGAAACACCATGACTGTGACACATGCTGAAGCGTATTTGAAAATACCAATTGATCCAACAATTGCTACAATCGCAGTCCAACTCTTTAAAGGGAACAAGAAAAGCAATCCGATTAGGAAATTGAGAGTAAGTGCACGTGTTGGAACTCCAAATCTTTTATTAATAGTTCCGAAATAAGAAGGGAGGAATCCACTTTTCGCCATTCCAAAAACATGTCTTGAAGTTCCAGCTGTATAAGCAAGCGCTGATCCAGTTGGGGAAATCATTGCGTCCGCTGTAATGGTCCAAGACAGCCAAACCATATTCGCCATAAGTGCTAAATTCGCAAATGGAGAGTCAAATTTAATTCCACTCCAACCATGAGCTAGCATTTCGGGCGGTACGGCCCCTATAAAAACGATTTGAAGTAAAACATATAAAATGGTTGAGACTGACAGCGATGTGATAAGAGCAAGTGGAATATTCCGTCTTGGGTTTACCACCTCGCCACTCATCATTACCACATTCCCGAATCCTGTATAGGCAAAAAATATCCCACTAGTTAAGATTGCGCTTAATCCTGCGCCATATCCATTAGGTGCAAACCCATGACTTGTATAATTCTCTTCATGAAAACCTGTCATAAAAAAAGCAATGATGGTTAGGACAGGTACTATAAATTTAATCGTGGTAATAATGGTATTCGTGACAGCAAATAATTTCACTCCAAAATAGTTCACCACAACAAAGAATACCATTAAAACAGTCGATGCTAGAATTCCTGTTGTCGTTAGTTGCTCCTTAGATATATCATATAGGCCTGGCCAGAACTCATTAGCGTATTGAATAACTCCCGATGATTCAACGGGTGCAGTGGCACAGTAGCCAAGCCAAATCGAATAACTAGTCACTGTAGCAAGCAACTTTCCATGGGAATAGAGGGGATAACGACCTAACCCCCCAGTTTCTGGTCTTACCCTTGCTAATTCAGCATAAACAAGAGCTATTAGAGTAATGACGAATGCAGCAATAATCCAAGACATAATAGCAGCTGGTCCAGCCATTTTTGCCGTATTCCATGGCCCAAAAAGCCAACTTGATCCAATAATTCCTCCAAGAGATAGTGCAGTAAGTGACCAAAAGCCCATTTTCTTTTTCAAATATCGTTCTTGATTCATGAGATTCCCTCTCTCTTAATGGGGTATATTATTATTTGCAAACATAGATAGCTTAGTACTGTGCCTAAGATTATTAACTCCTTTCAAATTTTTAAGTTAATACTTTGAGAAGCTAACAAGGATTAGCTCAATTGCAGGTTTATTTTAAGGTCAAAAAAACGTAATTACCTTAAATTGATTTTATTTGAATTGTTTACATTTTGCAATATAATTTTTTGAAAATTCACAACACGAAATACTAAAGGAGTTCGTTCACTGAGTAAGGCATGCTCAGTAGAGATTGCACAGTACTTGTCGCTAACATAGGTTGCTAATCGCGTGGATCTAGCGCCTTCCTTAATTTACTTTAGATGGCCCCCTTCACCTATAAAAAACGTTATCATTGTTGGACCTCCCCCTCACCACGAGACATGTATAGTTGCCCCTTGGATCCTCTCTATGTTTTCTCCCTTAGCCTTGTTCTCCTTGGCTTTCTTGTAGTCTATTGTGATGTTTGAGCGAGCATAGGTTGCTACTCGCGGTGGTTTAGCTGCCTTTTGTACTATCGTAGGTTGGCCCTCACCCTTTATTACTGATACTTTTCCTTAGCTTCCTATGCTATTCACAAATTGATACATCATAGTTTTGAATCATTGTATCTGAGAATAAGAGTTCAAGACTTTCTTTCTACTAACACTTCAAGAAAGTCTATGAATTCACCTCTTCCGTTTTCATCACTAAAGCCGTTCATTAAGTCATTAAGTTCCCAAAAATTCCATCGCAGCATACATATCATCACGAAGCTTGTTGTAAATCTCCCATTAATCTTCTTCCCACAATCTTGAATCACTTCGGCAAAATCGCTGCGAATCAGGATAGACACTCTATCTAGGTTAGTTTTATTATTTATAGTCTGTATGCCTTGGACAAATTCTTTCAAGAATTAAATTAAAAAAAGCTGGGTTTGCCCACTATTCATTGTGGGTTACCCAGCTGTCAAATAATAAATGTTATGCAATTGGTTCTTTAGTGAATAATGGCAGGTGTTCTTTATGTGCTTCTAACATTTCATCCAAGATTTGTTTTGCTACAATATCAGACGGTACAAGAGGGTTAATCGTCATTGCAAGTAAAGCCGTTTGGTAATTCCCTGTTGCACCAGCATCTGCAGCCAGTCTTTCAAAAGATTTAATCTGCTGCACAAGTCCTTGAGCCGCTACTGGCAGGTCACCCATTGCTATTGGCATTGGGCCGTCCTTTGTAATGACTGCACTTACTTCTACTGCTGATTCATTTGGGATAGAAGAGATTGCCCCATTATTAATTGTATTAACGGGCTGAATGTCACATTTATTAGTATACAACGATGCAATCAGACGGCACGCAGCGTCACTATAATATGCTCCTCCTCGTTTTTCCAATTGTGGCGGTTTAATATCCAAATTAGGGTCTTTATATAATTCGAATAAATCAGATTCAAGTTTCTTGACGACTTCTGCCCGCGTACCCTCTGCCTCTGCCTCTGCATCTGCATCTTTTAGTTCCTGTTCTAGCATTTCACGCGTTTTATAGTAATAGCGATGATATGGACAAGGAATTAAACGCAGCGCTTTAATAAATTCCGGACTCCATTCGATTGACTTAATATTGTTCATTGTCATACTTTCAGATGAAGTCGCAATTAAATCGATAACATGTTCTGTCACATCTTCACCATCTAACAATACCTTCGAGCCATAAACCATATGGTTTAATCCCATAAAATCGACATGAACACGAGAAACATCCGCATTAAGCATCTGCGCAATATCCATTTGCATATGAATCGGAACATTACAAAGTCCAACAACCTTCCTGAATGATGTATGTCGAAGAATGGCCTCCGTAAGAATCCCGGTTGGATTTGTAAAATTAACAAGCCAGGCATCTGGACATAACTCCTCAATGTCCTTAACCACATTAAGGATGACAGGAACAGTTCGAAGGGCTTTAAATAATCCCCCCGGCCCATTGGTTTCTTGTCCTATAACATGATATTTTAACGGTATCCTTTCATCGATTGCACGTGCATCGAGCAATCCAACACGGAATTGAGTTGTAACAAAATCCGCATCCTTTAAGGCACTCCTACGATCAAGTGTTAGGTGGATATCGATTGGAAGGTTCGCTTTTTCCACCATCCGTTTGGCTAAATCACCCACAATTTGCAGTTTTTCTTTTCCTTCTTCAATATCTACCAGCCAAATCTCACTTACCGGCAGTTCTTCATATCTCTTAATAAATCCTTCAATTAATTCTGGTGTATAACTTGATCCTCCACCAATTGTTACAATTTTCAATCCGTTTTTCATTGCCCGCACCTCCACCTGCAAAAATAAAGACTCTTGGATGTTATTTAGCTATTTTCTATTTTTTTATGTAAATAGATTATTTCTTCAGTTAATTCTTTCACAGTTATCGTGGTCATTAAATGGTCCTGCGCATGAACAAGTAGGATTGAAAACTCTACACTTGTCCCAAGTGCTTCATTTTGGATCAAAGACGTTTGAGAGCGATGAGCTTCATTCAATTCATATTTCGCTTCTGAAACTTTAGTCTCTGCCAGTTCAAATTCGTTATCCCGCGCAAAACGCATGGCTTCCATAAGCAAACTTCTTGCATTTCCGCTGTGCAAAATAAGCTGAAACGCCACTTTTTCCGTAGATAGTTTCTGACTCACTATTTATTCCCCCTATAAGAAAAGCGCAAGGCGCCAAATTATTGATTGTTCACTAATCCAAGCGCTGTTTCTAAAACGGCTTCCCCATTCATTAATCCATAATGAACCTGATTGATTACATCAACTACAACTGGTTTAGATTCGGCCATCTTTTTCACATCGTTTAACAAATAACGTACTTGAGGCCCTAATAGCAGGACATCAGCATTATCGATATTTTCCCCCGCTTGATCTGCTGAAACAGCCCAGATTTTTGCTTCAATTCCTTTTGCCTCTGCTGCCTTCTCCATTTTAGTAACTAAAAGACTAGTAGACATTCCTGCTGAACAAACTAATAAAATATTCATTTATATTCCCCCTATTTTTTATCCATAAGTTTTAGACTATACTTCAAATTTCACAACATATTTATGCACTTTGGTTTGATAGAATGCTTCTGAATATTCTACCAGGCGATCATCCTCATCATAAGCGTATCGCATTCGTTTTAATAAATTTTGATTATTACTAATCGATAGGGACTTACAAATAATTTCATCTGGTAATTCAATATCAAACTCGTCTGTAAATCGTGCAAAAGATATATTTTGTTCATTTAATAAATGATAGAGCGATCCTTTATATGCATCCTTTTCTAAAGGTAGCTTTAACCAACTAGGCAAGTAATGCGAGAAATAGATATAGGGCTCGTCATTTAGGAAATAAATCCGTGACACATGGAAACATGTATCTCCAAATTGCTGATAAAGGAAAGTATCAGGCTGATTATGAATAATACTGATATTCGCATATTTTTTCTTTATCCTGTATCCTTTCTCCACCAACAGTTCCGAGAAGTTCTTGCCCTTTGATAATTTAGAAATGATTTTGTTATTAATTACTTTTGTCCCTTTTCCACTTCGTTTTTCAAGATACCCTTCGCCTACAAGCTCTTCAATTGCATTGCGGATTGTTATCTTACTTACACTAAATTCTTTTTCTAATTGCTCATGAGTAGGAATATTCATCTCAAGTTGGTATTCACCACTTAAGACCCGATCTTTAATTATATTTTTCACTTGTAAATAGATAGGACCCTTTTTTCTTGAAAGATTCAAGATATATCTACCTTTCTAGTTCAATATCATTTGATTGCATCACGCTCTCAGTTCATCCACCTAATGAAGGAGAAACTACGTAGTTGAATGCCTTAACTTACTTGCCGCTGCAGCATCAAGACTTATCATCGAAGTTAGATTCCTTGAGAATCCCTGCTGGCGAATGCATACCCACCACCTAATCGATCTGTTGTTGAATAGGTAGTGTTTCCTAAATACATTATATATCCAGTTTATTCATGTTTCACAACAGAGTTTATGCTGCAGACCTTATTTAGGGAGTTCGAATTTGATATTGTTCTTACTTTCAGTAGTTTAAGATAAAGAGATTTACTTTCCATTTACTTTTATCAGGGACTGACGTTGATTCTGTGAAGCAAACAAAGCCAATCTAAGCTTATTTGAAATATAAGTTGAACTTGCGATTGTAACGATAATAACAATCGGGGTCATTATTTTGCCTGCCAGCATCACAAAAACCATTGACAATCCAATCACTCCAACCGCCAGAAGAACATCTTTCACTACGGAGCCTTTACTAAATGTTTTCAATCGGCTGCACACAATTTGAGCTACTATAAAGGTTAAACCTGCAATAATTAAAGAAACCACTTAGAATTCACTCCTTTTTACATCGCAGTTTTTTCTTCCACTTGCTGTTCACTATCACTTGCAGCTTGAAGCTGTTGTTTTTCGAACATTTTAAAGAAAGGATAGTAAATAATCAATGAAACAATAAAGTTAAAAATCATAAGAGCTCCGGCAGTTAAACTCCAATTCGAACTCATAACCGCCCCCACTGGAGCAAACATGGTAAATGGAAGCTTGGCCATCATCATTGGCACCAATCCAGAAATGGTTGCAAAATAACTGATTGTGGTAAGCACCATTGGCGTTAAAATAAATGGGATAATTAGAATCGGATTCATAACGATCGGTGTTCCAAATACAATGGGCTCATTGATATTGAACAGGCTTGGAACAATTGTAAGTTTACCTAACTCCTTTAAAAATTTCGCTCTTGAGACTAAGAATAGAACGGCAAGGGCCAAGGTAGAACCTGATCCACCAAGCTGAACAAACCATTGAAGAAATTGTTCGGTAAATAAATTTGGAAGGTGCTGTGCATTACCCGACTGGGTAAACGCTTCCATATTCTCAAGAATAGCCGAATCCCACATTGGACGGATGATAGGTCCAAGAATTGCCTCTCCATGGATTCCAAATGACCAAAATAGTTGAATGATAAAGACAGTTAGCAATCCTCCTATTAAACTATTCCCAACCAGTAAAGATTTTAATGGTGATACGATAAGAGTGATTACTGTGTTTACATCGAAGTTCAAGCCATAACGGATGCCCCACCAAAGCAGCATGATGACTAAAGTCGGCAGCAATGCTGAAAACGACTTGGCAACTGCAGGAGGAACACTGCTTGGAAGCTTGATTGTAAGGTTTTTCTGCAGCATATAGCGGTATATTTCCACAGAGATTAGTGAAGTGACTATCGCCCCAAAGAGTGCAGTAGAGCTTAAGCTGCCAATTGAAATCCAGCGGCCTGCATCAATCACTCCTTCTACTGGATCAACAATCTTCACAGGTACAGCCGAAGTAATCATAAATGCCAGTACAGATAACATCCCTGCACTTAATTGGTCCACCTTATAGGATTGCGCCAAATATGCTCCCACTGAAAAAGCTGCATATAATGCCATGATACCTACTGTATAACGGAAAGGAATATCGAGTGTCTGCCTATAAGGCTCAATAAAATCTTCATATCCTTCGAAAGGTAAATTCAAAAAAATAACAAATAACGATCCAACAATCGTTAATGGCAGTGTTGATATTAAACCATTCCTAATTGCCAACAAATGCCGCTGAGATCCCAATTTGTTAGCAAAAGGTAGAAAATACCTTTCTAAAAAACTCATAACCTTATCCATTCACACACTTCCTTTTCCAAAAATATATTTTGAATTTTCATAAAATAATTGTAACTACAAATGTAAGCGTTGTCAATATAACGTTATAATGTTATATTATTTATTTTTTTGCATGGAGAATATTTTCAAGGAAAACGTTCAGCCTCTAGGAATCCCTATAATCATAAAAGAAATAAAAAAGCCCTCCCACAGTAAATTGTGGGAGGCCTTCACCTTTAAAAAATTCACATGTTAGGTTTTGCCTAGTATATCACCCTTGGTGATATCAGTTTTTCCTTATGCTCTTTCTCACTCAATAGCCTTAAAATCCGAATTTTGTATTCTACCCAAGTATCATGATGTAAAGCCATTATATGTATCCCAACTTACATGATGTCAGAATTTTCAGTTTTCTTTCAATGCATCATTAACTTCATCCGTTAGAAGTTTATAATTTAATATTTTTCCGTCAGCATCTTTTAAATAATGTTGATTCCAGCAGCCGCTTAAAAGAAGGACACAGATGCAAGCAAGATAGCAGAAGAAATTTGAATTTTTCATACTCCTACAGCTCTCTGCAATTCTTTTTTTCCGTGTATGACAGAAACCAATAAAAAGATAGATAGTAAAACATACGTCTCTTTTTAAAGCTGGAACGTGGTGCAAAGCGAATCTATGTTTCTATTAATCGTTTTCCGCAACAGAGCTGGATGAGGTTTAAGGATGTGATACAATCAGCTTCATATTCCCCTTTAAGATAAATTCACCATATTTATACGGCAAAATAAAATGAGCTCCTTTTCTTATTGTGTAACCTTCACTGCCTTTCAACAATCTTCCTTCCCCATCGATGATGCTTACAAGCATAAACGCTTGATTTTGTTGAAATATCGCTTCTCCATTCACATCCCATTTATTAACAGAGAAAAAGTGGTTTTGTACAAACTTTGTAACTTCTACACCTTCTCGCTTTTCTATTTTAGGAGCGATATTGGTATCAATATGAGGTGCATTAATGACGCCCATTGCTTTTTCTAAATGCAGCTCACGTTTACTCCCTTGATTATCTACACGGTCATAATCATAAACTCGGTATGTTGTATCTGAGCTTTGTTGTGTTTCTAACACCAACGTCCCATTACATAAGGCATGAACCGTTCCACTTGGTACGTAGAAAAAATCACCAGGTCTAATAGTAACTTTACGTAAAAACCTCTCCCAATTTCCACTTTGAATCATTTCTCGTACTTCTTCTTTTGTTTTAGCATGATGTCCAAACACTAATTCAGCATCTTGATCACAATCAATGATGTACCAACATTCCGTTTTACCGTACTCGCCATTTTCATGCTCGTTGGCATAATCATCATTGGGATGTACTTGTACAGACAATTCTTCATTCGCATCCAAAATCTTTATAAGAAGCGGAAATTTCTCACTCTTATAGTTTCCAAACAACTCATGGTGATTTTCCCATACTTCTTTTAATGATTTACCTTGAAACTTACCATTTTCAATAAGACTCAGGCCATTTGGATGGGCGGAAATTGCCCAGCATTCTCCTGTAATTGCTGATGGGATTTCATAGCCAAAACGGTCACAAAGAGCTGTTCCACCCCAAATACGTTCTTGAAAAACGGGTTTTAAAAATAATGGTGTATCATTCATTTTTCTATTCCTTTCTTTATTAGTATATGTAAATGAGGATATCGTTTTTATAAAAAACTCCCTATTTTTGATTCAAGAAATGAAATAAGGCTCCAATTAAGTTTGCATCGTTATCAAATTTACAAGGTTCAACCGTAATATCCAATGTAGAGGTATCATCCTTCAATTGTGCCAATTCATTATTTATGCCTTCAATTACATCCGGGCGCTTGCTGATTCCCCCGCCTATTAGGATCTTGTTAGGATCTAGTACATACTTCAAATTATAGATTCCCATTGCCAGCTTCTTATATAGGTTGGCAATGCATTCATTCGCAATGGAGTCTCCTGCTTCCGCCAATCGAAATATTTCTTCTCCGTCCAACGTTCCCCTTGCTAGAGATTTTCTCATTTCGACTTCTCCTACAAGTGAATTTGTCGATGCAACTTTGCTCCAAGTTGATTGTAGAGGACTCTTACATGATTCTCCCATTATCATGTACCCAAACTCACCTCCGTGAAGGGTAGCTCCACGTAAAATTGATTGGTTAATCACAATTCCCCCGCCAATTCCTGTACCAATTACAATACAAATGTAGAAATCAGTTTCTTTCGCTGCACCTAACCAGCCTTCTGCCAAAGCCGCGCAGTTTGCATCATTTTCAACGGACACCACCAGACCTGTCCGTTCCTTTAGTAAGCTTGTCATGTTTACTCCATGTATAAAGGGAATTGCACTTGCCCCGCCAATAAACCCTGTTTCCACGTTTACGGCACCGGGCGAACTTAAAGCGATACCTTGAATTTCAAATGACTCCGAATAATGTTTAACTATTTCGGTAATGTGATCTAAGAACATATCTAGTCCTTCTTTAGGAGTTGGAATCTTCCCGCATTCCAGTTTCTTTGATTTGTCATCCATTACCGCATACTTTATATAAGTTCCGCCAAAATCAAACACCATGTAAGCTTTCATTGTCATCCCCCTCACTTACTGGAACTATGCTTGCTGTGTCAACAGAGCCGCACCGATAACACCAGCTTTTGTTCCTAACGAGGCACATTCAATTTGTACCCTATTACGTAACTGTGGATATAAGTAATCATTTACTTTTTCAAGAAGAATCGGCATTATATACTCTTTTGATTGCATGACCCCCCCGCCTAACACAATCATGTGCGGGTCAATTGTATGAACAATATTAGAGATTCCTTTTGCCAAATAAGTTAGCATGGTATCAACAATCGCTTCCGCTTCTTGCTGACCGTTCATTGCCATAGTAAACACTTCTCCTGCATGTCCTGTTATACCTAACTTTTCTTTTCCGAGACGATGCACAGCTGTACCGCTTGCCAAAGATTCCAAAGAGCCAATATTCAGAATATGGTGCGTTGGACCATCTCGATTAACCATCATGTTGCCAACTTCACCCGCACAGAAATTAGCACCTTGAATCAACTGTTTGCGATATACATATCCTCCGCCGATTCCTGTACTGATCGTCATATAAAAAACAGATTCTTTTCCTTTGCCTGCCCCAATCGTTGCTTCCGCTAAAGCAGCTGCGTTGGCATCATTATCGAGCACTACTTTTTTCTCTAAAGCTTTTTCTAACATTAGAGCTAAAGGAACCTCATCCCACCCAGGTAAATTGGGAGGGCCTAAAATAATACCTTGCTTTGAATCTAAAGGACCCGGAACTCCGATTCCTATTGCTTCAATAGTTCTTTTCAGTAACAGCTCCTCGCATATTTTAATCATGTTATCGATGACATGATGTGGTCCTTTGTCACTTTCCGTTTTTACATTGACCTCTTCTAAAAGTTTGCCTTCCAATGTTACAACGGCAATTCTCAAGTTTGTTCCACCCAAATCAATGCCAAGAAGATACTTGTCCATTCCTTTCACTTCCTTCGTGATATTCATAGAACAAATGCTTAGTAGCACTCTTCTAATAATCAAAAACCGTTGTTTTCAGATAATTCTTTGTACCATTTACCTGATTTCTTGATTGTACGCTTGAAGTTTCTATTTAAATCTACTTCTACTAGTCCGTATCGGTTCTTATATGAATTTAACCATGACCAGTTATCCATAAATGTCCATACATGATACCCTTTTACATTGGCACCTTCGTTTAGTGCTTTATGTATCCACTTTAAATGATCTTCGTAAAAGGTAATTCGATAATCATCCTGAATCATTCCACTCTCATCCTTAAAGCGTTCTTCTGCTTCAACTCCCATGCCGCTTTCCGATATGAAACATTCAATATTCCCATAGTTTTCTTGGATGCTTTTTAAAATATCGTAGACACCCTTTTCATAAATCTCCCAGCCTCTATATGGGTTCACCTTTTTCCCTGGCATGTCATAATTATCAAAGTACCGTTCTGGCATGAATGGAGCTTTTGGATTTGGGATGTTTTCCTTCGCCTTAACTCTTCGTGGTTGGTAGTAATTAATCCCTAAAAGGTCAACTGTATTTTCACGAATAATATCCAAATCTTCAGTTAAATACTTAGGTAAAAAGTTTTCTACCCGCAACATGTCAATTAGCTCCTCAGGAAAAGTGCCTTTCACTGATGGATCTAGAAAGGAACGGTTAAATAGTAAATCCGCTTTTTCAGCAGCATCTAAGTCAGCAGGGTGATTACTCCTTGGATACGAGGGAGTAACATTCAGTATAATTCCAATTTTTCCTCCTAGCTCTTTATCATGGTATGCCTTAATTGCTTTTGCGGAGGCTAATACAGAATGGAAACCAACTTGAACAGCCTTTCCAAAATCACAAAATGCTGGATAATGATGTCCATATAAATAACCGCATTCAACAGGTACGATTGGCTCATTATGTGTGAACCATTTCATCACACGGTCTCCAAAGTTCTCAAAACAAGTAGACGCATATTCCACATACGCATCAACTACAGAGCGGCTTTCCCAACCACCCTCTTCTTGCATAGCCATAGGCATGTCAAAATGATAGAGATTCACAAAAGGCTCAATCTCATTTTCTAGTAAGGTGTTAATGACGGTATTATAAAAGTCAATCGCCTTTGGATTTATTTCTCCACGCCCCTTTGGAAACATGCGGGACCACGAGATAGAAAAGCGAAAACTGTTATGTCCCGTTTCTTTCATGAGCTGAATATCGTCAATAAAATTCGTATAAAACAGTGAAGTGTTATCAGGTCCAATACCCTGGTAAAAACGATTCGGTTCTGTTTCATACCAGTAGTCCCAAATATTCTTCCCTTTACCATCTGCCCCTGAAAATCCTTCCATTTGTGTTGCGGATGATGCAGATCCCCACCAAAAGTCTTTCGGAAACATGTAAATATTCTTTTCTACTTCTGTACTCATTTTCAATCCTGCCTTCCCTTAAAAGAAAGCAGTCGGAAAATTAAGTTTCCGACTTTGCCTCCTGAATGAGATCTATTAGTTATTTTTCTTCCACTCATCATATTGTTTTTGAATTTCTGCAAGCACTTTATCTAATCCAGCTTCTTTAAACTTCTTATTAGCCTTTGGTAGATATTCCTCAGGGTCAACACTGCCAGTTAATAGCGGAGGTGCATATTCATTCGCAACGTTTGCAATTGCTGCGATCTCTGTACGAACAGGATTTGTATCAAAATAGAAACCTAGGGTTGGTGCTTGAACAGAAGCATCATTGAATTCTTTGAACGCATCCCATTTATCTTCGGGATCATTTTCATATAACTTAAGAATGAAATGATTTCCTAAAGAGTAACTTGGCATGTTGTAGCTTTCTACACGAGCTGGAAGGTCTTTAATTTTACCGTTATCGACCTCTTCATAATGCACACCTTCAATACCTCTATCAATTAAATTACGAAGGTATGGATCTGTATTTAATAGATTTAAGAAATCCATAGCCTTCTCTGGATGTTTGGAAGTTGCAGAGATTGCTTGAATAGACCCTGTTACAGAGTTGTTAAATGTAATCGGATCATGCATTGGTTGTACGGCTACATTATAACCTGCAGAACGAGACCATATTAATTCCGCATATGGCTGGTACATTTCTTTACGTACGAACCAGTTTTGTACCTCTAGCGGCCATGGATCTGTACTTGTTGCTGCATCCGCTTTTATATAACCAGCTTTATAGTATTCGTGCATTGTTTTTAACGTTTCCATCATAATATCTGATTCAAAGATATTAACTACCTTTCCTTTATCTCCTTCTAGAGGAAACGCAAACGGCAATTCATCTTCTAATACATAATCAAATGGTAAATACGGTTTGAAAGTGGAAATTGGTGTAAAGTCTGGCTCATTTTCTTTAACTGTTTTCAATAAAGGTTCCAAGTCTTTTAAAGAGTGAATGCTTGAAATATCCATATTGTATTTATCGACTAGATTCTTATTAAATACGTACACACTTTGCTGACCTACTTCTTTGTTAGAAGGAATACCGTAAAGCTTTCCATCAATTTTAGCCCCTTCTAAGTACGCTGGATCAATTGTTGCTTTTAATTCTTTTCCATGTGTGTCAAGAAGTTCATTTAGGTCTTTAAATGCCCCTTTTTGTGCATTTAATACATAGTTTCCACTTGCAGTATAGGCAATATCAAATGATTCACCTGAAGCAATCATAACTTGCATTTTTTGATCATAATCGCCCCAGTCAATTTGTCTCATTTTAACGGTGGCGTTAATTTTCTTTTTCGTGTATTTACTTACTTCCTTCATAACTTTATCGACATCTTTTTGAGGTGTCCCAATCGTGTACCACATAATTTCATAAGGTTTTTCTTCACCAGCTTTACTTCCGCTCGTTTTATCTGAATTCCCTCCACTACATGCAGCTAAAAACGTAGATAAACTTAATAAGAGTACTAGAATAATAGCTAACTTCTTATTCATTTTAACTCCCCCCTTATACTTATTTTTCTCAAAAATCAATCATTCCTTAACCCCACCGATTGTCAATCCATTAACAAAGTATTTTTGGAAAAACGGATAGGCAATCGCTATCGGCAAGGTTGAAATAACAACCATTGCCATTTTTGCAGCATCTTGAGGTACAGCACTTAATAAATCATTTTGTATACCGCCAGCTAACGAATTTTGCCTTAAAAATTCTATGTTGTTTTCAATCTTCATCAGCATTGACTGTAGTGGCACTAAGTGCGATTCATCAATGAATAACAGTGCATTAAACCAATCATTCCAGTAACCCAATGTACTAAAAAGGGCAATAGTTGCAAGACCTGGTAATGAAAGTGGAACAACAATTTTCACGAATATTCTTAATTCACTTGCTCCATCAATTCTAGCCGATTCCAAAATGGATTCTGGTACAGACCTTTGGAAAAAGGTTCTCATAATTAGAATGTAGAATGCATTCATTGCAAGTGGTAAGATCAATGCCCAAATAGAGTTACGTAGATGTAAAAACTGTGTTGCTACTATATAGAAAGGAACTAGTCCTCCACTAAAAAGCATTGTGAAGAATGCAATAAAAGTAAAGAAACCGCGATATTTGAATTGCTTTCTAGAAATAGCATAGGCATATAAAGAAATCATTATTACACTGACAAGTGTACCAAGCACCGTTACTACTATCGTTATAGTATAAGATTGTAGTAATTGATCCTTCATTTGCCACAAGTATCGATATGCTTCAAAACTCCATATTTCAGGTAACAGCTGATATCCATTTCGCGCTAAGGTTTTCTCATCAGTTAAAGAGATGACGATTACATATAGAAATGGAAAGATACACATTATAGAAAATGTTCCAAACAAAATATTCATTATAAGATTAGGAAACCCACTTAGACCATGTGGTGTGTACTTTTTCTTACGCTTACTTTTCTTGTTTGGTTGATTCACTTGGTTTTGAGCATTCCCTTTATTTAATGGTAATGGAGTAGGTTGAGAGCTATTTTGATTTGTTATCATTGTAATTTGCCACAAAACTGCGGCCACTCTCCTTTCTCTCTCGATTTTTTAAAATAGGGCATATTCTTTATCAACTTTCTGAACAAGATAATTTGTCAGCATTACTAATGCAAAGCCTACAATTGATTGGTAAAGACCAGCGGCAGTACTCATACTAATGTCCCCCATTGTCGTTATCCCTCGGTATACATAAGTATCTATAACGTTTGTTACTGAATATAACGGACCTGAATCACGAGGAACCTGAAAAAACAGACCAAAGTCTGCACTAAAAATTCTACCAACGTTTAAAATGGTTAAAATAACAATGAGCGGTGTTATCATCGGAATCGTAATATTACGAATTTGTTGCCACTTATTCGCACCATCTATCATAGCGGCTTCGTAATAGTTTTTATCAATCCCAACTATAGCTGCTAAATAAACAATACTTCCATAACCAACGCCCTTCCACATACTTGTTAGAACGATAATAAAAGGCCAATATTTTGCTTCGTTATACCACGATATAGGGTCTTCTACTCCAAACCATAGAAGTATATTATTAAGTAGACCTCTATCCACGCTTAGAAACGTGAATACGAAATAACTAACAACAACCCATGATAAGAAGTGTGGAAACAGCATCCCTGTTTGGTAAATTTTAGATAACCTCTTATTTGCGAGCTCATTTAGAACAATCGCTACAAACACTGCTAATACAAGCCCTACAACGATAAAGACTAAATTATATAGAACCGTATTTCTTGTAATGATCCAGGCGTCATTTGTATTAAATAAAAACTTGAAGTTTTCAAAGCCAACCCACTCACTATTTAGGATACTTGCAAAAAAACCATTCGGATCATATCGGAAATTTTTAAAGGCAATGACAGTTCCAAACATCGGAAGATATGAAAATAACAATAGCCAAATGGTCCCTGGTAAAACCATGAGGAGCCACACTCGATTCTTATAAACATCTTGGAAAAAACTCTTGATACGATTCACAAAGCCCCTCCTCCCTTATATTGAAAACCCTTACATATATATAATAAGAAAAAGTCAAAAATGTATAAAGTTAACAATATTTAGATTTACTGTACTTATTAAACATTCGATAGTTAATACAGCATTTTTTATCATTTTTTGATTCTTTTAGGATCAGAGACGCTCCTCAAAACGAAAAAAATCCCGAATAACGGGATATCAAGATTTGATATTCATTGTTCTCCATGCTGATGGTGTAATCCCCACCGCCTTCTTAAACTGTTTATAAAAATAAGCAGAATCCGAATAGCCAACTTGTTTTCCAATTATTCCAGCCTTTAAATGTGTCCCTCTCAACAATTGTTTTGCTTTTTCGAGTCTTAAATGATTAATATACTCAGAGAATACTAAGCCAGTTTCTTTCTGGAAAAGTTGTCCTAAGTAAATCGAATTTATATGAAATTTATAGCTTAATGTTTTCAAAGAAAGTTCCTCATAAAAATGTGCTTGAATATATTGCACCACGCTTTGAATAATAGGACTTCGATGCTCCGACTTTTGTTCCAATGTTCTAAAAATTCCTTCGATAAAATCAATAAGAATGTCAACTAAAATTCCAATTGAATAGGCCTCTAAAATTCGCTTTACAATACCTACTGTTTGATCATTTGCATGTGACGATACATCTTTTTGGATAGACGTAACTATTTCAATAGCGAACCCTCTAATAATAGTTGGAGCAACCTTTTTAGTAGATTTATTAATCTCATCGAAAGCATCTTTGATCCACAAAAAAGCCTTTTCTTGTTCTGAGCCAACAATGTATCTCTTTAGATCACCCAATTCATTCGAAGTAGAAAGGCTTGCTTGCGTATACTGCTTTGTTAATTCATCTGTTATGAGTCCACTTTCTTTGAGTACTAATCGATAGCCAGATAACTCTTTTGCACGTTGATAGCTCTTATACAATTCACTTGTGGAGCAAACAAATGATCCAACATTAATATGATACTTTCCAGAAACATATCCAGCAAATAGCATATTCAATTCATCTAGTTTTTTCTTAAGTCCATCTTCACAATTAAATGAAACTAAAAGGATAAGTTCGCCATCTGGATTAATAATGCAGACAGACTGAAATAACTCCTCTACTCTTTTTCTGAAAAAGGAAGAGTTTTCATGTTCACCATCTGATATTTGCATTAATACAACAGCTAGATTCTGACCATCGAACTCCAAACTATACAACTCTACTCTTTCACGCCATTCTTTTGCATCGATGTCTTGATTCAGACATCGCCAAATCGTATTATCTCTTAAAATAGTATAGGCTTCCTCATTATTTGTAGATTTCTCAAGTTTCTCTATACTATTTTCCAATGTTGAAATGAGTTCCTGCTCATTGACAGGCTTTAAAAGATAATTTTCGATTCCTAGCTTCATACCCTTTTTCACATATTCAAATTCTTCGTATCCAGATAAAACGATATATTTTGTATTAGGATGACGTTCTTTCAACGTACTAATTAGCTCTAATCCATCCATTATGGGCATCATTATATCAGTTAATAATATATCAACATGACACGTTTCTAACTTTTTAATAGCCTCACTACCATTAGAAGCTTCACCAACAACATTTAGTCCATAATCTTCCCAAGGTACCAACGCTCTCATGCCTTCAATAATAAATGGTTCATCATCTACTAAAAATACGTTATACATGTTATATCTGTTCCCTCCTAGCTGCTGGAATTCTAACTTCTAAAATAGTTTCTTCTCCTTCATTACTACTAATCTGAATTCCATAATTTTGTCCGTATTTTAATTGTATTCTTTGATGAACATTACTCAGCCCGATTGAGCCCTCAGAGGTGGTAGTTCCTTCTAATAATTTAGTTTGAATAGCCAATAGTTTATCTATTGGAATACCTCTCCCATTGTCTTTTATTATTATTTCTATTTCCCGATGAATTCTTTGAACTTTAATTAGTAATTCATTATTATTTGTTTCTTTTCGGAAGCCATGAATCAAATAATTTTCAATAAGGGGTTGAAGGGTAAATTTGAGAATTTTTTCGTCTAAACAATTTTCTGGAATCTCGTACGTTACGTGTAAGCGGTTAGAATATCTAATCTGATTTAGACCTATGTACTCCTTAACATGTTGGATTTCATCAGAAATTTGAACGATTTCTTTACTACTTAAAGAATAACGAAATAATTGTCCTAAACTATAAATCATATTACTAGTTGGCTTAGATCCGTCAGCTATAGCTTTCATGCGAATAGCTTCCAATGTATTATATAGAAAATGCGGCTGAATTTGTGACTGAAGCGCTTTCATTTCAGCCTCTCTTTGGCGGATATTTAAAACATATACATCTTTAATATACATGTTTAGATCATCTAACATATCATTGAAACTTTCTGATATGGCTGTTAACTCGTCTTTTTCTCTACTATCAGGTATTCTAATTTGCAAGTTTCCATCTCGAACTTGGTGAATGGCAGTTTCTATTTTATTAATTCTTCTAGAATAAGATCTCATCGCAAAATAGGTTACAGCAATTGCTATACAAGAAAGTAAAACTGTAGATAATAACATATACCTATGAACAATCGTTATTTTCTTAATATCATCCTCAGGCATGAAACCTACATATAAGTAGCCCCTGTGGTCATCAGCCAATGTATTAATATAGTAGTTTTTTCCCTTCCACTTTATTTTCTTGAAGTTCGTTTCAAATGGTATATCTTTCAATGGTACTGGAATGGTACCATCGTCTGACGAGTAAAGATAATCCCCATTACGTTGAAAAATATGGACTGTTCCTTTAAATTGTGATTTCCTCAAACGAATCACATCTTGTATTCCCGCTGTATCATAAAAAACCGTCAGATCCCCTAATTTCTTAAGGGTCGCAGGATCATTAATGGAACGAGATATTTGAATATTGTTGAAGATACTCCTTTCTTGCTCCCACTCAACTTGCTGAAGTTGTAAGTCTTGAGGATGAACAGTTATACCTTCCTGATTCCCTTTCTTTTGCTCTCTCTTATCCATATATTTATTCCATCTATAGTGGCTATTTATATATTCATACTCTGTACCAGGGCTTACACTTTTTAAACTCACTGCATTGATATCAGGGTCTTGACTAAAATACGCTTGGAAAAATGTATTAAGGTTGTTCGGAATAAATGAAGAGCTTTCACTGTACTTATCTAGTCGATACGCAAGATATGAATCATAATCATGCTGCAATGCAAATGCAATATCATTATAAATAAGATCTGTTTTTAAATATAATTCTTGCATAACATATTGTACATGCTCATCTTTTTGCTGGAGATAAGATTCAACCCGTTCTAGTGTTTCTGTACTTGCGTCCATTTCTTTCTGGATAATAACTTCTGTATAATAGCGTGATAATACAAGCAGTAACAGAAACATTGTAAGAAGGATCGTTACGGAATAAGTGATTAAAATTTTGCTAAACACCTTATTCGTTAGCCGCCTTATTATATTACTCAAGAACATCCTTTATATCCTCCCATGATGACTTACTAACTCAAAGAACATCCCTTATCTCCTTCCATGCAGATTTACGTACTCAACTACCATTTTACTGTATTTTCTGTCGGAAAGTGAAGTTGATTCACTGCCCGACAGAGGGATGAATAGTATTATCTTATTTCATCATGAAAATAGACTAATATTGTTTTAATTTCATACGGTTTTATTTCAAAGTCGATTTGTTCGGTTTGTTTCTTGCTATCAACTTGTTCCATCAAGTTTGTTTCATACCATTTTTTAACGTTTCTTGGGAATTCAATCAAGACATTTCCGCGTCGCCCTTCATACTCATGAAGGCGAATAATTACTGCGTCATCGCCCTCTTTTTTCTTTATCGCATCGATCTTAACATGATCGTTATTCACATTCATAAACGAGCTTTCCGCTGGTGAAAATCCACCTTTCACTACTTTCAATCGATTATTTATAAACCAAGCTTGCTTTACTGTTTGCCCAACTCTCCAATCTCCCTGATGAGGTAGCAGTGAATACGTAAACTCGTGTTCTCCTTGATCTGCGGTTGGATCAGGGTGGATTGCTGCTTTTAGCAAGGATAAGCGAATCGTTTGGTCTTTAATGTCATACCCGTATTTGCAATCATTTAACAAACTCACTCCGTACCCTGTTTCAGAAAGGTCTGCCCACTGATGTCCAACTGTTTCAAATCGTGCCATATCCCAGCTCGTATTCCAATGTGTCGGTCTCTTAACATTACCAAATTGAATATCATAAGTTGCTTCGGTAGAACGAATATCAACTGGGAATGCTACCTTCATTAACTTACGTTGCTCATGCCAATCCACTTTTGTTTTAAAATCAATACGTCTATTTTGAGCATAGAAAATCATATCTTGTTCAACCAAAGAACTTTGATACTTCCATTTCGTCCGGATGACAATACGAAGCGGACCATTTTCAACAACTTCACTTGATACTACTTCACGGATTTCCTCCATTTTTTCTTGGTAATACAAATCAATATCCCACGCATCGTGTGCTAATGGTTTATCTTCAAAAATTTGAATGATGTTTCCTTTTTCCTGTTGTGCTAGTACTTCACGCCTAGCTTCCTTATCAAATATTCGAGTCAGTTGAAGGGAGTCATTCCATGCAACTTGATAAAAAGGTGTTTCCAACAACATTCCCTTAATAAGAAATGGTGTTTTATTTTCTACCATAGGATCTTGTTTGAATTGAATTTCTACTGCACCAAATTGTTTGGTCTCCTCTAATTCAACTAACCAACCATTTTCAGTTCGTTGGCTATTTAGAATTTCCCCTGAACCTGATATCCATCCTCCAACCACATCATTCGTTTGATCGTATGGGATGAATGCACTTTGTTGATCTTGCCAACTAGTTGCATTGAAGACTGTATACGTTCCATGTTTAGGTTCAATAAACTCATTGAAATTATTCTGATCAATTTCGAGTTGTATATCTTCTGCTTGTTTATATTCCACTTTTGCATCTTCATATACTTCCTTAATGGATGAACCAGGAATAATATCATGGAATTGATTTCGCAAAATAATCTTCCAACCTTCATCAAGCTGTTGCTTAGGATATTTCGCCCATGATGACATTAGAGAGTTCCACACAGACAACCATTCCGACTCCCTATAACTCAACTCGAGTTTACGATTCATTCGTTTTGTATATGCTTGACTTGTATAGGTCCCCCTGTGGTATTCAAGGTACAATTCACCGTCCCAAGTGTGGACATACTCATTTGAATTCTCAATATTTTCGTGTAACTTTTGGAAGTACTCTCCAGCTTTTGCCGTTTTTACTTTTGGCAGTCCTGGCATATTCTCAAATCTGCGACGAAGCTCTATCATCTCTCGATTGACTCCTCCACCCCCATCACCATACCCATAGGAAAGAAGTAAATCTTGGTTAACATCTTTATTCCGGTATGAATTCCATGCACCGTTTACAGTCTTTGCGGTAATCAGCCCATTATATGTATAAAACCACGAATCTTCCGAATTCCAAGGTTCAGGAGTGGTTACAAAATGAGTTAGGATTTCTGTCCCATCAATTCCACGCCATTTAAAAGTATCATTTGGCATACGATTATACTGATTCCAACTTATTTTAGTGGTCATAAATGTATCGATTCCTGACTTTTTCAAAATTTGTGGAAGTGCCCAGCAATACCCAAATACATCTGGCAGCCATAGATACTTGCAATCTACCTCAAATTCCCTTTTAAAGAATTCCTTCCCGTACAAAATTTGTCTCACTAGTGATTCCCCGCTAGGAATATTACAATCTGCTTCTAACCACATTGCACCTTCAGTTTCCCAACGACCTTCTTTTACACGCTTTTTAATATTTTCATAGATTTCTGGGTAGTCTTCTTTAATATACTCATATAACTGTGGCTGTGTTTGGAGAAAATAATATTCCGGATATTGCTCCATTAATCTTAAAACAGTAGAAAAAGATCGAGCAGCCTTTTCACGTGTATGTTTTAAACGCCATAGCCATGCAACATCAATATGTGTATGACCAACACAATGAATGGTCACAGGGTGATGTTTTTCGATTTCGTTAAGACTTTTATTTAATTCCACACTAGCAATTTCACAACTACTAAAAAATGCTTCATTACCTGGTTTACTCCAATTTATTTTCATAAAAGCTTGATTCAACACTTTTATAATTGCATGTTTTTCTGGTCGGTCATCACCAAGTTCTTTAATTGTTTGCCACGCTGCTAGGGATGTATAATATAAATCATCTACAGCCTCGTCTAACCAAGCCAATTGGGCCATCTCAAGTGTATAAATTTGCTCCTTTGGCTCTCCACCACCTTCAAGTCCAGACCAAAGTCTGAAATCTAATTGAACAGTGTTTCCTATTTCGGTTGGTGGAAAAAATACTTCCTGATGGTTAGAATCAACACCTTGGTACGGATTTCCATTTAAGAATAATAATGATTCAAATCCAGAATTATTTCCTCCGCCTGTACGTCCAAAATCAAATAAACCAACTACTTTTCTATCAGCCCATTCCGTCGGGAGTTGAACATCTGCATGTAGCCAAAGATACCGGTCTCGTCCCTTCCATTGGTCTCTTAGTTGTAAAGTCGATTCACCCTTTTCTATAGGAGGATATGTGCCTACTACACCCTCATCCTCAATTGTACTAAACTGACCAATCTCAATTCCATCACGATAGCGGTACTGCGCCAATTCTTGTATTCTTGCTTCTAGCTTTCTTTCTACTAAAAACATATAAATCCCCCATTTTTATATTAATTTATACTTTCCTCGATCTTCATATGTTTATTTACTTGTGATTGCTGTTCTTCTAGAGTTTTAAACCTTTTTATACAGACATTCATAATCCAATATGCAGGAAGTACACCTGAAATAAATGGTATAAGTCCCGGCATATTCGTGATTAAATAGCCAATAAAAAACAAACCAATACAAATCATTGATGTAGAAAAAGGACTAATAAGTGAAATAATAAATGATTGTTTTATGTAATCCTTTAGTGAGTAATGATAATGTACATACAAAGGGAAAAAGTGAACAATAGCATTCAAATATAAAAGAATGATAAAGCTAATAAAGACATAAAGAATAACGGAAAACGTTCCTTCCATGCTTTCAGCAATTCTTAAATCGACATATAAAAAAAAGCCAATTACTGCATATATCAGCCCAATACAATTTGAACGGACAAACTCTTTTTTAAAGGTTTCTTTAAATGTTTTCAATAAGGAAACATCTAGGTCCTTCATCTTCCACTTTCGTGTAACAGCAAATAAAGCAACAGTCGCCGGCATAATCCCAAAAACACCTAATCCAGCCACAATAAATACAAACCAAAGAATATTCGTCCATACTAACCTAACGATCCATTCACTTACTTCTTGTAACATTCTCCCCATGTTTTTCATCCCCTACCAATATGATAATCGGAAAGGGGTTTTTCCCCCTTTCCGATTATCATATTACTTAATATCCATATGCTTCGACTTCAAATATTCTAATTGCTTGATCTCCACCTTGTGTTGGTTGTTGGACAGAAAAGCGAATATATCGAGCTTCTGTCGTTGTAATGGCATGTTCTGAGATAGCATCTGTATTATTTGTGACAGTTACTGCGTTCGTCCAATTTTCACCGTCAAGACTTACCTCGATCGTGAATGCCCTCGTATTAAAGGCTGCTGGCTCTCCACCCGCTTCAGCATGTTTGACAACAAACTTTGATAGATGAAACGCCTCACCGAAATCGACTTCTAACCAATGATTTGCACCAACTGCACACCATTTACTATTATTCGTCACGATTCCATCAATCGCGTACTTTGGTCCTTCAGAGGGGGCGCATTGTCCACTAGCAGTTGCAGTTTTGTTCAGTGCAACGTTAGTAATGTTTTTTGCATCCTTTGAAATTGTAATAAAGCCTTCTTTTGTAAGGACATCCTCTCCTTCGCTATTTTTAGCGATTAGGGTAACTGAGTACACTCCTTCTTCTTCATACCTTACAACTGGATTATTCTCATTACTTTCTAAAGGTGTACCACCTTCAATCTGCCATTCAACTTCTTCTGTCGCTTCAGATGAATTGTTAAAAAACTGGATTTCTTCACCTGGTGCTGCAACTGTTTGACTTACGCTAAAGTCTGCCTTTGGTTGTGGGTATGCAGGCCATTTAAACGTTACCTTCGCAGCTTTACCTCGAACAAAATCAGTAGTTACAGCTACTATTTCTAGGGTAGTTGCTGTTTCCTTACCACTTCTTCGTAAATTCGAAATGTAGTATGCAGCGTTTGGAACTGCTCCGATAAATTCTTTTTTACCTTTAGGAAGGTCGCGATAAATTTCATAATGCTGAATATCACCTTCCACTGACTCCCATGATAAATCTAAATCAGCATATAGTCCCTTCGAGAAAGTCGGATTTTTCACCTTAGCTTTCGTTGGTATAGCTGGGACCTCTTTATCGTTATGTTTATTTGTAACTTTAATTTCTCCGATGTTGATTTGATAATCTTTTATTGCTTCATCACTCTCGAAGAATAGAGAAATAGTTGCAATTTCTTTTCCCTTATATTTGTTTAATTTAAATGTTTCTTCCATCCATTGATCTCGACTCTTTTTCTTCACATCAAAAAACACAAAATCATCAGGTTGATCCACAAAACTTACACCAAGCTTCATGTTAGGCTTTTTCACATCTGTTTTGTAGGTTACAGAGATCTCAGTATCCTTTTCAACTGGTAGATTCGTTTTATAAAGCTTCACATGTGTCGCATTTTTTTTCGTTAGGTTACCAGAAACCTTCAAAGAGCTACCACCGTAAAATGCTGTATCCCAATCGAAATCAACATTTAGAGGCTCCCCTTTGCTATCCTTTAACCAGCGCCATGTTGGTAAAATATCTTGTAAACTACGGTTATTCCATTCTTCTATACTTTGTGTAGAACCATCTACTGCAAAGAATTTCCCACTACCTGTATTAAAATGCGTTACAAACGGAAGCTCTTGAATTACCGTTTTTGCAGTAAAATAGTGAGCCATCCCTTTCCAGTTTCCATTTTCACCAGTCTTGCGGGGATCCCCAGCTTTTCCAGTCCAGAATTCTTGTTCTTTCTGATAGAACGCTTCCATTGTTTCAGTTGTTTTAAAAGCCCAGTCTGGACGGTAAATCCCTAAGGAAGTCAAAGGTTTTTGTCCTTCAGGGAAAATGCCATTCCAAGGAATGTTTGTCTTTGTTCCATTTGCTTCTACATCAATGCCCGTATATAGGTCATATGGACTTCTACCAATTTCCAATGCCTTATCATGAGAAGATTGTTGATTCGTCCACCAGAAATTTAAAAACATACTGTCGGAAATTCTGTCATTATCATCTTGTAAGAACATTTTATTACGATCTGTTAAGTGATTTTGCCAGTTAATTGATCCGTTTTCTACCATTGAGTCATACCACATAATGTGCATGTCTTCTTGCTTATTGTCTTGTAGATATTTTAAAAACTTTTTCGTTTTTTGTGCAGTTTCATTATTTCCACCTGCTGTTTCTTGGTTGATAAACCAGCCGTCAAATCCGTAATATTTAGCAACCTCTAAAAGTTTGTCAGCAGCAGGAAATGAACCATCCTCTCGCTGTGTAATCATTTGGTCTACCCATTTTTCTTGTCCTCCGTACGTTATTGGAGGAAAGAAAATAGTACCTAAGATTGGAACGCCATTTTTATGAGAAGCATCAATCACATCAGCACTTGGAGGAGTAATGATTCCTTCTCCAGCAGAACCCGCCCAATACACCATTAAATCAACATACTGCCAGTAGCTAAATGTATTTGCAAAAAATTTATTTCCGCCTTGAGATGGAACCCCGCTTGTGTTGGGATTTAATGCCGATAAGGCAACCAATTTAGCTTCTGACTGAGATGTTTCATTCACATTGAAAACAACTTCTCTATCAGCTAATGGAACAGTACTTTTGTTATATACAGCATCAGAATCATTTTCTGGACTCCACTTTAATAATGTATCAGGATACCAATAAGATGATTCCGGCTGTTTTGCAAAGCCCGTAATCGGAAGTACACAAACTAAAAGCAAACCTAAGAACGTAGTGACAAGACCATATCTTATTTTCAACAAATTCCCACCCCTATTAGTAAGGTTATTTTATCTATCCTCTGTAACAACCAAGATGCGGTACTGTGTCTTAACTTAGATATTATTTTTCTTGTAGCTTTTTATAAAGCGGACTACCTTTAACTGCAAAACCACATAAACTTAATACAAATTCACTAAACATCGAATTCGCCCAAGAGAACCACTCTCTCGTAAATTCTTCTGGTTGGTCTGCATTAAAGCCCTCATGCATAAATCCAGTTCCTCCATCTGATTGCTTCATCTCTTCCAAAATTCTCTTTTTATCAGAAGCATCTGTAGATGTCATCCCCTCAATTGCTAATGCAATATGCCATATATAATGATCGGGTGTATGAGGACTCCCAATTCCATTGGCCACTTTTCCTTCATAAAAGTAAGGATTATCTCTACTTAATAAAAAGCGGCGAGTATTCTGATAGGTTTTATCATCAAATTGGCACCAGCCCAGATAAGGAGCTGCTAGTAAACTAGGGATGTTCGCATCATCCATAAGATGATATCTTCCCATTCCATCCGTTTCATAGACATATAAATCTCCATAAATCGGATGTTCTAACACTGCATGTTCTTCTATTCCTGCTTTTATCTCTGAAGCTAGTTGCTCACATTGCTTTGCAAGACTTTCATCCTTTAACACTTCTCTACAAATCTCTGATGCATAACCTAGTACTACTACCGCAAACATATTTGCAGGTACTAAATAACCATATAAACAAGCATCATCACTTGGTCTAAATCCACTCCAAGTCATTCCTGTTCTCACAGTTTTAGATCCTTTCCCATCCCTGTTCAGAGTATCTGATTGTCTTACATCCATTCTTTCAAAGCTATATGATGATTCATCCTCATGATTTTGTTCCACTTTCCAGACATGCAAAATCTTGTTCAATGCTTTTACAAATGTGTCATCAAAGTAGGCCGTTCTTCCAGTTGATTTCCACAAAAGATAAGAAAGCTGAATTGGATAGCAAAGTGAGTCAATTTCATATTTACGTTCCCATGTCATTGGGGACATATCAGTTTTATCATCTTGATGGCCTTTTCCATTAGCGGTTTCATTGAATGCATTTGCATATGGGTCATGAACGATATAGTTCATTTGACGACGAACAACACCTTCAATTAATTTCGCCATTTCTTCATCCTCTTCAGCAGCAAGTAAATATGGACGTACTTGGGCAGCTGAATCTCTTAACCACATAGCTGGAATATCACCAGTAATGACAAATGTTGATCCATCTTCTTGTGGCTTTAGTGTTGTTACATACGTATTAACAAAACATTGTTCAAACATTTCCTGAAGCTTTTTATCTTCAGGAAAATTCTTCTTCACCTTTTCGATTAAATAAGATAGTGATTGTGGGATTGTTTTCTCAGTGTTCATTACCTTCACTCCTTCACTTGCCAACCAAGGCTAATAATTTCAAACGGTTTTACTTTTTCTTGAATTTGCGTATTTTCAAACGGCTCTTTCACATTCTCAACGATAGTACTCTTATAGCTATTTGTACCTTGCATTGGTTGAGCAATTACCATTGTTTCTTTTTCAGATGTGTTAAACCATCGAGCAATTACATCATCTCTTTCCTCCGCTAACTTGATAGAAGAGATTGCTAACGATTTACCTTCCCAAGTAAAAAATGTCTTTTCGGTTGGAAGTAACCCTTCATGTACATCTGTTTGTACAGCAATCACAGGCACTTGGAAGTCATACGCCTCTTTGAATACTTCTGACTCAACCACTGTACCTTTGTGAGGGATAACCATCCATTCTGCTTGGTACGTTCCAATACATTGAGCGTCTGGTGTCGGAAATAGACCCCAATCCCCTAACTCAGAAGTTGAACGTAGAATCGTAACGGCTATTGTTTGTTGTTCCTCAAGGATTTCATACTCATGTAATCCTTTATTCGCAATTGTCATCCCATGCTTTCCATCTGTTACACTTACAAAAGCCTGTTGGTGATGATCGAAACTAGGATTGTCCCACTCTCTTTCAGGTATATTAGGACGTTTTGCCACTTCAAAAACACTGTCTGCATAGTGTTCATTCGTACTTAGATTAGTTGGAAAAAGAACGCGTAGACGATGATCCTTTGCTTGATTTTCAATTGTAACCTTAACAGATGGCCCCTTCGCTTTTTGATCTAACTGAATATGTGTAGTTAAACGAATTGTTACATTTTCAGAAGATCGACCTGATAGCCGGTCCTTATGCCAAACTAATCGTTCCTTTTCTCGTTGAAACTTTTCATCGGCCTCTTTTGGAATCTCCCACTCATGAACAAGTTCCATAACGGAACGTAATGAATGGTCTTCAACTACTCTTATCTCCGCTTTCAAATCTTTCGTAGTAAGTGGAACTTCACCAGTTGGCTTCCTAAACATATATTCGTTACCAATGTCCCCGCTATTTTCATAGATTCCTAGATTTTCGAATACTTTCCCAGTCTGTTTGTCAGTCAATGTATACGAACCATTTTCATGAACAAACAAATGAACAAATTCATTCTCCAATTCACGAGCACATTGATTAATCGATGGCTGTTCATTCAACTTCGTTTCCTTGGCCGGTGCCGGTTTGATATAAAATGTTTTATATCCATAGCCCGGAAGAGATTGAGCTAGGAATGTTAATTTGATAATTCTTGCATAATAAGGACGTCGGAAACCATCTCCTGGTAACTCATATCCAAAACGGGTACCAAGGTCCTTTGTTTTACAATCATGTTCCGTACCACTTTTATCAACCAAATTAATATCAGGTAAATCCTTCGAACCAAGGAAATCTGGAATCTCTGAAAAAGGCATATCTGAAAAATAGACTTTTTCTAGTTCAACTTCTTTTTCGATAACCACATCTCGCGTATTTCCTGATGTGTTAAAAACAACAACTGGAATCATATCCTCATCAACAACACTTTGTTTCGTTGAAATATGAGATACAACTTCATTGGCCTTTTCCTCGATAATAGTTGATGCCGTCTGCTGAACCTTCTCAAAACGAGTTACCATTTCTCGATGTACTTCATCGACACTACAACCGCAAATACTGTCATGAGGATGGTTTTCCATCAGAGTTTTCCAAGCATATCGTAAATAATCACGTGGATATTCATGACCAAGAAAATATGAAAACACAGAAAGTGGCTCAGCCACCTTTTCTAAAAGTGTTTGACACTCTTGATTCATCTGCTTTAGATAGATACGGGCAGAGGCTGTATTTACAAGAGTTGACCACCCATCTGTACGTTGATTCCGCAGTTCACCCGTAATCGTCTGAAGTTGTTCTGGTAATGATTCCTGAAGTACTTCCATATAATCATCAAAATTAGAGTGTACAAACGTGATATCCGGAAAAAGTTCTTCAGCCACCTTGATTGCTTCTCCTATATCCACTTGAATTGGCTGATGATCACAACCATTCATGAAAAGAAGATTTGATGTTGAAGAATATTTCTTAGCATCAGCTAGTTTTGTTTCCCAATACTTTTTCGCACTCTCTCTATCAACTGGTACTTCATTGCCGTTGGAATACCAATTTGCAAACAACACACCAAGCACTGCCGAGCCATCTGGCGACTCCCACTTAAGTTCTGAAAATGGCGATTCAAATGTTTTCGCATCGCTCACCATATTATTAAATCCAGTTGGTTTTACACCTCTCCCAAACGCAGCAGTTTTAATATTAGCTTGCTGAAGCAATTGAGGTGCTTGCCCGTAAATGCCAAATGTATCTGGGAAGTACCCTACCTTTGACACAGCACCGTATTCCTTTGCAGCTTGTAATCCATACAACATATTTCTGACATTCGCTTCCGAGCTTGTTAAAAATGCGTCCTGTAACACATACCACGGACCAATATGAAGCTTTTTTTCTTGTATTAGCTTCTTAATCAATTCTTTTTTATCTGGACGAATTTGGAAATAATCTTCCAAAATAATCATTTGTCCATCCAAGTGAAAGCTCTGAAAATCTTCCCCCTTTTCAAACAAATCGATAAGTGTATCCATCAACTTCACTAAGTAGTAACGATGCTTTTCAAAAGGCATATACCATTCCCGATCCCAGTGGGAGTGAGAAATAATATGCGCAGTAGTCTTAAATTCCATTTTGTTTTTCCCTCCTATATCTCAATCCTTCGACAGGATAGTAGCCGCAGCACTCTTTATTCCCGTCAATGTACCATGACGCTTTTTCTATCTTCAGTAATTAGCCATCTTGGTGTAAAAGGTAATTGGTCATTTTCTACTAGCCATTAATAAAATGCTGGCTGTTCGATGATGGCACCACCGCCTAATAGGAACAGCTTAGGATTTAATATTTGAACTGCATGGATCGGCATTAGGAAAGCGCTATCAATATTTTGTACTATAGGATAACCACGCCACGATTTAGATTGTGTGGATTTAGTACCTTCACTTGTTTCTAATCTGGCAGAGCCGGAGTACCTATGCCGATTCCTGTAATGGTTGGGAACTGTTGCATTGATTTCTTTTACACACGATACACCCAAGTTGTTAGCACAACCTGGTATTTTACTTAGGTCGGAAATTCATGTGCTGTTAGGACGTCACCATCCTCTTGTACAAATTCAATCGCTATATTCGTTCCTCTAATATCATGCCTATAGCAGTTTTCATGTACAATCGCCTTCTTCTATTTTTCTTCACATTAACGATATGTTTCAGCAAGTCAATAGTCAATCAACACAGAGAAAGTGATAAGCTTTTTCCATATAATCTAAAATTTATCCATATTTTATGAAAGTGACTGTGACATTTCTTTTCAACCAGGCAGATCGAATTTGTTTTGCATTTACCCCTAAACTCTCGTTAATGTAAGCAGGGGTTAAATACAATTCCCCATTGTGATATAGAGCACTAATAGTTTGTGTAGGTTCATATTCTACATATAATCTGTTACGATTTGAATCATTCACTTCAAGTAACTGTTCCAGCTCTAATAAAGGTCTATCAACTGCCTTGTTCTCATTTGATATATTGTAGAAAAGTGCCTCCAGAGCGTTTAGATCCACATCTAATCCTTCACGATTAAAAAGGTCATTTAGCACCTTTCCAGTAAACACTATAAAAGAATAATGAAGAGAAATTCTTCTCGCAGCATCACAACTATGAACATCTATGCTCATATGACTGACAGCATGGAAGAAAAGGCCTCCCATCAGTTCAGTAAACTGATGAAAGACCTTCATCTTTAAAAATATTCACATGTTAGGTGAGCAAATAGGTGAGCATTAATTTCTAAAAACTCGTTAAACCCCTTTATATCAAGGGATTTAAAACCCTATTACATCATGCCACCCATTCATTTTTTTATATAATAGAAAGAAATAGGTTATAAAAAAGTTCTTCATATGAGGCTTTTGCCAAGATTCGACTAAATGATATTACATGAGACAAATAAAAGAAGAGGACAAAACGGAGGACAAAATTACCTTCCTTTTGTCCCCTTTTTCTTAGTACTTCTTTTTAATACAAAAACTCGAAATTATCTATAGCAATGCTCATCTGCTTTTCAAACAAATTATTGTATCTGCTTCGATCTGTTTTAAAACCTTTTACTAATATGCTTTCTTTTTCTGCAATCTAAGACTCTATCCTATTCAGGGTGAAATTCAATTTATTTGCGCACAAATCCTTTAATTTTTTTCGTTCTGTTCGTAGATGTCCCGTTGATTTTTGATTTCCTACATAACCGTGGATTAACTGGCTCAACCATATTGCCACTTCTCATTCTCTGCTAAGGAATAAATACTACACTTTTATGTATATATGATAAAAAATATGGATTTCACTAATCTATTTTATAATCGCTAACTGTTTTTTACTCGAAAACTTAGTATAAAATACATTAAAAGTTCCCGAAGAACTCCATTGCCCTGCAACAACTATAAGGTACTCTTTGTTTGGAAAAATATCGTTCTTTATTTCCTTAAACAACACTTCATCGTCAAAATTTAAAATAAAAGTGTATTCCTCTCCATCAGTAGAAGCAATCAGCGAAATTTCCATTTTAGTAGAGTTATAGAAATGTGGCCTTTTACATTTGGCTTCAATGATTCTCCAACCGAAAACACCTTTAGGGTACATGTGAATGCTTCTGTTATCCAGTAGCATTTTACCAATTGATAAACCGTTATATGTATCAGAATAGTCACAATTCTTACACATTGAATATATCTGACGAATTGTTCGTATTGGCTTTGATGTTGTTGTACCATTTCCATGTTCTCCAGGAGTTTCTTTTTTAGTCTGCGGCTTGCTTGGCATCATTAATGCTAGTAATGCATTGTCAAATTCGAATTTATCTTCATTATAATTATTTGGATTAAATCCATTTGAAGTTCCATATGGACAGCCTTCTATATGCCTATGAGAAGAACTTGCACGAAAATATGATGCGGATACTCCATCAATATTCGATATATGCATATGGGCGTTACATTTGGGATTTGGACAGTAATAGCGAATTCCCTTGTCCTGCCTCTGCGCGTTTTTTGCTAATAATTTCTCTGTTCGACCGTCATCCTTATAAACATACATTGCCATCTCTGTTCCTCCTTGTGAAAATCGAAAGTAAGTTATCGTCCAGTATTGTAGTATGTGACGAAAATATGTTTATTGTTTATCAAATATTTTAATCGACTTGGTCCAATAAGAAAATCAACACTAATCTTTAACAGAGCCTTTTAATAAAAGAAAGAGGACTATCTACTAGTCCTCTCAGGCTTACTTTACTTATCACAACCAATTCCATCACCATCACGGTCTAGGTGCTTGCCGTAACCAGGATTCCCTTCATATACAGGCGCTGCACCGGCGGATCGTACGGCATCACAGTTCTCATAATAAACCCTGGTGACCGCCTCTTGTTCCTTTTTTTCTTCAGCTAATCGAGCAGCTTCTTCCTTTTTCTTTTGTTCCTCAGCTAATTGAGCAGCTTCTTCCTTTTTCTTTTGTTCCTCAGCTAATCGAGCAGCTTCTTCCTTTTTCTTTTGCTCTTCAGCTAATCGAGCAGCTTCTTCCTTTTTCTTTTGTTCCTCAGCTAATCGAGCAGCTTCCTCCTTTTCCTTTTGTTCTTCAGCTAATCGAACAGCTTCTTTCTTTTTCTTTTGTTCCTCAGCTAATCGAGCAGCTTCTTCCTTCTTCTTTTGTTCTTCCGCCAAACGTTCAGCTTCTTTTTGCTCTTGTTTAAGAGTAATTTCCTTCTTTTCTTTAGGTACGGTTTCTTTTACTGGTTCTACAAAAATCATAGATAGTATGCAACTAAGTAAGAATCCTGCTAAAACTATCCATCCAGGTTTTGAAAACGTCACTCTTCCTTTACTACGTTGAATCATTTGGTAAATACCAAACAAGAAAATTATTAGACCTATCCAAGCAAAAGGGGTAATGATAATAGTAGATAAAATTATAAATAGAGCAATAACAATCATAATCCATTTAATAAACTTCAAAATTTTCACCTCATGAGTTTAAAATCTTTTGTTTTTCTATTTCAAATTCTTCTTCAGTTAGCACGCCCTGATCACTTAATTTAGCAATTTGAGCAAGCTTCTCATACTTATCATCTGAATGTGCGGCTGCTTTATTTTTAGCTTTGCTTATTCCAGTAACCCGTTTTGACTCGTTCATTTTACTTCTAACAACTTTGAGAAACTGTTTGAGTTGATCGTCGTTTGCTATGTCGTCAAAGATTTTGCGGGTTCGTCCATAATCGATTAATAACTCTTTTTGAGCAAACCCATCCGGAGCTAATGAAATGCCATTCATTTTTCGATAATCGAAAGCTTCGGTGAACTCACCGTGACCTATTCCATTAGTAACAAATATAAGTCTGTGGCTGGTTGCAATAAGCATGCCCTTGATTTCTCTTTTTTTCGTTTTATCATACTCAGCAGGTATAGCTATTAAAACTTCCTCATCGGGGGATTTAATATATTTTTCAAAATGGATAATTGTACTTTTATAGAGAGAAAAACCTACCCTATTGAAAAAAACAGCACTCTTTCCGAAATATTTCTCAATTAATTGCATGTCAGCAGCTTGCTTTTTCTTTTTTTGCTGTTGGGCGATCTGATATTCCACTTCTCTTTGTTGACGTTTCTCCTCTTTGATTATAAGTGCCTTTTCTTTTTCTTCTGGTGAAACATACTCTTGTCCTAAAAGTTTTTTAAAAAAACTCAACACAATCACCTCCGTTTTTAATAAAGGATATTTTTTATGTAGCGGAAGTCGTTACTATCTAATAGCAATAAATATATAATACTACAAAAATTGAAAAAATTTCCTACACTTAATTAAATAAAAATTCTCAGGGAGATTGGCAGGGGGCGAATAATAACTCTATTTGAGCAATTTCCAAATTGGTAGATATTGCATTACAGATTAGTTACCTCATAATTGGTTCTGTTAAACAATAATGGACATTAAATACATATAAAATAGACAATCATTGCAATGGTCTTCTTCAACTAAACTGCCCCTTTAGTTGCATAAAATCGAGTAGGAGGAGGCGCCTAGCCTCCGACCTCTCACACCACCGTACATACCGTTCGGTATACGGCGGTTCAGTTTAAGTCTGACGCAGTTTTGTATATCGTTCATATAGATTTACTAACCCTTGGTGGTGCCAATAAACATTATTAAGGGTTTTGTCTAGAATAGGACTATGCGCTATGCGCCAATAACCCTTTCTGCTATTTCCCCATTCATATGCTTTTCCAAATGGGACGCCTAATCCTTTGAGTTTCCTCACTCTCGTTCTTGGCAATTTCCATTGTTTCCATAGGCACATCCTGAGTCTTCTTCGAAT
>NZ_CAKKLV010000032.1 GCF_918698115.1 Peribacillus sp. Bi96
TCAAGATGAGATTTCCCATGGCGCAAGCTAGTAAGATCCCTGAAAGATGATCAGGTTGATAGGTCAGAGGTGGAAGCGTGGCGACATGTGGAGCTGACTGATACTAATAGATCGAGGACTTAACCAACGCTTTTTGAAAAATGAAATACCTTCTTATTATCTAGTTTTGAAGGAATGAAAATTTCTTCTTGCATTCTCATCTCATACATGTTATGATTATGAATGTACTGAAAAAGGTTAAATGTTTGGTGGCGATAGCGAAGAGGTCACACCCGTTCCCATTCCGAACACGGCAGTTAAGCTCTTCAGCGCCAATGGTAGTTGGGGGTTTCCCCCTGTGAGAGTAGGACGCCGCCAAGCTATAATCTTTGTATCCTTTTTGAAAAAAAGGGAATACTTAATTTATAAAAGTAACATTTATACCGTCGCGGGGTGGAGCAGTCCGGTAGCTCGTCGGGCTCATAACCCGAAGGTCGCAGGTTCAAATCCTGTCCCCGCAATCATGAAAAAAACGAAACCTAGGTTTCGTTTTTTTGTTTTATCTGAAATTCAAATAATTATGTCCCTAACTTATTTGTGTCTTCTTTTGAAACAAGGTAAACTACATATATAGAAGTTTTTGCTCCATTTTAATATTGAGTTTATAGTTTTCGTCATGTACGATATGACGTTTTGCTAATAATGATAAAGGTGATTAATATATGCAACAATTTGAATTGATTTCTCACAATGAGGAAGAAACAGCACAGTTTGCGCAGAAGTTGGCACTAATGCTTTCGAGTGGTGATGTACTGGCTTTAGAAGGTGATCTTGGTGCAGGGAAAACGGCATTCACAAAAGGGCTGGCTAAAGGATTAGGCGTTTCTAGAACAGTAAATAGCCCAACTTTTACGATAATAAAGGAATACAAGGGTCGATTGCCTTTATATCACATGGATGTATATCGGGTAAGTGAATCCGAAGAAGATTTAGGCTTTGATGAATACTTTGATGGTGACGGTGTAACCGTCGTTGAATGGGCTCATTTAATTAAGGATTACCTCCCTAGTGAAATCTTAACCATTTATATTTATCGTCTTAGTGATATAAGCCGGCGCATTGTCTTGGAAGCCAAAGGCGAACGATATGAAACGTTATGTAAGGAGATTATTTGATGAAGGTTTTAGCTATAGATACATCGAACTTTACATTAGGGATAGCACTGGTAAATGGAAGTCAAGTAATTGGCGAATATACGACCAACCTAAAGAAAAATCATTCAGTGCGGGTAATGCCAGCTATTGAGACGCTGCTAAGGGATTGTGATACTAATCCGAAGGATTTGACCAAGATAGTGGTAGCTCGGGGCCCAGGCTCTTATACAGGGGTGAGGATTGGTGTGACGATTGCAAAAACTTTGGCCTGGACACTCCAGATTCCTTTATCAGGTGTTTCTAGTTTAGAAGTTTTAGCAGCAAATGGTCGTTATTTTAATGGTTTGATATCTCCCTTGTTCGATGCAAGAAGAGGGCAGATTTATACTGGATTATATGAAATGGAAAATGATCTGTTAGAAACAATCATGGAAGATTGTAATATTCTATCCTCTGAGTGGGCGATTCGATTGAAAGAATTAAATCGTCCTGTTTTATTTATTGGTCAAGATGTGGACATCCATCGGGATGCAATTACGGAAGCGTTAGGCGATTTAGCCGTATTTGCTCCTATACAGTCCTTTAACTCGAGACCAAGCGAACTGGCCTTTATTGGTCTTAACAAGACTGAAGAGGATATTCACCAGTTTGTACCAAACTATATTCGCATGGCTGAAGCGGAAGCTAAGTGGCTCGAACAGCAGGGGAAATAAAAAAGGAAAGCGACCGATTATTATGAGTAAAACATTGACGTTCCGAAAAATGGAAACGGAAGATATCGACCAAGTGCTACACGTGGAAAAACAGTCCTTCACTTTACCTTGGAGCCGGGAAGCTTTTTTTAATGAATTGAATCACAATCAATATGCCGTATATATGGTGATTGAGGATGAAGGGAAAATTGCCGGTTATTGCGGTGCGTGGATCGTCATTGATGAATCACACATTACCAACATTGCGATTTTACCTGAATATCGAGGGCAAAAGCTTGGGGAAGCATTGCTTCGGAAGATGATTGAAATCTCCATTTCCATGGGGGTGGTAAGGATGACGCTTGAAGTTCGTGTCAGTAATGCAGTAGCCATTTCACTTTATGAAAAACTAGGTTTTCAAAAGGGTGGAATCCGTAAAAATTATTATACAGATAATCAAGAAGATGCTTATGTTATGTGGGTGAATTTTTTATGAAAACAGATCAACTTATATTAGGAATCGAAACGAGCTGTGACGAAACGGCAGCAGCTGTTATAAAAAATGGAACAGAGATATTGAGCAATGTCGTGGCTTCACAAATTGAAAGCCATAAACGTTTTGGCGGTGTCGTCCCTGAAATAGCTTCCCGCCACCATGTAGAGCAAATTACAATTGTTCTTGAAGAAGCACTTCTTCAGGCAGGTGTGACATATGAAAATTTAGATGCTATTGCCGTTACAGAAGGACCTGGTCTTGTAGGGGCACTATTAATAGGAGTGAATGCGGCAAAGGCCGTAGCTTTTGCACATGGAATCCCAATTGTCGGTACGCATCATATAGCGGGCCATATATACGCAAATAGACTTATTCAGGAAATCCAATATCCTGCCCTCTCTTTAGTCGTTTCGGGAGGCCATACCGAATTGGTGCTTTTAGAAGAACCAGGTTGTTTCAAGGTGATAGGGGAGACGCGGGATGATGCAGCAGGAGAGGCATATGATAAAGTGGCTCGAACTTTGGGGCTCCCGTATCCCGGAGGCCCTCATATCGATAGGCTTGCACAAGAGGGCTCACCTTCATTGAAACTGCCTCGGGCTTGGTTGGATGATAGCTATGACTTTTCTTTCAGCGGATTGAAATCAGCTGTAATCAACACTTTGCATAATGCAGAACAGCGTGGGGAAATAATTGAACCTAAAGATTTAGCGGCTAGTTTCCAAGCAAGTGTTATAGAAGTACTTGTAACGAAAACGGTGAAGGCTGCGAAGGAATATAATGTGAAACAAGTATTGCTTGCCGGAGGAGTTGCGGCAAATAAAGGCCTGAGGGAAGCGTTAACGGAAGCTTTTAAGGTTATGCCTATGGACATATCCATTCCGCCCCTCTACCTTTGTACGGACAATGCAGCCATGATTGGTGCTGCTGGCAGTGTCATGTTCGAAAAAGGAAAGCGCTCTGGATTGGATTTGAACGGAAACCCAGGATTGGATATAGAAGCATTTTAATGCACGTGAAGACAGGATGCCTAAATTCGGCATCCTGTCTTTTTTATCCTGTGTATAAAAAAATAGAATATTCTGTGGATAATTATTTTTGATAAACAAACTGCATGTGTATAAACACGTGTTTTTGTGGATAAGTGGATATGTTTCTGTGGATAATGTGAATAACTCAAATTATCGGCTTGTGCACGGTAAGTGTTTTGTTAATAAGTATGTGGATAACTTTGAAGAAACAGAAAAGAAAAGACCGAGTCATTTGACTCGGTCCATTGTCATTCTTCCAATTCGGCCCATTCTTCGAGAAGCTGGTCTAGTGTTTTCTGTGCTTTATCAAGATTTGTTTGGACTTCCATTACTTTTTCATGGTCTTGGAAGACATTTGGATCACAAAGGAGTTCATTGTATTCGTTTATTTCGGTTTCAAGCAACTCCATGGCTGCCTCGATTTCCTCAATGCGCCGTTTTCGCTGACGTTCAGCTTTTTTTGCTTCTTTATCGATTTTGTAATTTGTTTTTTCTGCGGCTACATCTAATGTTTTTGCTTTATTCTCCTGTTCAAGTGCTTTGATTTCCGCTTGCTCCTGTTTTTTCTCTACATAGTAGTCATAATCACCGAGGAATTCTTTGTTGCCGTCTTTGGAGAGCTCGATCACTTTCGTTGCTATCCGATTTATGAAATAACGGTCATGTGAGACGAATAGAATAGTTCCCGGATAATCAATCAATGCGTTTTCCAGCACCAATTTACTGTCGAGATCTAAATGGTTCGTTGGCTCATCCAGAATTAAAAAATTCCCTTTTTCCATCATCATTTTGGCCAGGGCAAGCCGGGCCTTTTCGCCGCCGCTTAGTGTGGAGACGGTCTTCAAAACATCGTCCCCACTAAAAAGGAAATTACCGAGTACCGTGCGTATATCCTTTTCAGGCTTCAGGGGATATTCATCCCATAATTCATTGAGTACGCGTTTATTGGAAACCAGGTTTGCTTGTTCCTGATCATAGTAGCTGACTTCAACATTCGTTCCAAATCGGAAACTTCCAGAACGTGCCGGCAGCTTAGAGATGATTGTTTTCAATAACGTTGATTTCCCGACACCATTCGGGCCAACAAGAGCAATGCTTTCGCCCTTTGTCATGCGGGAATTTATATTTTTTGATACCGTTTCTCCTTCGTAACCTATTGCCAAGTCCTGAAGATGAAGTACTTCGTTTCCGCTTTGCCTTTCAATCTGGAATGAAAAATTAGCGGATTTTTCATCACCTTGCGGCTTGTCCAATACATCCATCTTTTCGAGCTGTTTGCGTCTGCTTTGCGCTCTTTTCGTAGTGGAAGCTCTTGTGATATTACGTTGGACAAAGTCACGAAGCTTTTCGATTTCCCCTTGTTGTTTCTCGAACAGCTTCATGTCCCGCTCATAATCTTCCGCTTTTCCCTCTAGGTAAGAACTATAATTACCATAGTATTTCTTCATGTTATTCCGGGAAATTTCATATACCTGGTTTACAACTTTATCTAGAAAATAGCGGTCATGGGAAACAATAAGAACAGCTCCTTGGTAACTCTGTAAATATTGTTCAAGCCAAGAGAGGGTTTCGATATCCAAATGGTTCGTTGGCTCATCCAGAATCAATATATCAGGTTTCCTTAAAAGCAGCTTCCCTAAAGCAAGTCTTGTTTTTTGCCCACCGCTTAAAGTGGAAATTAGGGTAGAATAGTCAAAGTCGGCAAACTGGAGTCCATGCAATACCGAACGGATATCCGCTTCATATTGATAACCGCCCTTCTCTTTGAAGGCGACCATCAAAGTGTCATATTCATTTAATACTTTTTGATAAATTGCTTCATTTTCAAAGATGTCAGGTCTGGCCATATCAGCCTCAAGGCGCCGCAGTTCCTTTTCTTGCTCCATAAGATCCTTGAATACCGTCAGCATCTCATCCCAAATGGTCAGCTCGGATTCCAATCCCGTATCCTGAGCCATATAGCCGATGGTGACGCCTTTTGGCTTGATGATTTCACCACCATCATGGGAAATCTGCCCGGCTATGATTTTTAGCAGAGTCGATTTACCAGCGCCATTTCGGCCAACAAGTGCAATTCGATCTTTATTTTGAACTTCGAGCTTCATATTTGATAAAATAAGTTCAGCACCATAATATTTCGATAGTTGATTGATTTGTAATAAAATCATAGATTTCACCTCAATTGATTATTGTTAGTGTAACGTATTATAGTTATTATCGGCAACAGCTTGGTTCCGGGCTAAAAACAAGCTGTTACATAAAGTGGAATAATAGTGTATGATTTAGGAGGGGTTACTTAAATGGGAGACTTGACGCATTTTAATGAACAAGGCAGGGCCAAAATGGTTGATGTGAGTGCGAAGCCTGAAACATCCCGGACCGCAATAGCTCAATCGAGCATTTTATTGAATGAAGAAATATATGAATTGGTCACCAACCAAAAAATCAAAAAAGGTGATGTATTGGCTGTTGCACAGGTTGCAGGAATCATGGCCAGCAAAAATACATCCAATATAATTCCGATGTGCCATCCCATTCCTCTGCAAGGGGTCAATATAGCCTTTGATTGGGAAAAAGAAGATCAAGGATATAGGCTTAGGATTGAAACGGAAGCTAAGACAAAAGGAAGTACAGGTGTGGAAATGGAAGCGTTAACAGCTGCATCCGTAACTGCTTTGACTATTTATGACATGTGTAAGGCCATTGATAAAGGAATGGTAATCGGGCCTACATTCTTAGTGGAGAAAACAGGTGGAGTGTCTAGTAGCGATTATAAAAGACAAGTAAATCGAACAGATAGAGATTAGAGATTAGAGATTAAGTTGAAAAGCATGTGTGAAGGCGGGGAAGAATGATGAACCATGACCCAAAGATACCGCAGGCAACGGCCAAAAGGTTGCCCTTGTATTATCGATTTTTAAAGAACTTACATTCCTCAGGCAAACAAAGAGTTTCCTCTGCAGAGCTAAGCGAAGCTGTAAAAGTGGATTCTGCTACGATTCGCCGTGATTTTTCCTACTTCGGCGCGCTTGGAAAAAAAGGCTACGGCTATAATGTCAATTATTTATTATCCTTCTTTAGAAAAACACTAGATCAAGATGAACTGACAAAAGTCGCTTTAATCGGTGTAGGAAATTTAGGGACTGCTTTTTTAAATTACAATTTTATGAAAAATAATAATACAAAGATTGAAATGGCATTTGAGGTTTCTGAAGATAAGGTCGGCAAGATAATAGCAGATGTGCCAATTTATCATATGGATCAAATTGATACACTATTGCAGGAAAATAATATTACTGCGGCTATTTTGACAGTACCTGCACAAGTAGCCCAGACGATAACCGATCGTTTAGTCAAAGCCGATATAAAAGGAATATTGAATTTCACTCCCGCGAGGCTGACGGTACCCCCATCGATTAGGGTTCACCACATTGACCTGGCGGTGGAGCTTCAGTCTCTCATCTACTTTTTGAAGCATTATCCTGTAGTGGAAGAAGCTGCATTGGAGGAATAAAAAGAAAAACGCTGCAACTTCGCAGCGTTTTTCTTATTTTTTCTTATTTTTTTGTGCGGCTTTAATCTTAAAGTGCAGCATGATCATCCGTAATCCCGATCCAAAATCAAGAGTCGCAATAAGGATAAGTATATAGGCAAAGATTCCCCATCCTGATGAACTGACGGATTGAATCGCGATCGCTGTAAAAAGAGCACCTAAGCCAGCATAGATGATTCCCATGAATAATGGTGATTGACGTTTCATAATAAACCTCCGATGAAGGCCTGTGCAGTATCTAACATCTTCTCAATATCTTCACGATAGACCACTTGAAAGACGATAACAAGCGTATTCATCGCAACATGTGCGCATATGGACACGAGAATGCGTCCCGTGTGCTTATAAAGGAAAGCAAAGGTAAAGCCCATTGCCGTATATAAAAGAAGATGTTCAAATTCACCATGCGCCAAGCCGAATATAACTGAGCTGAGTAAAGCTGAAATAAAGAAGTTAAAGCGTTTATGAAGTGATCCGAAAATGATTTTTCGAAAAATGATTTCTTCCAATATTGGTCCTATTACTGAAGTGACGAAAATGACCAAGGGGACTTTGTAAATGAGTGAAATGAGCTGCTGTGTATTTTCCGATTCAGACTCCACCCCAAGCATTTGTTCAATGCTCCCAGCAATGGTTTGCGAGAAAAGAGCCAAGAAAATACCTGCTATTGCCCAAAATATGGACACGGGAATCGAGGCTGGGTCTTTTGTATTTATCTTTTCCCTCATATCTTTTCTCATTAATAAAAGAATCAATGATAGAGCAACAAGAAAACTGAATACAATCCAGTATGCGGCAGACTTCACTTCAAGTTCATCAGCAGGCATTCCGGTTGATGATCCGATCAGCATGAAAAGGGGTACCCCAACAATACTGGATAATTGCATGGCAATGTAGGTGATGATGACGAACCAATATTCTTTTTTCAAAAATGAAAACTCCTTTTATTAAGTCACCCATTTGACATATAACGTTCCTGACATGGGGACAATCTATAAGCGCATACTCCAAAATGGTATCAAATATTAGGACAGAACACCACTTAAAGGTACGCCTTAGAAAACATTTCAGTTACTAATCATTATGCTAAAGTAGTATACCCGTAATTTATCAGAAATTAATAAAAAATTTTCGATAAGATACTTGCAAAAAAGGCTCGGTTTATTTAATATTATAAATGTGTTAGCACTCGATGATGAAGAGTGCTAATAATCATGAAACAAATATCAAGAGAATATGAGGAGGTTGTTTCACTTGTTAAAACCATTAGGTGATCGCGTTATTATTGAACTAGTTCAATCTGAAGAAAAAACTGCAAGCGGTATTGTTCTTCCTGATACTGCAAAAGAAAAGCCACAAGAAGGTAAGGTAGTGGCAGTTGGCACTGGCCGTGTTCTTGAAAATGGCGAACGTGTTGCTTTAGAGGTTGCCCAAGGCGATCTAATTATCTTCTCAAAATATGCAGGTACTGAAGTTAAATACGAAGATACTGAATACTTAATTTTACGTGAAAGCGACATTCTAGCTGTAATCGGCTAATTATACATCATACTTAACTGAACGAAAAATTTATTAAAATTTTAGGGAGGTACTTATAAATGGCTAAAGAAATTAAATTTAGTGAAGAAGCCCGCCGCTCGATGCTTCGTGGTGTGGACGCACTTGCAGATGCAGTTAAAGTAACGCTTGGACCAAAAGGTCGTAACGTGGTTCTTGAGAAAAAATTCGGTTCACCGCTTATCACGAATGACGGTGTAACAATCGCTAAAGAAATCGAATTGGAAGATGCATTCGAAAACATGGGTGCGAAATTGGTTGCTGAAGTAGCAAGCAAAACAAACGATGTAGCTGGTGACGGTACAACTACTGCAACGGTTCTAGCACAAGCGATGATCCGTGAAGGTCTTAAAAACGTAACAGCTGGTGCTAACCCAATGGGAATCCGTAAAGGAATCGAGAAAGCGGTCAATACTGCCATTGCAGAATTGAAAGCCATTTCCCAACCAGTCGAAAACAAAGAATCGATTGCACAAGTTGCTGCCATCTCTTCAGCTGATGAAGAAGTGGGACAACTGATTGCAGAAGCAATGGAGCGCGTTGGTAACGACGGCGTCATTACAATCGAAGAGTCTAAAGGTTTCACAACTGAATTGGATGTTGTAGAAGGTATGCAGTTCGATCGTGGATATGCCTCTCCATACATGGTTACAGATTCAGATAAAATGGAAGCTGTCTTAGAAAATCCATATATCTTAATCACAGATAAAAAAATCACGAATATCCAAGAAATCCTTCCTGTACTTGAGCAAGTTGTTCAACAAGGGAAACCGCTATTATTGATTGCTGAAGATGTAGAAGGCGAAGCGCTTGCAACGCTTGTTGTGAACAAACTTCGTGGAACATTCAATGCAGTTGCGGTTAAAGCTCCAGGATTCGGTGACCGTCGTAAAGCAATGCTTGAAGACATCGCAGCTCTTACAGGCGGCGAAGTGATCACTGAAGAAATCGGACTTGATCTTAAATCTGCAACAATCGATTCTTTAGGTCGTGCGTCTAAAGTGGTTGTTACAAAAGAAAATACAACGATCGTTGAAGGTGCTGGAAATACAGCTCAAATTCAAGCTCGTGTAAACCAAATCCGTGTTCAATTAGAAGAAACTACTTCTGAATTCGACCGCGAAAAATTACAAGAACGCCTTGCTAAATTAGCTGGTGGTGTAGCGGTAATCAAAGTTGGTGCAGCTACTGAAACAGAATTAAAAGAACGTAAACTTCGTATTGAAGATGCATTGAACTCCACTCGTGCTGCCGTTGAAGAAGGTATCGTAGCCGGTGGTGGTACAGCACTTCTTAACGTATACAATAAAATTGCAGAAATTCAAGCGGAAGGCGACGTAGCAACAGGCGTGAAAATCGTTCTTCGTGCCATCGAAGAGCCTGTACGTCAAATCGCTCACAACGCTGGACTTGAAGGCTCTGTAATCGTAGAGCGCCTTAAAGGCGAAGCTGTTGGTACTGGCTTCAATGCAGCTACTGGCGAATGGGTTAACATGATCGCATCAGGTATCGTCGATCCGACTAAAGTAACTCGTTCAGCTCTACAAAACGCTGGTTCAGTTGCTGCCATGTTCTTAACAACAGAAGCAGTTGTTGCTGACAAACCAGAACCGGCAGGCGCTGGCGGCATGGGCATGCCTGACATGGGCGGCATGGGCGGAATGGGCGGCATGATGTAATAGGGTTTTAAATCCCTTGAAATATAGGGGTTTAAAGAGTATTTAGAAAAAAATGCTCACCTATTTGCTCACCTAACATGTAAATATCTTTTAAAGTTGAAGGTCTTCCATCAGTTTACTGAACTGATGGGAGGCCTTTTCTTCCATGTTGTCAGTCATATGAGCATAGATATTCATCGTTGTTTGAATATCTGTATGTCCTAATCGTTGTTGAATTTCTTTCAACCCCACCCCTGCTTCGATCAGTAAGGATGTATGCGTATGCCTGAATGAATGCAACGTTATTTCCTTGTTGATATGCGGTAACTTCTTAAGAAGACGTTGTAATCGTATTGCAGGCAGTTTTTGCACCAATGGATATCCCTCTGGTGAAGTGAAGACAAAGTTTTCATCCATATAATGATGCCTGTTTTGAATTTTCATTTTATTTTGCTGTAGTAGATGCTTTTTTAGCAACTTCATGACCTGATTGTCCATTTTAATCGTACGTATAGATCCTTTTGTTTTTGGTGTAAGCAATGTGTAATTCACCTTGTTGTTCGTGGGATTATATAAAGTCTTGGAAATTCTTATAGATCCACTCCTAAAATTGATATCAGGCCACTTGAGAGCTAACGATTCACCTATCCGAATGCCTGAATAGGCTAATAGCGAAAACAGCGTATAATCATTACTAAGTCCTTCAGTACGAGCAAGGGATAAGAATCCTATAAGTTCGTTTTTTTCTAGGAATTTCTTTCTGAGATTCTCCTTTTCAACTTCTTCAATAGTAGCTTGTTGTTTAGGAAGGCTATAGTTTTCTGTCGGGTTCTGTTGTAACCATTCAGACTCAACGGCAAATTTGAAGATCATTCTGCCTGTTGTATGTATCCCATCCATATAGTTCTGTGAATACATTTTGCTCAGCTCATTTAAATATTCTCTATAAACAGACTTACTAATACTTTTTATTGGTGTGTTTGTCCACTGTTTAAGTAATACGTTAGATTCTTTCGTTCTAGCACGTACACTACTTACTTTAGCTTGTGTTGAATAACTTTCAAGCCACTTTTCTGCTAACGTATGAAAGTTCATATTAGAATCTTGTACAAATTCTCCTCTAGAAATTTTGAATTCCATTTCTTTAGCTGCATCTTTAGCGGCTGTTTTTGAAGAAAATCCTGATTTTGTAATCTGTTTTCGTTTTTTTGTAATAGTGTCTATGCCTAGGTTGACGGTGTAACTCCACTTATCCCCCCGTTTACGGAAGTAAGCCATTATGTGCCTCCTTTAATTAGTCATCTTCCAATAACAATTTCAGCATCGTCTTTACTTTTTCTATTTCAGATTCTGATAACACTTTATCTTTATATAAAACATCGTGTACTTCTTGGTTGAGTATATTATCAAGGTTAAATAAATTTCTTTTTAATTCTTCCTCGGTATAGGTAATATAATAGCCGATTCCATTCTCATCTGTTTTTTGATAGACAGATGGTACACTGATTTCTATTATTTCGAGATCACTTTTTGTGTGAGCACCGACGATTGTTGATACAGGCAAAATTTTTATCAATGCTGAAGCTACTAATTCTAGCCAGTCTTCAAAATTTCCAACACCTAATATTTCTCCGAGCTTTTCTCCATATTCTTTTAGAAGTGCTGAATTACTTTTGAGGTTTTCTTCAAGTGACTTATATGTCTTACTATCTGTATTTAAATGTTTAGCCATTTCGGTGATGTCTTTATTCTTATGCAATCTCAATATTTTTAAAAAGTCACCTGCTGTACCATGTAACGCAAGGAGAAATATAAATTTGTCATGAACCATGTACTCAAGTTTAGATTGAAATCTCTTTATATCGGATCTAAGGGTCGCCTTATTAATATAAGGTTCGTTATCATCAGGACATGGAATATTTTCTTTCTTCTCAACAATAAATTGTTTTTTATATTCAATGGGTAAAGTAATCAAAAGCTCTGAAATGTCATCTGACTCTTTTCGATCTGGTGTCATGAAACCGGCAATTCTCATTAATGCGAAGTAGTCTACACCTAATCCGGTTGCTATTTTTTTGATTAATTCTGGTTGTGGTGTATCTCTGTTTCCATTTTCAATTTGAGAGATATAAGAATGAGAAACTCCAGATTTCTCACTTAAAACCCTTATAGACAAGCCTCTCGATTTTCTAATACGCTTTATTTCCTCTCCAAAGGCACTAACCTTTTTCATTTTTCACACCTACTTCCACGTCTGTTTTCATTATAATAACACAATTGTGAACGATTTTGTTAAAGTGGTTGCAAAGTTTATGGTAATGATTTACACTGTGGTTGTAAACAATTGCAACCATATTAGTTTCGATTGTAATCAAAATGGACAGGGGGAAAAGAAATGATTAACTTTGAGATTGATCAGGAACTATTGAAAGAACTTTACCTTCAGAAAGTAGAAGAGCATTTACAGGAGATTGAGATGGAAGTGTTTTTCATGGACTCAAAGCAATTGGCAACTTATTTGAACATGTCATGGAATACAATCGTATCGCATCTTTTATATGATGAGAAATTTCCCAAAGTACGATTAGGTTCAAAATGGCTGTTTAATAGAAAAGAAGTACAAGAGTTTATGGAAAAATATTATCTTGAAGTCCGTAACAATGGCGGTGATATTTTGAAGTATAAACGGAAGCTATAATTTGTGGATGGTTGTGTTTGTGATGGAAGAAAGACCACAAAAAAACCCACTAACTCATAGGCGTGAGTTAATAGGCATCAAAAAAACATTACACTCTTATTTTATATTCGAATTAAGGAATAAGCAAATGCAAAAATAAAAGGGGGGAGTGCTATGGCTAATCGGAAATCAGTCACTCAAAGTGTAGAAAAAGTTCTCCCAGGAGCGAAAATTATTAAATGTCTAGGTTATTTAAATGGGAATACCAACTATAGTGCAGCTAAAAGACCGTTTGAGTCATATAAAAATAAAGAAAGTTTAACTGAAGAAGGAATACAAAAACATCTATCAAAGGGTGGTTGGATTGGAGCATTAATCCCAAGAGGCTTTATTGTAATCGATGTAGATATTCTAGAGCATGCTTCTTATCTTGTAGAGTTGCTCAGAGGAGAAAAAGTCCATCATCATCTAATCAAAACACCAAGGGGCTTTCAATTTATTTTTAAGGCAACTTCTAATGAGAACGTTCAAGTGAAAATGATTAGTCATTTCTTTTCGTCCATAGGGATTGTAGTAGACACTCGGGTTGGCACAACTAATAGTTTAATAGTGTTTCCGACTTATAACACAGAAGGTAGGTTCATATCCCAAATAACGGATCACCCCAATGAACTGCCTTGGTTCTTAAGACCAGTTTGGAATGCTGAAAAGACAAAAGGTTATGAGTTTTCAATTCCTATGCAAAATGGATCACGTAATCAATCACTCTATGATTTTGGAAGAAGGTTGAAATCAACGGGAGTACCGATGGAGCAAGTTGAGAAAAGCATGCTATTAATCTATCAGTATTTCTGTATTGATAAAGACGCTAGCTACACTATAAATGATGTAAAGGCCTCTATTGCTAGCATTGGAAAACTAGAGTCTACTACAAGAAAAAAGCAGTTGGTACAATCAGAATCAAGCAACAATGACTTTGATAAAGTATCGGGATTTGTCATACCTGAGCCATATCGAATTAAGCATGATTCACTTTATAGAATAGAAGTGAAAAAGGTCTACGGAGAATTTCAAGAAATTGAAGTCTTTGTGAGCAGGAATGTTCCATTCATAACTAAATACTTGGAACATATTGAAAAAAGCGAGATATATTATGAAATTAGTTGGCGTAACAAAGGAAAGGACTATAAGGAAACTGTTCCTGCGGGTATGTTAGCCTCAAGGCGTGAATTATTGGCACTTGCAGATAAAGGGTTAAGTTGCAATGATTCAAACTCTAAACACCTAATTGAATACTTTGATTTGTTCATAGGAATAAACGAAATACCGACAGTCGAAATGGTAAATCGGCTGGGGGATGTAAAGGGAAACTTCATACATCCAATTTCAACTAAAGACATACATATAGTTCCGAGCGATGGGGGGGAACAACAAATACTAGAGTCCTTTCGAGTAAAAGGAACTGTTGAAAGTTGGATTAAAAATGTTTTTAACTTAGTGAAGGATCATCCAAAGGCTGTTTTCCCTTTACTAGCATCTTTTGCTTCGGTTATTTTACATGAGTTTGATATGAAGCCCATAGTTGTTGATGTATCAGGAGAATCCAGTAGTGGCAAAAGTGGTTTGCTTCTACTCTGTTCATCAGTGTGGGGGAACCCTAAAGAGTATATTGGATCTTTTAACGTAACCAAAGTGGCGGTTGAAAGAAGATCCGCATTCCTGAATTCTTATCCTCAGATACTTGATGATTCAAATGGAGTAAACGACACCAAAATGATTCAAACGATGATCTATCAATTTGTGAATAACATAGGAAAGCTAAGGGGAAGTATCACAGGCAGCCAACACACCGCATCATGGAAATCGATTATGTTAACATCCGGTGAAAATGAAATCTTGGCCTATGCAGAAGCTCAAGGTGTAGCAGCAAGAGTAATTCCTATTACTGATTTCTCGTTCGAAGGTGAGGACGAAAGCTTTTCGGGAAAACTTTACACCTCATTTACCGACAATCATGGTGCGATTGGAATTGAGTTCTTAAATCGTTGGAAGGATAAACGAAATATTTATTCGCGGGAATTTGAAGAGTACAGAAAAATATATTTGGAAAAATCAGTTAAGAATGATGTTGCGAGAAGAATTTCTCTTCATTACTCTTTTATAGTGTTTACTGGAAAGGTGCTAAATGACCTTTTTAATCGTGAAGGATTAGATGTGGATTTAAAAGCTCTTGAGGCACTTTTCTACAATATATCAAATGAGAACAAGGCGGTTGATAGGCCTTTATTAGAGCTGGAACAGTTACTTGAAGAGATTGATTCAAATCGTAACAGATTATATGTAGAATATGAACCTACACAAACTATTAGTGCTCTATATCACAATGGGGAATTATATTTAACTCCTGCTTACATTAAAGAGAGTTTAGGAGTAAATGCAAAACAAATTCGATCTGCCTGGTTGAAAAGAAATGTTACTGTCACTTTTAAAAATAAGGACTTGGATGTCGATTACACAACTATTAATAAAAGAGGTAGGGCTCATAAAGGAATATTAATCAATAAAGATATTATCAAAAAGTTGGGATTTGACTTCAGCACAAGAAAGTTTTGAATTACAAAAAGGGTTACATGAGGATACATAATTTGTATTCTTTTGTAACCCTTAAAACGTTGATAAAGTAGCCTTTTTAAGATATAAATACAAGAATACAAAAATTACAAGTGTTATTATATATTTATATAGATTTTTGTTATTATTAGTGCTGCTAAATTATAATATATTACCGTTTCTTTTTTTCTTGTATTTTTGTAATTTTATCTAAAATATAGCAAAAATAGCGTTGGTCTATCAGTGTTTTAAATGAATACAAAGTAGTGAATTACAGTCTGCTTTTTTGTAACTGCAAGTAATTTCATATCCAATAATAAGGAGTTTTTTCAAACACGACGACCAATAGGAATATAGTATTTCAGAAAAACGGCTTCAAGAATAAAATTATTAGGAACTCCCTTTACTTTTTTTCTTGATGGGGAGTTCCGCGAGTAGGTATGTGAGTAGCAAATTGTTAGGTAGGTTGCTACTTAAAGAGTAATTAAAAAAACGATCGTTAAGAGTTTCTTGTTAAAGTAACAGGTAGCGTTACTTCAATAAGTGAATTCTTTTTAATAATATAAACTAACCTCTTGAATATAAATGAACCATGTAGGTGTATTCCCGCGCATCCTACTATGTATGTCGCACGACCTATCATTTTCGGACGTATCCTACCTTATATGTCGATCTACTTACCGTCTTCGTGCAAAAAAGAAGCCTCTACAAATCGTAAAGACCTCGTTGCGGGTAGTTCCTCGTGTAGCTTTGAAATAAATACCTCTCAATCCCCAATTTTACGATTAATAAAAAGAATCCATTTTGAAAAAAGATTAAACAAAATGGATTCTTTTTTAGCAGATTAAAGTTTGGTTTTTATTAAAAAGTTTGATCTTTTCTACCTATGTTGTTCCACAATCGCGACCTTTAACAACATTATGATAACAATTGAATCCATTAAGTTCCGTTTCGTGGATACTAACCATCATGTTTCCATAACCACGTCGCTTATATTTTCTGAGCTACAATCTCATTAAATCTACTTCGCGCCTTGGTTTGAAATCCCTCAAATTCTTCAAAATCAAATTCTTGATTATGCTCTATGAAGAAATTATCCCCTCCTACATTTATAGAACTTATAAACGCATTGTCTATAGGAAAGTTTAATACAGTCATATTCCGATTTCGCAACTCCAAATGTTTCTCCGAAGATAAGCCCATACCTTTCCTAACTGACTCCGTATTTGTGAAAAAAAACTCAATAGTGAAGTCGGAAAGCATAATCCTTGTGACCTTTTCCGACATCATGGCTATTACAACTGCTTGTATCTCTATATTTCTTAGTATATGGGTCTGTGATAAAATTCCATCTATTTTTCGTTTATCAATATATCTATTTTTCGTAACATCTAATACCGCAGGTAGTCTTTTTTCGAATTTTATAAAATAGTCATAAGCACCTTTATAAATATTTGTTTGTTTATATTTCTCTATGTTATTGATGCCAACGTATTTTTCAATATATTCAATTGAAAAAGCATCTGTCATAAATACTTCTGTTCGTGAATAGATTTCTTCATCCATTAATAATACAGGAAGAGGATCAATACACAGTCTGAATACTGTTATTGCACTGATACATCGTTCTAAGAAAAACTCAAACTCTTCAATGATAGGAGTTTGATTTCTTTCTTTATTTAAAAAATGGTTTCTAGAAACATAAAAAGTATTAAATCCTTGCTTATGAACATATTTATTGAGGTGTTTCTTAGTTCGTTCCATTTCATCAAAAAAATCGGTCATTTTTTCTTTTACATCCGAAAAAATTGCTATTTGCTTTTCTAATAATTCAATCATAGCCTTATACATCGGAAATCTACTCTTTTCCTTCCATTTCAGGAGTTCTTTTTCTCTTTTATCTCCTTCAAGATCCGATAAATAGACCATTGTAAGTGCAGTTTCAAGTGATTGTCTTAAAGAGTAATAAGCGCTATCAAAATATCCTTTCTCAAATAATGATATAGCATTTGTAATTAATTGCACCGATTCCATAAAAAAAGTATTAGCTATTTGAAAAACATCAAACCTACTCACAAAGCTATTTTCAAGCTGAGACAAATCAAAATAATAATCTTTTTTACTAGGTAGTTCTAGAGGTATTAAATTTCTTTTTTCTTGATGTTCTAAAAAGTTAAATTCCATCTTTTAGATCCTTTCAATGATTAAATTATTAATAGCCGTAGACCGTTTTTCAGAGCTAAACCTCGCGCTCTATCCTTTATATTTTGAATATTCATCATCTAATTTTTCACCGTATTCACTTAAATCCTTATACATTGTCAAAATGTAATCAAAATGTGTATCTGCTATTTCTTCTCTTGAAGTATGTTTTAAATTAGCTTTATTTTTCAATGTGATTGTTTCGTGCATCCCTAAAAGGAATGATACTTTTCGAGCAATATTCCCCCCAATCTCATTTTTTATTATATTAACTAATCCATTTAAAGCCGGTAATGAAACAATAAGAAATTCTATTTTTTCTTCAGTCGGCAAATGTTGAGGGTTTACGAAGTTCTTATTTAGTTCTTTTATAACCTCGTCTACTATCAATTTTTTATCGTCATATGTATCTAAAAATTTTTCTTTTTCATTGTTTTTTATAGTGTAACGAATACCCAAGAACGTAAATAATCCACTCACTATCCCTCCGAATATTGCTCCGAAATATCCCCCGATGAACCCTATCCAAGGATTATCTTCCATATACAAATTCGGAAATTCCCAAGTCATAAATGTAAAATAAAAAATGATTGGAAACCACATAAAAAAGAGAAACAATAGGATTGAATATATTATCCAATTCTTCATAATGCTTTTTTTTAGCCTTACCACAGTTCATTCACCCCAGACTTCCTCACATCAAATTATTTTCAACCAAATAAGCACGTTACTTACCTTCTAACTTAAACTTGATAACTTTAGATTCTTCAACCCATCCAATATATAAGTCATCCTTTGTATCAACCTCTACTAATATCCAGTTCCCTTTTTTTTCGACTGGGAATATTACCGTATTTTTTGAAATAGGCTCTTTCGAAACTAGATGAGATTTATTGCTAGGCCGTGTTCTTAATTTTGATTCTGTACGTAAAAATCCCAAGTTTACTTTCGGTTTTTTGATTTCAGGATTTTTAACAAATGCTTTTTTTACCATTGTCACTGTATCATTTTCACTAATTTTTTCAGTTACTAGCTTACCAACTTCAAAATCATGATTATTCGATGCAATAGCGTGAATTAAAGCTATACAGGTGAATATTAAAGTCCACATAATACCTTTAGCCACATCTTGTCCCATGCTATTAAAGACTGAATTAAAAAAAGATTTGATTCTTTCTTTAGGCCCCATATCTTTACTGACATCCAATTGTGCATCTTGAATTGCTTGAGTCATTTCAACTCCTAATTCTTTTCTGGTCATATCTACTGAATCTGAGGAACTGCCCTCTTGGTAATCAGGTTCAGAATCAAGCTTAAAATCATCAAAAATTTCATCAAATACACTCAAATCATCAACGGTAATATCATTAAATAATCCTTTTACAGTTATTGTTTTAGTTAAGTTCCTGTTAATAAGACCTTGAAGAATTTCATTAATTCCTGGATCAATACCTATACCTAATGGAAGATTTACGTCATTTATAATGTTTTGCGTTATTCGAACTATTTCTGGTATTTTCAACTTCATGTTTGGCTGTTTTCGAGCCATCAGAATTGTTTGTACTTGTTTACCCACCAAATCGCTCAAAATCTTCTGCACATCAATATAATTAGACACATTAGACATTAGTTCTCTCCCATTCTGTTTTATAATTTATACAATTACACAATATGTGTAATATAAAAAAAGCCTACTTCATTAGTAAGCTAGAAATATGTTATTTCGGTTTTTCTTCGTTATCATCGAAGTAAGCTTGTAGTTGTTCTTCTGATATCCGGTAACAGAAGAGCAGGCACTTAGTATTACGAGTGCCTTTGTTCAATTCTTAATACCTCATCCATTAATAGGTGCTGTAGTTTGTTTGGGTGTTCCTCTGGAATTGGGGCAATAGAGAATATCAATCAGGTTTCTTCCCTTTTTTACTTATAAATTTCATAATCGTCCTACTTTTTTTTCTATCAAGTTTGTGTAAATAGTTTTTTGCTTTATCATAATCCAATCTAGTTATATTCAAATGATTTAATATTTCAACAATAATTTCGGGCTGAACTTTTTTTTCATCAAATAATAATTCATTTTCTAAATATATGAACTCTTTATTGATAACACTAAGTTTCATAAATATTTCTTTTGCCCTTTCTGATAAAAGTTGCCGTTTCTCTTGTGGCCCATTTAACAATGGGTAATTTTTATCCCTTAAAATATCGAATAAGTTCATCATATCATATTTGCTATTACCACTACTTACCAATGAAAAGCAGGCATCTTCTTTACTCAGTATACTTATTCGTATTTCAAAGGTTTGGATATCATTTTTTATGTTTTCTCCATATTGCTTTATTATATATTCTTCTAAGTTGGTATTATTAGGAATGATTAATTTTCCTGGCTTAGTAATAAGCATTTCTCTTTCAAAAATATTTTGCTTTATTATTTTTAAATCTAAATTTTCCTCAGAGTCGATATAAGCAATAAAATCTTTAAGAAAAGGACGAATAAAAACATCATCAAAAGTTGCCTTATCTATATCTATATATATTTTCAACAGATTAGAAAAGTCACTAAGGTATTCTTGCTGATTATTATTTAAGTCTTCAAAAAAAGCTATTTTATCCAGATCTGTAGATATAAATTTCGAAGAAAAGTACTCCATAAAAGATTTATGAATCCACTTGTAACTTACTCCTTCCTTGATAAGCATAGGTACATTTTCTGTTAAATCTATAAGTACATCAGAAGGTTCAATATTTTCGGTAAAGAAACTGTCTTTTATAATTTCTTTTAATATAAGTAAAAGTTTATCTAATTCAAAATCATTATTTCCATTTTCTAAGCAATGAAATGCAAAATGTTGAAGCAAGGAGTCTAATTCATCTCTAGATAATCCACTGACCTTGTTCCTTTTATAACCATCCTCTTTAGTTAAATCATGATCAGAGTATAGTGCATCATATACTTGTCGATAAAATGAACCCTGGGATAAAGGTAGTTCCCTCTTATCTCTGTAGGTAAGGTACAATAATGAGACGTACAAAGGGTTTTCTAAAAATTCATTATATTTGTTTGCTGCTTGTTTAATTGCTCCTGTTAAATCATTATAAAGCTTATAACCTGCAACTTTATCATACAAACTAATTAATTCGAATGCTTCCTTCTCCTCTAAACCCAAAATTTCATACTTTTCAAAATCAGAGAAATTTAAACCATGATGAGGTCTAGAAGTAATAATAAAACGATTATTTCCCCCATCGCTTATAAAATTTTTTAAAACCGATGACACACACTCTCTTTCTTTTATTGGAATTTCATCATAACCGTCTAAGAAGAAAAGAAAGCCGCCATCTTCTATTAAATCCATAATGTGTTCTTTACTAAAATTTGAAGATTTATATTCTAATTTTAGATATAATTCATCCAAAATACTATGATCACTTCTTAATCTCCTTAATTCTATAAAAACAGGAATTTGAATCTTTTTCTCGATAGAAGATAAAAATAAGAATTTTGAAAACGTAGACTTCCCCATACCTGCACTATCTATAATTAATAATTTGGGGTGGTCTGAAAAGAAATCATTATTATACTCAAATAAAAGAACCTTCTCAGAGTCTTTCATATCTTTTTGTTGAATGGAAATAGGTTGATATATATCATTTAAAAATACTCGCCTATCTTTTAGAGCAATTGTTGGTATAGTACTATATTGCTCAAAACTCTTTTCAAGGTATACTTTAAATTTCCTAGCTAATTCCTCAAAAGAATTAAAACTGCTTTTTTTGGATCTATACACCTTTTGAATTTTTTTACTCAATACACCAGATAAATGTTTAGTTGATTCGGAAGCAAGTGTTTTCAAAGCAGCAACACCAGCAATTGTAGATAGCGGTTCCATAAGTTCCTCCCATTTATTTTTTTATGGAATTATATAATATGATAATTATATATTATATAATTATTTTAATGAATTAATTATCAAATTTTCCACATTCTACATTATCATTAATTATTACAATGGCCGTTCCCCACGCTAAAAGCTGATTCATGAAAAAAGAATTATTTATCAAGATCAATTACAGCTCCAGAATTCTAATAGATTCTGTTGGTGTGAATTTGAAATAAGAGTCACGATGTGATTATATTTGGATATTCATGCCAATGTTTAGGACCCAATCCATCCAGTGTATGCCTTTAATATTAATAAACAAAAAGTTTGATGAATAGAAATTACATAGAATATAAATTTAAAGTTAAAGTTAAAGTTAGATATTAATTTATAAAGCATCTAGTATTCTAAATTAGATTTAATAGTTACGGAAAAGAGGTGAATAAATAATGAGCATAGTTGAATGGAATACAGCTCTTACTGATGTTTTATCTGGAAGTGTTGTGCTTATTATTGGAGCAGTAGGTGGTGGTGTTTTTGGCTTTTTTAGAGGGAAAAAGCAATCGGCAGTGGCGATTGAAAGGAAAAACAATATATATCAGCCATTACTCGATGAACTCGAGCCAATGGGTAACTTTGAATTGAATGTCTTAATAAATAAAAAAACTCCAATTTTGGTTGAGGTCGTTACAAATGAATATAAATATGGAATGTCGACAGAATTACAAGAAAAGTGTAATTATTTATATTCACAAATAGAACAGTTTAATAGGATTAAATTAGTTTCAATTGCCAATGATAAAATCGTAGAGATATTTAAAAATGGATATGAAGAATTGTATGGAAGTGTAATTGATGGTGTTAGTTATCATTCGGACAAGGCGGGGAACGAATGGGAAGACGAGCATTTAACTATACCTGTTGAATTAATTCAAAGGGGGAATTTTGATAAATTAATAGTTAATCTTCTAAACACTGAAGGAATGTACGATTATGAAGTACGTGTTGATGATATTTCCGAACCCATTTATGGGGATTTAGTAAACATATTCAATTCTACCTTAAATGTATCTATTAATGGTGTTAACCATCCCTTGCCTTTATTAAAGAAGGAATTAGGTATGTCGCCTGCTGAGTACATGGCTCTTAACTATGATTTTTTTAATATATATAATACTGATACACAAAAGTTAAGAAAAGATGAGTTAAGAGAAGAAATAATATTAAAATCCCAAGAAGTAATACAAGACTTAAAAGATGTGATTAGAAGAATAGTACTGATATATGAAGTTGAAGAAATCTAAAAGCAAAACTAATTTTGTTAGTGAGTTTTCCTTTTGCAAATATATTTATACTTATTTGTTTTTTTCTAAGGTATTTTTTGGTCATATTTTGAAAGTTTTTATCTTTCTATTTTTAACGGGATATAATTCTAATTTTTCTTTTTCGTTGGATTTAATATCAAGAATTCGAAATCGTGCAATAATTGTCTGTTTCTCTATATTAATAGGAGCAAAAAAAGCTTTGTCATCCCCATAATTATTAATTATGCCACTTCTTGATTTTGTATGATGATTTGACATTCTGGAATATGACGAACTCGCGCAGAAGGCGTTTTGGCTTTAACAGGTAGAAAAAGGCTAATGGATTTCCAGAAAATATTTTCTTCTTAGTCAAGCTATAAATTAAAAATATATGTTTTTAATAAAGAGTCCGTTTTGATTAATCTTTTTTCAAAAATGGCTCTTTCTTTTTGTTTGTTTATCAAGGTCATTAGTATTAAGTTGATTAAGCTTCCTTTCACAGCTACAGTAAGAACACACTCCTATTGTCTAATTATTGTAAATTTAGGATATGAATAAATTAAGAAGCTGTGTTTTTTGGGGGAGTGTTATAAATGAAGAAAAGTCTAGCAAGTGAATATCCAGAATTGGCCAATGAATGGGACTATGAATTAAACGGTGATTTAAAGCCTAGTGATGTTCCTCCAAAAGGAAGACAGTATGTATGGTGGAAATGCAAAAAAGGACATAGTTATAAGGCTAAATTAGCATCTAGATCTAATGGAACAGGATGCCCATATTGCAAAGGTTCAGAAGTGTGTTTTGAACGTTCATTATTAGGAAAAAGACCAGATCTAGTAGCCATGTGGGACAAAGAGAGAAATAGTTCATTAACTCCAGATAAGGTACTTGCTGGATCTAAAATTGTAATTTGGTGGATTTGTGAAAAAGGTCATTCCTTTGATATGTCAATTAAACAAATGACTAGAAAAAGAGGGAGTAGTGGGTGCCCATTCTGTCGAGGTTTAAGGGTGAATGAAACAAACAGTCTAGCTAACCTCTATCCGCATATTGCATATGAATGGGTTGAATGTATTGATTATAAAAGTAAGACTGCAAAAGATGTCTCACCTGGCTCATCTTACAAGGTTTTATGGAGATGTAAGAAGGGACATGAGTGGAAAACAACTCCAAAACATCGGACAAGTGGTGGAACAGGGTGTCCAAGGTGTAATACAACGAAGAAAGTGTCCAAACAATCATATGCACTCTTTTATTATTTTAAAAAGCATTTTGATGATGTTGAAATGGAAACATCACTTTTAGGCACACGTATGGTTTTGGATATTTACATTTCTTCGATTAATTTAGTTATAGAGTATGACGGAGGTCTATATCATAAGGATTATAAGCGTGATATAAAAAAAGACATTGCGTTGTTAGAAAAAATGCCATATACAAAGCTCATTAGAATTCGAGAACCGGAATGCCCTACATATAAATCACCAAATCCAAATACATTTTTTTATGATCTTAAAAATCATTCAATGAAATCATTTCAAACGTGTCTTGAAAAGATATTTACTGATCATGTTCAACAAAGTCCTGATATAAATATTAAAAGAGATAATGTGTCGATTTTAGATTTAATGGATCGTTGGGAATATGAAAATTCATTAGCCAATGTTAGACCCATACTTTTAAAAGAATGGGATTACCATAAGAATGGGGATTTAAAACCAGAAAATTTTAAAGTTGCAAGCCATGAAAAAGTAAATTGGATTTGTATTCATGGGCATCAATGGTCTGCTACAATTGCAAGTAGAACACAAGGAGGCAACAACTGTCCTGACTGTGGGAATAGAAGGTTGCATTCGGATAATAATTTAGCTGCTGTAAATTCAGAACTAGTTAAGGAGTGGCACCCAACTAAAAATGAAAAAGGTCCGCAAGCTTTCTTTGCAAACTCTCATTCTAAAGTTTGGTGGTTATGTAAAAAGTGCAGTCACGAATGGGAGGCACGAATATACAATAGAAATTGTAATCGTAGTGGATGTCCGAATTGTTATGAGAACAATCTTAAATATAAGCTAACAATCGCTTCTTGTGCTAACGATCAGGTTTGTAGAAGAAGGAAAGGATACAGTTGAGCAAACCTGTATCCTTTTTTATATTAGTTGACACCGAAAGTGTTTACACCTCTAATAATTCCTTTGACCAATTCCAATTGCAAATTTTAAAAGTGTTTGTAACATGATGTACTTTACTTGCCCCAATTATTGCTACTACTCGACCCTTAATTATTCTTGTTCACTCTCTATTTTCTCTACAAAAAAGGATAACCATGCTAATGCAATTCCTAGATAAGTAATTAGAGGAAATAATATTTCTTTTAAAGATAATCCAAATAAGCTCGCTGTTATGGTAGCAATAATTGCTAAATAAAATCTTATTCTTACTTTAATTTTTTTTGTCGAAATATCCTTTACTGAAATATGATACATGAAATAAACTATTGAAAATAAGGCGGACGTTAAGAAGAATAAATTATAACACCACCAACTTAAATCAAAATTATAATTAAATATAATACCAATTGCATAAATAATCATTCCAATATAAAGCGAGAAAAAAAATGAATAAATTATTATTCCATATAGAAAAGACCTATGACTAAATATATCAAATAGTTGTGCAGGGTTTTCTGTTTCTTGACGAATAAATTTTAGAATAAATTTTGGTCGCTCACTCAAATAAGCCCTTAGATTATAAACAACAAATGGATAAAACATTGTAATCATTAATAATCCTAAAATTATGGTATTTAGCACATCACTAACTCTATTAAAAAAGTATAAGATGCATATTAATAAAATAAACATTATAGCCCATATATTTACCGCTTTTGAGCTCAGTAACCCATTCATCACTTTGCCGGATTTTAAAAATATGTTTTTAAATTTTTCCTTCATTGAAAACCCCCCATGTCTAAATAATACTACTTTTTTTTCGTATACAACAAAATATGTCATAAGTTATAAATTTACTAAATGAAATTGGTAACTACATATAAAATCAGATTTGGAGTGTATCCTTTTTTAATAAAATATTTTTTGAAAATATAGATACCTAAAGTAATGGGTGCGTTAGTTGCATAACAAAGGTCATAACATATTAGGCATATATAATATGTTATGACCTTTAATTTATAAATCTTTTTTAATTTAGGTCTTGATAATAATAAGGATGTAGGCTGCTTTTATATGTACTTTGTAACTCTAACACAATTACACAATAGTACAATTACACAAAATTCATATTTTCTTTCTTATATTATAGATAGTCATTCTTGTTACACCTGTTTTTTTAATTATGTTTTTCACTGATTCATTTTCATTGAGCAAACGGATTATTTCATTGGAATTACTTGGCTAATTATTTTAATAGTCTGAAAACTTTTGTTATAATAGAAAAAAGGTCAAGGAGTTGGTTTCCTATGGAAAAGAATTTGGCTAATACACCACCACAACCTGAAATAAACGTCAAGGATTCTGAATTTGCTGAAATGGTGATAAACAAAGCCCTTCTTAATTTCCGAAAAGAGCAAATCCGAAAAGAGATTGACCAGTCATTACAGGATAAAAACAAAGTAGAATTCCTACGATTAACAGAGGAATTGAAAAACATTTCTTAAAATGTTGTTTATAAAATGAACTTAACATATTTGTAACTTTAAGAAGTACGCCAAAACGCCAATCTTATATCTATAAGGGATTGGCGTTTATTTAATTTTTATAGTCATTCTAGTTACACCTGATTTTAAATTTTAAATTCTCGACTTATTTTTTATCTTATAGTTTAAAATTAAATAACAAATATTTCTAAAAGAAAGGTGATTAATTTGTTAAGATGCATTACATCTAATGAGGATACCTTAATAGCATCAAATTGTAACGTTGATACTACTAAAATACTCTCTACTAAAAAGGCGTTGCTTTGCCCGAATTGCAAAAGCACTGTTATTTATAAGCCAGGAAAGGTAAAAAGACCTCATTTCGCACATCATAATTCAGAATGTGTTACAGATTATCATGAGCCAGAAACTGACTCCCATGTAAAAGGAAAAGAAATTCTATATAAATTACTTAAGAGTCGATTTCCAAGAGCTGAAATAGAATATGAAGTATATATTCCAGAAACCAAACAAATTGCAGATGTATTTATAAAGCACACTCATGGGAATTTTAAAGGATTAAGGTGGGCTATTGAATTTCAGCATAGTCAACTTAGTCTTACTGATTGGGAAAGTAGGCATAACCTTTATAACACTGCTGGAATACAAGCATTTTGGATTTTAGATAAAACTACGTATCTTAAATTTTCTAGAGCCAAGGATCATACAGACGCAAGAAAAAGAAACGAATTAGAGAAAAAGCTTTATGGTGAGGTTGGGCTTTGTTACTTCTTGGATATAGAAAAAGAAGAGCTAACAATCGATTTTAATTTTGAAACAGTAACAGAAAATAATGTCTTTAATCGAAAAAGGGTAACAACAAATTATACTTATCATCGTCCTAAAGAACATGCTGCTCCTATAAACAAGATTAGATTTAGAATGAACGATGAATTTAAATATAGTGTGATGCTGTTTGATGAGATTGAGGACAAAATGAATGATAGGCTTATATGGATTATTAAGAAACTAAAGCGTGAACACGAAGTGCTACTAGAAGAGGAATTACAATTACGAATTCCTGAAAAGAAAGGTTTTGCCAACACTATTTATCAAGATGGTGAAGCGCATATTGCTCGCAGATTTATTCAAGATAATGAGAGAGACATAGCTGAAGATATTAGGGATTTATCAGATAAAGATTTCTTTGAAAAATATAAAGGTCTTATTGATAAGCTAATACTAAATATTCATACGTTTAACGCATTGAAAAAAAGCCAGCAATTAAAACATAAAATAATTGTTGATCTTAATCATTCATGGGATATGTATAAAATCTCCTTCCTAGTTGCTCAAGCAACTAATTCTTTAGAAGAGTATTTAACAATGAAAACCCAAGATAAAATTTCGTTAGTTGAGTATGCATATAACACATATAAAGACGTTTTTGAAAAACTTGCTTCTCGTCATACCGAATTGACTAACATTGCCTTAAAAAAAATAAAATGGTTTTTAGTACCATATAACAAGAACCCTAATGCCATTGACTATGCACTTGTTTATCGCCACTGTAAAACAACCAAAGAAATTGACGAATATTTACATCAAATTGATGAAAGGATTATAAAATATAACCCTTTTTATTAAGAAGAGCATGTTTAATACATGCTCTTACTTCTTTTCTTAATGTTATAGATAGTCATTCTTGTTACACCGGTTTCGGTAAATAGTTCAGGACGTTCGTAAAAGGTACGTGTATAAAAGTTATAATGTATTGAAACGTGCGAAAGGGGATTTTATGTCTTGGTGGGAAGTAGCATTTTATATTTTCTTATCCTGCGGTGGTGTGGGAATTGTTGGATTGTTTATTATCGCAATTTTAAGAGTGGTAGCATCAGCGATTCAGCCATTATCAGACCGTGTAAGCAAAATATGGAATCATTGGTTTTAGCCAGATTGAAGTGCGACCGTTTAACAGCGGTCTTTTTTTTATTAGAAAAAGGTGTTTCTTTGTTTTTATAGAATTTTTATTAGTTGGTATAAATAAAATTAAGGGGATTTTAAAATGGGATTTGATAATATTCTTAGTGTACAGTCTTTGAAAGATGATCTTAAAAATTTATGTATTGAGTTTCGTACCAAATATGACCGATATGAATCTTCAACCGAATACGTATCAAAGAAAGATGAAGCTTGTCAAAAAGCATTAAATGATTTTAAAGAATACTTTGAAACAAAAGGTTGCTCAATAACAGAAGAAATGAACGGCGATTCTTTAACGCTCATAGTTAATAAAATCAATTCAGGTCGCTTCTTTGCTTCTTTGGAAGCTAGTCAGGATAAAACCTTACATTTTAAAATTCCTGAAAGTGAATATTATCAAACGATTTCAATTATTGAGCGAGATTCAAATGAATCCTCGCATTTCCAAGGATATTTGCACAATGATGAACTTAAATTTAATGCAATTAAAGACCACCAAAAGGATGACCCGAATTTCTATATAGAACAGATTGAAAAGATTAAAGAAGATATTAAGGACATTGATGAAAAGATTAATGATGCTAATCCTGAATTTAAATATGAATTGTACGATCGAAACATTTTTTTAGATGACTTTGTTGAATTTCTGAATATTGTCGATAAAGAAATTAAGTAAGTTGCTTTATGAAGTGCGACCGTTTAACAGCGGTCTTTTTTTTGTCTATTTACCTTTTCTTTAGTGTCTAAAAGTTACAAGTTCTAGAGACTTGAAAAAACCCTTCAATTCGCCCTAAAAATAACCCTTCAAAATGTCCGGAAGTTAGTCTAGAATAAAATTACAGAAGTTAATAAACTTTTAGACAAATGAAAAGAGGTTATACATAATGGCTATTATAGGATACGGACGTGTAAGCACCATTGATCAATCATTAGATTTACAGGAAGAGAAGTTAAGGGAATATGGCTGTGAGAAGATATTCATGGAGAAACAAAGTGGTGCTAAAAGTGATCGTGAGGAACTGATTAAGGCGTTGGACTATTTAAGGGAAGGTGACAAGCTGGTTGTTTACAAAATAGACAGACTAGCTAGGAGTACATTTGATTTACAAAAGATTGCTAAGGATTTAGAAGAACGTGGAATAGCTTTAGTATTCATCAAAGAACAGATTGATTTTAGTACACCATCAGGAAAGCTAATGTTTACTATGCTGGGGGCTATTGCTGAGTTTGAACGTGATTTAATCAAAGATAGAACCACTGAGGGACGTGAAAGGGCAAAAGCTAAAGGAACTCATATGGGACGTAAAGGGAAGGACGAGAAGGACGTTAAGAAGGCTTTAAAGCTGTATGATGAAAGAGAATCTAATGGTTTAAGTGTTAATGATATAGCCAAAATGACGGGTGTCCCACGTTCCACTATTTACGCTAAAGTTAAAGAGATGACTAAGCAATAGCTAATCGTCTTTTTTTGCTGCTTGTAGGGGCAGTGTACTGTCATTTACCCGATAATTTGCACTTATTTTATTTTAAGTGTTATTTTGCACATCCAACTAAAAACTCAGCTACCTTTACATGAGAAAAGGGTAGTAGTGTTTAAGTAATTATTCGAATAGATAAAAGGCTTGATAATATTAAGATTTGCTGAAGAAACAAAGGCACAAAAAAGGAAGAGGAACTACAAATGTCCCTCTTCCTTTTTTTACTTTATTTTTTTGAAATTTTTCGTAATAAATATAAAGCGTATATGATAGCTGGTATAGCTCCAATCATTAAAATCATGTTTATTAAACCAAAAATAAAATAAGAAGACGATACATTCATTTTAATTCAACCCCATTAAAAATTTTAATCTCTATATGTGTATCTTTGATAAACACGAGCAACTTTACTAGTTTTATTTAAAGAAGTAAGTTGAGATAACTAGTAAGAACTATATAGCCATTAGAAAGGTTAACATTCAATTTATAAGTTCCTACAGCATTCATATCATAACCTACTTTTTCAGCTTTTGAATCAGAAACTTCACATGAAGCATCTACATCTGACCAAAAAGTACCTTTTGTTCCTGTACATCACTATATCTCATTTTCAACCCATAATCACCAACAGAATAATGATTACCTAATTTCTTATTAATTACATTAATGAATTAAGTTGATTGTCAGACAATGTATATTCATCATTGAACAAAATCCTGTAAATGAAAGAAAAACTCGTGAAATGCTCCATAGAAGCAGGCGGAAATTAAAAAAAAAGCAAAAATAAAAGCCTAACCAAGATTTTTAGTCTCGATTAGGCTTTTATTTTTTGGCTTTTATTTGATTCATTTCTGCCAGAATTTCTTTAGCACGCTGCTCAGCACGTTCATAATTTCTTTCCTCAACTTCGATGAGCTTTCCATCAATTATAAAATTGTAATGGTATTTCATGAACAATTCCTCCTTCTTTGTTGTTCCATAATATAACATATATTTATATGTTTTTTCCTTTGAAAATGTAAAGATTAGATTTTTAAAGTTCACGGTCAAACCGCATTTTGGGTCCTGTAGTGTGAACGACACTTCACACGTTATTATAGTTAAAAAAGTGGTAGGGCGTACCTTTAAGTCTTTCCTCGAACTCATTTGGATCCCTGCGGATTTGTAACTGAATCTTCTATCAATGGAGGGTAAACATTGTTTACCTTGACCTGCTTGATATGCTTCTCTTCTTGTGCTCTCTATGTTGTATCCATCATCGATTGAACTACCTATCATCATAACGTCATGCTCCTTGCTTACTCATAGCATAATACATCAACCATCATAAGCATAACGACATAACCCATTAGACATATCATCTATCATTGGTAGGGATACAAAACAGACTGCACCTTACTGTCACTGCTGGTTCACTCATTGAAGCATACTGATAGAACATATGATTCACCATCACTGTACCTCTGAGCACCACCCAGGACCTCTATACATATCAATAGCTTATCTGTATCAGCTGTATCAGTTAGATATAAGTAGCAACTACCTTCATTACCTTATATAGGGGTAGCATCAGGATAATGCGTATTTACAACGATAAGCATTCTGATACAAGTCATATGGACATTATGAACTCTATTTTGTAGGTGATTGGATTGTGTCTAAAAAGGCTCTACACTATTGAGATTGTGAAAAAATGTACTTAAACTAAAGGGGCAGGTTAGTGGAATAAGGAATATGGTTAAATGATATTTACGGAGGAAGATATGACTTCAAATGAAAACATTCCAAATTTCCCTATAAATGGTGATACACTATAAAAAAAGGAGGGCAATTCAGATTGGAATTCAAGTTTGGGAACGGTGCTATTGTGCTACCCCCTTTACACATTACGATTATCGCAATAATTATTATTTTCTTTTTAGTAAGGTGGAGCAAGCAATTAGAAACACGACGATTTACGATTTTCTTTTACTTTCTGATAAGCACTTACATTGCTCCAATTTTTTCTCGCAGTACAAAAGAAGGTGTCTTTCAGCTATGGATTCCGTTGGGTTTTATATTAGTTTTCTTTTACTTGTTTTGCAGTAAAAGAAACCATCCATCTAAAATGAAAGCGTGTATTTTAGGACTTTGCATAGCATTATATCAGTTAATTCTTCAATATCTTAGGTAGCTTTTGGTATTCCACTAACGGGGCAGGTTAGTTTTATATGACATATCTACTATGGATGAATCAAATAGAAAAAAATAGAGGCTGTCGAGGGTTTCTCGACAGCCTGAGGAGCTTTCAGCTCCTTTTTATTTTTGCGATTATACTTCTTTTTTTGCATATATTCTGTTAATTAATCCGACGATGCTAATTAAAATCATGGCAGCCACATTAGTAGCTATATTAAATTGTTCATTATCACTAAAAACATTAACAACGCAAACTACGAAAAAAATAACTAATAAGATGTTTTTGAAGTTATTTGTAAAAGTTTTGATTGTAAACATCCTTTCTTTATTATTATTCTATTATACAAATTGGATATTTATATTAAAGTATATAGCGAAGATTGTGAAGAAATGTACTTAAACTAACGGGTGCGCTAGTTGCTTAAGGAAGACGTTTAAATGACTTATTTCTGCTGATGGTTAAAGAAAATTTTAACACCGTCTGAATAATAGGACGGTGTTAAGTGTGTTAAAAGAAAAATTAAATAACTGTATTGTCACCGATCAGTAAGTTAGTTAAATGTATGCTACTTATGCAATTTTTTAAAATCAATGATTTTGAAAAAAAGTAGAAATAGTAGATAACTAAGCAAGGAAATCGTTAAAGATATAACCAATATCACGATTGAATTTGTAGTCTCATTTTCAATATATTTAAATGTAATTAATCCACCGTACCCCATAATAATACCGGATAAAATAACTTTGATAGTATCGATTAGGTTTAAATAAAACCCAATTAATTTTTTAATTGAAAAGAAATGAAGGGATGTACCTAAGGTCAATCCTATATTTAAAGATAGGGCGACTCCATAAATCCCTAATTCAGGGTTTGAAGCAAGAAGGACTATAGAAATTAAGGATATTATAGAAGCCACTAAATTATTTATCATGACAGTTTTCGCTTTTCCTAAACCAATCAGTACTGCTTGAAAGGGAGTACGGAAATAGTGTAATAGAAAGAATGGCCCCATGATTTTAAGAAAAGCACCTGCTTCTGGTGACTTATATATCAGAGTCGTTAAGGGCTCTGCAAAAACGTACAAAATGATTGTCCATGGAACGCCTACAATCAAAGCTATGTTTACAGCTTGTTGAATTCTTTTCTTAATAAGAAGATGATTATTATTCTCTTTCGATTCACTAATGGCTGGTACTAAAGCTACTGATAAAGAATTCGTTACAAAACCCGGAAGAAGCATTAAAGGTATAGCATATCCCATCACAATACCATATTGTTTTGTAGCTAAAGCCGTTCCAATACCGGCCAGAGCCAAACTTTGTGTAATCAGAATGGGCTGAATAATTCCTATCAAAGATTGTATAAAGCCGTTTCCAGTTGTCGGCAGACCAGTTTGAAGTAAATCGAAGAAAATTTCCTTACCTTTGCTGAGCTGTTTAATAAAGGAATGGTGTAATTTGAATTTTTTATGTTTGGACCATTTAAAAACAGAAAATAAATATAGTAGAGAAAATCCTTCTCCAATAATGCCACAAAGAACTGCCCCAGCTGCAGCATATTCGATTCCGTAAGGAAGAAGCCACTGAACTAGAAAAAATATAAGCCCAATTCTAACAACTTGCTCAATTACTTGGGATAGCGCAATTGGCGTCATGTTTTGTTTGCCACGGAAATATCCTTTTATGACTGAAGAAACTGCCACAATAGGGACTATCGGTATAACGGCAAGTAAAGAATAATAAGCTCTTTGATCTGTTAAGAAGTGTGAAGATAATGCCTTAGCACCGAAAATTGCAATAATCATTAAAATAAATCCCAAAAAGCTAGTAGTTACTAATGATACAATCAGGATTTTTTTTACACGTCTATAGTTTCCCTTTATTTCAGCTTCAGCAACCAGTTTAGATATAGCTATGGGAAGTCCTAACGTAGTTAATGTAATTAAAAGACCAGTAACAGGCATTGCCATCATGATAAGTCCGACGCCTTCAGGACCTATTACATTTGCTAATACTATTCCGTTAGCGAATCCCAATATCTTTGTAATGAATGCGGCAACTGTTAAAATCATAGTTCCTTTAAAAAGAGTTTGTTTAGTCATCAATTATTCACCCTTTATCTTGTCCATATTTGAATATATGCAGGATAAAGGTAAACTAGCTTTCTATATTTTTCTTGTAGAACTAACGAGTATTTTTGGAGATTTGAGCATAAAAAAACACTCATCTATAAAATGAGTGTCAGGAGGTCGAGGGTTAACACCGATATTCGGTGCTTTTTCTTACGACTAAGAGATCAGTAAATTATTTTACTTTAATGACTCCACATATGAATGAACCATTTCTGGGGTAACTAATTTACGAGTAGGTATTAGCCTTTGGTTTGCAAGAACATTGATTTGCATAGTGATTTGATTAATATGGTCTGTTGTAAAATCCTTTTCAGCCTTACATAATTCTATAGCTCCTTGAATATAATCTTCACGTTGTTGGTCTAATAGGGAAAATTTAGTAAAAAGTTGATTTTGTTTTTGAGCATGTAACGTAAGGGCTTTATGTACACTCATTGTCCTTCACTCCTATAATTTTTTCTATTTTTCTAATAGCTACTTCTATATTAACATCATCATTTTTTTAGCAATAGCAAAAACTATAAAAGATAAATCCAAAAGGTAGTTGTTTCACGCATCGGATGTGATTATGAATACGGACGAGTAAGCACCATTGATCAATCATTAGATTTACAGGAAGAGAAGTTAAAAGAATATGGCTGTGAGAAGATATTCATGGAGAAACAAAGTGGTGCTAAAAGTGATCGTGAGGAACTGATTAAGGCGTTAGACTTTTTAAGGGAAGGAGACAAGCTGGTTGTTTACAAAATAGACAGACTAGCTAGGAGTACATTTGATTTACAAAAGATTGCTAAGGAACTAGAGAACGGGGAATAGCTTTAGTATTCATCAAAGAACAGATTGATTTTAGTACACCATCTGGAAAGCTAATGTTTACTATGCTGGGGGCTATTGCTGAGTTTGAACGTGATTTAATCAAAGATAGGACCACTGAGGGACGTGAGAAAGGGCAAAAGCTAAAGGAACTCCATATGGGACGTAAAGGAAAGGACGAGAAGGACGTTAAAAAGGCTTTGAAGCTGTTTCAGGAGAGAGAATCTAACGGATTAAGTGTAAATGAGATAGCTAAAATGACAGGCGTTCCACGTTCCACTATTTACGCTAAAGCGAAAGAGACGAGACTTTAATAGTGTTAGCCTTTTTCTTTATGCAACTAACGGGGCAGGTTAGCTTAATAAGAACAGGACAATCAATATACTATGTAGAATATAATAAGATGATATTGTTTAAAGATTTAGAAAAAACAGTATATAAAAATTAGGAGTGTTTGTTATGGTTCATGCAAAAGATGTTTTATCGGATCAGTTGTTGGCAAATGCTAATGACCCAAGTTGGTACCTACCATTTTCAGATTCAGTAGAAACATTGTCTGAGGAACATGCATGTTGGAAGCCGAACGAAGAAAGTAATAGTATTGCTGAAATTGTGCAGCATCTACTATATTGGAATCAAACATGGCAAACAAGGTACCAAAAATCTCACGTTGATGCTGTGCCTTCAATAGGAAATAATAATAACAGCTTTATTATTCCTGAAAATCATACTTTTGCTGACTTAAAAAAACAACTATTAGAGGTGCTTTTACGTTGGCAAGAGTTATTATCTGAAGAAAAAGTTGAGAGAGAAGTTAATGGTTATCCTGGACACGTGAAATGGTGGGCAATACTCGGAAATGTGTCAACTCATAACGCATATCACATTGGTCAGATCATTTATATCCGGAAGTTGCAAAATAGCTGGAAAATAGATGCAGGAGTAGATAAATAAATAAAAGTTGCACTAGTGCCTACTTGAACTAACGGGTGCTTTACTTCAATAAGGAAGGTTGCTGAGGCAGCCTTTTTCTTATGGCACTAACGGGGCAGGATAGTTCCATAAGAAATTGACTATTGGTTAATTTTGGAATATAATTGCATTAAAAGGAACGTACGTTCTTTTTTTGGTGGGGTAACTTTTGATGTGGAAAAAATAAACTATGAAAATTATGATTGGAGTGTTAGTAGATGAAAATAAAAAAAGTTTATCTATATGTATTTAATACAATGTCAGACTGGGAATATGGATATTTAATTGCTGAACTAAATTCAGGAAGATATTTCAAAAAAGATTTAGCACCTTTAAAAGTAATTACAGTAGGAGCGAATAAAGAAATTATTACTACGATGGGGGGACTGAGTATAAAACCAGATATTTCTCTTGATGAATGTAACTTTGATAGTAAAGATCTTGTAATTCTACCTGGAGGGAATACTTGGGGAGAAGCTATTCATCAACCTATCTTGAAAAAAATTGGCGAGGCTTTAAAGCTTGGCACTATTGTTGCTGCTATTTGTGGTGCTACTGAGGGACTAGCGAATATGGGATATCTAGATTCTAGAAAGCATACAAGCAATAGCTTAGAGTATATTAAAATGGTCTGTCCTAATTATAAAGGAGAAAATTTTTATGAGATGGAACCTGTAGTAACGGGTGAAAATTTGGTTACTGCATCAGGAGTAGCTCCTTTGGAATTTGCGATGGAAGTACTGAAAAAATTAGATGTATTTGCACCAGATACATTACACTCGTGGTATAACCTAAATAAGACTCACAAACCTGAATACTTCTTCCAACTAATGAACTCAATAAATAAGTGATTTTAAAAATCAACTTGGCAGTTTTATTTTACTTGAAATAACCTCTATACTTTATGCGATGCCAAAGTATAGTTTTAGTACATAACTTAAAAATTTTAGAGAAGTTAATAGAGATTGTGAATGATTGTACTTAAACTAACGGGTGCGTTGGTTGAACATGAAGAGTATTAGTTTACGCAGCTCGATAGACTTATATATAATAGATGAAAACCATTAGGAGTTGACTTTATGATTAATCGGATTCGGAATAAATTGATTCCCGCACAAGAAATGGGAGAAGAGGTAGATAATATCTACGCTATTTTACCCCCGCCAGGAACCATTATCGAAGTGGCTACTGAAGAAGAAATGGAAAAGGCAGCAGAGCTTGAAATTAGACATATGGCTTTCATGAGATTGCAGGAAATGAATATACAATTTGACGGAGCGTCATATAAAGAACTATTAAAAGAGTTTCAGGATTTTGAAACCGATTCGAGTAAATTTTGGAGAGGTGTAGCAAGCCGTTTATCCGTTCCTTATGAATGGCCAATCAGAATTGATTATGCAAACGGCCCAATTTATGTTGGTGAACACGATTTATATGAAGAAGAAGAGAATGAAGGTTGATATTGAAATTTATGCTTGGCATAGTTGAATAGGTTCATGTATTAGTTATTAATGTATTTTATCGATTTTAGAGCGTTGACCAAAAGGGTCAACGCCTTTTTGTTTACAAAATTATCTGTATAGTGATGTAAGTGGATTTTTACTTATAGTTGAACGAAGGGTGCGTTAGCAGAAGAGCAGAATTGTATTTAAGACCGCATTTCCTTATGGAACTAAAGGGGCAGGTTAGTTTAACTTCGTAAAATTGTGTATTATAGTGATAATAAAAAGTTTTTCTAAAGGAAGATTAAATTGAAGAATAGATTTTCAATTGGAGAAATGGCTAAACTCCATAATACGACCGTAAAAACCCTTCGATATTATGATGAAATTGATTTATTAAAACCTATACATACGGATCTAAACAACGGTTATAGATATTATTCAACGGAACAATTTGAACATTTGAACACTATTCATTATTTAAAGGATTTAGGTTTTTCATTAAAGGAGATCAAGGGACATCTGGATCACAGGAATATCGATGGTTTTTTGTATCTCTTAGAGGAACAGAAACGATTAACCGAAAAAAAAATGAAAGAACTGGAACGAATTAACCGAAGGTTCCAAAATCGAATCAAGGACATTAAATTAGCACGAGAAATAAAAGAATTGGAAGTGCCATTCATACAGGAGAGGAAAGAGAGAAGGATAGTAAGATTAATGGAAATAATCAGTTCAGAACCTGAGATGGAAGTTTCCTTACGACGATTAGAGAGTCTGTCTAATATGAGTTCTTCTATATTTATTGGGGGAGTAGGTCTTACGATAAGTATTAATAATACATTAAACAACAAGTTCAATGAATATAACTCGATATTTATTTTAGTCGAAGAAGATGATATTCAGAATCCTTTAGTGACAACTATTCCCGAAGGAATGTATGCCTGCATTTATTATAATGGAAATCACAGCGATTCACCCGAACATTATAGAAGCTTACTCAATTGTATTCAAGATAACGGTTTCCAAGTTATCGGGGATTCCATTGAAAGAACAATAATTGACCATTATATCTCCGGTAGTAAAGAAGACTATCTGACAGAAATACAAATACCAATAAAGTGTTGACCCTCCCGTTACAGGAGGGTCTATATTTTTGGATAGAACAATAATTAAAAGGAGAAATGATTATGTTTGGAACAATCTTTAATACAATGATGATAGTAATCGGAAGCATTATCGGAAGCATCTTTAAAAAGGGGATAAAAGATGAATATCACAACATTCTAATGCAGGCTATGGGGTTAGTTGCGTTGGGGTTAGGAATAAATGCACTAGTGCAACATTTACCTTCCAGCAAATATCCGGTACTTTTTATTGTAAGCTTAGCCGTAGGGGGATTGCTCGGTCAAAGGCTGAATTTAGAATCAAAATTTAATGCTTTAGTTAATAAATATTCCAGAGGTAATTTAGCTGAGGGGTTAGCGACTGCTATCCTATTATTTTGTATTGGAACGTTATCTATTTTAGGTCCTGTAGAGGCAGCGTTAAAGGGAGATTATACGTATCTGCTTGCAAATGGGGTGTTGGATGGGATTACCTCGATTGTGTTAGCATCCACATTTGGTATTGGGATAGCTGTTGCAGGAATTGTTTTATTTATTTGGCAAGGTGCTATTTATTTAATTGCTATTTTAATGCAGAACTCCATAAATAATGATCTTCTGAACGAAGTGACGATTGTAGGAGGTATATTGATAATCGCATCTGGTTTAAATATTTTGGGGATTAAGAAATTTAATACTTTAAATCTTCTACCTTCAATAATAATTCCTCCTATTGTATTTTTAGTTATTCATTTTTCTCATTTATAATATTTGTGAAATATTACACTTAAACTAACGGGTGCGTTAGTTCTATAAGGGGTCCCGCCGCATTCATGGAGAGCATCGAGAAAAAGCAAGTCTTACCTTTTATAAAAATGGTTGATTAAAAGAAAAAGAGCCCTCATTTCTGGGGGCTATAAATTATCTTTAATATTTGATTAGGAGGTCGAAGGTTAACACCGATATTCGGTGCTTTTTCTTACGACTAAGAGATCAGTAAATTATTTTACTTTAATGACTCCACATATGAATGAACCATTTCTGGGGTAACTAATTTACGAGTAGGTATTAGCCTTTGGTTTGCAAGAACATTGATTTGCATAGTGATTTGATTAATATGGTCTGTTGTAAAATCCTTTTCAGCCTTACATAATTCTATAGCTCCTTGAATATAATCTTCACGTTGTTGGTCTAATAGGGAAAATTCAGTAAAAAGTTGATTTTGTTTTTGAGCATGTAACGTAAGGGCTTTATGTACACTCATTGTCCTTCACTCCTATAATTTTTTCTAATAGCTACTTCTATATTAACATCATCATTTTTTTAGTAATAGCAAAAACTATAAAAGATAAATCCAAAAGGTAGTTGATTCACGCATCGGATGTGATTATGAAAGAGGTCTGGAATATGAACTGCACCCCAATTGTTAGACAACATCTAACAATTGGAGGTGCAGTTTTTTTGACTAAATATACGATAGACGAAAAATTACATGCAGTTTTAGAGTACTTAGAAGGGGAAAAATCCTATAAATC
>NZ_CAKKLV010000033.1 GCF_918698115.1 Peribacillus sp. Bi96
ATCCATTACTACAATCATCAACGAATCAAGGTAAAATTAAAAGGCATGAGCCCGGTAGATTACCGGATTCATGCCCTCAAGGCTGCCTAATTAAATAAAGTGTCTAACTTTTTGGGTTCACTTCAATACCAGGCCTTTTTTTGTTTGTTATCATCTCCTGGCATTGACTAACCTAAAAATGGTCTATTGAGGAGGTTATCAAGTTTAAACAAATTCATCTAGGGGTCCTACCACATGCCCATCAAGCTAAGTTTAAACAATACCTTCAAGAATGAAAAAACGCTATTCTTATTGTAAGAAGTTTACGAGAAAGGATGGTGTTTTTTTATGAATCCTATCATCTCCAGTGAACTGACACTTTTTGCACAAGAATTACAACGTTTTCTATCTCCAATTGTCATACAAGAAACTGCCAAACAGGTGGGCTTTGTACAACGATCTAGTAAGTATCAAGCAAATGGACTTATTGCCCTTTGCGTTTGGCTCTGCCAAGAAGTCGCTAGTACATCACTTACGCAATTATGTAGTCGTTTAGAGGCTTCGACGGGTGTATTAATAAGCCCAGAAGGGCTGAATCAACGCTTTAATCCAGCAGCTGTCGCATTTCTTCGAGAAGTCTTTACTTCTCTGCTCACACAAAAACTCTGTTCAAATCAATCGCTTTCTGCACACATTATCTCTACTTTCAATCGTATCCGTATTTTAGATGCGACAGTTTTTCAACTGCCTGATCATTTCGCCACTGACTATCGAGGTTCTGGTGGGAGTAGTCATACGGCAGGCGTGAAAATCCAATTGGAATATGATTTACTTAGTGGTCAATTTCTTAACGTGCAACTTGGACCAGGAAAGAATAATGATAAAACATACGGTACCATCTGCCTTGAAACCGTAGAGGCAGGCGATTTGTGTTTGCGTGATCTTGGTTACTTCGATTTAGGAGACTTACAAGCCATTCATGATAAAGAGGCTTACTTTATCTCGCGGTTGAAGCTGAATACACGCATTTATATCAAGAACCCTGAGCCCGAATACTTCAACAATGGCACGTTAAAAAAGCAAACCGAATACATCCAGCTTGATATGACACAAATGATGTCTGGTCTACCCCCTGGTGAAACGATAGAAATCCCCGAGGCATACATGGGCCAAAATCAGAAGCTTCCAGCACGTGTCATGATTCATCGTTTAACCGACAACCAAACGCAAACGCGCCTGAAAAACCAAGCGATACGTGAAAAGAAGAAAGGCATTGTCATGAAGGAGAAAAGTAAGCGCTTGATGGGAATGAACGTCTATATCACGAACACATCGCCAGAAGAAGTCCCCACTGATTATGTCCATTCCCTCTATTCCCTGCGTTGGCAGATTGAGATTTTATTTAAAACATGGAAGTCATTCTTTGAAATCGATGAATGCAAAACGATCAAAAAAGAACGCCTAGAGTGCCATTTATATGGACAACTCATTGGCATTCTCCTCTGTTCTTCTACGATGTTTCAAATGCGACAGCTTCTGCTTGAAAAGAAAAAGCAGGAGTTGAGTGAATACAAAGCGATTTATATGATTAAAGATTACTTTCCGTTACTGTTTCAAGCGATAGCAGTTGGCACAGAAGAACTTTTGAACATCCTGCATCGCCTTTATCAGCTGCTAAAAAAGAACGGTCGTAAATGTCATCGGTATAAGAAGATGACCGTATTTGATATTCTAGGGGTCGTGTATGAAACGACGGTGAAGCATAGACAAGCTGCCTAGCGAAAAAATCGCGTTTTAATAGGATTCTTTGGCATGCCTACTATTCCATCACTCGCTAGTTTTGAAACAAGGATCATTTCATATCTAGTCATTTACGTTGTTAGCTTGATGGGCATGTGTCTGTACCCCAATATGCAGGGAAAACAATAAGCTTTTTTGTTAATGATCGGGCGCTTATCCGAAATAAGGGTAAGCATCGTCCTTGTAGAAAAAAAAAGATTGAGTTAGATTGCTTATTTTGAAATAATTGGTATTAAGTAATCGGGCAGTTTTCTAGAATAAGGAGGACTTGATGAAGAAGAAGGTTGAAAAGAAACTATTTAACTTAATGTTTGGTGAATTTTCAGCGTTAATAATGTTTGCTTTTATTTGGGTTATATATATCTATATATTGGATAAATTTGATCATTATTTAACTTCTATGCAAAATATTTATGCATTTATTTTGCTCGAATTTATTCTTTTACAAGGTAGTATCTATTGGTACTTAAAATGGAGAAAGGTCAAGGATAACAAAAGTTACAATTTATCCGATAGCCAATTATATATTTTCCTGTGGTTAAGAAGAATCAATGTCTTTTTATTATGTTTAGGATTTATTATATTCTTGAAAAATACTAATTACTCTCCAATTAATTTTAACGGGTTTTATTTGTTTTTGTATTGCTTTGCATTAATAGAATACATTAACTATTATCATCTTCGCCTTTCCTATCAAACTCCACAAGAGATAAAAGAATTTTTACGACAAAAAGGATTAAGGCGTTCCATTTTAGCAAGAGAACTGAGTAATATAGGTAAATGAAAAATTCTATATAATGGGGCGATTTTTGAAAAGCTATCTAATATGCTTATTCAAGCAAGTAATTCCAGAAAAGGGCGCGATTCTTTAATAAGAATCGCTTTTCTTAATGAACTAACAGGTGCTTTACTTCATTATCAGGAGCTGATTAGCAGCTCCTTTTCTTATGGAACTATCCGGGCAGGTTAGTTGCATAACAGATCTGGAAAATATAGGTTAGTAAAGTTATACTTTTAAACATAAACTGAATTCAATGGAGGATAAATATGGAATTATTTGTTGGGATAATAGCTCTTGTACTTATTGTATTTTTTTCTTCAAGTATTATTGAAAAAAGATTAAAGAATATAGAAAAACAAAACAATCGTGTAATAGAAATTTTAGAAGAAATTAGAGATAAGAAATAAACGTTCTTTAACTAGCAGTTTTCTATTATGGAACTAACGGGGCAGGTTATTTCTATAAGGGAAATGGTCTTTTGGTAAAATCAATAAGGAAAGGGAACTTTTACCTTTTTTGTTTAGTTTAATAAGAATCAATGGTAAAATGATGAGAATTAATTATGCTATGGGGCTGGTCAGTTGTAATTTTATAAAGGAGTTGTGAGAAGTTGAAATATCGTAAAGCAAATATCGATGATATTGATAAATTGGTCGAGTTAAGAAAAAAGCAATTAGTTGATGAGGGGATAGAACCTAATATAGATATTGATAGAGAACTATATGTTTTCTTTAAAAATAAACTAAGTGATGGTACTTTAATTCAATGGCTAGTGGAAGATAATGAAGAAATTATAGCTTGTGGTGCAGTAATTTTTTATGAATTTCCACCTTGTTACACCAATAAGACTGGAAAAAAGGCTTATATCACAAATATGTATACTAATGAAAATTATCGTGGGCAAGGAATCGCAACAAAGCTGTTAACTAAATTAGTTGATGAAGTTAAGATTTCAGGTATTTCAAAAATATGGCTTGGGGCTTCAAAAATGGGTAGACCAGTGTATAAGAAGTTTGGTTTTATGGAAACTGATGAATTTCTAGAATTAAATATTTTTTAATAATTTGTGAAGTATAACACTTAAACTAACGGGTGCGTTAGCTGAAGATCGGAGCTGTCTTTAAGGCAGCTTTTTATTTATGCAACTAAAGGGACTTGTTAGTATAGCTATAAAATTTATTAAAGATTGGAGTTTAATGATGTTTAAAATAAGTACATTTTTAGTTGAAATTAGTGAAGGTGAAGAGAGTTATATATCCTTAGATGATTCCTTTAAATTAAGAGAAATCTTTGAACATCGAAAATTTACTCCGGAGCATATTCAAATGCATATTAAGATTCAGTATAATGATCAAATTGTTGTAGGAAATGATATTCCTAGTGGGTTAGATTTATGGACTGATTATATAGTTGGTATAGAGCAATATTTAGACGGTGAGAGCGTTGAAAAACCTTATGGTATCGATCCATATCTTATGAAGTTACTTTCAATAAACAGCAGTTTATTGGAGTTTTCTATAGTGGGGGATTGGGAACCTGTTGAGGTGTTTGCACAAGCTATATTACCTAAAAGAGAATTCTTAGAGGCCATTTTAGATGGAGCAACACACTTTTGGACTACATTGAATGATTTCAAGGTGTTTAAGGAAAAAAATACAAAGAACACAACGCCTAAAGAATATCCAAAATTAATAATTGAAGAAATTGAAGAACTAAGGAAAAAGGTAAAAACCTTGTTGAACTAACGGGTGCGTAGTTCTATAAGGATCACAAAAATAATCAATCTTTTTATAAAGTAATCAAGAAGATTAAAAATATATGTTGTTCGAAAAAGGGGAGGGTGTAGATATTGCCTTCCCCTTTGTGTTTACAGATAAATTTTTATGACTGTATTGTTTATAATGTACTCGATTTTGTATCTCAAAACAGTTTAGTGATTGAATTGGTGCGGTTTTGAGTGGATTAATAACTCTATGTACTCAAATTCATGTCCCCAATGTACTTATCTTTGTGTCTTCGTACATTACATTTCGAATTTGTGTAATTGTACAATTGTGTTATGTAATCATTAAATACTCTAGGGTGGAATAGCCATTTTTTTCTACCTCCCATAAGAACACTAGTTCGTATATAATAAATGAAAAGGAGGTATCTTTCTAATGGGTACAATTCGTGATAGAGGAATCATTAAATGGCAAGCAGCATTGATGTTACCAGAACATAAAGCATTAAATAAAAAAAAGGATAAGGACGATTATTTCTTAAATAAAAAACCTATCCTTGATGAATACCAGGTTGAAGAGTTTGAAAACAACATTCATTATGCAATGGAATATCATTTACCGATAAGCTTTAGATTGCATAACGAGGGAAATCCAATTGAACTGCATGGATACTGTGTGTATATTGATCCTGTCACGAAAGAGTTAAGTATTCAGAAGAAAGATAGTTCCTTCGAGAAAATTAAATTTAATGAAATTATTAGTGTGATCGTTGAGGATTAAAAAAAGTCCATTTTAAATTCAGGAAGGAAAAGCCACAGAGATCTAGGAGTATACAAATGGAAATTCAGATTGAGGTTCAATTGTTTGCGAACGGTGCTAAGTTCTTACAGTCTGGTAGTTGTTCAGTAATAACAACTGACTTTAAAAAAGAACCGGAATGGACTGCTGCTGTATCAGCTTATGAGTGGATACAAAAGATAAAAAGCTCTGTTCGCTATCCAGGCGACTTTCAAATTGTTAGTGTTGTTTACAACGGAGAAAATGCCATTACGGATTTAGTAAGAAAGGTACGCCCTATAATAAAAGATGATTTACCTTTTTAAAATTAATCAATTAATATTTTGGACTGGACAACTCTTAAACCAAAGAATTAAGAGGGCTTTTTTATTTGTTTGTATTCATTTCCATTGTTTTTTTTACATGCGATAATAAAGAAAAAAAGCTAATTTTCGGGGGAAAGATATGTTCTTAATAGGAGCAGCAGTTCAAAGTACAGGGTTACCACCCAGTTTTTATGGTTCATTAATCGGTTCATTTATATCAGGTTCGGTAGCAGTAGGAATATTGATTTACAACAACTGGCAAAAAAACAAGGAATTTAATTTTCGTTGCTACGGTACAATGAAAGTTATTAATGATCGATTGATTCAACTATCTGAGGCGGAAGATATGACAGTGGAGGTTTTAAGAAGCGTGCTCGCATACGAAGAAATAGGCGAAGAACTTTTAAACCTTCTTACAGCTAGCAAAGGTTTTTTCGAAAAAAGTCATTCATTTTTAGAAAAAGAGAGAGCAAATATCCCTTATGACTTTACAAGCAGGTACTTCACAATCACAAGTGCCATCAACTCGGTCATTGTTGGATATGATGTACTCATGGAGGAACCTAGCAATCTTAAAAAATTTAAACCTCTTATTGATGATTTGGAGTATTGTAACAAATTGATAAAAGAATTTAACAAGAATACTACTCAATACCTGAGAAACGTGGAAAAGAAATATAAAATACAAGATTTTTATTAATTAGGGGGGGGTTAATAAAAGACCAAAATTATCTGTGCATGTTTTTAATCCCTGCAACCGAAGACTGGAATACTTGGAAAACGTCTCTTATGATTTATGATGAAAATGGAGTAGAAAATAAAACTAAAAAGAAGACGTTATTTTTTAAAAGATTACATTTTAATATCGATTAGCACTTAGAAGAAAAAAGGAAGAGGGAAAATCCTTCCTTTTTAATTATGAATTTCAATATTCTATTTATTATTCCTTGAATTTATTTGCTCTTTTCCATTTTGAATTTAACAAAAATTCTTCAAGAAAATATATCAAATGGTTTGTTTATTCCTCCATGAGTTCGTACATTAAATTCTCAAGCCTTTCAACAGCTTCTGTCATTTTTTCCATGACTATAATGTTTTTTGAAATAATCATTTCATTTCGCATGTCTTTTTCATTTTGTTCCTTTTCATATGCTGATTTTTCAATGACAGCTTTTAAAAGTTCTTGTCTCGAAATAGATTTTTTCTTTGCCATTTCATCAAATTTTTTTACTGCAATTGGGTCTATGTTTCTTAAAAAAATATCCATTGGTCAACTCTCCTTTTGAGTAGAATACAAAATTCGAATTTTAAGGCTATTGAGTGAGAAAGAGCATAAGGAAAAACTGATATCACCAAGGGTGATATCCTAGGCAAAGCCTAGTGTTTTATATGATATCGTTAATCTCTTTCAGGTGGGCTGACGTGGGGCTCATGAATAATATAGGTGGGCTGACATGGGTCTTACATTATTATTAAAAAAGCAAGTATTTAGTGATATCACTAAATGCTAATCAATGTCCCCTTTAAGTCCCCTTATTTTCGACCAATGTCCCCTTCAAGTCCCCCTTTTGTTGGTTGTTATTTAAAAAAAGAGAAGGGAACCTTCTCTTTAATTTTCCTTTTTTACTGTTTTTTTCGACGATACTTAGCGATGTTGTTTCTTACACTTTCTCCTGTATTTTGACCAATTTGATAGGTCCGTTTAACCGTTTTTACTGATTGACTGTTTTGCACATTATCAGCAATTAGGCTTCCAACATGACGAGTTTCTCGGTCAGTTCCTTTTTCTTGTAGTGGTGTTTCCTTATTAGGCTCTGCTTGCATTTCAGATGAAACCGAAGGAAAATTTGATTGTGAAAAGGAAGGTGATGATGGACTGGGACTGTCATAGTCACTTGATATTTTCTCGTTTTTTTGTACATCGCCATTGTTCATTTGGCTTGGTGATTCAGATGAGATGAAGTGTGGACTGTTTACAGCTGCACTCCGTTTTCCATTACTGGAGACACCATTTAGAGCCATTTGATCATGCAACCCTATTACTTTCCCTTTTCCTGTTTGTCCTTTTTCTTGTTGTTGTTGTGCCATTTCTTGTTCAATTGAGGAAGCTACTTCTTGCGTCCCAGTTTCAATTTCTCTGGGATCTTCCGAACCATTTGGACTTTGTTTTTCTTGATTTTGATCTTGTGCCTTTAAATCTACAGAATGACCACTTTTAGAACCATTCGAAACCGGTTGTGTGGGAAGGTCAGTTCCTTTTGCTCTTAAGCCTTGTGCCATTCCAGCAACTCCTGCAATACCACTTACACCCTTCAATGCGGCTGATTTACCTTCACTTGATAATCCTTTCAGAGTATTTGCAGTTCCTTTTGTTGCTCCGGTTACGCCTTTTGCAACAGCATAACCACCGGCTACGGCTCCCCAGCTAGATTTCAGTCCTCCATCAATTCCAAATAACCGTTCAACGATATTGGGACCGTCAATTACAGCAAGAGAGAAAGCAAATAAAGCAATTAAATAGGCGACACCATCCAATTTATCGGTAATAAACTCTGTACCAATCAGATAAATCTTCATTGAAAGGAAAATCATAATTGTCACTAGAAAAGTATTTAGGATACTTTGAAGGATTTGCTTTGTCTTTTGCCCTGAATGAATATCAGCAGGGGCTATAATGATTGCTAATATATAATTGAATGTTAATTCAAAGAACAGTTTTGCTAGTTTTATAGCGATTGTCAGCATCGTAAAAGCTGTTATACCTAAAGTGATTGCAATTGTCCAAAAGTTCCAGTCCCAACGGTAATATTTTTCTTTAAAGGTAGTAAAGAAACCATTATCTAATTTAACTTTCTTGGCATTACCAAGATCGTCATACTCCAAACGATGAGAGTAAACCTCACGCCCTGTATCTGTCATTTTTTTCCCTGCAAGTTCAAAATCTTTATCAATAGATTGTGTGATATTAATTTTGAAAATTCGATCTTTTGGAATTCGGTTTGGATGTTTAAGTTCAGTTGTATTCCAACCCGTTACGTCAAATTGAGCAAGGTCAGTCATATTTTCTTTAATAACTTTTTGACTAATTGAACCTTCTTCAACAACATCAAGAGCATCAATAGCTTTATCTGTGAATTGATTTGCCTTATCCATACCTTCTTGTATCAAAGCGAAAAAAAACATTATCATAAACACATTCACTATAATGGCTTCACGATCCAACTTTTTTTGAAAAATGAGCTGATATCCTGTGTAGAGAAGCGAAAACCCCATCAATATCACAGAAAGGGGAATAAGAAATTCTACAAAAGTGGTAATTTCAACACTGTCGTAAAACATTTTTAATCCCAGGATTGAATCCGTTATGTTCGATAGGGAATCAACAAGCCATGCAAGCCCCTTAATAATGACCCATCCTATCCAACGGAGCATATAACTGATCGGATTGGTTACTTCGAGAAAATCAGAGAATTTATCAAGTATCTTTGCTACTTCTTCATCCATGCAATCTCCCCCTAGTTACCTATTTCAAATATTCCTGCTGCACACTTTGAACAAATGTTGCTACTTCCAAATAAATATCATCTTCTGAGAGATCGATAAAATCTAGTTTCTTTTTTACTTCACCATCTTGATAAAAAGCAAATGTTAACGAATTTTGTTTTAGGCCAAGTTTTGAAGTATCTTCCTTAGCATAATAAATATTTAAATCAATGTTTTTTGCTTTAGCTACACGTTCAATTTCCTTAATTTTAAAATCTTCTTCTTCTTTTCTACTCTCAAATGGTGACCTTACATATAAAAAGCCTGTTTTAAACTTCTTAGCTTCCTCTAGACTCAATTCAGTTGTTTTACCATTTCCTTTTACACCATCACTCCCACAAGCTGAAGCATTCAATACAAGGAATAAAACAAGACACCCATTAAGAATCTTTTGAAAGTTCATTTATAAAATCTCCTCTCAATTTTTATAATAAAATTGCACCTTTCACAGTTTTGCAGGGAGATTTATAGACATAGAAAATCATATCTTCTGTTCCTTCTAAAATGAAAGCCTCAGTTAAAATGCCATCTTTTTCTTCAAACTCATTTATATGTTTCTTTAATAATGCAGTTTGAATTCGATTTAAGGATTTTTTCATTTTCATGATAATTTTTTCTCCTTCCGGTAAATATAGGATTAGGTTTATGCTTCCTCTTGTAATAGGGGGGGCTTTTTCAGGTTCTTCATATCAGTTATAATATAATTGAAAATGCTCACCTATTTGCTCACCTGACATTGAAATATCATGACACTAAGTGAAGTTATTTTAGGTGGCTTTGACCAAATGTGTTGATATTATTACTTTATTACTGGCTATTAAATTATGAATTGAATGGGCGGCATGATGTAATCATCGCCTAGAACCCTTGGTATATAGGGGTTTGTAAGGTGGAGATTAGTGAAATGCTAACTTTTTGCTAACTTTCAGTTTTTAAACAACTTTACTTCAACCAATTAGAGGAGACCTTTCGTAAGTTCACTGAACTTATGGGAGGTCTTTTCTTCGATATTTTTTGTCATATGAGCGTAAATGTTCATCGTCGTGTTTATATCTGAATGCCCTAATCTTTCTTGAATCTCTTTTACGCCTGCCCCAGCTTCAATGAGAAGGGATGTATGAGTATGTCTAAAGCTGTGGGGGGTAATATGCTTGTCTACATCCAAATGCCTAATTAAACGCTGTAAACGCAATACCATTTGCTTCATAACCCTTGGATGCCCGATGTTTTCAGCAAAAATGAAATCTTGATCCGCATATACCAACCGTTGTTTCATTTTCAATTCCATCTGCTCACGCTTGTGTGTTTTGAATAAGGCGACAAGTCCATCGTCAATTATGATTGTGCGAATTGACTTTTTTGTTTTTGGAGTTAGGAGTTGATAACCTGTACTTTTGTTATTCAGATTATAGTATGTTTTGGTAATTCTTATAGTTTTCTTAGTAAGGTCCAGGTCTGTCCATTTTAATGCTAACATTTCGCCTAAGCGCATACCGGTATATGCCAAAGTAGCAAAACATAGATAGTATAGATTTAATCCTTGTTCTTTTGTGATACGTAGAAAGGTTTTCAGTTCATTTAACTCAAGAAACTTCACTAAAGGCGATATCGAGCAATTAAAAAACAATCCAAATACAATGTACAGAGCTATAACTCTTTCTGCAAAATACGATGAATTGATTAAGAAATTAGAGTATTTACAAGAAGAAGTTAAAGAAGTAAATTCTCAGGAATAACCCTTCCACTTTTTTCTTATAGTAATGCTTTTTAGATTTTTTGTGTCAACATCTTGGATAGAAAAGAAGACTTGACTAAAATCATCAATAAAAGGGAGTTGTTCGTATGAAATATAGTCATTATCAAGAAAAGTCGATTAGTAAAAAATACGGTTCAATTGTACATAGACTTTTGAAAGATAAACATATGGAAATGCAAACCGAATTACATTCTGCACAAAATAAAAAATACGTCATACATGTGGAAGAAATATTTTGATACCTTTAGATGAACGATTTTTTATACTTAAAGTAGTTCTTATTGTAATTGCTGTATTGGTTGCCATTCCTGCCAAATGGATTCGTAAATGGTTCTGGAAGGACTAAAAATTTTTCGCATCAGTTTATTGCATATAACATATGACATGTTTTAAAGATTGTTGTCGAACGTAGTGAAGACAATGGCGAAGCCATAGGTAATGTAATTCATAGTTAAATAAACATAAGTCTGCCCTGGTAGGTCAGATGCGGTTTATATGCAATTGCGTAATAAGTAGTTGAAAATTCAAAATTAAAAATGCTGCAAGATAAAAATTTTTTTCTCCATTTGTAGATTTAAAATAAAGTTTGAATTTTATATCAACGTCAGATTATTTATAAGAAGATTAATTAAAAATCCTGATTATTCTCAAGGAGTTATTTTATTTTAGAAAAATACCTTGCCACATTTCACTATATCATACACAAAATATTTCAGTTATAAGCACGAATAAAAATGGTTATTGTTTCAAGCGTGTTATATTAGTTAATCTGTCTTAAAAAATCACATTTCACTAACATTTATTTTGAATTTCCGATTTTGAGGATGTTTCCGAAAGTCTGATGGACTTTTTTGTGAAGCATCCTCTTTCATTGATATACGAGAAGAACATAAGCGTTTGTTACATCTACTTATTCGTCAATTACTATTGGTGAAGATCGTAAAATTGAAAGCAAACAATTAAAATTAAATAATGAGGTAATCCAAGAACTACAATAAGGAGTAAGAGATTTGTCTATGGATGAGTCTGCTGCTCCTTTTTCTATTTATTAGGAATTTTAAAACCAATTTTTGTTATATTGGAAGTAGGATAATAATAAGGGGATGAACGTATGGCAGTACCAGGATATCAAGACTTTATGTACCCGTTTTTGAAGCAGTTGGAAAATAGGCAAGAGTATCGATTACAAGATTTATATACGATTCTAGCAAGGTACTTCAATTTAAGTGAAGAAGATATTGCTGAGACTCTTCCTAGCGGCAAACAAACCTTATTGGTTAACCGGGTAGGTTGGGCGAGGACATATCTAAATAAAGCAGGATTGATAAATGTTGTAAGAAGAGCTGTTTTTCAAATAACAGATGAAGGGTTAAGAGTATTTAATGATTCGAGTATAACTAAGATCGATCGAAAATTTTTAACTAAATATGTAAGTTTTAATGAATTTATTAATAAAATGTCTAAAGAAAAAACTGGTTCAGATATTGAAGGTACAGAAGAGAAGACACCTTTAGAACTAATGGGTGAGAACTTTAATATATTAAAGAGTGAAACTCAAGATTTACTTTTAGAAAAAATACTTAGTTGTTCACCAGGCTTTTTCGAGAGATTGATTGTTGAATTGATGGTATCTATGGGCTATGGAGGGTCTGTGAAAGATGCGGGAAGAGCTATTGGGAAATCTGGGGATGAAGGTATAGACGGTATTATAAAGGAAGATGTTTTAGGGCTAGATATGATATATCTACAAGCTAAGAGATGGAAGAAAGAATCTACTGTATCTAGACCAGATATTCAAACCTTTGTAGGTAGCCTTATAGGTAAACAAGCATCAAAAGGTATTTTTATTACTACTGCCAAGTTTTCACAAGGTGCAATTGAATATGCTAGTTCTATTGATAAGCGAGTAATACTGATTGATGGCCAACAGCTAACTGATTTAATGTTTAAATATAATGTTGGGGTTAGTGATGAAGAAGTTTTTGTTACAAAAAAAATTGATTTGGATTTCTTTGAAGAATAAAAATCTCTACTTGATATATATACACTTTATGGAATCCCTAACAGTAAAGTAAATATAAAATGAGGCAGATAGTGTTATTAATGAAAAATCTTAGCGACTGATCAGTAGTGGAACTGATAGAGCTCTTCGGAGGTTTTCCGTTTTCGGTATTGAAAAATCTATTAGTTTACACCATTTATTTAAACCTTCCTTTGATAGTTTTGATTTTGTTAAATCAAGTACATCAATATTTTCACTTAAAGTAGTAGATTTAAATTCTCCTGGTATTTGACTTGCAAAATATCCTGTCGATATTATTTTTTTTGCTATTCCTTTTTCAGCTGTCATATAGTCACATCCATAATTTTATTATAGCCAGAAAATTTCTTTTACTATTTCATCCCCTGAACTTTTTTACAATTAATAATATTTTGTTTTTCTCCCTGAACTGCCCCGTAAATGTTAGATTGGTGTCTAACATTTACGGGGCAGTTCAAGTTTGTCTACAGTCTGTTTCTCTTGTTTTAAGAGAGTTTTTTGCATAAGTGTTATTTAGCTAACCAGGAGCTTTGTTTAATGACGAACTGAAAAGAGTGATATGTTTGAATAAAAAACTTTTCACTTTATCTTTAATAGATTTGCCTTTACTTTCCCCTCTTTACGGTCAGCTGTTGAGGCTTTTTTCTAGTTGATAATGAAAATAAGAGCAGGTGAATTGGACAAATTAAGACCTGATTTACAAAATCTTAACATTGGATTAATGTGGGGTTTATATTGGGTTATTATGATTGAACCGTAATAAACAGTAATGAACATTAATAAATCCACATTAAGATTGGATTTTTATTGAGAGCAGGTATCAAAGCTAGAAAGAGAATTTAATAGATAGAATAAGAAAAGGGGCTATATAGCATGAGTTTCATCGCGATAGATTTAGACGGAACATTATTAAACGACCAGAATGAAATTAGTGAAGATAATATAAAGGCGATTCAATATGCCCAAGATAGAGGCTTTGAAGTAGTTATTTCAACAGGACGGGCATATTTTGATGTTCAAACAATTTGTGAAAAAGCCGGGATTTCCCCATTTGTAATCGGGACAAATGGTGCAACCACTCATTCCAAAAGCGGAAAGTGCATTTCTTCTATTACGATAACTAAAGATCGTGTCGAATCTATTCTCCAATGGTTAGATGAACAGAATTATTATTACGAAGTGTTTACTGATAAAGCCATTTATACTCTTAAAAAGGGAAGAGAACATTTCCATAATGAGATTAAAAGGTTGAAAAGCGCCGATTTGAATACAGATATGAAAGAATTAATTGAAGTAGCGGAAAGGCAATTTGACCAGTTTGGATATGTTTTAGTCGAAAACTATCATGATATTTTAAAACAGGAGGAAGAATTCTATAACATATTAGCATGTTCTTTTGATAAAAAGAAATTAGAGGAAGCATGGAACCAATTCAAACAGTTTGATGAGTTGATGGTTGTTTCATCTGCTGATCACAACATTGAAATGACTAGTAAAAGAGCTTCAAAAGGAATGGCCCTTGAAAAATTGGCTTTTTTGATGAATGGCTCCTTAGATCAGGCTATGGCAATCGGGGACAGCAACAATGATTTATCCATGTTCGAGAAAGTTGGATACAGCGTAGCAATGGGAAATGCGAAAGATGTCATAAAAGCTGTTTGTACAACGACAACCCTTAAAAATGATGAAAATGGGGTAGCTTATGCGATTTATCGATATTTGGAGAACTTCGTGGTTCAAAAATAAGTGTCAATGCCGAAGGAGAGAGCGATAAAATGGCATGGATATATAACATTATGGCAGGACTTTTGGAAATCGTCTGGGTGATCGGTCTTAAATATTCTCACGGATTCACCAATTTTGAGTTTTAACGAATACCGCTAATTACTTTCATATTTATGAGGGGGGATTGTTTATGGCAGTAGCACAGAAGCAGGTCAATAAATGGTTTACCTTATGTATCTTAATTTTGGGAGGAGGAACAATATTTAAATTATCATCCTTAAAAGATGCATTTTACGTTCCGATGCAAAAATATTTTCACCTTTCACATACCCAAATAGGTTTGGCATTATCTGTATATGCTATTATACAAATGTTTGGTTATGTAGTCTCCATTTATATCACTGATAGATTTTCTAAAAGGAAGTTAATTCCGATTGGATTGATTGGTGTAGGTGCAACTGGGATTTATTTATCTACTATACCAAGTTATTATGGAATTTTAGCTTCTTGGGGAGTAATGGCTTTATTTACAGAGATTACTTTTTGGCCAGTATTGATAAAAACCGTTAAATTGCTTGGAGACTCCGACGAACAAGGCAGGATGTTTGGATTTCTTGAAGCTGGCCGTGGTGTTGTAGATACAATCGTTGCATTCTCTGCTCTAGGTATATTTATTTGGTTAGGATCTGAGTCACTAGGTTTCAGAGCCGCAATTTTATTCTTTGCCTTGATTACAATTATTGTTGGTATTATTAGTTATTTCTTTATAGAGGACGATATTATTGAAACGTATGATAAGGGTGGAGAAGAAATTAGTAAAAGTAGAGTAGCTTTGAAAGGTGCGATTCAAGCAATTAAAACTCCCATACTGTGGTTTTCCTCATTTACAATATTTTGCGTTTATACGGTTTACGCAGGTTTAACTTACTTTATTCCGTTCTTGGAAGAAATTTATGGAATGCCTGTAGCATTATTAGGTGTATATGGGATTATAAACCAATACGGATTAAAAATGATAGGCGGCCCCATCGGTGGATTCTTAGTTGATAAAAAATTTAAATCAGCGACAAAATACCTTAGATTTACATTTCTCTTATCCATTATTGCAATGATAATTTTTATTATGCTTCCACATGGCAAAATGAATATTTATATAGGAATAATTGCGACACTTGGCTTCGGATCGATTGTATTTACTCAACGGGCTGTGTTTTTTGCCCCATTAGATGAAATTGATATTCCAAAAGAAATAAGCGGTGCTGCCGTATCATTAGCTTGTTTAGTTGGTTATGCTCCTTCAATTTTCGCCTTTGCCATGTATGGTAATATTCTGGATCACAATCCTGGAATTACTGGATATAGATATGTATTTTTGATTATGATTGCATTTGCAGCTATAGGTTTTATTATAAGTAACTATTCAGTTAAAATTTTAAAAAAGAAAAAACAAACTAACCGATATTTGGAAGATAATTAAATGAATGCTTAATTTTTTATCGATATATATAAAACAGCTGAATTAGGATTAGACGGAGTCATACTTTACAAAGAATAATTTTAGAAATGTGTCATCCATATGTTTCTACTTTTAAACGACCTAAAGGTTCGGGGGGAGTAAGCGAAGTAAGGAAAGGATCATTTAAGATGTAAAAATCGTATTTCAATCAAAAACTGATTGATCCTTTAACAACATACTATCCAAGTGATGATCTTTTAGAACAAATGTTATTGGCCCAAGATAATGAAATTAAAGAATCTGTACAAACGGTCAAAAAGTTACGAGAAAAATATTGTAGATAAAAAGGAGATTTTTATTATGAAAGAAGCAGTTTTAACAAGTAATGCGCCACAACCTATTGGTCCATATTCCCAAGCGGTATTATCAAAAGGGGTTCTCTATATTTCGGGGCAACTCCCTTTAAATCCTAATACTAATAAATTAGCTATAGGCATTGAAGACCAAGCAAGACAATGTTTAGAAAATTTAAAGCACATTTTAATAGAAAAAGGTCTAGAAATGAATTCAGTTTTGAAAACAACTATATTTGTGACTGATTTATCAGATTTTCAAACTGTAAATGAAATTTATGCGGAATATTTTTCGAAGCCTTTTCCAGCTAGGAGTACCATTCAGGTAGCAGAATTACCTATGAATGCAATGATTGAAATTGAATTGATGGCCGAGGTAAAAAGGTGACCAATTATTCTTTTTTTGGGAGAATGTGTTTCGTCGTTTAGTTGCTGGTTCTTCCCTAATTTAAGAGAACTTTCGTAAGCAAAGTCGTTGAGGGGAAATTAATTACAAATAAAAATAGAAGTCGAACAAAATTTAGTTTAATTTCTTCTCGGCACAATAAATTAACATAGAGGTGGGTAAAACATGAAAATTGGATTAGAGACAGAAAGCTTTCACTTGCAGTTTATTACAGGTCGAATGGATATTTTCGGTTTTATCAGAAAAACAGCCGAATTGGGATTAGATGGAGTCATGATCAATATTGTTCCATGGCCAGGGTTACCAGGAATTGGTACATTAGAATCATTTGAACCGGAATACTTAGACAAGGTGAAAAAAGAAATTCAAAAGTATGGATTTTTCGCTGAAATCGATACAAATGGAACCGATCCGAAACATCTAACTGAGGTCATTGAGGCCGCGCATAGAATTGGAGCGGATGTCATTCGTACGTATACCTGCATGGGAGAATATGATCCAGACAGATTGAGAAGAGCTCCTGAAGATATTAAACAAATTGTACCATTATTAAAGAAATATAGAATCAAGCTTGCTGTTGAAAATCACGAGGAAGAGTTAACGGATGAAGTGATTCAAATCATTAAGGAAGTCAACAGCCCTTGGGTTGGTGCTCATTGTGATTTCGGGAATGCAATGATGGCATGGGAGGACCCGGTTGAAGCTGTAAGAAAATTAGCACCATATGCCTTTACAACTCATTTTAAGGATCATATTATCGTCCATGATGGCGAAGATTACAGGGTATGTGGCGTACCTGCTGGGACTGGTAATATCGATTTGGAAGAATGTTATAAAATATTGATTGAGAATTCATTGTTGACTAGAATCAACGTTGAAATGTGCTTCCCGTATGCCATCCATTTTAAGAGAGAGCCTGGTACAGGAGGAGTCTTCGCAGTAGGCGAAGGAGCATTTAAGGTGGGACACCCTCCTTATGATTTAAATGTAATTAAACCATTGGATTACTATTATCCGCCAGCAGAACTTCTAGAACAAATGATTGAGGATCAAGAAAAAGGTGCAGAACAATCAGTTAGGTATGCTCTTGCATTAAGGGATAAATACTGCCGCTAAATAATAAAAAGGGAGTGGTTCTTTCGAGAATCTCCCTATTTCTTTTGCAGAAGGGCGTATCAGCTGTTTCGTTAACGAAACTGTTGTTTTCTCAAATGGAATCAAATCACGCAATAGGCCTGACCATATCCTTTCAGGAAAAACACACGTTTAGGCATAATTTAGACATAAACAAGCTTAAAACAATATTAGGTATTGATATTTGTAATGCTTTTTCAATTAAAGGGCGCGTTTGTGTAATAAGCTCAATAGCTTCTTGCTAACGATCCGTTAATTAGAAAAAAAGCCTAGGCACAAAAAAGGTGCCGAATGGGTGCCGAAAACGATATTACTTTATATTGTTGAGTGAATATTTTAGTGGAGAACAAATGTTTTGTTGTATGCTTTAATTAAGGTTAGATTGTATGATGTTCTCATGTGAAACTCCACAATCTATGGGCGGCATGATGTAATCATCGCCTAGAACCCTTGGTATATAGGGGTTTGTAAGGTGGAGATTAGTGAAATGCTAACTTTTTGCTAACTTTCAGTTTTTAAACAACTTTACTTCAACCAATTAGAGGAGACCTTTCGTAAGTTCACTGAACTTATGGGAGGTCTTTTCTTTGATATTTTTTGTCATATGAGCGTAAATGTTCATCGTCGTGTTTATATCTGAATGCCCTAATCTTTCTTGAATCTCTTTTACGCCTGAATTGTTTGATGTGATATTTTTAGCGGTTGATGATTTAGAGGCGATGGTCATGTCCATTGCTGAAGGTGGAGATGGAAAAAGGGATGTAGTGAATGTTGTCAATCAACTTGAATTGATTGAAAAAGGGGAGTCCCCCGTGTCTTCCTCAATTGCACAGGTTGCAGCTTCTGTCGCTCTTGAAAAATGAGGAAATGACTGCGGGAGAGTACGATGAATTTGAATGGACAGTACTTCAGCAGTCCAAAGATCAAGGCTTCAACAGCTTCGAAATTTCGATAGGGTTGCGTGAGGACTGTCTTTTAAAAGCGGCAAGGGTGTTTATGGTATTTGAGGTGCTTGAAAAGTCAGGTGAAGTAATCAAGACGCAACCACCCGTAGAACTTTTGGAAGAAGAGCAGTTCGATCAGCAATTTACAGTCACCATGGTAACAACAGAATCGAGTGAAGAGATAAAGAAAAAAATCATGAAGGTTTCCGAAGTGGATCAGGTTGTTGTAAATGCCCTTGATTTTGAAGGCTTGAGGCATGCTTATTTTTTATCAGTCACTAAGTTTTTCCATTCCTTATATAAGGATGGGCGAAGCTTTTTCACATGTTCCAAAAACTCTTCCAAAAATCCAATCTTTTTTAAATCAGTCAACAATTTAGTAGGGACAGATCTGACCGTATTAAATGCCCTCTTAAGGTCAATTATTTTTATTTCCCCTAGTTCATTGAAAAAAATGTGGCGAACTTCAATATCTAGTCTCGTAAAACCCACAGTTTTCATTTCATCCAGCATCGATAATATTTTCCCCACAATTGCCTCTGAGAGTTTTTTCTCTTTTTTTAAATAATGCTTAAGATTATAACCTTTCACAAACTCCATCACTATATAGTTAGAACCATATTCATATAATTTAGGAATAATTGGAGACGATTGTCCTTTTTGCAGTGCATTTAATTCCTTTTTTTGTGTGTCTTGATTAACAAAAATTTTGACGCACTTCTCAGGGGTCAATTGAAAGACGGATCCATCTGCCCCCTTTCCAAGCATTGTGTAACCACTCAGGTCTTGAACGGTTACAACGCCTTTTTTCATGGCTGCTATTTTTTCAAAATCCTTCATTTCTGATCTCCTTTTTTTTCGATATTTCTTCAAATGCGCCTATAATTTTAAAAACCTTTATAATACTTTAAAGTTTCATTTAATCCAGCTTTCAAATCATAAGCCGGATTCCAGCCCAAAAGATAAGAAGCTTTGGTATTATCTAATCGGCTATAGCGAATATCTCCCTTACGTTCGGGCATGGAGAGGGAGTGAATATTTATAGAGGTAAGTGATGTAATCATCTGATAAAGTTCATTAATACTTATCTTCGAATCACAACCAATATTGAAGATTTCATTTGTTCCTTTTTCAATGGCCAGCACGTTGGCCAAAGCAACATCTTTCACATACACAAAATCCCTTGTCTGCTCTCCATCTCCAAAAATAATGGGAGATTCCTCATTAAGGATTTTCTTAAAAAATAGAAATCACTCCCCCTTCTCCTTTTGAAGTTTGGCGGGGACCATAAACATTGGCATATCTTAGAATGGTAAAAGGTACGTTATGAAGTATGTTAAATATTTGAATATACATTTCTAATACCATAATAGGATTGAGGTTGAATGGAAAATGTTTCTATTATACTACAACCGTCTTTTTCTCCGTATACTGCACAAGATGAGGAAAGTATGAATTTTTTCGCATCGTACTTTTTGCAGCATTCAAGCAAACGAATCGTTCCAAGAATATTTTGATTAGCATCCTCAACTGGATTTTGTATCGAGTAGGCAACATCCACTTGTGCGGCTAAATGGATCACTACATCCGGTTTTTCTCGAGCAAAAACATCTTCTATTTGTGGTGAAGAAATGTCCAGGTCAATGAAACAAACGTGAGAAGGCACATTTTCTCGTTTACCTGAACGTAAATTATCCACTACTAGCGGTTCATAACCTGATTGAATTAATAAATCGACAACATGTGAACCAATAAATCCAGCTCCGCCTGTAACGAGTACCTTCATCCGGACTCACAACTATCATTTCTATATATATGAGAAGACCGTATAATATTTTGCATGCATAAAACTCCTTTATAGTATTATGAATTCGTGCGATGCACTAATATAACCCAAGTTCTTTTCCCCAAACCTCAATTTTTTCAAGGTATCTCTTGAGAAGAGTGCTTTTTCCTCCATCCAACACCTTTTGCAAATGGCTAGAAAGCTTTTTTTCTAGGGTTCTTTGTAAATACGCCTTTTTAAGAAGATTCAGTGGATCCTCACTGAAGGTTATCCCATATTTTAGCATTTCTTGGCAATAAACTTGCACACATTGACTTCGAATCTCCTCTTCCCTTTGTTGCCAATCCCAGCGAAAATCTATTAATAATTCGACTAGAACGACCAAATCATACCAGCAAGGATAATGCTTCGCTGACTCCCAATCAATCAAAGAGACTTTCCAGTTCTCCTCATCATCATTCGCATTTTCACAGCAAATATTGTGGACATGGAGGTCGCCATGGATCAGACACTGGCCAGATTTAGTAATTTCGGGGAAAAAAACCGGACCTTTTTTTAATATTCTTTTGATAATTTTATACCTTGGTTCCACCAATTCTTTTAAGTTAGGATCTTTCATTGCCAAATCTAGGTTTTCCATTGCTTTTTTGACCCCTTTAGTCCTTTCCTTTACCTTCTCCTCAGAATCAAAATGGGGAAGAGAGGCGTCGAAAAGATCTGCATGCCTCACAAATTGATTATCAAAGGTTTTGGCATGAAACTTTGCCACCGTGGGGATAATTCGTTCCAAATGATTTGGAGCTAATTTTATTTGTCCTCGTAACGGCTTCAAACATTCGGTAAACATCCATGTTTCATTCCCATTTACATTCGGTTCAAGCCAATACAAACGCGGCATAATCTCGTGATAAATGTTATAGGCTTTTTGATACATATTAATTTCCAACCTATGATTTTCTTTCAGTGGCAGTTTGTATATTTTAAGCACAATGGGAATGAACTCCGTGCCATCAGTTAGAACCAACTTCCAAATACTTGTCTTTTCACGTGAATTTTTGAGGCATTCTATTCTTTCTTCCACTAATTTCACTTTTTTACCAAGGACATTTTTAAGCTTTTTTTCCCAATCAAATTGTTTCCAACGGCTAAGAATTTCTTCTATACTATTCAAATAGAAAGTTCCCTCCCTCTTTTATCATTTTTACTGTCTCCCCCATAAATTTCGCAAATGGGAAACAAAACTCCGAACAAATGGAAGAGGGTCATTCCAAGCAAAGAGAGCCTCAACCTTTTTTCCATATAAGCTCTTTATCCACTCAACGAACCTCATTTCCCCATTTTTTTGTTTTTGGCGAAAGGAAAGAAAATCACGGACGAAGTAAACCCATTTGACCCCTTCTTTCTGCTCTGTCACTGGTGATGGATTTTGCCCGGTAAGGGATAAATAATACAAGTAAGCCAAATTAACCCCACAAGCAATCGATAATGCTTGAGTTAAACCTATTCTTGAATTGATTTCGATAAATTTCAGTTTCCCATCTCTTGGATCCCGTTTAAATTCGGTAATAGCCAAGCCTTTGAATTGAATATCTTTTAGAAAGGTAGTAGCAAGTTGAATGACTTCTTCATCCCTAACACTTAGGGCAAGAGCAGTGGATCCAAAATGAGGGGGAAATTGATGTAATTTTTGGTTCATCCACAAGCCAATTAAACTCATTTGTTCGTCAAAAAAAGTCTTGACGGAATAAATACAATCCTCCGCACCAGGAATGACTTCCTGGATCATTAGTTCACCGTATGGGCGATAAAAAAGGTATTCTTCTCTCAATTGGGAAGGACGTTCTACTACTATGGCTTTCTTATAAAGACGATGATCGATATTTGAGCGGAAATGAGAAGAATAAACTGGTTTTAATATACATGGGAAGGTAATTTGATTGATAATTTGCTCAAATTGTTCTTCATTATTTATAGCGTAAGTTTTGGGGCATGGCACATTTGATTTCATGGCCAATTCATACGTTAATCTTTTATCTAATACAGCTTCGACCAGTGTGAGATTAGGTAATAGAAACCGATAGTAGTGTGAAAGGACAAATCTGTTTTTTGAAATAAACTGAACAAAGTCATCAGAACCCGCATACAGGACTGGCTTTTGTCCAAACTTTTGCGACAGTCTAATAAGAAATAGTATTAATGCTGGTCCCTCACTAACTGGATTCGGACAAATTCCGCAAGTGGCAAACCAAGTTTTACCGATTTCATATTTTCCGCTCGTATCAAACGCATATACCTTTATCCCTTCTTTCGCTAAACTCCTCACAATCCCTATACCGGTTGCACTTAGATCAAGAACAACGGCTGGAACATCATGTAGCATGCTCTTTCCTCCTTCAAAATAATGATTGATAGATTTCTTCAATCTTTTTGACCATGTTACTAGTGGTTAAATGTTTTAGTGCAAATGCCTGTGCATTGCGTGCTAATTCTTTTCTAATTGATTTTTTTCGTAATAAGAGCGATAACTTTTTTGCAAGCTTCTTTGGGTTAGCTGGTTCAACAATAAATCCTGAATAATTATTTTTAATAATTTCCGGGATTCCGCCACAATTGGTAGTAAGAATTGCTTGTTTGGTAAACATTGCCTCAATAATTGAGATTGGCAGCGTATCGCTTGTGGTTGGCAGAATAAATATGTCTGATTCACTTAGCAATTTAGGTATGTCTTCTCTGCTGCCTAAAAAGGAAACGTTTTTCAATTCCAAATCATTAACCTGCTTCTCGAGCTGCTTTCTCATCTCACCATCGCCTACTATCCGGACTTCTACATCTCTCAGCTTGTCTTTAATAAGCGCAAGGGCTTCAAATAGGTACTTATGACCTTTACGTGGTCGAAGGCGTGCGACACAAGTTATCACCATGTTAGGTTGGCTTTTTTTCCTTTTCTTCTGAATATTCCATCCGCCAAAATCAATTCCAGTATAAACAGTGGTCATTTTAGATTCCTCCGCACCTAAATTTATTAGAATTGGGCGAAAGACATCACAAACGATGATTAATTGATTAGCATTTTTAATGGCTTGTCTGTCAATGGCCGAAAAATAGATTTCCTCAACCGACCCTTTTTCCATCAAGTTAAACTTTAATCTGTTGTGGGTCATAAATCCATGAGGTGTAAAAAGAAGAGGTTTTTGAAGGGATCGGTTTAGTATCCCTATTACATTAGCTGTATATCGATCTTGTGCGTGGATAATATCATATTGCTCCAGGTCAATATCCTTTAACATCGTATAGTAACTATATAGTTTGCTAATGTTGTGTAGAATTTTTCCATTACAGCTGCCATACCGATTGATAAAAAAATGTGTAAATTCCTCAGAATATCTAGTTCGTAATACCTCCATTTCTTTAGATGGAAAATGATTTGGTGCTATTACATGGACACTATGACCTAATTTTTCCAAGCCGTTTTTAAGTGATGTGATATAGTTTTGCAGTCCACCGATACTTGGATACTCCCAAAACGTTGTGATTAATATTTTCATTTTTTTGTTTTGAATTTCTGCTGAATGGATTTGCTGCCTTTCTACCACTTGTTCTTCTTCAAATATTTCATTAATCTCATAATATTGATCCATAGCTGAGATTAGGTATGGAAAAAGAGTCGGCACAAAATGCTGGTCCTTTTGATGTTCTCCTGTCACTTCCACACCCTCCTTATGATTTCAAAAGCTTCTGCGAATTCGACCCCAACCGTCATTCCCCTGACCCGCGCTAAATATTTCACTCCGTCGTATGAACGTGGATGAGGGAATGGTCTCATTTCTATATCATAATGGTGAAGAGATTGTAGCTTGTCATCGATGGTATCTGTAATATCCACAAAATAATTGGGTTTGAATTCCTTATCATTCGTATGCTGGCTCCATTCACTGGAAGAAACCGTTTCAAAACAAAGGATCTCAATCGGTTGTTTTCCAGGCAACGGCCGGGCTGCTGTGATGACTGCTTGAAACAAAATTTGATGGTCTTTGTTTGTATCTCCATAATGATGAGTGAAAATTATAGAAGGTTTATGCTTATCCAATAGAGCTTCAATCGCTTTGGCGATTTCGTGAAGTGGAATTGTTTCCAACAATAGATTGGGGAATTCCAAAAATAGGACCTCGTCTACCCCTAAGTGTTTGTTAGCTTGCTGCATTAATGGCTGAATGTGCTGCTCCTCTTCCTTACGTCCCTTGGCGGCAATCACTGTGATTACCTTATAGCCATGATTAATTAATTTCTTTATCGTTCCGCCGCTTCCAAGAATTTCATCATCGGGATGAGCGGCAATCACTAGAACATTCATACTCATTCAGATCCCTCAACTCCATTTAATATTAGTACTCTTGTAATTATATGAAATTGATCCGAAGTGGATATGGACAATGGTAAAAAAACTTCGACACACCCATGTCGAAGCAGAAAGGTTACTTGATCGTTTGTTTCAACGCCCTCAGCGATGACTTGAAGTTTTAATAACTGTGCCATTAGAATAATAGTCTTGATGATGGTTTGATCATTTAAGTCATGAGTACATTCAGACATAAAGGATTGATCAATTTTCAGGCTTATCTTTAGTTATTCATGGAGGTACAGGTGTTAATGAAATGGATATTCATGAATTAATAAATAATGGGATTCGTAAATTTAATGTTGGTACTGAGTTGTTAGTAGCATGGACGAAAACAGCGAAAGAAACATTCGGAGAAACAAAAGTAACTAAATCATTACGACATAATATTATTCCATGTAATAAGGCAGTAAAAGAAATTGTCAAACATAAAATTGGAATCTTCATGAATAAAGAAGACAGTACGCTTCAAGTAAAATAGTCAAAAAAAAGTTCATTTGGCATTTTTGTAAGAGTTGGAGAAGATGGATAATAAAGAGAGTACGGGGTATTCCTAGTACTCTTTCTTTATTCGTTAGATTATGAGGTGGTAAGATGGATAAAGCCTTAATCTTATTAGCAGGTTTACCAGGAACAGGGAAAACCTACTTGAGTAATATCATCAATAGTAAATTAGGGTCATTTTATAATCTTTCTCAGGATGACTTGAAAGAATATTATTGTGATATATATGGTTATCGTAATTTAGAAGAAAAGCAGAAGATAGAAAAGATAGCATGGGCGAAGTACTATGAAATAATGGAACAGCAAATGCAAGTAGGCGACAATATTATGTCTGATTATCCTTTTAGTCAGAAACAAAAACCTCATATTCAGCAATTAGTAGATAGATATGGTTATAAGGTCGTTACTATTCGGTTAATTGCAGATTTAGATGTTTTGTTTGAACGGCAAAAAAAGCGAGATTTGGATCCCACAAGGCATTTGAGTCATATCGTGACTTCCTATAAAAAAGGGGATCATTTAGCTAATAGAAGTAATGCAGATAATTTATTGATCTATGAGGAATTTATAAATAGATGTACAACAAGAGGATATGACACGTTTGAATTAGGGAAATTATATGAAGTCGATGTATCAGATTATACAAAAGTGAATTATTCTAGGTTGTTGGAAGATATAGAACGGGGATACATTAAAAGGTACATTTCTGAAACTAGCAAAGAATTGTGAAATCCAAAACTTAGAGGCTTTTTTACTTACATTATATTATTCATCTCTTTATGCATATAACCCTTGGTGCAGAATCTAAGGGCTTGAAGGAATACGATTTTACTGTAGAGAATGTCGTGACAAAGTAAGAGAATTATTGAAGTTCCTCACTATGAAAACTTATAACTTTGGTAGTGCAGCAGAAACATTGAGAAAGAAACTTTCTCAAAAAATAAAAGGTGTACCCTAAGAGGACTTGGAACAAATTGTTCATTACGCTCTGAAATATCACGCTAAAGTCCAACATCATCATCGTAAAGGTGATGATCACGAGTATACTAGTCGTGATAATAAGCACATGTACTATAAGATTCTTGCTGACACTAATTTATAAGTGGTGACAAAACTGACTATCGCTTTGAGGTAGTCAGTTTTTAATTAAATTACAGAGGAGTTTCCAGAGAACCCTGATTTAGACTTAGGGAAATAAGGTCCAATTGGTGGCACGGAACTAGGTGGTAAATCTTGAGGATAAGGCTGGCCAGTTTTCTAAAGGCACGGGACCGGGAGCCAGGCCCAACCAGATGTAACACCCACAACGGATAAGGATAGATAGAGGCTATGCAAGAGAAGGAAGGTAAGCGAATAGATGATCTAATCTTATATGGAAACAGAAGAAAGGAAAAGGAAATCTTATCGGTATCCCTAACAACTTCTGGATAGGCTATACTTATCTAGACAGAAAATTTAAGGTCAGGTAGACTACAGATACAACTAGTTATAGAAAAGAGGACCGATATGCGACGTGATATACAACTGAATGAACAAGCTTTCTCTTCCAAGGAAGTGGCAGAAGAAGTGGGGATTGCAACTCCCACTGTTCGAAAGTATGGTCAAATCTTAGAGCGGAATGGATATGAGTTTTTGAAAGATGGAGATCGACGTATCTTTGTTCAATCTGACATTGTAGCGCTTATAGCGCTACGCGATACGGACAAGCCCCTAGACGATACAGCTAAAGAACTTGTATATCAACAAAAAGAAAGATTAGAAGGATCCAATGAAACACAGATAGCGGTACCCGATACATATAAAAATTTACCCCACGACCCCAATCAATTAAACGAGGTCTTAATGTTTTTAGTCAATGAACTCGCAGCCACACGTGAAATGAATGTCCAACTGACAAACGATATGTCACAGCTTAAAACAAAGGTTTCCCGGCTCCAGCAAGATCATCATGTTATAAGTTCTAGTATTGGAAATTCAGCGCAAAGAACTAATGCTAAAATTGAACAATTAACTGAACAACAAAATACCCATTACGAAACATTGCTGGAACAAGAAAAACAAAAAAGTGAACTCTTACAAAAAGAAATACAAAATATGCGGGACGAACAGAAAAAAGAATGGAATTCACAAAATGAATTTAATAAACGTTTAGAAGAGGCTATACAAAAACGTTCCGAAAAATGGCGGGGGCTTTTCTCCATATTCAGAAAATAAGGTGAGTGTTAAGGTTTTTTTGCCTAGCTGTGTATTGATTTGTTGAAGCAAATTATTGATGTAGAAACATTTGATATATCTTTTTTAAATAAATAATGATGGATAAAAGCATTGAGATGCGAATCCACAAAACTTTTAAAAAATCATAGTGCCATATATGATTCGCGTAGTTGAAACACAGAATTAAGAAAGAATATTTCAATTTTACAGGATTTGGTACCTGCTATGTGAGAGCTCGGCGATACCAGTGTATCGGACGTTCTACCAAAGGCAAACTAAGGCTCAATTGAAATTCATTGGAGATTTGTTTAAGCGATATGCATCTAAAACAAGAGTTATCCTTACTAGAGTTGCTCCAGACAGGGGTGTATCGCTGGGCGATATAACTTGCAAATAAATTCGAAACCTTTAGGTTTAATAGAAAAGTGGCGTTCGATATGCAAACATGATATACATCCGAATGAACGAGTATTCTTTTCTAAGGAATTGGGGATGCAACACCCACTGTTCAAAAGTATGGTCAAAACTTAGAACGAAACGGATATGAGTTTTTAAGATGGTAGTTGCCTATCTTTATTCAATCTGACATCGAAGCGCACATAGCGTTACGCGATACGGACAAGTCCCTAGAGGGTACAGCTAAAGACCTTGTGTATCTACAAAAAGATAGATCAGATGAATCTATTGAAACAGAGATAGCGATACCTGATACATATGACAATTTAACCCATAATTTCAAACGAATAAAAGAGATTTTAATTGTTTTAACCAATGAACTCGCAGCTACGCGTGAAATGAACATCCACTGACAAACGATATGTCTCAGCTTAAAACAACGGTTTCCCAGCTCCAGCAAGAACTATGATAGTGTTCCTCAAGAAAGGGGCTTATCGGTTCTTTTTTGTGTTTCGTATCGCTGGGCGATATAACATGAAAATAAATCCACGGAACCTTCATCTTTAATAGAAAGGGAGGTCCGATATGCGACAGGATATACATCCGAATGAATGAGCATCCTCTTCCAAGGAAGTGGAGATGCAAAATCAATGTTCGAAAGTATGTTTAAAACTTAGAGCGAAATGGATAGTTATTGTTAAAATGTGGAAATAGACACATCTTCGTTCAATCCGACATCGAAAAGCTTAAAGCGTTACGCGATACGAGCAACCCTCTAAACGATAGAGCTAAAGACCCTTGTATCAAGAAAAAGAAAGATTAGAAGGAACCAATGAAACAGAGATAGCGATACGATACATATGACAATATATTTAACCCATGTTCTCATTCAATTAATAGAGAGCTTGATTTTTTAACCAATGAACTCGCAGCTACGCGTGAAATGAACATCTAACTGACAAACGATATGTCACATCTTAAAACTGAACAACAAAAAACCCATTACGAAACATTTCTTCAATAAGAAAAAGGTTTCATTACTTTTTTTTTAGTCTCCTTTACGATATTCATGTGTTAATTTGCGTTAATAACTATTTAAACCTAAGGCAATTAAATCAAAAGTAGAAATTCCTTTGTTCCAACTATTCGGAATCACTATTTTCAAATTTCAACAATTTCCCGAGAAATATCTACAAATTCTGAGTAGATATCGACAAAATTAGAAGCTTCTAAAAGAAGTAGTAAAACATAAGTACATCGAAAAGAGTAAATATGACTAAATTCTTAGCCAGGCACACTTATTGGGTAAAAATGATATCTATGCAGTAATTATTGCAGGATTTTCAGATAAAGTTGCAAAGATATATTTTTGTGATGGCTTGATTTTTTACGCATGTAAATAACGTATATGATGACGTTTTTTTAACTTATATACAAGTTGCAAAAGAGAGCTTCTTTATCGAGCATAACGAAGAGTTTAATATTAATGAAGTTAATACATTGGTGAAAATTATGACCAATTGAGCTGCTTTTTTATTAAAACTGCGGGATAGTGGCTGTGGAAAATGAATAAGAAGAAACAGCATAACTAGAGCCCATCTCAAACGAGAAGGGCTTTTTTTGTCCTCGGGTTTGTCCTCTTCTTAATAATATCGCATTTAAATTAATTTAGTTGAATTCTTGCGAAATATTGATATATAGTCCTTTTTTGTATCCTATTACTTTCTATTTTATTTAAAGATGAATGGGCGGAATGATGTAATCATTCCCCAAAACCCTTGAATTATAGGGGTTTTTAAGATGGAGATAAGTGAAATGCTAACTTTTTGCTAACTTTCAGTTTCTGAAAACTTACTTTCACTATTTAGAGGAGACCTTTCGTAAGTTCAATGAACTTACGAAAGGTCTTTTTTCAATATTTTTTGTCATATGAGCGTAGATGTTCATTGTTGTATTTATGTGTGAATGTCCTAATCTCTCTTGTATCACTTTTATACCAGCACCAGCTTCAATGTGAAGAGATGTGTGGGTATGTCTAAAACTGTGTGGAGTGATGTGCTTTTTTAATCTTCATATGCTTCATTTGTTCGGACTGTAATAAATTTTTGTGATTCTTAGTTTTTCTTTATGAAGTCAAGGGTTGACCACTTTAGAGCAAGAATTTCTTCCAAGCGAACTCCCGTATACGCTAAGTTGCAAAGGCAAGATAGTCAAAAGAAAGTCCATTTTCTTTAGCAATACTTAAGAATGCCTTCAATTCACTTAATTCCAAAAATTTATCTTTGGGTTCTTCTTCAACGTCTTTTATAGTTATTTGTTTTTTAGGCATAACAAAACCTTCTGTTGGGTTTGCAAGTAGTAAATCTTGGCGGAGAGCGTGTTTAAAAATCATATTTACAGTAGTATGAATGCTATCAAGGTAGTTATGGCTAAACTTCTTGGACAATTCATTGAAATGGGACTGATACATATGCCTTGTTATCTTTCGCAAAAGGAGATGACCCCATTTTAGATATAAGGTGCTTTATAGCAATGCTACGAGTTCTTACACTGCTTACTTTTACTTGAATACCAAAATATTCAATCCATTTCATCGCGAAATTTTTAAAAGTGATATTCATTTCCTTCAATTCGGTTTCGTATTTCTAGATTGGTATAGAGAAACGCCTAAGATAAACCTGATACCATCGTAACTCGGTTAAAGTTAATTTTAGCTTTTGTTTTTATAAGACGTTGTAAAACCTGGGAAAATACTTTGATATACTTTGAGATTGCATCTAAAAGAATCCTCCGTCAAATAAAGAGAGATTTGAACTTTGGGTCATGAGGATGAAGTTTAGTTTACTTACACTTTTTGTACTATATAGTCTACAACAAAAGACCATAACATTTACAACATTTGATGAGCAGGCAAATAAAGAATCTAATAGTATACTAGTATTGTGTCTTACCATTTAGGGTAATCGCACAGCCGGTGATTGGCTAGTGGATATTTTGCCATTTTGCCAGTGCCGGTTTTTTGTTAGATAATGATAGATAATGATTCTTGCAAATAAAGGAAGGTGCCGTTTTGAAAAAGATAGATTCTATCACTAGGAGGGAACAAATAGCGAGTTTTTATCTTTATTCTATTTCTTTTCTTGGTATGATTGCTGTTATCAATTCTATATTTAAAAGTGAAATGCCTTCTGAATTCATAATCGTTTTGTTGTTAGCTGTGTTAATGGGGATTATTGAGTATTTTCCTATCCGTATTGGAAGAGGAGGTATTACACTCAGTCTTACGCTTATTTATCCAATGAATTGGGAGTTTGGTATACATATAACGGTTGTTGCTTGTGTATGTGTGATGGTTTTTACACATACCCTTCGCCGCTTACCAATTCAAAGGACACTATTTAATTGCACCCAATTTGCTTTTAGTATCACTTTGGCAGAATGGTTTTCCAACGAATGTATTTCTTTTTTTATTACGGAGATGAACCTGCCAGTTTTATATGAAGAATTAATAAGCTTGCTGTTATTTACCGTCTTTTTTTGCCTTTTCAACACCCTTTTATATGATCTTTTAATGGTGTTTCTGCCTCAGCAATATCCACTAGAACAGTGGCACAAGAAAAATATATTTTTATTTTTGAGCGCAAGTTTTTGTTTATGTTACGCCTCTCTTATTTATATCTTAGAACATCGATATCGAGGGGAGTTGGATGGAATTACCGTTCTGTTCTTCTTTTTCCCACTTGTAGCAATCTGCACCATCAGCTCCTTCATGAGGCAAATACGGATTGAAAAAGAACGATTATATAACCTTTTTACCATTACGACGGAGTTAAGTCACGGGCTGTCTGCCGGAAACTTAGATCAAATGAAACAATCACTTAAAGGATTCTTGGGAATACAAGCGTATGCTTTATGGGCAAAAGATGAGGGGGATTGGCAGCTTCTATTAAAGGATGGGAAAGTACATTCCAATATTTCAAGTTCTTCTGATATCCATCCGAATTTTGAAGAAATATCTGAAACCTTTGTTGTTACTGATTGGAAAACAGGTATGGCCCCGGGAGATGAAGTATTTGAAGATGTCATACGTTCCCTTGTCTACCTACCTCTTATAGTAAATCATGAATTGGTAGGGATATTTGTTGCAGGTAAAAGCAGGAGGGCGAGTTTTATTACCGAAGATATACAGTCCTTATCTACGTTTGCCAATCAATTGGGCAGCTTGCTGAAAACACGGTCCCTCGTCGCCGAACAAGAAAAACGAATGATTCTGGAAGAAAGAAATCGGCTTGCCCGGGAAATTCACGATGGAATTGCACAAGTATTAGCCGGGGTCATATTTCAGCTGGAATCAGCTCTGAGGCAGTCCGCGGATCAATCAGGAAACATGGAGCAAGTGGTAGACAAAAGTATAAAAAAATTACGGAAGAGTTTAGGGGAAGTTCGCTATTCTATCTATGCTTTAAAGCCATATCCTACCCAAAGGCTAGGGTTAAAACAAGCGATTGCAAATAAAATTCAATCGATAAAACAAGAAAATAATTTAGCGATTAAATATCATGAAAGGGGCCGTTCTCGAACACTCAGTTTTACAATAGAACGAGCCATCTTCGATACTTTACAGGAAAGCTTGCAGAATATTGTAAAACATGCAAAAGCGGACGAAGTTGACATTCTTCTAAGCTATCACCGTGAACATGTGCTTTTAAAAGTGAAGGACAACGGGATTGGCTTTTCCCTTTTTGAATCCATGATTAAAACAAAGCATGAGCCCCATTATGGCATTTTACATATGAATGAACAAGCTGAACAGATGGGCGCTACCCTTCAGATTGATAGTTCCACAGGAAAAGGTACAGAAATTACATTGTTCATTCCAGATTCAGAAACAAGGGAGGAGTACCATGATTCAAATATTATTAGTAGATGATCATACGGTCTTGCGTGATGGAATTCGGAGTATATTGGATCTCGAATCAGACATCCGAGTCGTGGGGGAAGCTGTGTCCGGGGACGAGGTGTTGAAGAAAGTAGAGGAGTATCGACCTGATTGTATTTTGATGGACATCAATCTCCCTGGAAAAAATGGCATTGAGGTCACGTCCCTCGTGAAAAGTCAGTATCCGAATTGCCGCGTTCTTGTATTGACGATGTATGAAGATAATGAATACTTAATGGAAGCACTTCGGGCTGGTGCAGATGGCTATTTATTGAAGGATTCGTCATCCGAACAAGTGGTAGCAGCGATTCGAATGGTGTCACAAGGGGATTCGGTTATTCATCCTCGTATGACCAAAAAGCTGATAACGTATCATCACCAGCAAACGAAATCAGAGCCAAACGAAAATACTCTGACTAAGCGTGAAAAAGAAATACTGTTTGAGTTGGCCAAAGGTCTTAGTAACAAAGAAATCGCTGAAGCCTTATTTATCAGTGATAAGACTGTCAAAATTCACATCAATAAGATTTTCAAAAAGCTGAATGTGAAAAGCCGTTCACAGGCAATCATTTATGCCGTTCGAAATCAACTTGTTCCATTTTCATAAATCATAATCACTTAAAAGAACTGTTCAGTACCTTTATTATTTTTCTTTAATAACAGATCTGGAATAGTTCTTTAGTTATATATTGATCTAGAACCAATAGATGAAAAATTACTTCTTATGATTAATTTTCAGAAAAGTAGAAATATGGGATGATATATTAAATCTTAGTTTACTAGATCCATGAATTCATCTTTAAATGAATTGTTTATGAAGAACAAATGTTTAGGGAGAAAATAGCAAATATATAGGATAAGGGGATGCGGTATGAAGAGGAAAAAAATCAGTAAGATTCTTACAGGGACATTAGCTGTTGGCATGATATTATCTCAAGGCGCTCCGTATAATGTATTGGCGAAAAGCCCGTTTGAGTTGAATCCAGTTGATCATGCGGAAGAAATTTTAAAGAGCCTGTCTGCGGAACAAAGAAAGGCTTTAGAGCAATTGGATACCAATTCAAACTTTACGATTTCTCCGGATATTAATGCAAATAGTCCGGAATTAGTCAAAGTCATCGTCGAATTTGAACAGGCGCCAGCCAAAATAGAAGTGATGAAACAAGCGGCGAAAGGAAAGAAACTATCTTCTGCAGATGCGAATGAGAAAGTGGAAAAAGCTCATAAAGATTTTAAACAGCATGTGCAATCATTGAAATCACAGAAAAACGTGACTAATTACAAAGTGGAAGATGTAAAGATCACAAGAGAGTATAAAAACGCCATCAACGGTGTAGCGATGACACTGCCTGGTGTGGCAGTTAAGGATTTGCTGCAATCTGGAGTAGTTAAACGTATTTTTAAAGATTACGAAGTGAAAGTGGAACCGCCGGTAAAAACGAAAGAAGCCATCGAGCCGAAAATGGCAGACAGTATTCCGCAAATTGGCGTGGACAAGCTGCATGCCGAGAACATTACCGGCAAGGGCATTAAAGTCGGTGTACTTGATACAGGTATTGACTACAATCATCCTGACTTAAAAGAAGCATATAAAGGCGGATATGATTTTGTAGATAATGATGCCGATCCAATGGAAACGACCTACGAGGATTGGATTAATGCTGGCAAGCCGGAAGAACCAGGCTATGTGTATTACACAAACCATGGGTCACATGTCGCAGGGACGATTGCAGCCCAAAAGAAAAACAATGTGGATTATGCTGTGAAAGGGGTAGCACCTGAAGTAGATTTATATGCGTATAGAGTATTGGGACCTTGGGGAGGGGGAAATACACAAGGAATCCTTGCTGGAATCGATAAAGCGATTGATGATGGCATGGACGTCATCAATATGTCGCTTGGCGCGCAGACTAACGATCCTTTATACGCCACTTCTGTCGCAGTAAATAACGCCATGCTTTCAGGATTGGTGACCGTCGTTGCTGCAGGTAACGCCGGACCGAACGAGAAAACTCTTGGTTCTCCGGGAACAGCGGCTCTTGGCATATCAGTAGGTGCAAGCGATGCCTCCATGTCCATTCCTGCATTTAATGGAAGCGCTTCCGCCGAGAAATTTGAAAATATGCAGCTGCTAGGCAAAGATTTTTCTGATAGATTAGAAGAATTGCAAGGAAAATCCTTACCAATTGTATTTGCGGGACTTGGTAAAGCAACTGATTTTGCGGGGAAAGATGTTAGCGGGAAAATTGCGTTGATTCAGCGCGGGGAAATTGCTTTTGATGAAAAAATCAAAAACGCCAAAAACGCTGGGGCTAAATCAGTGATTGTGTATAACAATGTCGACGGGCAAATACCTGCCTACTTGGGTGAGGCTGTCGGGTTAATCCCATCCTTCCGCCTGTCAAAAGCGGATGGTGAGCGATTAAAAGGGCTGGGCGAAGGTTCTTTCACATTTGAAACGTTAAATAACACAAAAACGGAAGGCGATCATTTAGCAGATTTCAGTTCACGCGGACCGGTAAATGGAAATTATGATATAAAGCCGGATGTAGTCGCTCCAGGTGTGTCGATATTCTCTACGACACCGGAATTCATCAACGATCCGCAGGACGGCATTAATTACGGGAATGCCTATGTGCGCATGTCGGGTACATCGATGGCTACACCACACGTGGCAGGCGCAGCAGCATTGATTTTGCAGGAGCATCCGGAATACACTCCTTTCGATGTAAAAGCGGCACTCATGAATACATCGGATGATTTAAAAGGGAATAATTCTGTATACGAAGTGGGTGCAGGACGAATCGATGCCTATCAAGCGGTTCATACAGACACATCCATCAAAGTATGGGATAAGACAAAAAATATCGAAAATGGAAACCTCGTAGAAATTGACGAACAAACAGGCTCCATCGTATTCGGCAGATATTATAAAAAAGGTAATGAACCAATTGAAGCAAGCAAAAAGGTGAAGGTTCAAAACAACAGCCAGGAAGAGAAATCTTTTAAACTAGAAGTGGAGTATCACGGTGAGCGTAAAGGCATTCAAGATGCCGTGAAGAACGGTGTAAAAGTGGCGGTGCCTTCATCGATTACAGTGGGAAGCGGCCAAGTACAGGAGCTCCAGCCAAAAATAACGATTCCAACCAGCGCTGCGGCAGGAAGATATGAAGGGTATATTCATGTGACCAACGCGAACAATCCAGCCGAATCCTATCAAATTCCATTTGCTGTTATGGCGACGGAAAAAGGATTTGATTATGTCAAAGCGACTAGACCATCCGTGACAAATACAACACCTTTCTGGGAACTTAATGACAAACAGATCCATTTCATCATGAAGTTGAACAGCCCAATGACAACCATGGATGTGCTTGTAAAAGACGGTAAAACAGGAGAAGCTGTAGGGTTCATAGGGACAGCGAACACTAACTTTCCAATAGATAGAGAAGTGTTTCTTACGGGTGCGTTCAGCGGTACGGTCTTACCATTTACAAATGATCCGTCCCAGCCAATCAGTGATGTTCCTATAAAGCTTCCAGCAGGCGATTATATACTGGAACTGATTGCACACGATGAGGATGGGAAATCATATGTGGTAGACAATCCACTTATCGTGGACAATACAGCACCAGAAGTCAACATGGATATAAAATCGGGTGTAATCGAAATCAATGATTCTATGTTTACAGTAGAAGATGGCCAAAAAGCGGTGTGGATGCATGGAACAGCTAAGGATGAGACAGTGGATCTATTACAATCTAAAGGGTTGGACATCGATCAATCGTCCAACACTATGGCTTACTATACAGGTGCCTCTGGATATATGGCTGGGTTCTTCCCGATTCAAGCGAATGGAGATGTGAAGTTAGGAATTGAGGAAAGTGATATTGCAAAACAACCTATGAGATTGTGGTTGAGAACGTGGGATACTGCAACGGCAGTTGGTTACCAAAAGTATTATTTCATGAAAGAAGGAACGGAATATACGACTTCCAGTTATAACAAGAAAGAGTTAAAAGTCGGCGATAGCTTTACGATGACACTCAGCCTTAATAATGTGAAACAGCTTGTCTCGGGAGAATTTAATGTAGAGTACTACAAAGACTTCTTCAAGTTTTCGAACGTGAAGCTGAACAAGGCAGTCAAACAATATGCAAAGGAAAAAGGCTTACAGGTATCACTAGATAAACCTGTTGTGACGGAAGGTACATTCAATAATAGTTTGAAAATCGGTGCTTCCATTACTGGAAATGCATTCAGAGGACTGGATGGAGACATGCCGTTCCTCGATGTAACGTTTAAAGTATCGAATGATGAAGTTTACGACGAAATTCCTGGATTTGAGGTAAAGAAGGGGTCTTATAAGAAATCCGGACAAACAGCAGACACTGCTATTCCTTTTTACGGCACTGAAGATCTTAAATTAATTCCTACACATACACAGTTGCTGGGATCCATCTTACCGGAAGCATTTTTGATATATGAATCAGGATCAGCATTTTTGAAAAAAGCGGATTACTCAAAAATAGGAGCACAAGTATACGCTCTCTCTAAAAGTGGTAAAAAATATCCAGGAACAATTGATAAGAGTGGAACATTCATAGTCAATGATATTCCTGCTTCCGATCAAGTATATACAGCTGTTTTCGATGTTCCGGGGCATCTTAAAGTGATGAAGAAATTCATTCCTGGATATCATGATGCAAATGGAGAGCTACGAGGGCAATTTTTAAGAATTGGTCAGAGAAGTCTTGCAGGGGATGTGAATGGCGACAAAATGATTGATATCCTCGATATCCAGAGTGTCGTTGATGCATATGGTACGAAGGATTCATCCATCGTGCCGCAAGATATCAATCAAGACGGAGAGGTGAACGAGACAGACATTCGCTTCGTTGAGAAAAATTTCTTAACGAAGGGACCGGATGCGCCTGCCGATAAACAGCCGAAAGAAAAAATTGGAAAAAAAGGTCTGGAATACTTCCTGCGCCTGATCGGACTGGAGCCAAAGCAATAGCAAGAATAGATGGGGAGGAATGCAGAGCGTTCCTTCCTTTCTTTTTTATAAAATAAGAAGAGCAGAGTTAAGAAAAGTTGATAAGTCCTCTTTTTTAGAAGATATGTGCGGAGTACCAGATTTCTTCAACAAAAGGGTACCGACCCATCAGGTTAACGCTGCTGAATCTCCTTTACTCCTACACCTGCTTTAATTAAAAGGGATGTGTGAGTATATAAGAGGGTTCAATGTATCTTAAGTGATTATACGAAATTGTGCGTGTGTGTAACTTGCAACAAAAAAGGGGAAATCTTGAGGATAAAGGCTGGCCAGTTTTCTAAAGGCACAGGGCAAGGCGCCAGGCCCAACCAGATGTAACACCCACAATTCATTAGGAAAGCTATTTAAACCTTGTTGGGCCAAATTAACAGAACAACCTATGCTAGTATACAGGTACTGTGCAATCTCTAATTGGTATAGAAAATCCACTATATAAAACGTTACAAGCTTAGCACCTTAAACAGGTGCTTTTTTATGTGCTACCATACATATAACTATAACTGGATGTTCCCACCAAATCTTTAAAGATAAAGACCAACTTCTAACTAAATTAAGGGTTCTTTACTTTAAGATCGAGGCTGTCTTTAAGGCAGCTTTTTCGTGCGCCCGGCATGGGTGCAATCTATAGGGTGAAAGTCCCGAACCATGAAGGCAGTAGTAGTGGTTAGCTTAATGCAAGGGTGTCCACGGTGACGTGGAATCTGAAGGAAGCAAGCGGCAAACCTCCGGTCTGAGGAACACGAACTTCATATAAGGCTAGGTATCATTGGATGAGTTTGCGAAACAAAACAAAGTCCTTACTGCCGAAGGTGGTA
>NZ_CAKKLV010000034.1 GCF_918698115.1 Peribacillus sp. Bi96
TCAAGATGAGATTTCCCATGGCGCAAGCTAGTAAGATCCCTGAAAGATGATCAGGTTGATAGGTCAGAGGTGGAAGCGTGGCGACATGTGGAGCTGACTGATACTAATAGATCGAGGACTTAACCAACGCTTTTTGAAAAATGAAATACCTTCTTATTATCTAGTTTTGAAGGAACAACGTTCCTGATATGTTTGGTGACGATAGCGAAGAGGTCACACCCGTTCCCATTCCGAACACGGCAGTTAAGCTCTTCAGCGCCGATGGTAGTTGGGGGTTTCCCCCTGTGAGAGTAGGACGCCGCCAAGCCATTTTAAAGATCAGCCATCCGGCTGGTCTTTTTTTGTCGTTTGATTCCTTCTGAATTCTTGATTGAAACCAACTAAAAGGAAGAAACCGATAAGACTCATATAAAGAATGTTAGAGGTAGTATAAGATAGTGTATAGGATAGGACATACTATAAATGTATCATCATATCTGTATAAGACATATGGACAGATTGCTTCGTTTCTTTAGGGATATATGTTAAACTTAACTTAGTTCTGAAACTGTCATTGGGGGAATAGCCGATGGATACCTCTGCTAAAGAAGAAATGATTTTTTCGTTTGCTGAATGGTTGAGAGACCAAGGCAAATCAGATAATACGATCAAAACCTATACTGGTGTTCTTTCACAGTTTTGTGATCAGACACAAAAGATATTGTTGGAAATCCAATCTGAAGATGTTCAAGACTATCTTGACAATTTAGAAAATTGCAAGAAAAGTCCAGGGACAATTGAAAAACACTATATCGCTCTAAATGTATTCTTTAAATTTTTGGGTACGCCACAAATAATGCTTACTGTTGAACGTAAGATAAAAGAGCAGAAGCATGAGGTGCCTGAAACTTTAAGTATAAAAGAGCAGGAAATCCTGTTAAGAGATATAGAAGCAGAGGGAAATCTAAGGAACATTGCCATCGTATACCTGTTGTTACATACTGGAATTCGTGTATCTGAATTATGTGACTTGAATGGTCGGGACGTCATCATGGATACAGAGAAAAATTATATTGTTGTCAGGAACGCAAAAGGTGAAATTGATAGGAACGTTCCCCTTACATTATCGGCTATCCAACATGTGAAAAATTATCTTTATTCTTTAAAAGAAAAAGCAGACCCGCTGTTCATTTCAAGTTATAATCAAAGGATTACACCGAGGTCAGTTCAATATATATTGAAAAAATACAATGTGCACCCACATAAATTGCGTCATACATTTTGCCAAAGGCTAGTGGATAATGGAATAGATATACAAACAATATCAAAGCTTGCCGGTCATAAAGATTTAAACGTAACGAAGCGTTATTTAAAAGAAAAATCGCTGGATCTTGAAAATGCGATAGATCAAACTTTCACTAAACATTAACCTATAGAAGCTAAAAAGGAAGACGGAGTCTTTCTTTTTTTTGTTCCTATAAACAAACTAATTTAGTCCATAGGGGTCCGTCTAAGAAGGAAGCTGAGAGATGAAGCCATTAGGGGAGCAGGAGGTAGTTAAGCCTTGAAATGGGCTGTATTTAGCTTATATACTCATTCATATGGATGAGTTGATGAGGCAAGCTTCGATTCATTTGATCAAGAAAAGAGAGAGGGCATCCCATAATAGGGATGCCCTCCATTCTTATTTAGCTGTTTTTTTCTTCTTTTTGCCTATTTTCATGATTACTTCATAAACTACCGGTACTATGACAAGTGTAAGCAGTGTAGAACTCACTAGTCCTCCGATAACTGTTATTCCCAAACCTTGTGAAATTAATCCGCTGCCTTCTGCACCGATGGCCAGTGGTATTAAAGCACCGACTGTGGCAAGGGCGGTCATCAAGATTGGACGCAGTCGTGTTGATCCTGCCTCCAGTAATGCCTCACGAGTAGATAAGCCCGAGTCTTCATTTTTGATTACACGGTCCACTAATACGATGGCATTGGTTACAACGATACCAATAAGCATGAGGACACCCATCATAGCCGACACGCTGATGGTCTCACCTGCAATGAATAATCCTGCTAATGCCCCGATTACCGTAAATGGTAAGGAGAATAGAATGGCGATTGGTGCTAGACCGCCATGGAAAGTGACGACAAGGACAAAGTACACGATAGCAATTGCTGCTAACATAGCGATGCCAAGTTGAGTGAATGATTCTTGAATGTCTTCGGTTACTCCACCATAGTCAACGGAAACACTTGCAGGAAGGTCTAATTTATCAACTTCCTTTTGTACCTTAGCTGTTACTGCTGCTACATCATCCGATTTGATTGTTGCAGACACGTCGGCATAAATTTTCCCATCGCGACGGCTTATTGTGTCGGACGTCTTTCCTTCTTCGATTTTCACAAGCTCTTTTAATGGTATTTCCATACCCATTGGAGAGGTGATCTTCGTATTCTCAAGATCTTTTTTATCTTCAAATGTCGTTTCTTCTGTCTCGACATATACTTTGACTTCTTCTCCATCTTTCTTAATTGTAGTTAGAGCATCATCTTTGTTCGAATTTGCAATGGACATACCAATTTGTGCAGCTGTTAGTCCAAGATCACTAAGCTTTTGCTGGTCCGCCACTAGTGTATATTGCTCATACGCATCGGAAAGACTCGTATCAACATCTTTTAAGTCTTTGTTTTTCTTCATGATATTCTGAATATCATCGATTACCGGTTCAATATCTTTTTGTGTATTTCCATAAACATAAAGGGTGGTTTCATTACTTGATGTTGATGTGAATTCTTGTTGTTTCCATGTTCCGGGTGTATCAAGGCTAGTTAAATCTTTTATGATCTTTTCTTTCTTGTCCCCGAAGTTTTCAGTGTCTTCATCATAGATTACATAGAAGAGAGCCGAGTTACCCGAGCCGCCCATCATGCCGGACATCATGTTTTCCCCTAGTGTGTATTGAACGGTCTCCACATCATCTTTATCCATGAAATATTTTTCTACTTTTTCGGTTTGTTTTTCAATATCCTCTTTTAGTTCACCTGGTGCTGGAGTGTAAGTAACGATGATCGTTTTTTCTTCATCTGCAGGCATGAAGCTGACACCGATACTTGGAATTAGGAATAAGCTGCCGACTAATAATACAATGGCCGTACCAAAAGTTATTAACTTATGGTTTAATGACCAATCCAGCGCTTTTCGGTAGAATAGAGATAGTTTGCTTGGCTTTTCTTCATGTGATTTTAATTCTTTTTCAGATAGTCCATTTTTAAATAAAGAGTCTGCCATGGCTGGAACAAGAGTGATGGCAATGATTAATGATGCAACTAAGGCAAACACCATTGTTAATGCGAATGGCATGAATAGTTCCCCAACTGCTCCCGTAACGCTCGCTAAAGGCAAGTAAACGGCTACAGTAACGATTGTTGATGATAGAATAGGGATGAACATTTCCTTAGTGGCAGAGCGTATTAATTCGCCGCCTTTTAATTGTTCGCCTTTTAAGGCCATTCTTCTATAGATATTTTCAATTACGACAATCGAGTCATCAACGACTCGGCCAATGGCAACTGTCATTGCACCTAGTGTCATGACATTTAATGAGATGTCCAATTGTTTGAGCACCAAAAGGGCTGCTAATAAAGATAATGGAATTGAAATGACAGAAATTAGAGTCGTTTTAAAGTTCCTTAGGAAAAGCATGATAACAATGACGGCAAACAGACAGCCGAAAATTGCCTTACTGATCATCGTTTCTACAGAATCTTTAATCGGTTTGGCTTGATCAAGCGTAGTATGTACGCTTACGCCTTTGAAATCTTCTTTGAAATTCGAAACTTCTTCTTTTACTTCGTCTACGATTGCAACCGTATCGGCATCAGGCGATCTTGTAACCTGGAGTCCGATCGATTCGCTGCCGTTTGTTCTTGAGATAGATTCAGCCTTACCGGTGATTTTAACTTCGGCAATGTCTGATAATTTAACATTTTGTGGTTGGACAGTATTTGGTGCCAGTCCAGGAGATACTTGATTTGTATCAGGTGCACCTTGAGTTGGTGTTTCTGTTTTTGAACCACCCGTTAAAGGTATTTTAATACTTTTCAGGTCTTTTAATGTGGAGATGTTTCCATCAACAACGATCGTTTTTTCTTTATCTTCAAAGTTATATATGCCTAGTGGCATTTTGACGTTAGCAGCTTGGATTACCTTCTTCACAGTCTCTTCGTCGAGTCCGTATTGCGCCATCTTATCTTCATTGAATACAAGGCTGCCTTCATTTACTTGTTGTCCGGAAATTGAAACGGATGTTACACCGTCAATCCCTTCAAGTTTAGGTACTAACACCTCTTCGACGTTTTTTGTCAGGGCAGGCAAATCAGAATCCTTATCTGTTACACTGAGTGCGACAACTGGAAAAGCGTTTAATTCCAATTTAGATACGCTTGGGTCATCCACTCCATCAGGTAGTTCTAATTTCTCTAATGCTTCTTTCACTTCTTTTACAGCGTCGTCCATATCCGTATCATAATTATATTGTAATTGGATGGAAGAAACATTGGCCATGGAAGACGAACTGACTAATTCGACTCCTGATAAATTTGTGACTTTCTGTTCAATCTGTTCTGTGAGTTTATCTGCTACTTCTTCAGGTGCAGCTCCAGGGTATACGGTGGAAATGCTTATTAAAGGAGTTGAGATATTGGGAATGGTTTCTTGCTTCATGTTTAAACCAGAATATAAACCCGCTGCAACGATGATGATTGTAAGCAGCCAGATTGCCAGTTTATTTTTCAAAGAAAATTTAATTATAGAATTCAAACTATTACCCTCCATACTTATATTGTGACTAGTCGGTCATAGACTCAAATATATAGTATAAGTATTATGATTGCAATAGATAATAACTGTTAGTTTTATCGTTGTGATTTCAAGGGTTTTGGGATACAATATGGATGAGATGACTGAGTGGTCATAAGTGGATAATATTTATTGGATAGGATGAATTTGATGAATGAAAAACATAAAATGATTATAGATAAGTCTGTTGAACTTTTCGCGGAGAAAGGCTATCATGCTACTTCCGTTCAGGAAATTGCTGAAAAGTGCGGGATAGCAAAGGGATCTTTTTATAATTACTTTAAATCGAAGGAAGAGTTGCTCGTCTCTATTTTTAAAAATTTTTATGAGGCGTTGACGGACTCTTTGCTCGATCTGGAGCTTGATGATTCTTTATCAAGTAAAGACAAGTTTTTAAGGCAAATCACTGTTCATATTGAGCATGTGACAGGAAATACCAACTTCATTCAAATGCTGATGCAGGAACAAATGGTTCATATCAGCAAAGAATTGGATAGTTTTTTACATTATATCCATGAAGAGGGCCTGATTTGGTGCAAGCGTAAAATCATTGAGTTATATCCAGATCTCTCGGCTGAGCTATTGCCTGATAGCACGATCATATTAGATTCCCTTTTCAAAGGATATATCGGAATGTTAATCAGAAAAAAAGATGCCTACGAAGTGGAATTGTTACCTAACTTCATCTTGAACCGGATGGATTCGATTATCGTAAGCCTGCAAAACAAGGAAGATCCATTATTGAAGCAATTTCCATTACCAGAATGCTCTTTGCGGGAATTGAGCCCTAAAGAGGAAATCAATTCGATCATCGGCAGGATGTTGGAAGTGGAAACGCGTAAAGAAGAGGGAATGGAAACAAGTAAAAATACGGAAGCTTTAAAGGCGATTCAAGAAGAGTTTCCTAAAGCTAAACCAAATTCGATTATCCTGGAAAGTCTTTTGTTGTTTTTGGAAAAAAATGAAAAACGAAGTCCCCTTTGTTCAAAGCTTATCTTAACGATGAAGGATTATTTGATGAAATTATGAAGGCTTTACGGAAAGGGGCGTATAGCCTCTTTTTTATGTGGATACTTTGTGGAATTTTAATTCTGAATTTTCGAATATAAGATTGAGTTTCAACAGGTAGCCTTTAGGAAAAGGTAATTATAAAGAAGACAATTCTTGCTTTGAATATGGAGGCTACGTCATGAGATGGAAAAAAGGAATGCTGATTTACAATAAAAAAGCCGGGAATGATAAACTCGAAAGAAATCTCGAGCAGTGTCTTCCGGTTATAGCTCCTCATATTGATGAGTTCCTTATTCTGCAAACGAAGGAAAAAGGCGATGCAAGTCGTTTCTGCTCGGAATATGGGGAAGACATGGATGTTGTTTTTGTATTGGGAGGAGATGGAACCGTTCATGAGTGTGTTAATGGTCTTTCACCACTTGGAAAGAGGCCGCTGTTTGGGGTTTTACCTGGAGGGACGTGCAATGACTTCTCCAGGACATTAAAGATTCCACAAAATGTTCGTCAAGCCTCGGAAGCACTTGTAAATGGCAAGGTTCGTTCAATTGACATAGGGCAGGCCGATGATGACTATTTTTCGAATTTTTGGGGTATTGGACTTATTTCTGACGCATCAAGCAATATTGATGAGCAGGAAAAAAATAAGTTCGGAAAGATCGGATATTTATTAAGTGCGGTTAGGACGATTGGAGATAATAACCCGTTTCCCTTTAAGCTCCAATATGATGGAAATATGATTGAAGGTGAAGCAATCATGATTTTGGTCTTGAATGGATGTTATATTGGTACTAATTTATTGCCATTTCCCATGGTTAGTCCTGACGATGGGCTGCTTGACATTGCCATCTTAGAAAAAGCAAACCTTAGTGCATTTTTAGAAATAATAGCTATGAAACGTTCGTGGACTGAAAAACTGAGATCGGAGTCAGGGGTGACATATTTACAGGCTGATACTCTGACCGTTGAAACTAATATGCCGCTTGATGTAGATATGGATGGAGAGATCTATAGCCAAACACCTACCCGGATTAAAGTCCTCGGTCATCATTTATCGGTATTAACGCCGAATTAGAGAAGAGAGTATTAAATATTAAGGTAAGTGATATGTGTTTTTTTTGTTTCATTCATTCCTTATTTCTGCATTTGCTTCCAAAATAAGATAAAATATAGAATGATATATCATTTTTTGCAGGAGGAACACATATGGTGTACCAGGTCAGATTGTTAAAGGGCATTTTAGAGCCCCATAGGAGTCGTTACCAGCTGCAAAATGCAGAAGCGGTCACACGGCTTGGATGGAAACTACTATTATTATATTTTCTTAGTGTTATAGTTTTTGCAATTGGAGGATATTTCGGCATTGGCTCTGAGTCATTTTCCAAAGAAATCACAAAGATGACTGCTGATGAATTTGAAGCGGGAAAGTTGCTGATAGTTTGCGGTAATATTTTAGCAGGTCTATTTTATCCTTCTATATATATATTTTTATCTTCTCTATTCTTTTGGATTGTTACGGATATCCCATACATAAAATTAGTAATCGTTCAAATGATCATTTTTGGTTTGCAATTATTGGAGAAAATATTGCTGCTTCCTCTATTCGTATTAATGGATATCGGAAACGATGCTAACCCTTTTTCGTTGGGTGTCATCAGTCAGTATTTTCTAAGAAGTGATTACTTTATTCATTTTTTCAGCGAAATCACCATTTTTCAATTTCTTATTATTGTCCTGCAATATTTCTATTTAAAGGAATTTACAGAACGAAATAAATATTTGGTCCTATCAATGACTGTTCTATTCTATTTGGCCACGTGGTTTGTTAAAGCCTTTTTAGCATATATCCAAGTGGGCGTATTTGTATAAGGCGGGTGAAAAGAATGAGGGCGAAATGGAAAATAGCGGCAGTATCTGTTGCTTCGATTACATTAATAACCGTTAACTTATACCTTATTGAGCAGAAAGAAAGCAAAGTGGAACGAACTGTTTTCGTGGAAAACTGGACTAAAGTAAAAAAAGATACAATTAGGGATACCATCCAAACAAAAGGGGTAGTTAAACCTGTAGAAGAGTATGATATCTATTTCGATGCCAAGAAAAACGACTTTAAAAAATTTCTTGTAAAAGAGGGAGATGAGGTAGCGGCTGGCACTCCGTTATTCGAGTATACGACAGCCGAACTTGATGCGCTTAAAGCGAATTTAGAAGCGGAGAAAACAGCTGCTGAAGGAGGGATTGCAGGAATTGATGAATACATAGGGAAGTTGAGGACTTATCAAGGAACCCTGAACAGCAATCCTGATAAGGCGGTCATCGATGACTCGGTAGAAAAGAACTTGAATATTGATGTAACTACAAGTTCTACAGATCTTATCAAAAGTAACATTGAGCAAGAAATGTACAAGCAAGAACTAGAAAAAAGCAGCTTGAATGAAAAAGTGAAAATGTATGATGCTCAATTAAGCTCAATCGAGGAGCAAACCAACGCGGTTGAGACGGCCAGTGAAGCAGATGGTGTTGTTAAAAATATCAATAAAAACCTGAACAATCCCATTGTATCCATTGTTTCAACAAATATGGCAATTGAAGGGGATTTCTCTGAAGAAGAAATGAAAAAGGCTGAAGTGGGCATGACTATAAAAGCAAGTTCCCCTGATTTAAAAAAGTCATTGAATGGAACAATAGGTCGTATACATTCTTATCCTACAGAAGAGCCATCATTAAAAAAAGAAAGCAGATTTCCATTTCAGGCCATGATTGAACCGGAGGGTGAAGAAACGGAACCTTTGTTGGTTGGATCAAAGGTCAACCTTGCAGTAATAACCAATGAGAAAGCTGGTGTACCCTCCATTCCAGAAGAAGCAGTCCATCCAAAAAAACAGCCACATGTCTATAAATTGACTAAAAAAGGCTTTGTGGATAAACACTATATTACAAAAGGACTTAAAGCAGAAGGAAAGCAAGAAATCATAAAGGGACCGGCAGTTGGTGAAATCATTCTAATAGAACCGAATGGGGTAGTGAAAAACCATTCTCATTTTATTACTCCCATTCAATTAGAAAAAGTGAAACCTGCATCTTATAAAAAATTCACCAAAAGGGAAAAAGTAAGATATCTGTTACTTGGTATGTTGGAAAAATAGCTTTTTTTCATCAAATGAGGGGATGTCAAATTCGTGATAAATTATATATCCATATAATTTCATATGAATAAAATTGGGATGTAAAATTACGGGTATAATAGTCGTTAATGCAGAATATTCAGACATGTTTAAAGATTATTTCTAACAAGGGACGAGAATAAATATTTACAGAATCACATTTTTAGTATAATATTTTATTATAAGTTAACTCGCTTAATCTTATTCCAAGAACGGGGGACCCAATTTTGTGGATTCCTATCCGCTAGGGGTGAATTCAGAAATGAAAGGGCTTTTTGTGTTTCCAATCCTAACCCGACAGCTAACCTCGTCAGCGTCTTCAAGGGAACATGTGTGAATATTCACGCCAATAAGAAATCGACACATGAAGTGTCTTTTTTTTCGGCGTAAAGACAGAGTTTTTCAAAAAAAGAAAAATTACTTTCTTTCTATTACGATCTTGTTTCCCTTACCGAGACAAAATGTTTTTGCATCAAAGACTTTATGGAAGGTGAGGAAAGTATATGAAGAAAATCAAATTAAGTTTAGCTAGCCAAATTTTCATTGGTTTAATTTTAGGGATAATTGTTGGTGCCATTTTTTATGGTAATGCGACTGCCCAAAACTTTTTACAGCCATTCGGAGACATTTTCCTGCGAATGATTAAAATGATTGTTGTGCCAATCATTGTGTCAAGTCTTATCGTTGCAGTTGCCGGTGTAGGTGATTTGAAAGCGGTAGGTAAATTAGGAGCTAAATCACTATCATACTTTGTAGCGGTAACTATGATTGCGATTGCTGTTGGTCTGATTTCTGCGAATATCATCCAGCCTGGTGCTGGTGTGAATATGGATAATCTGGAACAAACGGATATCTCCACATATGTTGATACAGCAGAAACTAAGCAGCATGAATCGTTTGTAGATACACTCGTACACATTGTGCCGTCGAATCCAGTACAAGCTATGGTAGAAGGAGATATGTTAGCAATCATTTTCTTCTCAGTATTGTTTGGACTTAGTATTGCGGCTATCGGTGAAAAGGGTAAACCGGTATTCCGTTTCTTCCAAGGTACAGCTGAAGGAATGTTCTACCTAACTAACATGGTCATGAAATTCGCTCCTATCGGGGTATTTGCACTAATCGGTGTGACCATCTCCAAATTCGGTTTGGAATCTTTAATTCCATTAGGTAAGTTAGCGCTTTCTGTATACGGAACAATGATATTCTTTGTCCTTGTTATTCTGGGTCTTATTGCAAAGTTTGTAGGATTCAATATCTTTACGTTGATTAAGCTTCTTAAAGAGGAATTGATTCTTGCATTCTCCACAGCAAGTTCAGAAGCGGTGCTTCCGAAAATCATGGAAAAAATGGAGAAAGCGGGATGTCCGAAACATATTGCAACATTCGTTATTCCGACTGGATACTCCTTTAACCTTGATGGCTCTACATTATATCAAGCGTTAGCAGCTATTTTCATCGCTCAAATGTACGGAATTGATTTAAGCGCGTATGAGCAAATCACGTTAATGCTAGTATTAATGATCACATCCAAAGGGATTGCCGGTGTACCGGGTGTATCTTTCGTAGTTCTTTTAGCGACATTGGGAACTGTCGGTATTCCTATTGAAGGTTTAGCATTTATCGCTGGTATCGACCGTATTCTTGATATGGGACGTACAGTAGTAAACGTTATCGGTAATTCACTTGCAGCAATCGTCATCTCTAAATGGGAAGGTCAATTCAACCCTCCTTCCAAAGAAGAACTAGAACAAGTTTCTTGATCCAAAAATCCAGAGTGATATCCTCACTCTGGATTTTTTTGATTTTGAAAAACGAATGTTTATTTTTGAACGATCCAAAAGCGGCAATCCGATGAGAAATTGATGACATCATCGCTTTCATGGAATAATTCACTTCGGTAAAAGCTCTCGATGACTGTAAATCCTGCTTCTTCAAGACAATCAAGTACTTCAAGTTGGTTTGGGATATGAAGATAAGTATCATTCTGAAGTATTTTTCCAGGTGTGAAAATATCCCCGAATTCATAAAGCCTCTCATCTTGTTTACCTTCACACCAAATAATTTCCTCTTGCTCCCAGAAGTTCAGGTAATTTTCATTTTTATCACGGTCGTGTGTAGTGAAAATGAAGATGCCTTCAGGTTTTAAAATACGGTTGATTTCTTTTAAAGCTAAAGTACGGTTTTTTCGCTGGGGGATTTGCATAAAACCATTAAAGGCGAAGATTGCTTTATCGAAAGATGAGTTGTTGAAAGGGAGGTTGGCTGCATCGCCAAGAATAAATGGTATATCCAGGTTATCTTCGTGCGATATTTTTTCAGCTTCAGAAAGCATGGCAGGAGTTAAATCAAATCCGGTTATTTTTTGAAATCCTTTTTTATACAGCGCGAAGGTGGTTCTTCCTGTTCCGCATCCGATATCAAGGATCGTATCATCCGGATATAAATATTTTTCGAATGCATATTTTTCCGATTGCCAAAGCCCTATCTTTTTTGTTGCTTGAGCATAAAGGGAAGCTGCTTCATGAAAAGAATTAATGATAAAACCTTTTTCAATTTTATCCATCGTCAATTCCTCCAGACCTTTATTTTTACTATAATATGGATATTTGAAATTGTCGAGCTTGTTCCTTATCTTATAAGGTGAGTATAGAGTTCGGTTTTCCATTTATTCACACGATGCGGGATAAAAATTCTGGGTTACATAACTTACTTGAAATCCAAAAAGTTTGATAAAATAACATTATTGATTGAAAGCTCGGAGGGGAACAGGTTATGAAGAATGATAGCAATGATATTTTATATATGCATATGCAAGCTTCCGAAAGGTTTGTCCTTTTTAATGGACTCAATTTTCGCGAATTTGCCTATTCACTGCCATATACCTTGGATTCCATCTTATTATTGAAACATCAATTCGATGGTGGGGAATACAATTTGAATGTTCTGCTTGAGAGCGCTTCATCTGAGGATATCGCTAAGCTGGTTAAAGAAAATGTCCGGGCATATGGAGATTTCTGTTGGATTGATTTTGAAGAAGCGGAAGGGCTGGATGAATTGGATGGAAAGGAATTATCGGAACTTTTATATTTAGGGCATACGAAAACTCATTTGGAGCCTCCATTTTTTCGTAAATTGAATAATCAATTTGTGTATCTTGCACAGGATGATGGCTGGTTCAATAAAATATATTTTCGTTCTCTTTCGACATATTATATGATGTTGGGTAGTCTAATTCCGCTAAAGCTTGAGCCGTCAAAAGTGGAGAGGACTTGGCTTGGGATCAGAAAGAAAAAAGAATTGACGGCCATTCCTGCAGAAATCATTGCTTCCTTGGCTCCCATTCTCGCAGAAGGGCTAATTTTTTCATTTCGGGACGTTAAGTACTCAAGAACGAAGATTGAGATACCGGCATGGGTCGTGGGAGATTATTTAAACATGGATGAGATGCATGAAGACTTTTCGGATAGAAATTTGAAGGAGCCGGACGTCTTCATTTCCTTCAATCGAAAAGAGAAAGTATGGGAATGCGTTATTAAAAACAAATTACTTTCCTGATTATTCCCATCTTAAGACTTTATTGATTCGCCTATTTCCCATTCTTGAATTTTTTTAGGTGTAAGACTTACTACCTCATGCATAAAAGATAAGAGAGGGGGATGCACAGGATTGTGGCGAATTTATCCTGTGTACCACTGTTAGTAATCATTGGAAAAGCACCAATGATGGAAGTTTCGCTTTTCCCCGCATTAACAGGCTGTAGGGTATCGGTGGAAATGAAGGTTTATGGGTATCGAATGGAAATCCAAATTAAAAATATGGGTAAAAAACAGCCTGTAAATGCCCGAATGGCTTCGACGCATAGGATATGCTAGCACAGGAGTTGCCACAGGACGTGGCGAATTTATCCTGTGTACCACTGTTAGTAATCATTGGAAAAGAACCAATGATGGAAGTTTCGCTTTTCCCCGCATTAACAGGCTGTAGGGTATCGGTGGAAATGAAGGTTTATGGGTATCGAATGGAAATCCAAATTAAAAATATGGGTAAAAAACAGCCTGTAAATGCCCGAATGGCTTAACTAACCATCATTGGAAAAGAACCAATGATGGAAGTTTCGCTTTTCCCGTTTTAGTGTAAAATGATACAATGAACATGGTTAAAAGAATATTGGAGGGTAATAACTCATGAAAACTAAACTTGGATTGCTTTATGGTGGAAAATCTGCGGAGCATGAGGTTTCTATGCAGACAGCTTTAGCGGTCATTAAAGCTCTCGATTTAGCAAAGTTTGATATATATCCGATTTACATAACAAAAGAAGGTTCATGGATTAATGGACCGAAGTTAACAGGACCTGCTGAGAGTGTAGAGGCTCTGACATTTTCACCGGAAAAATCGAGCTCGCCTCTTGCCTTGCAAGCACATTCAACTGATGAAAATAGTGAATCAACAGGGTATGACGTAATTTTCCCGTTGCTTCACGGACCAAATGGAGAAGATGGAACCGTACAAGGGATGCTGGAACTATTGAATCTCCCTTATGTAGGCAATGGCGTTTTAGCTTCATCAGCTGGAATGGATAAGGTTATCATGAAAAACATTTTTGCCCAGGCAGGACTTCCTCAAGTCAAATACACTTGGTTCATTCGTTCTGAATGGGAGAAAAATACTGAAAGTGCCATAAAAAAGGTAGCGGATGATATTGGGTACCCATGTTTTGTCAAACCTGCTAATTTAGGCTCGAGTGTCGGTATCAGCAAATGTAATGATGCTGATGAGCTGGAAAAAGCGGTAGCGGAAGCTTTTCAATTCGATCGGAAGATCATCATTGAAGAAGGGGTCGTAGCTCGTGAGCTCGAGTTTGGCATTCTTGGTAATGATGACCCGTCTTGTTCAGTGGCAGGCGAAATCATCCCTCAGAAAGATTTCGCGTTCTATGATTATTCAGCAAAATATGTTGACGGTAATTCAGCGATGGTCATTCCAGCGGAGATAAAGGAAAGCGAGTATGCAGCTTTATCTGAAATGGCCATTACTGCCTTCAAGTCATTAGATTGCTCGGGATTGGTTCGCGCTGATTTCTTCCTAACGAATGAGGGCCAAATCTATATTAATGAAGTGAATACAATGCCTGGGTTTACTCCTTTCAGCATGTTTCCGTTATTGTGGAAGCACACAGATGTTGACTATCCAGCGTTAATTGAAAAACTCGTGAAGCTTGCCTTGGAACGTCATCAAGAAAAACAACAAATCAAATATACAGTTTGATCATGCAGGTAATGTCTCAGTAAACTTCACAATCCACCAAAAATGTTTTGGTGGATTCCAATCAGCAGGAGCCGGTGCGATTTAAACTGGTTTCTGCTTCATTTGGTTAATGGGTAGGAGAGAGTGGTTAACGGTTTAATGAATGTAGGAGGAACAAAATGATAAAGAGAACGTTAAAACAAGTACATGAAATGACAGATGGATTGAATGATATCACTCCATTCCTGTCCAAAGGAATTCATGGTGTTACCATCGATTCAAGGAAGGTAAAGGAAGGATGTTTATTCATTCCACTTAAGGGTGGGCAGGTTGATGGCCATCAGTATGTCAAGCAAGCTTTAGCGCAAGGAGCGGCGGCTTCGCTTTGGCAACGCGATGTTCCCAATCCACCTGACGGTTTACCGATAATCATTGTCGAAAATACTGAAAATGCACTGCAGCAATTAGCGCGTTCTTATCGTCAGCAGTTGAATATAAAAGTCATTGGAATAACAGGCAGCAACGGTAAAACAACGACGAAGGATATGACGGCTGCCCTTCTGGCCACTACGTATAAGGTTCATAAAACCAATGGGAACTTCAACAATCATTTAGGCTTACCACTCACGGTGCTTTCCATGGATGAGGATACCGAAGCAGCTGTTTTGGAAATGGGAATGAGCAGCCGCGGTGAAATCGAGTTTTTATCCAAGATTGCAAAACCGGATGTGGCCATCATAACCAATATTGGTGAATCACACTTATTGGATTTGGGATCACGTGAGGAAATTGCCAATGCAAAGCTGGAAATTGTTGAAGGTTTAGCGAAAGATGGAACGCTGATATATCATGGCGATGAGCCATTGCTTAGGAATCGGATAAAAACGGACTTCCCTGAATTAAACGTCATATCTTTTGGACGTACAGAACAAAATGATTTATTTCCACAGACCATCACCCAGGGGTCGGACAGTACCACATTTACAATCACATGTGGTGAAAAGGAAATAAACTATGAGATACCCGTATTAGGCCATCATAATGTTCTTAATGCATTGGCAGCTATATTGGCAGCTAAAGAATTCCATGTGGTTGATTCAGCGATCCATGATGGTTTATCAACCATTCAGTTAACTAATATGAGGATGGAATTGGTCGAAGGTGCAAAAGGGCAGAAAATCATCAATGATGCATATAATGCCAGTCCAACCTCCGTTAAGGCTGCTGTCGAATTGATTGAGGGGTTATCCGGTTTTGAGAATAAGATACTTGTGCTAGGAGATATGTTAGAGTTAGGATCGCAGGAAAATGACTTTCATTTGAAAATTGGTGAATTGATTTCTGGTGATCGTATTGATAAGGTCTTCACGTATGGGCCATTAGCCGAGTTTATTGCCAAGGGAGCGAGCAAAACGTTTCCATCGGAGAATGTGCGTTCTTTTCAAGATAAGCAGGAGCTGATAGATGAACTGAAGACGTCTACACAGGCAAATGACATCATTCTTGTAAAAGCTTCTAGGGGCATGAAGCTGGAGGAAGTCGTTCAAGCCTTACAAAAGTAAAAAAGAATGAAAAAGGCCGAATCTTATTGAATCGGCCTTTTTCATGTACTTAAAAAAGTGTACCTGCAATAATGCTTATATCATCATTAATCTCCGAATGTCTCATCCTTGAAACCAATAACTTCTGCAGAAGGTCATGTGTATCAAGGTGGACATTATCGATAAATTCCATCTCGATACTTTCAGATCGGTCTGCGACTGAGGGGCTGGGCGTTTTAGAAAGACCATCTGTATAGATGATGAAACGGCTCCCTGGCTCATAATGCAATACTATTTTTTTTATGGACATTTCAGGAAAGAGTCCTATGGGGATAGCTCCCTCATTCAAATTGAGGAACCGATTGGTGCAAGGGGAATACATAAAGGCTGGAGGATGTCCGCAATTCACATATTCGATGAGTCTATCCTTTGTATTCACGTTTGCTATGAAGGCTGTAAAGCAAGGGATGGTTGTATTTTCCCTTTGCATTCCTTGGAAAAAATCCCCCATATGCTTGTTGAGTTCCTTTGTTATGAAAATTGGATCCTTTACCCGTTTGATAAGCTCGGGCATCAAAGTACGTATGGACATGTTTATAAGTGCAGTATGAATGCCTTTTCCACACACGTCGATCATGATGAAACTGTATTTCCCGTCATCGATCTCCGTCCAGTAAAATAAATCCCCTGACAGTTCACTAGATGGCTGAGAAAGACCCTTGACTTCTATATCTTTTTTTTTGATCGGCATCGGTAAACCTGAACGTTGAAAGCTTTTTGCAATTCGCAGACTCCTTGCTGATTTCTTGCTGATCTTTTCAAGTTCTTGCCCATTCATTTTTGCTGTGAACAGTTGCATGCTGATGTTTTGGAGTGATTTTAATTTAATTCTGACCTCTACTGGATCGGCTGGGACCGCAATTGTTTCATAAAAGGTTCTTTTGGGTAATGCAGGAGGATTCTTCATATCGTTAGTTCGTTTGTAAATAAATAAGATAGGGATTTCATAAGATTCAGCTAAGGCGAACAAAGCGGTTTGTTTCCAAGAATCTTTTGATATGTGTAAAGGTAAAATGAATAAGGATTGCATTAAGTCCGTTGAATCCTGGAAGAGATGGCTTTGATTGAGTGGATCCTCCAAAAAGATGACATGTTTGTTCGTTTGCCCTAACAGCAAACTAAACTCCCTACATATAGGGATATCGATTGTGTAAATATTCATACAACCCCCCTTAGTGTTTTGTTGATAGGTCAATCATACTGCATTTAGAACGATTTACTACCTTTTTTTCTTGAATAAATTGATTTTTCAAACTTTTGATGATCTTAAATGCCTGGATATATAAAGGTGATTGGGGATAAAGACCTTTTGTATCTATGGGATGATAGAAGGAATTCGGCATAAATATGGCAACAAATCATTCTTGGAAAAGGATTGTGAAACTATTTGATTAAGACACATATCATGTATATATAAGATGTTCGTTTAGAAAATTCATTTAACATTTACATCTATTAGGCTGCACCAAGAAAGAATCGATTTATTTAAAATTGGATAAAGTAACTAGGGTAAACCTTTTGTTGGATCAGGACTTTGCTTCTCTAAAGGGAAAGCTGAAATCAATCTGAATCTTTTCGTCCTTCAATAAAGTTACACATTTTGGATTAAAATGAACTTGCTTTCTTCCTTGCCGAACCGTAGCAGCGCAGTGGATTCCCATGCAGTTCGCATTTTAGAATCGACCTAATGTTTTTAGTAACCATGAATGGGGTCATATCCTTTATTGCAAAAACAGTTTGAAAATGGTAATATGAGTATGAGTTTAAATGTCTTATCATTGATGATTAATTCAATTAATCAGGTTGAGGCAATAAAATCGCATGTTCTTACATGTTTCATGAGTTCATTCTTGAGATTATTTTAGATTAAATAGGCCGCGCGTCTGGTCATATATAAAAGCTGCATCTCTTGGCGGCTTTAGTAGCTATTAGGGAATCAAGCCGCATTTAAGCGCTTTTCCACTTCTGCAAATCCTCAACGCACCGGGCCTGTTTTGTATAAGAGTCTTGGCTCTCGTCAAGTTTTGTTCATACAGCTTTTTAAGTCTGTTGAATAATGTGCAGCAGCCCTCACCTGAATAAAACGGTGAAACACCCGTTTATGCTACTTTTAATTTTCCATATTGAATTTAATTTTGGTTACATGTACTTTTAAAAAGATGAGCGTATGTTAAAAATAAGTCTACACGTGCGCGAAGCTAAAAATGCCAGTGAATGCCCGTACTGGTATATTTCCTTTTTAAAAAATCATATTGAGTTCATTTGAACTAAAAGGCAGACATACTTTTAGGTGATAATGATAAACTTTTTCATAAGAGATAAAGTAGAACATCCGTCATGATGATGAGGATTTGAACTAAACATCTGTGCATGATTATTGAATGCACGTGTAAATTTACGATATAAAAAGGAGTACGAAAACATTGACATTGTTTAGCGAATTAGGATTAGATAGAACGTCTATGAAATCAATAGAAAAAATGGGATTTGAAGAAGCAAGCCCGATTCAAGCCCAAACGATACCTCTAGCACTTGAAGGTAAAGATATCATCGGTCAAGCGCAAACAGGAACAGGTAAAACAGCAGCATTCGGTATTCCATTGATGGAAAACATTGATATTAATAACGAAAACGTGCAAGGAATCGTTATTGCACCTACACGTGAGCTTGCCATTCAAGTTTCTGAGGAACTTTTCAAACTTGGTTACGGAAAACGCGCTCGTGTACTAGCGGTTTATGGTGGACAAGATATCGATCGTCAAATCCGGGCTTTAAAGAAAAAACCACATATTATCGTTGGTACACCTGGTCGTCTTCTAGACCATATCAAACGTAAAAATATTAAATTGGGCACAGTTCACACCGTAGTTCTTGATGAAGCGGATGAAATGCTTAACATGGGATTCATTGAGGATATCGAATCAATCCTTTCAACTGTTCCTGATGAAAGACAAACATTGCTTTTCTCAGCAACAATGCCTGATCCGATCCGTAAAATTGCTGAAAGATTCATGCATGAACCAGTTCTTGTGCGTGTAAAAGCAAAAGAAATGACAGTCGATCGTATCGAACAATATTACTTGGAACTTAAAGAAAGTGAAAAATTCGATACACTGGCACGCCTTTTTGATATTCAAACACCGGACCTTGCCATTGTCTTCGGACGTACGAAACGCCGTGTTGATGAATTGGCTTCTGCATTGAATATCCGCGGTTACATGGCTGAAGGTATACATGGTGACCTTAGCCAGGCAAAACGTCTTTCCGTATTGAAAAAGTTTAAAGACGGCAGCATAGATGTACTTGTTGCTACTGATGTTGCTGCACGTGGTCTTGATATTTCCGGCGTTACACACGTATACAACTTTGATATCCCTCAAGATCCAGAAAGCTACGTTCACCGTATTGGGCGTACAGGACGTGCGGGTAAGCATGGTATTGCGATTACGTTTGTAACACCAAGAGAAAGAGGCCAACTGCATGCGGTTGAACATACAACGAAAAAACGTATGGAGAAACTTAAAACTCCTACATTAACTGAAGCGTTGGAAGGTCAACAAAAGGCAGTAACTGAAAAAATCCTTTCCTCAATCGAGAATGATGATTTATCATTATACCTTGGTCAAGCGGAAGAATTATTACAAAAACATAGCGCAGCGGATTTAGTTGCAGCCATGCTTAAAACAATGACAAAAGAACCGGATCAAACGCCAATCAAGTTAACGGAAGAGTCTCCATCTCCAATGCGCCGCAATCGCGGAGGCAGTGGTTCTTCTAATAACAGACAGCGCAACGGCCGCAGTTCTTCAGGCAGAAAAGATTACGGTAGCAGTTCAAGTAAACGCCCAAGCACGAACCGTAAATCGAATGGTTACGGAAACCGTAGCACAAGCCAAAAAAGAGAAAAGTCAAATAAAATTTAATTAAAATTAGAGATGCCGCTCATTTGAGCGGCATTTTTTATATGCCTAATCATATTGAATTGGTTTCCATATGATTAGGCGGTTATTGAATGAACCGTATATGAGATTGTATGAAAAGTGGGTTAATTCCTGGCATTTAGTTATAGTATAATGGATGAAAGCGAAGGATGGATGATGGACATTCATTCAAATATATACCTATGCAGAAGAGGAGAACCTCATGGTACCTGAAAATCGTATATCGAATAAGGCCTTGACCGTATGGAAAATCAGTGGACTTATAGGCTGTTCCATAACATGGATTATAAGCATCGCCATACTGGTGCTAACAATCATTTTTGATTGGACATATTGGTTTTTTGGAGCGTTGATCATCATTTCGATAATTCAAGCCTACTTGACCATCTTTCTGATGCCTTCTGTAAAATGGAAAAGATGGCGTTACGAAGTAAGGAATACGGAAATTGATATCCAAAGTGGTATTTTCGTCATTAGAAGAACACTCATACCTATGATTAGGGTTCAGCATGTTGAAACGAAGCAAGGACCTTTATTAAGAAAATATGATTTAGCATCCGTTGAGATTTCCACTGCAGCAACCATGCATGTGATACCTGCACTGGACCTTGCAGAGGCAGATGAATTGCGGCACTATATTTCTAGAATGGCGAGTGTGGAGGAAGAAGATGTCTGAACCTAAAAGGCTCCACCCCATAGCTGTTTTGCTCAATATTATTAAATCGATCAAGGAGTTAGTTATCCCTTTTTTATTAGTAATCGTTATTCCTGGGAAGAATGAAGGCATTCCAGGATGGATTCAACCGTTAGTCATTGCCATTATTGTACTTTTTCTTATTGTTCATGCATTCATTCAATGGTTACGCTTTACATATCGGATGGAGGACGGCGAATTTAGAATTGAGTCCGGAGTATTCGTAAGGAAGAAGCGGTATATAAAGTTCGATCGGATCCATAGTATAGATATTTCAGAGGGCATCATCCAGCGACTATTCAGGCTGGTGAAGTTGAATATTGAAACGGCAGGCGGTGCGCAGGCCGATGCTGTATTATCAGCAATAAGAAAAAGTGAAGCCGAGCGAATCAATACTTTTATAAGCGAGGAAAAAAACAAAAAAACGAATGGCCTTCTTGAAAAAGAGATAGATGCAGGTGCTGGAAACGAAGAATTGGCTAATTCGTCCTCTGTTTTTAAGCAGACATTACCGCAATTATTCGTTATGGCTGCCACTTCAGGTGCTGTAGGTGTTTTTTTATCCGGCGGAATCGCTTTTATATCTCAGTTTGATGAGATCATTCCTTTTAATCGTATTTTTAAGGATTATGAAGATTTTATTGGGATGGGAACCGTTATTCTTACTGTGTTTGCTATATTGGGCTTGTTGGTGGTTTATGTACTGGCCACATTAAGTATGGTCATTAAATATGCTTCATTTACCGTTTTAAAAACGGATGAGGAACTCATTATTTCCAGAGGGCTTCTTGAGAAGAGACAGCTGACTATACCCATCCATAAAATACAGGGTATTCGGATCATGGAGAATTTCGTTCGGAAGCCAATGGGCTTGGCGACGGTTTATCTTGAATATGCGGGTGGAAGTATGGAAGATAAAGAAAGCCTATCCATCATGCTGTTCCCCTTGATCAAGAAGAAATATTTACATGGGAAAATCCAGGAAATTTTACCGGTTTATCAAACAAGCACGAAGATGAATTCATTACCTAGGCGTGCTTTTTCCAGATACGTTTCTCGTGGGATTCTTTACATTGTCCCGATCATCGGTGTCTCGGTTTGGTTTTTCAAACCTTGGGGCTTTCTTTCCCTGTTGCTTGTGCCGTTGGCAGGCTTTTGGGCTTACATGAGATATAGAGATGCAGGGTGGAGTATAGAAGGGGATTTGTTGCTATTAAGCAGTTGTTTTTTCTCTAAACAAACTTTGATCATGCAGAGAAGCAGGATTCAATCAATCACATATAAAAAGAGCTGGTTTCAGAACCGTAAAGAATTGGCTACGATTTCAGCTTCGATTAAATCTGGAGTCACCTCCCGGGTCGGCAGGGTTGTGGATGTGGAAGAGGAAGATTGCCTAATAATTAAATCATGGTATTTACCCAAAAAAGCAGCCGACTCCCAATGATTGAATGGAAAGAGTCGGCTGTTTGTCCTACCATTTTTTTCTCCAATATAATGGGGCTGTTAAAACGCCGGTTGCAAGACCAGCCAAATGACTGACGACGTTGATTTGAGGTTGGATGAAGGTCATGATGATGGCAATGCCGGTCAGTGTATAGACCGTATTTCTTTCGTTGTTGGTAAAATTACTTTTATTAAACAGGACAAGGTAAAGAAAGAAACCGAGTAAACCAAAAATTGCACCGCTAGCTCCTACATGGTTATATGTCAGTGGAAGAAATAAGAATGTCGCGATATTCGCAAGGATTCCGGTCGATAAAAAGAAGATCGAAAATTTAACGGATCCAAGAAATTTTTCTAAGGTTGGACCAAAGATGGCAAGTGAGAATCCATTAAACAGTAAATGTGTAAACGTGCTATGTAGAAAGATGGGGGTGACCAGGCGCCACCATTGTCCATCAGCGATGTATAAATTTACACCTGTGCCATAATAAAAAAGTACATTGCCGGGAAATATGGGGAAAAGCACGAGAACGAAAACAATCATCATAATGAAAATGAGCACAGTTACGGCCCGATAGGAAGTGGCGTATTGGCGGAAGCTTTCTGTTCTAGTAAACATATATTCCTCCTTATCATCGGTTTTTAATGCAATATTATCATTTATAGATAAATGGGTCCTCCTAATACTATGCAACATATTAATTTAATAGAAGAGGTGTCAAAGTGATTAAAGGTATAGGCGTGGACATTACTGAGTTGGATAGAATGGAAAAACTGATTAAACGGCAACCCCGTTTAAAGGAACGTATACTAACTGAAAAAGAAATCTCGATTTTCGAAAAGTTAAATGGAAGAAGGAAGATTGAGTATTTTGCTGGGCGTTTTGCAGCAAAGGAGGCTTTTTCAAAAGCATACGGTACAGGTATAGGTAAGCATTTATCCTTTTTGGATATCGAAATCAGTTCGGATGAAAAAGGAAAGCCAATGATATCAAAGCCATTTTCTGAAGGGGTCCATCTTTCGATAAGCCACAGCAGGGATTACGCGGTTGCTCAGGTCGTAATAGAAAGGGTGAATTGAGTTTTGTCCAATCGGGTCATAAACCTTAAGGTTGTCTCATATACATTTAGTGCTATAGGGAGACAAGGCCCGGTAAAAGGTACATGGCAGAGTAGGTGCTCTCGAAAAGTTTTTAGCCGGATCGGAGTGGTCCGCGTCTAATATACTGAAGAATTCTTGACATCAGTCGAGCCAATGTCCGGATCCTGCCTTTTCCTCTCCCTTTTACGTTCAAATGACAAAAAGGGGTTGAAAAGATGAAGAAGATGTTAGTGCTTTTTGCAGGGATCATGCTCTTGCTTGCTCTTTCTGCTTGCGGCCAAAAATCACAGGGTGACGTAGTAAGTGAATTGAATGAGAAGCTTGGCGAAATGAAAGGATATAAAGCTAATGCGAAGATGACACTAAAGATGGGGACCGAACCTCAAGTGTATAATGTGGAGATTTGGCATAAGGACCCTTCTTTTTACCGCGTAAATCTTAAAAATGAAGAGAAAGATCAAAGCCAGATGATTTTGAAAAATGATGATGGGGTGTATGTATTGACACCTGCTTTGAATAAGAGCTTTAAATTTCAAAGTGAGTGGCCGGAGAACAGCAGTCAGGCATATTTGTTCGAGTCGTTGGTGAAAGATATTACGGAGGATAAAAGTGCGACATTTAAAGAAACGGATAAACATTATGTCTTTGAAACGAAAACGCGCTACCAAAACAATAAAATGTTGCCTTATCAAGAGATTACTATAAACAAAAAAGATTTATCTCCAGTAAGTGTAAAAGTCATGGACCCCGATAAAACAGCATTAGTCCTAGTTGAATTTTTAAAGGTGAAATTCGATACGACTTTCGATAAAGATTCATTTGATATGAAGAAAAACATGACAAGTGCACAACTTGAAGCACCTGTTATGGCAGAAGTCCAAAATGAAGGGTTTGCGGTGAAATACCCCGAAAATATTGGTGATATGAACTTAACGGAAGAAAAAGAAATTACGACGGAAAAGGGAAATCGTGTCGTTTTGACATATGAGGGTACAAAAAGTTTTACATTAGTTCAGGAAAAAGCTGAAGTTGTCCAAACTTCCGTTTCAACGAATGTGAATGGAGAACCCGTTGATTTGGGTTATACAGTAGGAGCCATGACAGGAAATACGATTGCATGGACTTTTGAAGGTGTGGATTATATGCTTGCATCAAAGGACTTGTCACAGGAAGAGATGATAGAAGTCGCCCGTTCCGTTGGGGGAGATCCAGTCAAATAGGAATACATAACAAGCTGATGTTTCCCGTCTCCTTATGAAGGTTTCTTCTTGGAAGGTTAGGCGGGGAAGCGGCTTGTTATCTTTTGAAATCCTTTCATTTGATCTGTTTCGGCACCTTGTGAAATTATAGGTAAATCAGGATCAATGGTGAAAAAGCACTTTATCTTTCTATCCGTTGGTTATAGAATGGTCGTATAATGGAAAGCAAACTTCCCTACTTGGAAGAATCTTATTGTGAATGTGAGAAAGAAGGAAATTGGCTTGGAGACGAAATTTCATCGAGATACGTGGGCAGAAGTAAATTTGGATAATATTTATGAAAATATCTCATCTATGAAAAAAAGACTAAAAACTGGGGTTAGTCTTTTTGCTGTCGTTAAAGCGAATGCTTATGGGCACGGGGACTATGAAGTGGCTAACACTGCGCTTGAAGCGGGGGCCGATTTTTTAAGTGTTGCTTTTTTAGATGAGGCTCTGGCTTTGCGGAAAAAGGGAATATTGGCACCAATTCTTGTTCTGGGGGCTTCAAGGCCTGAAAGTGCAGCACTGGCTGCCGAGCAAGGGATTTCCTTGACGGTTTTCGATCTAGACTGGTTAGAGAAGGCAAAGGTAATGCTAGATCCGGGACAAGTTCTGCAAGTTCATGTAAAAGTGGATAGCGGTATGGGGAGAATAGGCATTCGTGATAAAGATCAACTCATGAAAGTGGAAAGTTTGCTTAAACAGGAAACGTGTTTTAACTTTCAGGGAATATTCACTCATTTCGCTACAGCAGATGAAATAAAAACCGACCTTTATAAAAAGCAGCTTGCTGTATTTAAAGGAATGCTTTCCACATTGACTGGAAGGCCAGAGTATATTCATGCCGCCAATAGTGCAGCATCTTTAAGGTTTACCGATCCTGAATGGAATGCAATAAGAATGGGGATTTCCATGTATGGTTTAAGTCCTTCTATGGAAATGCTGCCGATTTTGCCATTTCCATTAAAACAAGCGATATCATTGAAGACGAAGGTGGTCGCGATTAAGCAGCTTGTTAAGGGTGATAGCGTTAGTTATGGAGCAACTTATACGGCTGAAGGTAATGAATGGATTGGCACTTTGCCAATTGGTTATGCTGACGGCTGGATTCGTAAGCTGCAAGGTCAGGAAGTTCTTGTAAATGGAATAAGAGTGCCGATTGTCGGCAGGGTTTGCATGGATCAATGCATGATCAAGCTACCTGGACCTATCCCTGTAGGGACAGAGGTAACCCTGATAGGAAATGATGGAAATGAATCCGTTACCGTAGATGAGATAGCGGCGAAAATGGGAACGATCAATTATGAGGTAACGTGCATGATAGGAGCAAGAGTCCCCCGTACCTATATAAAAGACCATCAGTTGAATCATGTACGCAACTTCATCTTGGAATGACAGGATTGTAAAAAAATCCTAGGATTGTGAATAAGATTTCCTTTATTATGCTGATAATAGGATTGAGAATAGAATATACTCTTTGCAGATAGGCATTTTAATGGTAATATTGAAAAGGATATATAATAAAGGTGTGTAGTGATGGTGGAGGTGTATGTTTGTGTCTGAATCCAGCGCAACAAGAGAGATATTAATTCGATTACCTCAAAATTTTTTAACAGAGTTAGATGGGTATGCGAGTGAAGAAAATGTAAATCGCAGTGAATTTATTTATCGTGCCACAAAAATGTATCTTCGCGAACGTAAAAAGAAAGAGTTTCGTGAATCGATGAAACGCGGTTATATTGAAATGGCGGCCATTAATTTAACGATTGCTTCTGAAGCCTTTCAGGCTGAATTCGAGGCTGGTCATTGCGTTGAACGATTAGTTAGCGGAGGCTGAGCCATTGATTGTTGTTAAGCGTGGTGACGTATACTTCGCAGACCTTTCCCCGGTAGTTGGTTCAGAGCAGGGAGGAACCCGTCCGGTGCTAATTTTACAAAACGATATCGGTAATCGCTTTAGTCCGACTGTGATCGTGGCAGCCATTACAGCTCAAATTCAAAAAGCGAAATTGCCAACACATGTTGAGATTAATGCAAAAAAGTACGGATTCGAACGAGATTCCGTCATTTTATTGGAACAGATCCGGACAATTGATAAGCAGCGCTTAACTGATAAAATTACGCATCTTGACGAACCTATGATGCAAAAAGTCAATGAAGCTTTGCAAATCAGCTTAGGTCTCATTGAGTTTTAGAGAAAAGTTTTCCCGCTAATCCGGGCGTTATTATAATACAAATCATTCTTGATGTTTTTTAGATGGCACGATTCCTGCAACTTGGGAATCGTGTTTTTTTTTGAATAACATCCCGAAAATAAAGTGATTCTGAGGACCAATCCTTATGGCCATATAAAATGAGGATTGGAAAGGATTCATTATGTATGTACGTACAAACATTTACAGCAGGAAATATAAAAAAATTGACGAATAAAAAAGTATACAATTCGGTAGTAAATGAAATACTCATTTGTTTTTCTATAGTATTTTCCTAACTTTTCTTTAAATGATGTTTTTCTTACCCGGATTTCGGGTAAAACGTTAGGATGTTACTACTTAAAGAACAGAAAAGGTATAGTGGGGAGACCCTGAAAACCTAAATGGAAATAACATTACAGTTGGATAACATCCGCGTGACGAGAACAGGAAAACTTGGCAATTGTGTTAGAATGGGAGGATATTATGAATCAATTGGTTTACGATTTTATTAAGCAAAATCAAGATTACATCCTGAATGAGTGGATGGATATCATGAAGGAAAGTACAGACGAAAGATTAATCAAGGTCGTCTCCGATCGAATGTTCACGCAAACAAGCACTGAATTTATAGATATGATTATCACGAATGTTGATAGTAAAAACAAAGAATTCACATTGAAGCTTTCGGATTTTGCCGAGAAAGTCGTCCAATTGGGATGGCCTCTTACATTCGTCAATGAAGGACTGCATAAATTCACGTTAATCGTCATCAATGGAATGGTGGAAAAAGGTCTGGTGACACCTGATAATCAAGTCAATCTTGTTAACCACTTGGATAAATGGGCCACACCGATAAATAATGAAATAGTCAATATATATACCCAAACTTGGGAAAGAACGGTCTCTATGCAGAAAATAGCTCTGCAAGAGCTTTCAGCACCGCTCATTCCTGTATTGGAAGGCATTACAGTCATGCCGCTGATCGGTACAATTGACACAGAGCGTGCTAAACAGATTATGGAAAACCTATTGACTGGGGTGGTTAAGCATAGGTCTGAAGTGGTTCTTATTGATATAACAGGTGTACCAGTTGTGGATACAATGGTCGCCCACCATATCATTCAGGCAGCAGAAGCGGTCCGCTTAGTGGGTGCAAAATGCATACTCTGCGGCATACGCCCTGAAATTGCACAAACCATCGTTAATCTTGGAATTAATTTAAATGAAGTGATTACAAAAAATACGTTAAAAAAAGGAATAGAAGTTGCGTTGGAATTAACGAGCCGTAAGATCGTAAAGGTGGAGGGGTAAGTATGAGGATTCCGATATTAAAGCTTTATGACTGCTTGTTAGTTTCTATACAATGGGAATTGGATGATATGACGGCCCTTCAATTTCAGGAGGATTTACTGCATAAGATTCATGAAACAAGCGCGAATGGCGTTGTCATAGATATTACCTCGATAGATTTTATAGATTCATTTATCGCAAAGGTATTAGGCGATGTCTTCAGTATGTCTAAGCTTATGGGGGCAAAGGTTGTAATTACGGGGATCCAGCCGGCTGTTGCAATAACATTAATTGAACTGGGAATTAGTCTCGATGATGTTCTGACAGCATTAGATTTAGAGAAAGGCCTGGAGAAATTACAACAGGAACTGGGGGATTAAAGAATGGAGTTCCAATCCTGCGTAAAAATAATAAATGAATGGGACATTGTTGCTGCAAGGCAGCTCGGAAGGAATGTCGCTAAAGAGTTGGGGTTCGGCACTGTCGACCAGGCCAGGATCACAACGGCTATAAGCGAATTGGCCCGCAATATATATCTATATGCTGGACAAGGCAGTGTGAGCATAGAAAAACTAAATATAAATGGGAAGTCAGGATTGAAAATCATTGCACAGGACCAAGGGCCGGGAATTGAGGATATCCGCAGAGTCATGGAAGATGGATATACCACTTCAGGTGGACTGGGAGCAGGCCTTCCTGGAGCCAAACGATTAATGGATGACTTCGATATTGAATCAATACCAGGTGAAGGGACTACGATCGTCGCTACGAAATGGCTCCGTTAGGGGGGGACTATGGATATTAGGGAGAACATGGAGAAAAAGTATCATGAGGCGCTTTCTACTTATCTTAAAGACCAAAATGAGCAGGCACTCTACCAAGGGCAAAAGATTAGCCGCCTACATATTAAATACAACATATCTCCAGAAGAAATCATCAGTATGCATAAACATAACTTAATGGAACTTTACCCGGATTTACCGGGAAAAGTGTTGGATTCTTTCGATTTCCTGCTTGAAGTCATGATGGGTTATGGTATTGCCTACCGTGAACATCAAAGCCTTAGACATCAACAGCAGGAACTGAAAACGGAAATTGAAATTGCGGCAAGCGTTCAACATACTCTTTTAGAAACGGAAATCCCTGATATCAAAGCGCTTGAAATTGGGGCGATCAGCGTACCTGCCAGACAGATGAATGGAGATTATTATCACTTCGTCCAAGATGAAAATGAGCGTATCGGGGTAGGGATAGCGGATGTCATCGGGAAAGGGATTCCTGCGGCATTGTGCATGTCGATGATAAAATATGCGATGGATAGTCTACCTGAGCATAGGCATGAACCGAAGAGTGTGCTGGAGAGTTTGAACCGTGTTGTGGAACATAATGTGGATCCAAGTATGTTCATTACGATGTTCTATGGTTTATATGATCCGCATGACGGGCAATTCTCCTATGCTTCAGCTGGCCATGAACCGGGTTTTTACTTTGATGCCGCCACTGGGACTTTTAGCGATTTGGACGCAAAAGGATTGTTGCTTGGGGTTGATAAAAAAACAAGGTATCGCCAATATGAAAAAACGGTGAACCGTGGAGATATGATCATTTTGTTGTCGGATGGAGTAACGGAGTGCCGGACGAATGATGGGTTTATAGAAAGGGAAACACTTATTGGTTTCATTAAAAAGAATATGCATTTACAAGCCCAGGAAATGGTGAATAATATATTTAAGCAATTGGAGAAAATGCAGAACTTTCAACTAAGGGATGATTTTACATTAATTATTTTAAAATCAAAGGTTTAGCATTTTTCCCTCCGGGTATAGATATAGAAATGACGAGGATTTGAAGAGGTGGGTCAAGGATGAATATAACGGTAGATGTTAATGAATTAAATACTGAATTTATTGTAAAACTAAAAGGTGAAATTGATGCCTATACTGCACCGAAACTACGGGAGTCACTATTTCCAATTTCAGAGCAGGAAAATGTTTCGATTACTATTGATTTAACTGAAGTTTCCTATATGGATAGCACCGGGCTTGGGGTATTTGTCGGTGCGTTTAAAAGCGTAAGGGCACATAATGGCGAGTTCACTTTAGTTGGCTTATCAGAAAGGTTACGACGTTTATTTGATATTACAGGTCTTGCAGATATCATTGATATAAAAAGTGGTACAGAGGGTGGGTTAGAATGAGTCAAGTATATGATTACATCGAAATGAAAATACCTGCAAAACCAGAATTCATCGGTGTCGTTCGTTTAACGCTTTCTGGAATAGGAAGCCGGATGGGATTTGCGTATGAAGAAATCGAGGATTTAAAAATCGCAACCAGCGAAGCTTGTACAAATGCGGTACAGCATGCATATAAGGATTCTGAAAAAGGTGAAGTGAAAGTAAGTTTCGGGCTTTATCCTGACCGTTTAGAGGTCATGGTTTCTGATAGTGGTAAGAGCTGTAATTTCGAAGAAGTTCGTCAAGGACTCGGCCCGTACGAAAATGGCCAAAAAGTCGAACTTATGAGAGAAGGAGGCTTGGGTCTTTACCTCATTGAAACTCTGATGGATGATGTGAAAATTCATCAGCATGACGGGGTTACAGTTTTTATGACTAAGTTTTTAGAAGGAGAGCAGGTGGAGATGGATGCAAAAACAGTCTCAACCTAATCAGGCACAAAGAGAAAAAGTAAACGAATGGATTAGAGCTTATCAGGAGAATCAAGATGATGAAGCGCAAAGTAATCTTGTCATCCATTATAAAAGTTTGGTTGAAACGATCTCCCGTAAGTACGCGAAAGGGAAATCGTTTCAGGAGGATATCTCGCAGGTCGGCATGATTGGTTTGTTAGGTGCCATTCGTCGATATGATGAATCATTCGGTAAAAGCTTTGAGGCCTTTGCGGTCCCTACAATAATCGGGGAAATCAAAAGATTCTTGCGCGACAAAACATGGAGTGTCCATGTGCCAAGGAGAATAAAAGAACTTGGTCCAAAAATCAGGATGACTGTCGAGGAATTGACGACCACTCTGCACCGTTCTCCAAGAATAGATGAAATAGCAGATAGTATAGGAGTGACTGAAGAAGAAGTTTTAGAGGCGATGGAGATGGGAAAAAGCTATCAAGCTTTATCTGTTGATCATTCTATTGAAGCTGATTCTGATGGCGGTACAGTCACATTGCTTGATATTTTCGGGAATGTCGATGAAGGTTTTGAAAAGGTCAATCAGCGCCTAGTACTTGAAAAGGTCTTGCATGTGTTGAGTGACCGTGAAAAGATGATTATTCAACATACTTATTTAGAAAATTTAAGCCAAAAAGAAGCAGGCGATAAACTAGGGATATCCCAAATGCATGTTTCGAGACTTCAGCGCCGCGCGATCAAGAAACTTCAAGAAGCCATTAATGCTGAAAACTCGGAGTTAATTCAGTGATCAAAGGTATTCTGCGAGAAGAAAATATAGAGGTCCTTGTCTCTCAATCATCTAAAAACGGGATGGTATATTGCGGTGATGATTACTTTTTTCTTCATACGAAAGAATACTTTGTGTGCGTATTGGCAGATGGGCTAGGCAGCGGGCAATTCGCTTATGAATCCTCACATGCTGTCATCGAGGAAGTTAAACGTAATCATGAGCTGGATGTCGAATCATTGATGGCCGCATGTAATCAAGTTTTAATCGATAAACGGGGGGCGGCCGTTTCCATTTTGAAAATATTTTATGAGAAGAATGAATTTGTATACAGCTCCGTGGGTAACATCCGCTTTTTCTTGTATAATCCTAGCGACGACAAACTCGTTTATCCTTTACCTGTTACAGGGTATTTATCCGGAAGGAAACAGAAATACAGGACGCAGAGGTACAAATATGAACCAAGTGCAAAATTCATTCTTCATTCCGATGGTTTAGAACTTAAGGGAGCTAAATCTTTTTTAAAAAGGCTGGCCCCCATTGATAAGAACGCTCAATGCATTTTAGAAAGCAGTCCAGCAACTGCAGATGATACAACTTTCATTTTAGGAAGCTTACTTTCGCTGTAATCCGGAAGTGAGCTTTTTTGTATGGAATTCGCAACTTCATCTCTCATTTGCTAGACTATACTTATCAGATTAAAAGGTTGGAGGGAAACATAATGATCGATGTAGAAGATAAATTAAAGGATTTGGTTAAACAAATATCCAATGAGCTAACTTTAAAGAGTCATCAAGTTCAAAACGTCATACAGATGCTGCAAGAGGGCAACACAGTCCCTTTTATTGCCCGGTATAGAAAAGAAATGACGGGTTCATTAGATGAAGTTCAAATTCGGTCCATTATGGAAAGATGGAACTATCTAGAAAACCTTGGTCAGAGGAAAGTGGAAGTTACGCGTTCGATTGGTGAACAGGGAAAATTGACGGAAGAGCTAACAAGACAAATCGAGAAGGCAACAAAGTTGCAGGAAGTGGAGGATTTATACAGACCATTCAAGCAAAAAAGGAGAACGAAAGCAACGGTAGCTAAGGAAAAGGGGCTAGAACCACTTGCTAATTGGCTTCTTGAATGTCAATTGCATGCACGAGTTAGCGATAAAGCAGCAGAATACATATCGGCAGAAAAAGAAGTTCCTTCTATTGAAGAGGCCATTGCAGGAGCGCAGGATATAATAGCTGAACATATTTCCGATGATGCAGAATTAAGGAAGTGGATAAGGGCTGAAATCTTCAAAGCCGGGAAAGTAGTTTCGGTTGTGAAAAATGAAGAGAAGGACGAGAAAAAAATCTTCGAGATGTATTATGAATATGAGGAGCCGGTTCAAAAGATCGTCCCACATCGGGTCTTGGCGCTTAATAGAGGTGAAAAGGAAGAGGTTTTACGAATATCCATTTTGCCCTGTATAGAAATCATCATTGGTCATTTGGAACGGAAAATCATTAAAAATACCAAGTCTGAAGCTCAAGGTTTTCTTAAATCAGCGATTGAAGATGGACTCAAACGTTTGATTTTGCCATCTGTAGAAAGGGAAATCAGGAAAGAGCTGACGGAAAAAGCTGAGGATCAAGCTATTCATATTTTCTCTGAAAACCTACGGAACCTGCTCTTGCAGCCTCCGCTTAAAGGGAAAGTGGTCCTCGCTCTAGATCCAGCATATCGGACTGGGTGTAAGTTGGCTGTCATTGATGAAACAGGAAAGGTACTGGATATCAGTGTCATCTATCCGCATCCTCCTGCTGCGAAGCTTAATGCTGCCCGTGAAAAAACAATCGATATACTTAAGCGATTCTCAGTTGAGATTGTGGCAATCGGCAATGGGACGGCATCACGTGAATCAGAACAATTCATTGCAGATATTCTAAAAGAAGTGAAAGGGAATATTTCTTATATCATTGTCAATGAAGCGGGAGCCAGTGTGTATTCTGCCTCGGATATTGCCCGTGAAGAGTTCCCGGATCTTCAAGTAGAACAGCGAAGCGCCGTATCGATAGGAAGAAGGCTTCAAGATCCCCTTGCGGAACTTGTTAAAATTGATCCCCAATCCGTGGGTGTTGGGCAGTATCAACATGACGTTTCCCAGAAAAAGCTATCGGGATCCCTTACATTTGTCGTGGAAACAGCTGTTAACCAAGTGGGAGTGAACGTAAATACCGCTTCATCATCTCTATTACAATATGTAGCTGGTTTATCAAAATCGGTTGCTCAAAATATCGTGAAGAAAAGGGAAGTGGAAGGGAAGTTTACAAGCAGGAAGCAATTAAAGAAGATTCCCCGACTTGGTACCAAAACTTATGAACAATGTATAGGGTTCTTACGTATCATTAATGGAGATGAGCCCTTGGATCAAACCGCGATTCATCCAGAAAACTACGGTGCCGTGAATAAGTTGTTAAAGAAAATGGGATTCACCTCTGATGATCTGGGAAGTGAGGCACTGAATGCTGAGTTAGGTAAACTAAATCCCGCAGAATTAGTCAATGAATTGGAAATAGGGGAAATTACGATTAAAGATATTATAGATGATTTGATGAAACCGGGAAGAGACCCTCGGGATGAATTATCAAAACCTCTGCTTAAGCAAGATGTCCTAAAAATGGAGGATCTGCAAACTGGAATGGAATTACAAGGGACAGTGAGGAATGTTGTAGATTTCGGTGCGTTTGTGGACATCGGTGTTAAACAGGATGGCCTGGTGCATATTTCTAAACTAAGCAATCGATTTGTAAAACACCCATTGGATGTAGTGGCCGTTGGGGATGTAGTGACAGTTTGGGTCGAACTTGTCGACTCTCAAAAGCAAAGGGTTTCTTTAACGATGCTCGAGCCCAAGAATCAAAACTAGCTGGTCAAGCTCCTTCTATATTAGAAGGGGTTTTTTGAGTGCAAAGTATTTTTATATTTCCGCTCATTGTTGAATCTATAATCGAAGACTTTCTTTTTTTTGATAAAAAAACCAACATTGATTCAACATCTTCACTTGATAATAATCCTTTTCATAAAAGGCTTTGCGAATTTGATTCTGGAACCAATTAGGCATAGCTTTCTCTCCCTTCGTTTTCCTATTGTATTATTAGTCTATGTTATAATGGGTTGTCATGTTACCAAGGAAAGGGACGGGGAAATGGATAATCGGCAATTGCAAAAACTAGTCGAAGAAATTTCGTTGAAAGACTTCAATAAGACCTTTAAACACATAGCAAGTTTTAATCCGCGTCTCCGAACTACAGGAGGACGATACTTGCTGCGTTCACATAACATTGAAATAAATAAGAAGTATCTTGATGAAAGCGGACTGGAAGAAATGATTGGCATCATAAAGCATGAATTATGTCATTATCATCTGCACATCGAGAAGAAAGGGTATCAGCATCGTGATGCTGACTTTAGGCATTTGCTCAAAAAAGTGGGTGCCCCGAGATTTTGCAAGCCATTGTCATCAAACCAGGTGAAGAAAAAGATGAATACTATTCAATATAAATGTGAAGACTGTCAGCAGGTATATTTAAGAAAAAAACGAATCGACACGACCCGTTTCGTTTGTGGTAAATGTCGTGGAACACTGATTTACCAAGGGTTTATGGAGGAAAAAACAAAAATATAAAAAAACATAAAAGAAAGCTTGACTTTAGGTTGTAACCTCTTTATAATCATAAGAGTCGACAAGATAACAACTTGTTCTTCACGACAAACACTTAGGTCCTTGAGCATAAAAAAGGAACCCAATTTTCATTATTCCGCAGTAGCTCAGTGGTAGAGCATTCGGCTGTTAACCGAACGGTCGTAGGTTCGAGTCCTACCTGCGGAGCCATTTTTTTTGGGGAAGTACTCAAGAGGCTGAAGAGGCGCCCCTGCTAAGGGTGTAGGTCGCGTAAGCGGCGCGAGGGTTCAAATCCCTCCTTCTCCGCCAGTTACATATTTTATCTAGGCCCATTGGTCAAGCGGTTAAGACACCGCCCTTTCACGGCGGTAACACGGGTTCGAATCCCGTATGGGTCACTTTCTTTTATATAGTTATTACTGGTCCCGTGGTGTAGCGGTTAACATGCCTGCCTGTCACGCAGGAGATCGCGGGTTCGATTCCCGTCGGGACCGCCATTATTTCTTTTAAAAAATACTTGCTAAAATAAAGTTATAGTGATATAATATTAACCTGGCTGTTAATTATCATTTAATTATTGGGCTATAGCCAAGCGGTAAGGCAACGGATTTTGATTCCGTCATGCGAAGGTTCGATCCCTTCTAGCCCAGCCATTTTTATTTAGAGCCATTAGCTCAGTTGGTAGAGCATCTGACTTTTAATCAGAGGGTCGAAGGTTCGAATCCTTCATGGCTCACCATTTTTTATGCGGGTGTGGCGGAATTGGCAGACGCACCAGACTTAGGATCTGGCGCCGCAAGGCGTGGGGGTTCAAGTCCCTTCACCCGCACTGATAACTTTCTTCTTGACAATGAGGAGAAAAGGTGTTAAGCTTACAAAGTCGCTTTCGCGGTCGTGGCGGAATGGCAGACGCGCTAGGTTGAGGGCCTAGTGGGGGAAACCCCGTGGAGGTTCAAATCCTCTCGGCCGCACCAATAACATCATAGAAATTAGCGCCCGTAGCTCAATTGGATAGAGCATCTGACTACGAATCAGAAGGTTGTAGGTTCGACTCCCGCCGGGCGCACCATATTTTACGGGAAGTAGCTCAGCTTGGTAGAGCACTTGGTTTGGGACCAAGGGGTCGCAGGTTCGAATCCTGTCTTCCCGACCATTCTTTCTGAAAATACTTTTAAAATTAAATGCGGGTGTAGTTTAGTGGTAAAACCTCAGCCTTCCAAGCTGATGATGAGAGTTCGATTCTCTTCACCCGCTCCATTATTGCTCTTTGAAAACTGAACAAAACAAAGCGCCAACGTTAAATTTTAAGTGAGCACACACTATCAAAAAAGCAAATGAGCAAGTCAAACATTTCTTCGGAGAGTTTGATCCTGGCTCAGGACGAACGCTGGCGGCGTGCCTAATACATGCAAGTCGAGCGAATCGATGGGAGCTTGCTCCCTGAGATTAGCGGCGGACGGGTGAGTAACACGTGGGCAACCTGCCTATAAGACTGGGATAACTTCGGGAAACCGGAGCTAATACCGGATACGTTCTTTTCTCGCATGAGAGAAG
>NZ_CAKKLV010000035.1 GCF_918698115.1 Peribacillus sp. Bi96
TGTACAGCGGTCTCGTTGATTGATGCCCCATATTCGTTCATATATTTAAGTACCTCTAGTTTAAAGGGCAGAGTGTAATTTGTATAGGATGAAGCAAGTCCTTCCATCCCATGTTTTAGATAGCGAGCGACCCATCTTTTCAGAGGGGATAAACCTACATTTCTTTCTTGTGCAATGGATTTATAGGATTTTTTCCCTTCTAAGTACTCTAAAACTGCATGTAATTTTTCGTCTATCGTATATTTAGTCAAAAAAACTGCACCTCCAATTGTTAGATGTTGTCTAACAATTGGGGTGCAGTTCAAAATGGAGATCCTTTTTTTGTACTTCTATGTGAGATCTAACAAAGTGACGCCAAAAACCTCAACCCCTACTCCTTTCACTAACTCATTCGTTAGCGACAAAAGCCCAAGGCATATTGCTGATTTTGACAACCCTTTTGCTTGGAACTAATTCATACGTGTCTTTTTCGTGTATGCTTGAATTAAAGTGTGACAATAATCGGACCATTTTTAGTAAGGATAATCGTGTGTTCCAATTGAGCTACATAGCTTTTTTCTGTAGCATAGGTCCAACCGTCTTCCATTTGGAATACTTCTTCTTCAAAGGTTGAGATAAATGGTTCGAATGCGATAACCATCCCTTCCTTTAATATTTCATTATCCCATGGATCATAATAATTACAAATATGGTCAGGTGCTTCATGTATTCTACGTCCAACACCATGTCCTGTAAGGTTTTTGATAACAGTGAATCCATGCTGCCTCGCTGTTTCGAATACTGCTTTTCCGATTCTACTTTTTTTGGAACCGGGTTTTGCTTTCTTAAGGCCTGCTTCAAATGCCATTTTAGCAACGTCGCATATTTTCGTTAATACTTCTTCTCCTTCTCCTACTACAAATGAGATTCCTGTATCTGCGAAATAACCGTTCTTTGAAGCAGATACATCTATATTTACTAGATCCCCTTCATGAATAACCCGATTACCCGGAATACCATGTGCCACTTCTTCATTTAGACTAATGCAAGTATAGCCAGGAAAATCATATTCACCTTTTGGAGCTGAAACTGCACCTGCTTTTTCTAAAAGTTCTCCGGCTATATCATCAAGTTCTTTAGTCGTTATCCCAGGAATTGTTCTTTGTACCAATTCATCTCTAATGTAAGCGATAATTTTGCCAATTTCCTTCAAACCATTAAAATCTTCTTCTGTTTTTGCAATCATTTTTTTCCTACCTCATTATCTTTTATCGTCAATTAATTATACCTTTATTTTCTCGAAAGATTCAAGCAATGTAAGATGAGCATATGCTACCCGATTGGATCGCCCTACACGGCCACGTAGCTGATAGAGCTCTTTTTTGCTCTTGATGAAATAACTAAAATAAATTTGACTTCTTATTGACCTAAACAGCCACTTTAGTTGAAGAAATAAATTGTTTTATATTTCTTCTATCAATCCCTATCTTAATTATAAATGATCAAAATCCACAATAAACGAAAAATAGAGTTGCTATTACTGTATGGTAGTAGCAACTCTATTTTTAATTTCTGACAAACTCAACATTAAAATTTGACATAGAATTTATAAAAAGTTTGATCATTTTTTCAACTTACAAACCTATTCATTTATATGACTCATAGCTTGTCCATTAAAGACCTAGCCATATTAAAACGCTTAATCAAGTTTTTTTTAAAACATAAAATACTGCTTTTAAACTGAATCAACTATTTGGAATGGCTGCATAAAAACAAAATTCTATAAGGAATATAGACGTCTTTCAATAAATGCAATCTTAACACCAGAATCGGATATTACCTTTCGCATCTTTCTTTTTGTTTTTACGAGTCACACTATCGACATTATAAGTTAAATTTCAATAAAAGAGAGAAGTATTGGCGTATAGCGATGAGGCGCCGCCAGAGTGTACAAATAGAATATTATCATCCGGCTTAAAGGTGCCTTTTTGTATTAAATCAATAAGTCCCGCTACCGCCTTACCTGTATATACCGGATCCAATAAAATCCCTTCTGTTCTTGCTACGAGTTTGACAGCTTCCACCATTTCAGGCGTAGGTAAAGCATAACCAGGTCCGACATACTCATCAAAACACATAACAGCCTCACGAGGGATTGAATTTGGAATACCGATGTGTGTTGATGTTTCTTTAACAAGCTGAAAAACTTTCTCTTCTTGTTCCTCTTTTCCTCTGCTTACGTTTATTCCAATTACCGATATTCCACTTTGGTTTCCGTGAAATCCAGTCACCAAACCAGCATGCATTCCCCCACTGCCGCTTACGCAAATGACTGACTTCATATCGATTCCTTGATTAAATGACTGTGACAAAATCTCCTGAGCGCAAGCAACATATCCCGTTGCGCCAATCACATTGGATCCCCCGACTGGTATTATGTAAGGTCGATTTCCTTTCTCCGTTACCTCATTAGCTACTTTCTGCATTTCTTGCATTAAGTCCGCCCCATTAGGCACAACTTTGATTTTTTCAGCGCCCAATAAATGATATAAAAAATAGTTACCGTTAAAATCCGGCTCAGAATTTTTTGAAAGTCCCTCTTCCAACACAAGGATACAATTCATTTTCTCTTTAACTGCAGCGGCTAGTGTTAAGCGGCAATGATTTGATTGAATGCCTCCACATGTAATTAACGTATCCGCACCTTTTTCCATTGCATCGGCAACAAGGAACTCTAGTTTTCTCGTTTTATTTCCCCCAGCCGTCAGACCAAGTAAATCATCTCGTTTAAGATAAATGGATGGGCCCCCAAGAACTTCGGAAAAATGATGTAATTTCTCAATAGGTGTATCGGTTGGTGTGTATCGTCGTCTAGGGAATTGTGCTAAATTCATATTAAATCTCCTCCTGTATTCACTGTTTAAGACTAAACCATATGTCAATTAAAGAAAAGAGAATATCAATCTTTTGTTCTCTTTTCAACTATTATGATTAAATCATAGCAACCGCTTCGATTTCAATCATAGCATCTTTAGGTAAACGAGCAACTTCAATCGCACTTCTAGCTGGATAATTATCCGTAAAAAATTCTCCATATACATAATTCATCGCGGCAAAGTGACTCATATCACTTAAAAAAACCGTTGTTTTTATTACCTGCTGTAAGCTTGCTCCCGCCGCTTCCACAACCTTCTTAAGATTCTCCAATGACACCTTTGTTTGCTCCTCAATATTATCAGGCATTTCTCCAGTTTCAGGATGAATTGGCAGCTGCCCTGAAGTATACACTACATTTCCTACTTTAATACCTTGTGAATAAGGACCGATAGCCTTAGGGGCTTCTTTGGTCATGATTGTTTCTTTTATCATATAAACCACCTCTTTTTTTTTGGTAATCCTATTCATACGGAATTGAATTTAATTCCCCTTTAAATAAAACGCTTACATTCAACACAGGCCTTCCCTCTTATTCCTTGCGCTCAAAATCACACTCCATCAGAGGAACTATTTTTGTTTTCTTAATGATTTTATATCCAAGCCAGAGAAGCAAGAATATAGGAAGACCAATGTACGTGGCAATAATTTCTGCCCAGCCAATTTGATGTCCGAAAAAAAGAGTCTGTCCAAGAATGAAAACCACAAAAAACAACAGCGTGATAACCGGGCCCAGCGGGTACCATTTGGCTTTAAACGGCAATTCATTTAGATCTCTTCCTTGAGCTACATAGGCCTTACGGAAGCGGTAATGACTAACGGCAATCCCGAACCATTTGATAAATCCGGTAAGGGCTGAAGCATTTACCAACCAAATAAATACTGAACCATTTCCAAAAAGGGATGCCAAAAAAGAGGCGAGTCCTATAATAGCGGTTGTACAGAGAGCCAACATGGGAATTCCCCTCCTGTTAAGCCGTGCAAAGATTCGTGGTGCCTTTCCTTCTTTCGCCAGTGCCCATAGCATACGTGAAGAAGCATACATTGCTGAATTTGCTGCCGATAAAACAGATGTGAGAAGCACAGCATTCATGACGGAAGCGGCAAATGCCAACCCAGCTCTCTGAAGAACAAGCGTGAAGGGGCTGATAGATACATTTTGAACGCCGGATTTAAGCAGGTTTGGATCCGTATAAGGGATAATCAAACCGATAACAAAAATCGTCAACACGTAGAATATAAGGATTCGCCAGAAGATTGACCGTATTGCTTTCGGTACGTTTTTCGATGGATTTTCTGTTTCACCGGCTGCCGTCGCAATCACTTCAGTTCCCTGGAACGCAAAGCCCGCGATGAGCACTACACTAAAGATAGATACGAGCCCACCATGGAAAGGAGCATCTCCTTGAGTAAAGTTATTGAACCCGACTGAATGTCCTCCCATAATTCCAAAAATCATGGCAACCCCAATAACGAGAAATACGATGATCGAGATGACCTTAATACCGGCAAACCAGTATTCACTTTCCCCATATGCCTTGACTGATAAAACATTTAAGATTAGCAACAAACCCAGAAATAGTGCGCTCCACAAGATAGTAGGTGAGTCCGGAAACCAATATTTCATAATAAGAGTAGAGGCCACTAAATCTGCAGGAACCGTTATCGCGGTTGTATACCAATAGTTCCAACCTAACGCAAAGCCTAACGCAGGATCGATATACTTTGAGGCATAGATGTCAAAGGCCCCCGGGACCGGTAAGAAGGCCGATAGCTCTCCTAAACTATTCATGACAAAATAGACCATGATTCCTACCAAAATGTATGCTGCTAGCGCTCCTCCCGGCCCCGCAGTGCTAATCGTCGATCCGCTGGATACAAACAATCCCGTTCCAATAGCGCCACCAATAGCCATCATCGTTAAATGTCTGGGTTTCAGCTTCCTTTGTAAGGATGCTTTTGAATTTCGCTCTTCTAGGGTGTTACTTATCTCTGCTTCTAATTTCCCCATAGTGTATCCCCCTTCAATTTGTATACAAGGCTCAGTTGGCTGTTTTTAATTATTTTTAGAACTTTCAGTCATTTTATAAAATACTTCTCCCTTCTGCTTTTGTCCTCACCCCTGTCAAATTCAGGCGAGAAAATGATATATACACTCTCCCGCTTTCATTTTTAGTATCTCTTAATTGAGAAAAATAGATATTTTTTATGAAGTTAACATAATTTATATTTTTCCAACTTGCGATAAAGAGTAGACAGGCTAATCTGTAGTTCCCGGGCAATTTGTTCTTTATCATGCCGGTATTTTTCAGCTAGGAAATAGCTCTGGATTACGTCTTTTTCAAATTCTGAAATCATTTGTTCTAAACTTAATCCTCTACTCTCGACAGAGAGTTGATCCTGTTGAAGCAGATAGTCAGGTAAGTCATGGAAGGAGACGATATCTGATTCAGCCATATTTGCCATATATTCTACGGCGTTTTCCAACTGCCGTATATTCCCCGGCCAATCATAGCGTATAAGCCATCTCTCCAGCATTGGGTCCAATCTCAATGGGTGCCTTTGCATGATCTTACAATGCTTATGCATGAAATGTTCAAGATACAAAGCGATATCATCACGCCGCTCTCGCAAGGGTTTGGTATGGAGAGGGATGACATTGAGACGGTAATATAAGTCCTCGCGAAAAGTTCCGTTTTGCACCATTTCCTCCAGGTTTCGGTGAGTAGCTGCAATCACCCGTACATTTATCTCGATTGCTTTTTTTCCACCGATTCTTTCAATCTCTCTTTCTTGTAAAACCCGTAATAACTTTGGCTGCAAGAAAAGCGGCATATCTCCAATTTCATCAAGAAATATGGTTCCGTTGTGCGCTAATTCGAATTTCCCCATTTTCCCATTCCGACTTGAGCCGGTAAATGATCCGCCTTCATAACCAAACAACTCACTTTCCAACAAGCTCTCAGGTATGGCTGCACAATTAACTGCTACAAATGAATCCATCCGGCGTTTGCTTTCGAAATGAATCGCTTTGGCTAATAATTCCTTACCCGTACCGCTATCTCCCCTAATCAGGACAGTGGAAGGGCTGTTTATTATCCGTCTTGCTTTTTTAATAACATCCTGAAGCCCGGAATCTTTACCAAGAATGTTTTCAAAAGTAATAGATTTCGGGGGTATCGGGATATCTTCTTGGATTTTGCAACCCGGTTCTTTATCAGGGTCCAGCATTGCTAATTTATTGACTAACAATGTACTAACATTCCGTAGAAACTGGATCAGATTCTCTGATTCTATAATCATTTTCTCCTTTTGTTCATGGGAAAAACCAATCATGCCGATGACGCCAACTGGTTTGTCTTGCTTTACAATAGGAAACCCGATGGTAGCGAGTTCTTTGCATTGATTTACGAATTTACAACTCCTACACTGCGACTCATCTTTTTTCACATCGTAAACCACTCCAGGCTCCCCTGTTTCCAATATCATTCTGAAAAAGGAGCCTTCCGGAGCCGTTTTGCCAATGAGATCTTTATAATAACCAGTTCCGCTAATACGAACGCCTTTTTCATCAAGCACGGTTATATCCAGACCAAGGATTCCTGCTGTGTTCTCAGCGTAATCTTGAATAAACTGCTGCATGCCGATAAAGCCTGCCATATTATCCTCCTTTGCTAATGCGCTATATGAAATAATAAAATAAATTTATTATAAAATAAATTTCTACGCTTTGCACAAAGAGGAGACAGCTTTTTCTATGCCACCCAAAGCATTTTTCAACATCGAACGCGGGCAAGCGATATTAAGTCGCATAAACCCTTCACCTTCCATACCAAAAATGTGCCCTTCATTCATTGCAACCCTTGCTCTCTGCAACATAAATTGATCCATTTCTTTAACCGAAAATCCTAATTCCCGGCAGTCCATCCAGACAAGGTATGTGCCTTCAGGCTGGATGACTTTGATTTGCGGAATGTTTTTGCTGAAGTAACTCAGAGTGAACTCCAAATTCCCCTGTAAATATTCAAGGAGCTGATCCAGCCATTCTTCTCCGTGTCGGTAAGCAGCCTCTAACGCAACAACACCAAATATGTTCGGCGAACCAATGGATAATGTATTAAGTTCTCGATCATACCTATCGCGCAGTTGTTGATTTGGAATAATGATACTTGACGTCTGTACACCCATCAGGTTAAAAGTTTTGCTTGGCGCAATGCAGGTAAGAGAATGCTTGGCAAACTCTTCTGATATAGAGGCAAAAGGAATGTGAGTATGTGTCTTATAAACAAAGTCAAAATGAATTTCATCTGCCACAACGAGAATGTTATGCTTCATACAAATCTGTCCCAATCTCGTCAATTCTTCTTTGCTCCAAACCCTTCCAATTGGGTTATGAGGACTACACAAAATCAACATTTTCACCGTTGAATCTATCTTTGCCTCTAGGTCTGCAAAATCTATGGAATAATGCCCATTTTCAAGCTTAAGCGGGTTGTTTACAATTTCACGGCCGTTCGCTTGAATCACACGGGCAAAATGATGGTATACAGGAGGTTGGATTATTATTTTGTCCCCTGTCTGCGTGAAGGACTGAATCGCCAACGATAGGGCTGGAATCACTCCTGGGCTATGGGTAATCCATTCTTTCTCAATGGACCATCGATGTCTTCTTTTCAGCCAACCAACAATGGATTCCATGTACGAGTCCGGTCTAAGCGTGTAGCCATAAACTCCGTGCTCCACACGTTGTTTTAATGCTTCGATGATAGGTTGTGGAGACTGAAAATCCATATCGGCCACCCACATCGGTATAACATCCTTTACGCCAAAATGATTTTCAAGATTATCCCACTTTTCGCAGTCAGTGTTCAGTCGACGGACTTCTTGGTCAAAATTATATTTCATCGCTATCTCTCCTTCTCATGTTTGCTTGTGTAACTTGCCTCTGCTTGTGTAACTTGCCTCTGAATATATGCAATTGTCATGCCAACCCATTTCTCTTATATAATCTCCTTGTTTTTATTGAATTTCTTGATTGAATTCCCTAATACCGCGGTCATTATTTAAAAACTCTTTCATCCTAAGCATTAGCTCATTTGCAATTATGGTAAGTATTTTCGCATGGATGATAAAATTCAAAGATTTCATTAAGCATCTGTGGTGGGTCTCAACTTCTTCTGTTTTCTCCATTCTTCATAACCTCCTACAAGACTTTGTACTTCTTTAAAACCATGAACTTGTAGAAGGCTTGCAGCGATCGCTGATCTTCCGCCGGTTTTGCAATAAACCAATACTGGTTTATCATGCGGAATTTTGTGTACCTGTTCCTTCAAATGACCAAGCATTACATGCCTTGCCTGTGGAATATGGCCTTCCTCCCATTCGCCCATGCTACGGACATCAAGTACATATATTTGTTCTGTTTGAATCGTGCCTTCTATCTGGTCCATTGTTACTTCTTCATACTTCATAACACGGGAATCAGATTCTCCTGCTTGCTCAATGATATATGGTTCCATTGTTGCAACGACGCGATCCAATCCAATGGACTGGAGATCATTTATCATATCTGCCACATCCGCATTGCATGCTAGAAGATATATAGGCTGGTCATAATCCAACAACCATCCCGCCCAAGTTACAAATGATTTGTTATAAGGGATATTAATTACCCCTCGTATATGCTTGGTGGCAAATTCACTGGCCGGACGCGTATCAATGACAATTCCCTGATCCGTCCATTCCTGTACAATATCTATTGAAACCTCCATATGATGTGGTGTTGCCATCCTTCGAATTTGCTGCGCTCCTTCTTTATTCAACCGCTTCATCATTGAAAAATAAGGAGGTGCCTCCGGCTGTCCGGCCAACAGTGCTTCTATAAAGCGATCCTCATTATCATATTGCAATGCCCAATTTGTCCGTTTTTCATATCCGATGGTTGACGACGGGATTGCACCTAGTGCTTTTCCACAGGCACTGCCCGCTCCATGCCCTGGCCATACTTGCAGATAGTCAGGAAGGTTTTTAAACTGCTGCAGAGATCGATACATCATGCTTGCCATTTTTCCTGAAGAACCGTGCACCCCTGCGGCTTTTTCTAGTAGGTCGGGACGTCCCACATCACCGACGAATACAAAATCTCCGGTAAATATGCCGAGCGGATCCTTGTTCGATTCACCCCCATCTGTTACGAGCAGCGATATATGTTCAGGTGTGTGTCCTGGTGTATGTACCACCTCAAAATTGATATTCCCAATGGAAAATACATCTCCATTTCTTAGAAAGCAGTATTCATACCCAGTTGCGTACTCATATTTCCAGTCCTCCCCTCCTTCATCAGACAAATACAATGTGGCCCCAAGCCTTGAAGCTAGCTCCTGTGAACCCGACAAAAAATCTGCGTGGATGTGTGTTTCCGTTACACCCACGATCCGCACACCTTGTGCTCTTGCCGTTTTTAAGTAAGGTTCTATATTACGTGACGGATCGACAATGATCGCTTCGCCAGTAGCCTGACATCCCACAAGGTATGAAGCCTGAGCCAGTTTCTCATCATAAAAATACTTGAGTAGCATAAATTATCCTCCTTTTAAGGGCCTTGCTTACTTCTGGTTCTGTTATGCCTATCAGAAATGCTATTACATCATACCTTTAAGCATCCCGTTCCAATACATAACGGGAAGCAAGTTTTTCTTCAATACATACATACTGAACCTCTCACGGGATTGATCGATAGGAAACGTTTCTTGCGGCTGTAAATCATAATTGAATTCAGCCAGTATAAGCCGCCCGTATCCAGTAACAAGTGGACATGATGTATATCCGTCATATTTATGAACCATTTGTTTGGCACGCATCCGATGAAGTAAATTTTGCACAAGCACGGGCGCTTGTTTGCGAATTGCAGCCCCTGTTTTTGAAGTAGGCAAGTTTGTGCAATCCCCTATGCCAAATATATTGTCAAAGCGGTCATGCTGCAGCGTATATTTATCTACATTCAGCCAACCATTGCTAGCTGCTAGGGAACTATTCTTGATAAAATCAGGGGCGCTCATCGGTGGTACCACATGAATGATGTCATATTGCATATCCACACGCTCTTTTGTGTTCAGATTTTCAAATGTCGCTCGCTTCTTGTCACCGTCAATTTCAATGAGATGATGCATAAAATATGTCTCGATTTCTTTTCGTTCAATTATTTTATTTAGTGCCTGTTCATACTTTTTCACATTGAATATGGATGGGCTACCTGAAACAAAAATAACCGAAGATTGGTGCCGAACCCCTGATTTTCTGAAATGATCTTCTGCCAAATACATAATTTTTTGAGGAGCTCCACCACATTTTACTGGCGTGTTCGGATTGGTAAAAATGGAAGTCCCCCCCTTGAAGTTTCTGATCGCCTCCCAAGTGCTATCAACATAATCATAAGAGTAATTACTACATACCCCATTCTTTCCAATACTCTCTTTTAATCCCTTGATTTCATGCCAGTTAATTTGAATCCCTGCAGCGACAACTAGATATTCATAGTGCAGTTTCTTTCCGGATGCTGTAACAACAGCATTTTCATCTGGCTGAAATGTGGTTATCGCATCCTGTACCCACACGGCTCCGCTCGGAATAACCGATGCTTCCTCCCTTTGTGTCACAGTTTTGTCAGCTTCGCCAGCTCCCACAAGTGTCCATAATGGCTGATAATAATGTTTCGTCGCAGGGTCAATGATGGCAATATTTCCGCTCAGATCGCGAGATTCACGCAGGAGACGAGCTGCAACCGTAATTCCGGCACTGCCCCCTCCAACAATCAAAATTTTGTAATGTGTGTCATTCTTTATATTTGCCATTCTAATCTCCTCATCTCAATTTTATAAAGTAGCTCACCAATCTAACGCTTTAGCATTAATGATTAGCATGTAACTGGCGACCAACATAACAACACCAGAAAATACATAATGCAGCGTACGCTGCTGTTTGCTTAAGCGGGCTGCCAGCCAAGCTCCGACTGTTCCGCCGACAACTCCCCCTCCAACAAATTCGAACATTATCCACCAGTTTACAAGGCCAGATGAGCTATAGCTTATAGCTGTCATAAGCCCAAATGTGCCAACAGATACCAGAGAAGATCCAATTGCTGCAATCATTGGCATCCTTGTTACAAAAATTAAATCGGGAACAATCAAAAATCCGCCGCCCTGAGACTCTTACCAACAAATCCGAGTAGTTGGCGATTCATCTCTCCCTCCTATCTCTATGTACTTATCATTTATACAAGCAAAAATCATGCCAATTAATTCCCCCTGTAAAACCGCTTGTTTTGCACACTGCACTCTTTGGAAATTCCCAATTTTACTATCTTACATATTAAAAAACCTTTATCATCAAGCCTAAAGCCTTCCTAGGACTAGGAATTTTTTTTGCATCTGTGATAAATTCTTCAAGCTATTTCTATAAAGTGATTCTCTAACCTATCCAGTTAACAAGAATTTTTCTTAGATTTCGTATAACTGAAAAAGCGTACAAGAACATTGTTAATGTACTACCTCTGATAGAAATGAAAAAAATCGCTCCAATGTTATATAGAACGATTTAACGTAAACAACCTTATTCAAATAAAGCGCCTTTTAGTCGCCACAAAATTAATCTCCCTTACTTTAAGCTGCCAAAATAGCCTGAGATTTCATAGAATCAAGGCTTTTTTAATGCCATGTTCTTTAGGCTGATCTTCAGCTAATTCCTGTTAGTTCATTAAGAATTACAGTTCTTTATAAACAAATTCTCTGTACTTTATAAAATTTTGCTTTTTATAGAAGTCCTTTGCAATATTGTTCTCAAACCAATAATCTAATTCTATTAAATCTATTCCTCGATCGTTTGCAATTTCATATATACATTCCATAAGACTTGAACCATAACCCTTATTTCTCTTTGTTTCCACTATGCTAATCTGGTGTACATAAACAGACTTATATCCTTTTTTAAACGCATTTTCTGGATATTCTCTTATCTCTATCCAAGCATAGCCAAGAGCTTCTTCGTTATCTTCTAACAAAAGGAAAATGAAACTTTCGTTATTAACCAGACTTTTGAAAACTTCCTTCACATTTTCATAGTTATATTCCTTAAAGTATTTAGGATACAAATTTGAATGTAAATCGTGCACATATTTATTTAATTTAGCTACCAAATTGAAATTTCTTGTTTGACTAATTTTCATAACAATCCCTCATCTATCTTTCGCTATTTTGAACAATAATCCCTTTTTTATGTAATTTCAGGGAATTCCTTATTATATTTACCTAATGGAACTAACCTCCCCCGATAGTTCCATAAAGAAAAAAACTGCCTTAAAGACAGTTCCGATCTTAAGCTACGCACCCTTAAGCTTAATAAGAAAAAACACCTTAGTTGGCATTTTTCAGCACAGTAAATATGCTGGTTTATGAACTTTCAATGGAGATTTTTTTCATTAATCGTTTTAATTTATCTTCTGTAGCTGTTCCCTCTACTGGTGTATAGATACTGCACCTTAAGTCCATGTCCCCCTGGACTTGGAGAGACGTTAAATTAAATAGCATCTTTCCGGCTTTAGCATGTCTAAATTCAATCATCATTTCTGGTGCTTTACTCACTTGACTTTCTTGCCATAAAGATTGAAATTCTGGGTGAGAATTACTCATTTCTTTAATAAATAGGTTATACCATTCATCACCTAAGTAGTGGCCATAATATGCACGAAAAATGGCAAGAAATCCTTTAACAAAATGCTCCCAATTCACAGCTAATGCTTTTAATTCTTTTCTTGTAAATACTAGATGGATCAAATTTCGTTGGTCATCTGAGAGTTGTTCAAAATCTAAAAATACATGAGCAGCAGCATTGTTCCAGCCTACAATATGACAATGTCGATCTGTAATGATAGTAGGGCAATACGTTAACTCAGCTAAAATTTTTTCCAAAGAAGGACTAAGTTTTGGCTGATCCTTCTTTCGATGAATAATGGATGATTTCACTTCTAAAGCTAAATCATATAGATACTCTCGTTCATCATTATTTAATTGTAGAGCTGTAGATATGCAATCCAATACGCTTGTAGAGACCTTTATATCCCGACCTTGCTCTAGCCACGTATACCAAGTAGTACTAACTCCCGCCAAATGTGCAACTTCTTCTCTTCGTAAGCCAGGTGTTCTTCTCCGTGTACCAGCAGGTATACCTATAGATTCAGGTTTTATTTGGGATCGCTTCGTTTTTAAAAATGAAGACAAAGCTTCAAGTCTGGTTTTATCATTCATTTCTAAACCTCCATCATAACCATTTAACCTAGTAGTTATTATACCAGGATAAACACTCACTTGTAATAGGATAACCTCGAAGTATAATACAAGTATACTATTCATTTGGAGTGATGAAAAATGGAAAGAGTCGTTATTACCGGAATGGGAGTAGTCTCTCCTATTGGAAACAACGTAGAAAAATTTTGGAGAAATCTTACTGAAGGGAAGTCGGGCATTTCCTCTATTGATACATTTGACGTAAGCAATCATAAAGCAAAAATTGCAGGAATTATTCGTGATTTTAATGCAGATGATATTTTAGGAAAAAATGAAGCACGACGTCTAGATCGCTTTACTCAATTTGCTTTGGCTGCTGCTGAACAAGCTTGGACTGATTCTAATTTAGATATTGATGATGATATCAATCTAGAAAGACTTGGCGTATATGTTGGTTCGGGGATAGGAGGAATTGAAACATTGATTGATAATGTGGATACTCTTCGAGAGAAAGGTCCAAGACGAGTTAGTCCAACCCTGGTACCAGCCATGATTTCAAATGCTGCCGCAGCCCAAATTAGTATCAAGTGGAACGCAATGGGACCTACTATGTCACCTGTTTCTGCTTGTGCAATCGGAAATACAGCTATTGGTGAAGCATTCAGACTTATTCGCTTTGGAGAAGCCGATGCCGTTTTTGCAGGAGGAGCAGAGGCAGCTATAACAGATTTATCTTTAGCTAGTTTTGGTAATGCTACAGCCTTATCAACGAGAAACGATAATCCAACTAAAGCTAGCCGTCCTTTTGATGTAAATCGAGATGGATTTGTCATGTCAGAAGGAGCAGGAATTTTAATCTTGGAGTCTTTGTCTCACGCTTTACGTAGAGATGCAAAAATTTATGCAGAAGTCATTGGGTATGGTGCGAGTTCTGATGCTTATCATATGGTAGCTACACACCCAGAAGGTAAAGGAGCCTATCTTGCAATGAAAATGGCTTTGAAAAATGCAAAAATTTCTCCTGAAGAGATTGATGTTATTAGCGCTCATGCAACAAGTACAGAAGTGGGAGATCGATCTGAGACACTGGCCATAAAAAAACTGTTTGAATCAAAAGCTTATCAAATCCCAATAACAGCTAATAAATCTATGCTTGGTCACATGTTAGGAGCAGCTGGAGGCGTGGAAGCAATTGCTTTGGCAAAAAGTTTAAAGGAAGGAATTATTCCTCCAACCATCAACTTAGAAAAGCCTGATTCATTATGTGATTTAGATTATGTACCAGGTGTTGCGCGTAAAGTGGAAATAAGTACTGGTCTATCCAATTCATTTGGTTTTGGAGGTCATAATGCGGCTATCGTTTTAAAAAAATACGAGTGAATTAAAGATCCTCAAGAGAACTTTTAGTTAGTTACCATAATCGGTCTTATAGGCAAGTAAATACGAAAAAGCCCTTTTTTCTTCTATATAAGGGCTTTTTTCTTTTTCATAAAAGTGTCCTTTTACGAACGGCAGCTACAATGCTATACAGCCATTTCGGATATTTTATATGTTAAGAGAATCCAACCTGAAAAGTCGATCTCCTCGTCGTAAAGGATTTGACTTTTTTTACTTCCTCTAAATAGAACTAGCGCACCCGTTAGTTTAAGTAGATTTGTTAACAAACTCCCCATATAACACTATTTATTAATAACAATCGATAATTTATAATTTACATGCTCGTTTAAGTCTTCCAAAAATTGATTTAGAAGTTCATTTGATGGAAATTTGCATTCAAGAAGATAACAGCCATCTCCACTGATTTTAAAGTTATTTATGATGTATTGCTCTTGTGTTTTTAGGAACCACAGATAAGGTTGGTGATAAGTGCTTTGTGTAATGATTGTAATAAAAGCATGGATAAAACAACCTAATTTAACTTGATTAACTTTAATGGCATATCCCTCAATCACTCCATTATCTTCTAATTTGGCAACTCTAGATGCAGCTGCTTGACCAGTCAAATGGACTTTCTCCCCCAATTCTTTCATCGTGATTCGACTGTTTTTGGATAGTTCACGCAAGATACCCATATCCGTATTATCTAACATTTATTCAAATCCTTTCATTTATCAAGTCAAATGGCCAAAAGACTTGATTTTATCTATGTATTTGCTAATTGGCCATAGTATAAACTATACGTAGATCAAAGAAAAGGAGCGATAAAGATGAATATTAAACAAATTCGAAATGCCACACTTGTTGTCGAATATGCAGGCAAAAAGTTTTTAATAGATCCGATGTTAGCTGAGAAAGGTACGTACCCACCGTTCCCAAATTCATTAAGACAAGATCAATTTAATCCTTTAGTTAGTTTACCAACATCGATTGAAAAAATTATTCATGATATAGATGCTGTCATTGTCACTCACCTACATCTAGACCACTTTGATGATGTCGCCAAAAAGGTATTGCCAAAGGATATCAAAATGTTTGTTCAAAATGAAGAAGATGCTACAGAAGTTAGAAACGCCGGTTTCCAAAATGTAGAGGTTTTACAAGAAGATACAGTCTTTGAGGGTATCCAATTAGTCAAAACAAAAGGCGAGCACGGAAGAGGAGATATATTAAAACTTGCTGGTTTAGTATGTGGCGTTGTCTTCAAACATTCAAATGAAAAAACGTTATATGTAGCTGGTGATACAGTATGGTATGAAGCAGTCCAAAAAGTGATTGATACAAATAAACCAGAAATCATTGCTGTAAATGGTGGAAATAATCAATTCTTTGAAGGCGGTTCTCTCATCATGGGGAAAGAGGATATCTATGAGGTGTATAAGTCTGCCCCTAACGCTCAGATTATTGTGAGCCACATGGAGGCTGTCAATCACTGGACACTATCAAAAAACGAATTAAAAAGCTTTCTTGATGAAAATAGAATCTCCTCTACTGTTTTAGTCCCAGATGATGGCGAATCATATACATTTTAAAACAGACAAAACAATTAGTTTTCATGTTGAACGAGAGGAGAGATCATCATGTCAGTTGAAACAAATAAAGAATTAGTTCGTAGTTTTTATGAAGAACTTGAACAAGAGAACTATGAGGAACTTAAAGATTTCTGCCATCAAGACTTTGTATTTTATACACAAGTTGATACGCCGTTTTATGGCGTAGAAGGTCTTATCGAATCAGAAAAGAACAACTTTGATGCTTTTCCAGGCTTCAAAAATGCCGATTAAATCTCTTGCGGCTGAAGGAGATCAAGTAGCCGTTTATTTCATATTTGAAGGTTCGCATACAGGTACTCCATTTCATGGTGCCACCGCAACAGGAAAAAACGTTAAATTTTCTCTTCTGATGCTTTTACGAATTGCGGACGGCAAAATCATTGAGAAAAGATCTCATGTTGATAAGCATGATATTCTCCGGCAACTTGGCGTTAACTCCTAACTCTTTAAAAGATAACTATGTGATAATTTCTTAACTAGTCAATTTAGCTAATCCTGAGACCCTTTAAGGGTCTTTCAAACTGTAGACAATTTGGACGTTGATTGGAACGTAGGGCACTCGCTTTCCGCGGGCGGTCCGCCCTCGGGGCCTCCCTTAGACGCGCTTTTCTAAGCAGGAGTCTCGTACCTTCCGTTCCAATCAAGTTTGTTTTAACTTTTAGATAGAACCCTTTTGCCTAGAGTTTTTTTAAAAAAAATAGAAGTATTAAAACTTGAGGTGATGAGGATGCTTTCTAAACATGATTCTATTCGCGAGACCAACTTGAAATGATTACTTTAGATCAACTGGTGCCACCGAACCATTTGGTTCGTAAAATGGAGGCTGCCATTAATTAAAAAAAGATGGCCAATTGGACATGGAAGGTCCAAAAATGGCCTAACCTAGTGGGCTCGTAGAGCCCCAATCTCTTAACTTTAGGCGAAAATTCAAAAGGGATTTCAAAAGGGGTTCGGAATTTTTTAACTCCGAACCCCTTTTGTCTACAAACAGTGAGACCCTTTAAGGGTCTTTTTTATTATTCTAAAAGCTATTGATGTGATAATTAATTAATAACTACCGTGTTAGTCCGTACTCTGTGTGTCCAGCCAGCTCTAATGTCATTTTCTTTAGTGAATGATTTAAACCGTCCGTTTGTTTAATTACTTGAATAAGCTAATTAACAACGTAATTGAAAGTAAAATGGTCAATAGTTTTTCAATACTTTTCTCCTATTCATAACATTTCTATGTTTCTAGAAAAATAGAAAGTAATAACAATAACTTAACAATGAGGCTATAGGGATTTTTCAACTTTTTCATTAGTAAACTCCTTCATATCAAAATATTTATTGACATCCATTAATAATGAACGTATAGTTTCTATAAATATAATTGATAATGATTTTCATTACTGATTATTTTTTTTTTACATAACAAGATACTTTTCATTCCATAGGGGGCCTTTATGAAAAGCAAGTTAGTTACGACTTTTTTAGTTTTACTCACAGCTTTTGTCATTTTACCAATAAATAGTTTTGCAGCTAATGCATCCGATGATATGAAAAAGGCAAATGAGATAATTGTAGAAACTATCCAATCTGTGGATAAGGGGGACACAAAGGAAGCCTTTAAGCAATACACAACCTTTACATCTACTTGGATTTCAATTGAAGATGGAGTGAAAAACCAGTCTCAGCCGGCCTATCATGATATTGAAGATAACATGGGTCAAGCTCAGTTCGCTTTTGCTCAGCAGCCTGTGGATAATGAGAAATTAAAAAATGCACTTATTAGATTAAAAGAGACCAACCAAAAGTTTATAGAGGGTAAATATTCTTCTTCATCTAAAAGTGGTAAAAATTCAGGTACCACTGGAAATGTAGCAGAACTTGTGACACTGCTAAATCAGTCTCTTTCAAAGATTAATGATAATGATATCGAAGGCGCAAGAGGGGACATAGAGAAGTTCCGAAAATCATGGTTGAATGTCGAGGGAATTGTCCTTACTCAGTCCTCAAAGATATATGGTAATGCAGAAAGGGATATGGTTGCTAGCTACGCCATGCTATCCTCCAATCACCCAGATGTACCAGGTGCAAAAAAAACGATTGAAGGTATGCGTGATTACCTCTCTCCACTGGTAGCAAAGACAAGTTATACGATGCTTGATGCAACGACCATTCTTCTTCGCGAAGGATTGGAAGGATTGCTTGTAGTGGTGGCTTTGCTTGGATTTTTGAGAAAGGCTGGCCATGAAGCGAAAAGTAAATGGATCTGGTACGGAGTAGGAGCCGGACTTGGAGTAAGCCTTGTACTTGGTGTAATTGTAAACCTATTATTTTCTGCTGGTACATTCGGCAGTAACAATTTTTTGATATCCGGCTGGACAGGGATATTTGCAGCAGTGATGCTTCTATATATGAGTTATTGGCTTCACAGTAAATCAAGTCTTGCTGAATGGCAACGATATATTCGGACACAAAGTACAAAAGCACTTGATACCGGTAGCTTGTTCTCCCTAGCTATTCTTTCGTTCCTGGCTGTTTTCCGTGAAGGAACAGAAACTGTCCTATTCTTTATCGGGATGGCTGCTTCCATTAAGTTAGCAACGCTTTTACTAGGGATTGCCATTGGGCTGATAATCCTTGTAATTGTTTCATACCTCATACTCAAGGTAGGTTTGAAAATTCCAATGCGTCCATTCTTCCTCGTATCAAGCATTTTGATGTTCTACCTATGCATTAAGTTTGCTGGTATGGGGATTCATGGGTTGCAGCTTGCCGGGTTATTACCGGCAACTCAAGCACCCATCCCTAGCATTGACTTTTTCGGTGTATATTCAACCTGGGAAAGTATTATCCCTCAGGTGATCTTACTTATAATTGCTGTTATTGCAGCTCTTTTAAATAAAAGAAAAGATAGTAAAATAAAAGTACATACCGGAGGTAACAAAATTGAAATCTCGTAAATTACTAGTTCCTATCATCGTAATCGCTGCATTAAGCTTAACTGCTTGCGGTACCAATAACGAAAAGAAAGCTGATGAAACCAAGAAAACCGAACAGTCCTCTCCAAAATCTGTTTCCATTAGTGATGGCGCGAAGGATATGAAACAAACGATTGCTGACCTAAATGCACAGCTAAAAGACAAGGATGCTACAAAAGTAAAAGAAAGTGGAGCGAAGCTTGAGGAATCTTGGCAAACATTTGAAGACGACGTGAAAGCTAAAAGCCCGGATCTATATGGTAAGGTCGAAACTCCCCTTCACACAATAGAAGCTGGTGCAACGTCTTCCCCGCTTGATGCGCCAACACTTACAAAAGCGGCAAAAGAGTTAGATAGTGTTTTATTTGAAGTTCAAAATATAAAATAAGAGGTAAATCATTTTATATTAGTTAAACCATAGAACAAAAAGGGATAGAAGCCTATAGGGTCTATCCTTTTTTGTAGGTGGAAATCAGGTCCTGTTCGTTCCATAACGTGATAACCCTGATTGGTAATAGTTGCAAAACCTTTCTTATTGGGCTACAGCAGCCATTCACCTGACATGCAGAGAAACCACATATCAAATTTTTAGACTTGACGAATGGTTTTGACCACGAGCATTAATTAAAACTGGTATCATTTTCTAAAACGATACCGGTTTATCATTAATCCTGATACTTAAAGTGCAGTCCAACCACCGTCAATGACTAATTCTGAACCAGTCATAAAAGCAGATTCATCAGATGCCAAATATAGAACTCCATAAGCAATATCATCTGGCTGACCTAAACGAGGTAATTGAGTAAAGCTTGTAAAATATTGTTTGGATAGTTCGTCGAGGTGCTCTTCAATCATTGGTGTAACTATAATAGCTGGATGAACAGAATTGACGCGGACATTTTCCTTCGAATATTCGACTGCCGCTGCTATTGATAAAGAACGTAATGCACCCTTAGCTGCAGTGTAAGGGCTTGTTCCAGCCATACCTACAATACCGCCGATTGAAGAAATATTAATAACGGATCCCCTGCCAACTTTCTGCATTTTAGGAATTGTACATTTCATTCCTAATACACTGCCTGTTAAGTTGATATCCATTACTTTATTCCACTGCTCCATTGTTATATTCAAGAACATTTTAGGCTCACTAACACCCGCATTATATACAAGGACATCGACTTTTCCAAACGTTTAAATTGCCTTGTTCACAACACCCTTCCATTCTTCTTCAGAAGCGACATTATGTTTAATGGCAATTGCATCTCCACCCTTATCGTTTATTTCATCGACAAGTTGTTGAAGTACAACTTCCTGGACATCGGTTGCCACAACATTAGCGCCTTCTTTGGCAACTAATTTGGCTTCTGCTGCACCTTGCCCCATAGGTGCACCTGTGATATTTGCTACTTTTCCATCTAAACTCCCCATTCTATAACACCCTTTCAGTCTTAAATTTCATTTTATACTTTCAAGTCCAATGAACTCCTCATACAATCTATCTACCTTTTTTGATTGATTCTATTAATATAGCAAGAAAATCTACAAGGTTAATCCACCGTCTACTAAAACAGTGGAACCCGTCATATAACTCGCCCCTTCAGAGGCCAAGAATAAAACAACTTTTGCAATTTCTTGGGGTTCTGCATATCTGCCAATCCTCATATTCGGTAGCTCTTCAGGGATAAAACTTACCTTCAACAACCCTTGACGAAGAAGTTGAGCGATCCACTCAGCATCCTTGACATCTGTTTTTCGACCAGGGTCTGCTTTCATATGTTGTGCGTTAACAACTAAAAATTCATTTCTTCAGCCTCAATTAAGTTCACGATAGGCTTCCAAAATACATCAAAAGACGCTTTGCACATGCAATAGCTTATTGTTTTTGCCTTCATTTTCAAACGACTATAGCACTAAACTCGCATTTATTTTTCTTTTTATTTTATTTTTAACGTAATTTTCATAGGATGTTCAGGTTCCTTCGATACACTAAGAATACTTGTTTCTGGTCAACTTGATTTTAAATGAGAAACCAAAACCATAAAAGCAAGGAGATGAACAATATGAACTATGAAATATTTCAATGGATTAACGGTTGGTCCGGCCATTTCTCTTATCTAGATAGAGGAATGATATTCATCACTAATAGCGTTCCTTATGTGGTAATCGCACTTATGTTGTTCCTATGGTTTATTGTAAACAAAGAAAAACGAGCGGAAAAACAGTACACAGCTATATACGCTGTTTTTTCTTGCTTACTTGGATTGTTCATAAACGCAACCCTTCACCTTGTCTACTATCATCCACGTCCATTCGTGGCACACCATGTTCATCAGTTAATACCGCATCCTGCTGACTCTTCGTTTGTAAGTGATCACTCGGTATTGGTATTCTCCATAGCATGTACGATGGTGCTACGAAACGATTCGTGGAAGTATCCCGTATTAGTATGGGCTATTATTGTTGGCATTTCGCGTATATTCGTCGGAGTCCATTATCCTGCAGACGTGATTGGTGGCGCCCTTATTTCATATGGGGCAAGCATATTCGTTATGCAGTCTTCCAAAAAATTGGAGCCTTTGGTACAAGTAGTGTTCTACATGTATGACAGATTAACGAAACATATCCCTTTCCTGGCTAAGTACAGCTATAAAGACCTAAGTCAAGAAAGATAAGGATTTTTTCTAATGGAAAATCGGCTGTAATAAGAGTTGAAATCCTATGGTTAATTAATAAACAGACTTTTTCTTATTATGGGGAAATGTTGTATTTTCTATTTTTGTCAGGATGTCAATTGTTGTAACAATGACTACTTCCAAAAAGGAGATGAGTTCCATTAAAGAAAACTTAGCATTTTCTGAACAAACTGAAATGGTCCAACCTTCAGGTCGGTAAATGATATGCAAAGGATCACAAGTCACCATATTTTTTGGAATCGTCAAGATTATGGCAACCACTGTGGGAGAAACAGCGCAGACTTCCTTAATGATTAACTTGGATTTGGATGGGAATCCTTATGTAGAGAGAGAAATAAAATTAAGTTGTGGGAAACCACTTTAAAGAAAGGAAATTATATATGCAAGAAAACCAAAATAAAATGAAAATTTCACTTAACAAAGTGCCACAAGTGACAATGTTCTTTTGGATCATCAAAGTTTTGTGTACAACTGTTGGTGAAACATTTGCTGATTTCATCAATTTCAACATTGGACTTGGTTTAACTCTTACTACTATTATTATGGGAGTTGCGTTTTTTATTGCATTGTTTTTTCAATTTAAAGCAAACAAATATGTTCCAGCCATTTACTGGGTAACAGTTGTTCTTATAAGCGTATTTGGAACACTGGTAACGGATAATTTGACAGATAATATGGGTGTACCACTTGAGGTTAGTACAGCTGTATTCTCGGTGCTACTAGGACTGACTTTTCTATTTTGGTATCTTAGTGAAAAAACACTATCGATCCACTCGATTTTTACTAGAAAAAGAGAAGTTTTCTACTGGCTTACGATCCTTTTCACCTTTGCACTTGGAACAGCGGTCGGCGATTTATATTCCGAACAACTTGGTTTTGGTTATCTTAATACAGGAATAGGCGTTGTTATTATTATTGCTCTTGTGTTCTTAGCTTATAAATTTTTGAAACTTGACGGAGTATTAGCTTTCTGGATTGCGTATATTTTAACTCGTCCGCTTGGAGCGTCACTTGGAGATTACCTATCTCAACCAAAAGTAAATGGGGGATTAGGCATCGGGACAACCGTTACGAGTGTGATTTTTCTTATCGCTATTTTAGCGATCATCGTTTTCCTTGCCGTTTCAAAAATAGATACAAATGCTAAAAGTGATATAGTGGAAACAAACCAAAGTAAAGCAAATAAGAAACATGTGCTAACACAAACGATTGTTGTACTCGTAATTTTCTTAGTTGTGGGTATAGGTGGTTATAACTGGCGCAGTAATAATATTGCATCACAAGGTGCTGCAGAGCAAGCTACATTAGCAGGTCAATTATATGATTTTGTTAAAATTGAAAATGATATGCTAAACGCTGTAAATAAAAACGACTTTGCTTCAGCAAAAAAAGGCGCTGATAATTTGGAACATCAGTGGGATACACAAGAACCTAAGCTTCGAAAAATTGATAGCTCTACATGGATAAAAATTGATGGAACAATTGACTCTGTGCTAGCAGCGGTTCGTTCTTCAAAACCTGATGTTAATCAAAGCAAAACAGCACTTACTAATTCACTTAGTGTCTTAAAAGGGGCAAATAAATCAACATCAAAATCTAGTGCCTCACAAACTACATTATCTGGACAGTTAAACGATTTTCCAAAAATCGAAAATGATATACTAAACGCTTTAAATAAAAATGACTTTGCTTCAGCAAAAAAAGGGGCAGATGAATTAGAACATCAATGGGACACACAGGAACCTATGCTTCGAAAAATCGATGGCGCTACATGGACGAAAATTGATGGAACAATTGATGTTGTATTAGCAGCAGTTCGTTCATCGAATCCTGATGTAAACAAGTGTAAAACAGCACTTAACAATTCACTTAGTACCATAAACGCAGCAAATAAATAATAATCTTAGGAATCGCCAATCGCGGTTCCTTTTTAAATGGAACTCTTATTAAACTAAAACTGCCCCGTTAGCCATTCATGTAGCGCAAAAATCAGCGCTTCACCACAGAGAATGAAAATTGGTCTCTATGTCGCATTCATGGGAGAATTAATCCTTTTTTGGTCGTCGCGCTAGCCTCTACTTAATTTGCTATAATTGGAGGTTTTTGTTTAACGATTTACCAAACTCAATCAGATCACTCATAAGGCTCAGCCTTTTTTTAAAAAGCGTGTTTACTGGGTCTATTTTGTTGTGTTTTTTTCTAGATTTTGTGCTTTTTTAATTTTCATGGGAGTTACATAAAGAAAGAGCTGCTTTAAAATTACACTCTCTGCTAGTCTACTTTCTCCTGCCGTTAATACCGCCTCTGAAGTAGGATATTCCTTTAACATCAATAAAGAAACCTTCGAATATAGATCCCCAAAAACCTTCCTGTATTCAGGAAACACCTGATCTAAAATGGTGTGAAACTGAAGTTTAGCCTCCACATACATATTCTTTACGATTTCCTGTTTTGACAAATTACGAAGGTCTAAAAGCTGAATTCCTCTAATTTTATGGGGTTCAAAATCCTCCTTGTAATACAGCACACACAACTGGTACGCATCGATTGCGTCCGTTTTTACCTTCCGTAAACAGGTCTTCTTTGCCTGATAAGAAATAATTGGATTTAGTAAGATATATAGAATCCCTTGTTCCTCCAAGTATTAAATAACAGGAGTATAGTAATGTCCTGTAGCTTCTAAAATGACCATAGGCATCTGCCCTGTCACCTCTTCTGTTTCTTTTAGAAATCCTATAAAATAATCTAATTCCTCTCTAGTATGCCTTATTGAAAAGCTCTTTCCATACGGTTTAGATTGATCTAAAAATGCCTGAACTTGGCTCTCTCCCTTTGCCACATCCAGACCAACTACTGGATTCATCGTTTTTCCTCCTCTACTTACTAACCAGTACCCCTAGTCCTCCATGTAGTGTCATAGCTTCGCTTGTTATACGAGATCTACGTCCCAACCAGCCTCAAACATGTTTCTACAAGTAGGGGGCGGACAGTTTAGTTCACAGGATCAAGTCCCACGCACCCGTACGTCCTACCCTGGCTACTGATATAATAGATTTTATTAAAAAAAGGTCAACCAGTAATTTTACTGGTCGACCTTTTAATACGAACGCACCCGTTAGTTTAAGTACGAACCTTCACAATCTCCATTGAGTAAACCCTATTAGAACATAAAACAAAAAAGGACACTAAATATTTTTCTCACTATTTCTTCTGACTGCGACATGATTTCTTTCATTTTTACATTAAATGCGTAAATGCGTAAATAGATGTCCAATGTATAATAAACATCGTAACCCTATTCATTCGACTCAACTAGTAGAAAAGATTTATCATCATAAGACAAAAATAATCTAAAAACCATGCTTTACCCTGCAGCCTATCTGTTCGATCTTTACCATCCTTCATTTTAGCCTTTACGAATCAATCCCAGGTCTTTTTTTCATTCAGTTAGTGAATTAATCATAAAAGATTAAATGCATATCACTGTTAGTCCTTGATTTCGCAAAAAATTCTGCTTCATTTCCTCCATCAACAAAGTTACCAATACCCCGGAAAATACCACATTGGCCTCGATCTAAATATCTTACCCCTACATAATCATTATAACTGTCAGGATCATACTCCCATAATTCAACTTTTAACTTACCAGCTGGACCCACGTAAGAATCCCGACAAATCTTATAATCACCACCAGTAGAGGCAAACTGATCACTTTCAGCACCATTAGAATAAAGAGATTGTTCTCCTAAGTAATCCCAGCCACTTGCAAATGTAGAAGAAGGGAACAACAACGCAGCAACCAATGTCACAGCACTCATTTTAAACATTTTCATGCTCATTCCTCCTCTCCCGTTTTGACTTGAAAAATATTATTCTCCATATAATATGTTGCTTTGAAGAAAAGTTTGATTAAAAATCACTTAGAATACTTTAATCGAAAAGGAATGAAACGGTGCAACTTTTTTCAAAACGGTACGACTTTGTTTCAAATCTACAATCGGTATGGTAACACAGCTAATATGGCTTTGGATTGGGACAACAAACCAGTTCCTACCCAGATAGGCAATACAACCAACCAGGCGGGCAGTCGCTCACCCCATGTCATGCTAAACGCCAATGCTAACAGGGATACCAACTGCAGCTAGAATCATTGTTACTGCGTTTGCAGTGCGCCAACTTGGGTCGCCCATTTGTTCGGTCTGCATGAAGAGACCGAACAAATGGGCGATTTTAATTAACAGATAAGACATTACCGCTATTGCGGCTCCATAACCCTAAAGGGAATTTGAAATTATTGAACATATTGCTCTGGAAAATAAAGATTGCTACGCAGTTAACACTTTATATGCACCAAATAAAGTTACGTCAATAAAAAAAACGATTCCAAACTATACAGCTATCCGTTAGGTAAATTATCCTAGAATATGATTCGATTGAAAATCAAATAAAAAACATGTGTATCATACTTAATAAACTTCCATTCTTGAAAAAAGGGCTCTCGAGTTATTCTGAACAGTAATCCGAATAATGGACACTTAAAAAAATGTGCCCTTATTCGGTTTTTCTATGTTCGTTAATTATTCTCTTGTTAATACTAAAGACTGATGGACCAATTGACGTTGGAACTTTATTAACCGTTTCTTTAGGGGGCTAATACTTAATTACTTTATGCCATTTACTGAAAAAGTATTAGACCGCATATAAACATCAGTACAATAAATAAACCATAAAAGTTTCTATTCATTTCACTGTTTCCCCTTATGAATGTATATACCTCACGCATACTATTTTAACACAATTTACCATATACTCCTGTACCATATAACCCAGAAACATTTTGCACAGCTTTTTCTTTATGCAACCGTTTTGTAAATGCATGTCACGGCTCAGTGCCGTCACCCTTCTTCATGTAAGAAGTCTTCATTCCACGTGATGTAGGAGGCAGTGGCCTTTGATTATCGCCTTCTCTTTTCAGATTAGTATCGGAGCTTAAAAATTTGGGTCTTTTTTTAAACGCCCACATTGGTCTCCTGAAAAATGTATCCCCTAGTCCTTCCGGATTAAGTGGAGCAAATGGTGACATATAAGGAACTCCGAATGAACGCAGGCTACATAAATGAACTAGGATAACAAAAAAGATTAAATTCATACCATAAAAACCCATTGTACCTGCGCAAATGATAAATACGAACCGCAGCAAGCGAGCAGCAGTTGCCATGTTATAGGAAGGGGTCGCAAAACTTGCAATGGCCGTGATCGATACGATGATGACCATTGCCGGTGATACAATTCCAGCCTGAACTGCCGCCTGCCCAATCACCAGAGCACCAACAATGGACATAGTCGCCCCAATGGCTCTGGGCATCCTAAGGCTTGCTTCTCTTAAAAGTTCAAATGTTATTTCCATGATGAATGCTTCGATAACTGCCGGAAAAGGAACGGAATCCCGTTGTGCTGCAAGAATGACGAGCAGCTTTGTAGGAATCATTTCTTGATGATACGTTGTAGCTGCTACATAGACAGACGGGGCAATTAGCGAAATAAAGAAAATAGAAATACGTAAAAAACGTATAGCTGAGGCTATATCAAAGCGAGCATAGTAGTCCTCGACAGATTGAAAGAACTGAATAAATAACGCAGGCGCCACCAAGACAAAAGGCGTTCCGTTAACAAAAATGGCTACCCTTCCTTCAAGGAGATTGCCAGCGACCTTATCAGGTCTTTCAGTATGATCAAGGGTAGGGAATGGGGTCATGACCTGATCTTCTATCAATTGTTCAATATATCCTGATTCAAGAATACTATCGATATTTATTCCTTTTAAGCGTTCTTTGACCTCTTCGACGATTCCTTTTTTTGCAATCCCATTTATATACATAATGGAAACATCCGTCTTTGTCACAGTGCCTATTTTCATCGACTCTATCCATAAATCCGGACTGTTAATGATGCGGCGTACCAGGGCTATGTTTGTTGCATTCGATTCAGTAAACCCTTCTCTTGACCCACGGACCACCGAATTTGTGCTTGGTTCCTGAACAGAACGCCTTTCTCCTCCTTTTGTACTGGCAACCAGGGCTATGTTTATGCCATCAACAAAAATGACGCTATCCCCTGATAATAATGACAAAAATAATCTTTCCCAATCCGTGACGGTTTCTACACCGCCGAGTGAAACCACGTCTTTAGAGATCACTTCCAGCACTTCATGTGGAAGTAACTTTTCTTTTAGCTGAGGATTTTTCATGATGGATTCAATTAAAAAATCTGTAACACTTGGATTGTCTATAAGACCCTGTACATTCAAAATAGTCACCTTAATCTCAGGGTTTTGACTTGTTTTCAACGTTCGTATAATGATATCCGGGCTGCTTCCTGTTTTTTGCTTCACCATATCCAGATTGGCTGTTATAGAGCTGTCAATATTTCGGGGTGTTTTAATTATAGATTGATCTTTTTCTTTGTCGCCTACCTTTTGCTTCTTGCGTTTCTTCATTTGTCCTTTTTGTTTAAAAAAAGAAACCATAGCACCGGTCCTCTTTCATTCCTATTTCTTTTTATTCTGTCCAAAAAAATTGTTTTTTATGGATAACACCATTCCCAACAATATTATTAGATTCATTATGGAACTAACCTGCCCCTTTATTTTCATAAGAAACTTCTATGGCGGCGCTCCTCGCCGCCACCATCTACTACGAAAATCTAAACTCAAAAATAGAGTCTAACCCATTAACCCCTTGACGATAATGGATGATAACAATACAACCAGGCTGAGC
>NZ_CAKKLV010000036.1 GCF_918698115.1 Peribacillus sp. Bi96
TGTACAGCGGTCTCGTTGATTGATGCCCCATATTCGTTCATATATTTAAGTACCTCTAGTTTAAAGGGCAGAGTGTAATTTGTATAGGATGAAGCAAGTCCTTCCATCCCATGTTTTAGATAGCGAGCGACCCATCTTTTCAGAGGGGATAAACCTACATTTCTTTCTTGTGCAATGGATTTATAGGATTTTTTCCCTTCTAAGTACTCTAAAACTGCATGTGATTTTTCGTCTATCGTATATTTAGTCAAAAAAACTGCACCTCCAATTGTTAGATGTTGTCTAACAATTGGGGTGCAGTTCAAAATGGCAGCTCCTTTTTTTTATGGGATTCAATGAAGGGCCAGGAATAGGGTGTAGGTCGAATTATTCCGATATAGGAAGAAGTTAATGGGTTTGGGACCAAATATTCCACATTACTGGCAGTCAAAAAGGAATTACCGCCAGTAATGTGGAATAATCGTAAGAAACTCTAGCATTTGCCTTCGTGAGATTTTTCTTAACACTTTGAAATCCTTCGTGAGTCCAGTTTCTTAGAAATATGGAAACAAAGTAGGCCGGTTGAAAATATTAATAAGAAAATAGGTATGGCAAAAAAGGTTGAAAACGAAAAGATGATAAAAATGATGCTGACCGCAAATATTAACCAACTAATAATCAGCAAAGAGCTGGATAAAAAATCTTTGACAGCATGAAACATGATTTTCACCTCCGTATGAAAGTCTTTGTATAAATTATACACAATTTTCCAATTAAGTTGAAAAGCAGTCAAATTTCAAGGGAAGAAGGAGGACAAGATGAATGGAAAGTGATTCTTCGTTGTTAAAAGTGCATTTGTATCAGCTGGAGGAGAAATTATTAAAATCTGAAATCCGTACATCTTCAGAAGAACTTTCACTATTGTTGAAAGATGATTTCTTTGAGTTCGGCAGTTCGGGTAACATATGGTCCAAAAGCGACTTTATGGGGCAAGAGGGAGCCGGAGCGGTGAAAATGACATTAAGTCAATTTGATATGCATCAATTGTCTGATGATACCATGTTAACTACGTACCGGATTTTTGATGAAGATAAAGTGGAACATACCTTAAGAAGTTCAATCTGGAAATGTACGAATGGCAGTTGGCAAATGTTTTTTAATCAAGGCACAAAAACGGAAGGACCCAATTAAGGTGATTGAATCAGCCTTATCAATAGGAGTCCGAATATAGGGTTCATCACAAAAAGTGTTATTTACCTATTGAATTACTATTTCACTAAAATGATAGAGGTGAATGAAGTTGATCTTTCGTACCATTGATATCGACAAAGATAAGGATATCATCGTTACATTCAGGAAGGATTCCTTTGTTGTAAGTTTTGGATCGGAAGAAGGCTTTGGGGATGCACATACTTATCTAATTCGAATGAAAGAAAGGGTCCGCAAATTTCCGGATGGACAAGTGATCATTGAAAAGGACCAAAAACCAATTGGGCAAATGGAACTTCAAATTCGGGAGTACGAAGGGACTGAGATTGGCTATGTGAATCTATTTTATCTTATTCCCGAATACCGCAATAAAGGCCTTGGCAAGGAATTGGTTCGCTATGCAGAAAACTTTTTCAGGCAATTTACTGTATCGGAATATCATTTAAGGGTTTCTCCGGATAATCAGAGGGCGATTCGATTATATACGAAATCTGGAATGGTAAAGATAAGGGATGAAAATGAAAAGTATCCTGTATGGAGAATGAGCAAATTATTATAGAAAATACGAAGCAAGCAGTGAAACAATTTAAAAAAAATTATATTTATATAATAATTTGATATTTAAATAACTATACTATGAAAATAGTTAGAACGATAAAAATTAGGGTTGACTTAAGTGAAAATTGAATATATAGTGAAGGACATAATTAAATATAACGTTAATTCTTATCGAGAGATGTGGAGGGACTTGGCCCTATGATACCTCGGCAGCGGGTTTTTACTATTGTAAAAATACTGTGCTAATTCCAACGGACGAAAGTTTGAAAGATAAGAAGGAGCTTTTCTTAGATAATTAAATTAAGAGTTTACTCTTTTTTATTTCTAAAGGAGGCCTCTTCTGTCTGATGACGGAAGAGGCCTCTTTTGTTTATTCACAATGAATATGGTTGTCATTTGGGAAAATGGTGCATGAACTCGTGAGTTTGGCTTTCAAAGCACGGGATCATCAAACGAATGTAACCCTATCATTTTGAAACTTTGCAAAGCTCTTCTCTGATAATGAATTTGTAGAAATTAACAACTTGGGGGGAGATAGGATGATTGAGTTTCAAAATGTTAAAAAGGTTTATCAAACAAAGAAACAGACCGTTGAAGCTTTGAAAGGAATCAATTTGACAGTAGAAAAGGGAGATATATTCGGTGTAGTCGGTTATAGCGGAGCCGGAAAAAGTACGTTGATTCGGTTAGTCAATCTGCTTGAACATCCATCAGATGGCCGTGTAATCGTTGGGGAGAAGGATTTAACTTCATTGAACCCTAAGGATTTACGGGCAGAAAAGAAAAAAATCGGGATGATCTTTCAGCATTTCAACTTACTTAACTCAAAGACCGTTTTTGATAATATCGCCATGCCGCTGGTTTTGTCGGGAACGCCCAGTAAAGAAATCAAAGAGCGGGTAGGCGAGTTGCTGGAGTTCGTTGGCTTATCAAGCAAAGCAAGGAGTTATCCGGAACAATTATCCGGAGGTCAAAAGCAACGGATCGGGATCGCGAGAGCATTGGCTACAAACCCATCGATCCTATTATGTGATGAAGCTACGTCGGCATTGGATCCACAAACCACTAGTGCTGTTCTGCAGCTCTTAAAGAAGATTAATAAAGAATACAATATTACCATTCTGTTAATCACTCATGAAATGTCTGTAATCAGGGAAATTTGCAATAAGGTTGCGGTCATGGAAGGCGGATGCGTGGTTGAGCAAGGTTCGGTTTTCGAAGTTTTTGCGAAGCCGCAAACGGATATTGCAAAAAACTTCGTGAGAACGGTCATACATGACGAGATACCACAAAGTTTCCTGAAAAGCATAGGGACCCATATCCCGATTATTTGGAAAATTAACTTTATTGGGACTACTTCAGGAACCCCTTTACTTTCAACCATCTCGAAGAAATATGATGTTCATTTAAGTGTATTATCAGCCAATATTTCTGAAATTCAGGAAACGCCCTTTGGGAATTTGATCATCGAAGTGACAGGGAACAAAAATGAGGTGGACAAGGCTTATCAATATATTAAAGATGAGGGGATTCTCGTCCAGGAGGTGCAGATAAATGGGTAATACGCTTTGGGGAATGGAAATAACAGCCGAGCAGCTGTCGACAGCTTTCGGTGACACACTTTATATGGTAGCCATCTCATTGGTATTTTCCGGATTGATCGGGCTTCCGCTCGGTATCCTGCTTGTCATTACGAGGAACGGTCACATCCTGGAGAATAAATGGATCTTTAATGTATTGAACCCGATCATCAATATATTACGGTCGGTTCCTTTCATCATCTTGCTTGTCGCACTGATTCCTTTTACTAGAATGATTGTGGGCAGTGCAATCGGAACGAATGCAGCAATTGTTCCACTGATCTTTTATGCAGCTCCTTATATTGCCCGGCTTGTGGAAAACTCCCTGTTGGAAGTGGACAAAGGGATCATCGAGGCAGCTCAGGCAATGGGGGCAACGACATGGCAAATCATATATCGCTTTTTGATACCTGAGGGACTTAGTTCATTGATCCTTACATTTACAACCGCGACGATTGGCCTTGTTGGATCTACAGCCATGGCAGGTGCCGTCGGTGCAGGCGGGGTGGGAGATTTGGCCTTGGCTTACGGTTATCAAAGGTTCGATACGATGACGATGGTCGTCACAGTAGCGGCGCTCGTGATCATCGTTCAATTACTGCAATCCACCGGGAATTTCGTTTCAAAAAAAATCAGAAGAAGATAAAAATTAGAGGAGGCAGGAAAAATGAAGAAAATCTTATTAACAATTATCGTATTAGCATTGGCCGTCGTGGCTGCAGCATGTGGGAGCAAAGAAGGTGCAGCAGGCGGTTCAGATGATGTAAAAACAGTAAAAGTGGGTGTCAGCAGCGGGGATACGAGAACGTGGGAATACATTGTCGACTTAGCGAAAAAGAAAGGCCTGAATATCGAACTGGTCACTTTTAACGATTATATCCAACCGAACCTTGCGTTAAGTGAAGGCGAAATTGATGCGAATTCATTCCAAACAGTTGCCTACTTCGATGAATTTGTTCAAGATCAAAATTTGAAATTAGAACCCATCGGGTCGACTGTCATTGCGCCAATGGGTCTTTATTCGAAAAAGCATAAAAGCCTTAAAAGTCTACCGGATGGAGCTACCATTGCCGTTCCGAATGAAGCTACAAACTTTGGCCGTGCATTACTCCTTCTTCAAGAAGCTGGCTTGATTACATTGAAAGAGGAATTCAATGGGTCGGGATCATTGGAAATCATTAAAGATAATCCGAAAAAATTGAAAATCAAACCTGTTGCTGCCGGCAATACGCCGCGTCTATTGGATGATGCCGATGCCTCTGCGATTAATAACAACTTTGCCGTTGAAGCAGGACTTACTTTAAAAGATGCATTATTCCATGAAAGTAAAACGGCAAAACCATATATTAATATCATTGCTGTTAAAAAGGGAGATACCGATCGTCCTGAGCTGCAAAAATTAGTAGAACTTTACCAATCGAAAGAAGTGGAAGCGTTCATTGAAAAAACGTTTGACGGAAACACGATTCCTGCATATGTATCTGTAGATGAATTAGTGAATTACCAAGATGCCTGGACAAAACCGGCTAGTGAAAAATGATGATTGAAACAAAGTGAAGAATTGCCGGATAGATTCAAGATACCTATCCGGCTTTTTATACCCAATAAATAAAAAGGGAGATAAGGATATGGGAATTGAACTAGTGAAGTCGCATCAGCAAATCATTGCAGATCACATCGATAAGCATTCCAAATTATATGTTGAAACGAGTCAAGCCATCCATGCCAAACCCGAAATTGGCAATCAAGAGTTCTTCGCTTCGGATACGTTAACCAAATTACTTCTAGATGCAGGATTTGAAGTGACCCGCAATATAGCTGGGCATGAAACAGGATTCATCGCCAAAAAAACTTCTTTAAAGAATGGCCCCACAATTGCCTTTTTAGCCGAGTATGATGCATTGCCTGGTTTAGGTCATGCTTGCGGTCATAATATCATTGGCACAACGAGTGTAGCAGCAGGAATTTCCTTGGCTCAAGTGCTGGAGGAGACAGGCGGAGAAGTGATTGTTTTCGGAACGCCTGCTGAAGAGGGCGGGCCGAATGGTAGTGCAAAAGGCAGCTTTGTGAAGCATGGTCTTTTTGATGAGGTGGATGCAGCCATCATTATCCATCCTGCTGGGAAAACGGGTGTAACAAGTCCGTTTTTGGCTGTCGATCCACTTGATTTTTATTTTTATGGAAAATCAGCACATGCAGCTGCAGCTCCTGAACAAGGCGTGAATGCTCTTGACGGAGTGATTCAGCTGTTCAATGGCATTAATGCTTTGCGACAGCAGCTCCCATCCGAGGTCAAAATCCATGGAATAATCACCAATGGCGGGGAAGCGCCTAACATCATTCCTGAATATGCTTCAGCGAGGTTCTACATCAGGGCAACAACATGGAAACTTTGCGAAGAGGTATCTCGAAAAATACGTGATGTAGCAAAAGGGGCGGCACTTGCCACAGGAAGTACGGTTGAAGTCGAACGTTTCCAAAATGAAGTACTCGATTTTGTGATCAATCCAGTCCTTGACGACCTGTTAAAAGAACAACTGACGCAATTAGGGGAAGAGGTGGCTCCTAGAAAAGAGGATGGTTTTGGTTCGACAGATGCAGGAAATGTAAGCCATGTGGTACCGACAGCCCATCCATATATAAAAATTGGACCAGACGAGTTGATTGCCCATACGAATGAATTCCGTGATTGCGCGAAATCCCCAAGAGGAGACAAAGCCATCCTTACTGGAGCAAAAGCTCTTGCACTAACAGGTTATCGTTTGATTTCAGATAAAGACCTGTTGGATAAAGTTAAAACGGCATTTCATGAAGCGAAGCCAAAGTAATGATAAAAAAAGCTACCCAAGAAAGAATCAAGCCAAGTAAATTTAGAAAAATAAAAATTTATTGTTGACTATGGGGCACAGAGTTTGTAAAATAAGAAACAATAATACTGAGTAGTTCGATAAGAATTATAGGTTAATTGACCGGATAACCGGAGACTTTTCTTTCATGTAAAGAGATGTCTCCGGTTTTTTTTGGTAAAAGGGCAAGCAGGAAGATCCCGACCGAATGATTCCACCGTAGTTGTTCAGATAATAAAGGAGGTTTTTATTATGGGGATATTATTACGTAAAGCTATTGAGAAGAAAAGGAACTTTCTAATCAACAAGTTGATTAACGAGGGAATTTATAAAAAGAATGACACCCATTTATTTGAATTAACCTTAACCGACTTAGAGGAAGAATATATGAAAATAAAAAAGAATGATTCCTTGCCTTCTGATGAGCCCTGTTTGAATATCTATTAATTCATATATTTCAGACAGGAAGTGGTACGTTGAACTGTTGGAACAGGTATTCTTCAAAAAAAACAATAGATGTAGCAACCATTCGTACCCGCCCCGCGTCTTGCCTCAACCTGATTTATTTATGCTTCTAACACCATCAAATAACAAAAAAGGAGAGGGTGAAATGAGAAAGGGTGTGGAAGAAAAACGGAAGGAATTAATCTATAAACTCATGATCTATCATGTAAATAAAAGTGAGGAACAGCTGTTGAAGCTTTCTTTAACAGAATTGGCAATAGAGTACAAAAAGATTCAAACAGACAGTCATCCCCATAGTGATGCGGGTTCGATACATTGGATCAATACAAAATGTAAAATTGAATGAAAGAACAGGTGGCTTAGTGTCACCTAGGTTCTACTGCTTCGTAAAAAAATTCATCATGGTGCTAAATGCCCTTTGAGCGGATTCAACTTTATATTTTAAGGTGTAAGGGTCACTGAATCCGTGTTTTCCGTTGAATTTATGTAAGTCGAAATTCTTTACTTTTAACATTGAAATCAATTCATCCACATTAAAGGATTGTTCTTCTTCCGGAAAGAATAGCAGTGTAGGGCATTGTGGCTCCAATTCCACATAATTCCTAATGCGAGAGCCTTAGTATCCAACTATTCCATCGACACTTTCTTCCTCACTGCACAGCCAAGCTACAGTTGCCCCTAAGCTGAATCCAATGATAAATATTTTTTGGTATTCATCTTTAACATCCGATATAATATTTTTTATTTTTTGTAAAGCGCCTGAGAAACCTACGTTCTTCATGAAATAATGATAAGCCTCTTCCTCTTGGGAATAAGCAAAAGGTGTCTCCTGTGCTAATAAATGCGGACAAATGACATCGAAATTCTGCTTTGATAATAATTCACAAAACCCTTGTATATGTTGGTTAATTCCATAAATTTCATGAATGACAATGATTACAGTATGTGACCCTTTCTGTATGTGCAGCATGTTGTACCCCCTTGTACGGATACTCCCATTATACTAAATTAATTACCGGTTCCAGTTAGCGCTGCCTTAGGTCATAAGAAAAAAACTAAAATAATTTTCGGTTCCTCCTTTTTATGAACGGTCGAACTTTATTAAAATTCGCAGGAAAGCAGGATGTTGGAGAATTGCCCGAATTGTTATGTTGGGTAAGTTGAATGGCCTTAATTTTTATGATAAAGGTGGAAGAATATGTACCGACAATATAAGCTTTTTATCTTGGAGGTGGGAATCAAAAGTAAAGAACCGACCAATTAAGGTCGGTCTTTTTCATTCTATATTAGCAGTATCCTCCATATCCTTGACCGCCGCCGTACCCGCCGCCGTACCCGCCACCGGCACAACTACAACCGACAATGATTAAGAGTATAAACAATACGACTATAAAGGCGAAACCTCCGCCAAAACCAAAACCACTTTCACAACCTGACATATCGAAACATCTCCTCATTAGTTTTTAAGAAGGAATTAAATGGGTTATATAATTTTATGCTCTAATCAGGAAAATGACACAAATAGTCTCCAACTTTTTCATAAGATCAAATTTTTGAGGTGCACTTTTTAGAAATCGCTTCCCCTTTTTTGCATAAAGAAAAAAGCTGTCGTTAAGACAGCTCCGATAGTTTAACACAGTATTTCAACGCTAAATCCTCCGGGCGCTTCTACGTAAAAAGTATATCTGTGCAGGTGTTGTGGAGGCTTAACCATGAATCCATCATCTTTCAATCGTTGATTGATTCTGTTAACTTGTTCTTCATTTTCTTGAATGAATCCAACATGAAAAGTCTGGGGGTATTGTACATTTCGTCCTTTCATTAGTGTCAATACGGAACCATCGTCATCTAACATTGCGGCGAACCCGTCCCCGCGACTTCCTGTACAGGTCAGTCCAAAATATGTTTCTAAAAACTCACGTGATGCAGTAACATCATTAACTGTTAAATTTAAATGATTGATTTTCATTTGTTTCACCCTCTCTTTTTTTATCATACAATTTCTCATTAACCAGGTGACAATATTGTAAGGTGGCAGCTTAAACTGTTAGGAAGAACGATGGCGATTTTACTCCCTTTCTCTTTAATATATAAGAAAAAGCGGAAAGTTGGGTAGATAATGGATTTTTTTGAACTGAACATTACTGTATTTAGAATGATAAATGACTTAGGGAAACAATACACTTATTTAAACCCTTCTGCCATTTTCATTGCCGAGTACATGGTATTTTTCTTAGCTTTAGCTGTCATCGTAATATGGTTCACTCGAAATGAACAGAGTAGAATGATGGTTGTTTGTGGGATGATTACGTTTGTAATAGCTGAAATGATGGGGAAAGTGGCAGGGAGATTGCATTCGAACAATCAGCCATTTGCTGAATTGACCAATGTTCATAAGTTAATTGAAAAAGCAGTGGATAATTCATTTCCAAGCGACCATACCATTTTGATTTTCTCGTTTTGTGTATCCTTTTGGCTTTTCAAAAGAGGATGGTGGTTGTTATGGATCATGCTGGCTTTCCTTGTTGGCATTTCCCGTATTTGGGTAGGTGTCCACTTTCCGGCGGATGTACTGACAGGAGCTATACTGAGTACCATTTCAGGCTTGGTGGTTTACCTTGTCGTTCCTAAAATAAACTTGATTCATAAATTATTAGGAGGTTACGCGAGATATGAACAAATGGTTCTATCCCCGTTAACTAAATCGAAGGGAAAAAAATCAAAGGATTTGTAAGCGAAATCAAAAAACAGGGCCGCATTGTGGTAAATACAAAAATATCCATATGATGATACTGATGGTAAAATAAAGTAAAAGCAATCCATTGCAATGGGGGGACTTACTATTGATTGATATTCAAGAAATCAAAGACAATATCAGGCATCGCTATCCATTTCTTTTAGTTGATAGAGTTCTGGAATTGGAAGAAGGAAATAGAGCGGTGGCCATTAAAAATGTAACAGCAAATGAAGAGTTTTTTACTGGTCACTTTCCAAATTACCCAGTGATGCCAGGTGTATTGATCCTGGAGGCATTAGCACAAGTTAGTGCTGTTGTTATGCTTACAAAAGAACAAAATAAAGGGCGGATCGGACTTTTGGCTGGGATCGATAGATGTCGTTTTAAAAGGCAAGTAAGACCAGGGGACCAATTACGTTTAGAAGTGGAGATTACTCGCTTGAAAGGCCCTATCGGTAAAGGAAAAGGATGGGCTACTGTCGATGGAGATACTGTATGCGAGACAGAGCTTATATTTGCTTTTGGTGGTTGATCAATAGGTTGCAAAAACGGGGGAATGATGGTGAAGCCGATAAAAAAAGCCTACGGATATGTGACACGAATCAATAATGGAGAAACACAGGTATTGGTTTTTCAACACCCCATTAGTGAAGCGGGTATACAGATACCCAAGGGAACAGTCGAGCCTCAAGAAGATGCATATCAAGCGGTGATAAGGGAAATGAAAGAAGAAACAGGTCTTGAAAATTTTCATGTGGAGAAGTTAATTGCAGAAGATTGTTGGAAGAACGATGATGGTGTCATACATAATAGATTTTTTTATAAGATAAGTGCATCGAATGTTCCTGATGAATGGGACTATCAGCCAACAGGTGGAGGAGATGAAGAGGAGCTGACATTCCATTTCTTCTGGATTTCCTCTGAACATGAAGGTCAACTTATTAAAGGGCATGGAGATTATTTAAATCTGATTTTTAATTAACCCTTCAGTGCCAAGCAGTTATCACAACCGGCCAAGGTCATTATTGATCTTGGCCGGTTGTTTTTTATTATCAGGTTTGTTTTTCGGTAATGAAAGTTTTTACGGTTGGCGGTTCATATGTATTGAATTGATCAAGAAGTCCACTTGGTTCAACATCTACCATCGCCATGGAACGGAATTTTTCATGCAGGAACTGTTCATCGGACATATGATTGAATAAAGCGACCAAAGGATCATAATAATGATTGATATTTAAGAGTCCGCAAGGTTTTTGATGAAGACCAAGCTGTGCCCAAGTGAAAATTTCAAAGAATTCTTCTAATGTTCCTGGTCCACCTGGCAACGCCATAAACCCATCTGCAAGCTCTGCCATTTTTGCTTTTCTGTCATGCATGGATTCAACGACAATCAGTTCGGTCAGGCTTTTATGTGCTATTTCTTTTTTTTCTAGAAAATCTGGCATGACTCCAATTACTTTTCCGCCTGCTTCTAAAACGGAATCTGCAACCGCACCCATGATTCCTACACTTGAGCCCCCATAAACAAGGGTAATATTACGTTTTGCCAGTTCCACACCCAGTTTTTTAGCCTCTTCTAAATAGATAGTAGATGCACCGTTGCTTGATCCACAAAATACAGCTAGACTTTTCAAAATATCACATCTCCCATTTAGTAATCTTCCTTTCCTATCATACAAAATTCAAGGAGATTTGTTAAACCTGAATTATCTAAATGAAAGGTGGATGAATATGAACGTCACTGAATTTCAACAATGGGTAAAAGATTATTATGAAGCACGAGGATGGTCAGAATTGGACATTTTCATTCGCATCTGCTTTTTTGGCAGAAGAAACTGGCGAGGTGGCACGAGCCATTCGCTCCCTTGAAATTGGCAGGGATAGACCTGATGAGGTTATTGGTTCTTATGAAGAAAACAAACAGGAGTTAACCGAAGAATTGGGAGATGTGATAGGAAGCTTGATTGTGATTGAGAACAAGTACAATATCCCATTGGAAGTAGTGTTCAACGCCCATAAAAAGAAACATCTGAACGCTATTATCATGCATAAGTTCCTTTGATTTAATTGATGAACATGAAAATCATCCTGCTTTAAACTTGAAGAGCTGTGACTATCAGCTCTTTTTTTTATGGGCAAATGATAGTTTGTAGTACCCATTTAATTCCTTAAAAAGAAATACTTTCAGTCTTTTATCCCCCTCCGTTAACAAAGAATTCACAAAATATGGGTAGTATGCGTGATTGAGATGGGATTTTATTGGGTATACACTTACACTAAAAGGAATGAACATTCATTCCGCAACTTGTAAAAAAGGGGTGAATCATTATGATCACTGCAATAAATAAACGAGACAGTATAGTATCCAGCGCTTTAGTGCTATTCGCAGAACGGGGATATGATGCGACAACGATCCCGATGATTGCTACATCGGCAGGAGTTGGAGCGGGTACCATTTATCGCTATTTTGAGAATAAGGAAGTGCTGGGCAACAAGATTTTTCAAGAGTACTTGGATATTTTCACTGAAACGGTCAAGAATGGATTTCCTCATGAAGATTCAATTAGAAATCAATTTCACCATATTTTTAAATCAATGGTTCACTTTACAACCGAGCAGGACCAAGCTCTTTATTTTATTAAAATACATAGTGGAGCCCATTTTTTAAATGAAGATAGTCATGCTAGCTTTCAAGGGCTATTGGATATATTTAAAAATTTCTTTGATGAAGGAAAAGAGAAAAAAGAAATTAAGGATATTCCTTCTTCAGCTTTGATTGCCATCATTTACGGAGCATTTCTTGAGCTTGAGCGACTTGTTCGCATCGGGGAGTTAGAACCTGAACCAAAACTTTTGGAAGATGTGGAAGAAAGCTTTTGGGATGCAGTCCGATTGCACGCTTGAGACATTTTTAATTATAAACGGAATGAATGTTCATTCCGCGAATCTACACTATTGAAAGAGGTGCTAATAAAATGGAAAAAACAACTCAGTTTCCACAGCCAAAGACATATGGCCCCCTAGGCAGCCTGCCTATCATTGATAAGGATAAGCCGCTTCAGTCTTTCATGAAGCTGGCACGAGAACTTGGGCCGGTTTTTCAGTTTCAATTTCCGGGTAGAATCACTACATTCGTATCCAGTGCTGCCCTCGCAAAAGAGATATGTGATGAAACTAGGTTTGATAAGAAAGTCGGTCCAGCCCTACAAAAAGTGAGAGCGTTTGGTGGCGATGGTCTTTTCACAAGTGAAACGACGGAGCCGAATTGGAAAAAGGCCCATAACATCCTGCTGCCCAGCTTTAGCCAGCAGGCAATGAAGGGGTATCATGCTAAAATGGTGGATCTTGCTACCCAACTCATTCAAAAATGGGCTCGCCTGAATCCAGCTGATGAGATAGATGTTCCTGAAGATATGACACGATTGACCTTGGATACGATCGGACTCTGCGGGTTCAATTACCGCTTTAACAGTTTTTATCGGGATACCACCCATCCTTTTGTCACCAGTATGGTGCGTGCTTTGGATGAAGCGATGAGCCAAACGCAGCGACTTGGCATCCAAGATAAACTGATGATTAAGTCTAAAAAACAATTCAGGGAGGACATTCAATATATGTTCTCTCTAGTGGATGAATTGATTACTGAACGAAAACAAAATGGTGATCAGGGAGAAGATGACCTTCTTTCCCATATGTTGAAAGGAGTCGATCCTGAAACGGGTGTATCACTGGATGATGAAAATATTCGTTTTCAAATCATTACCTTTTTAATAGCTGGGCATGAAACGACGAGCGGTCTCCTATCGTTCGCCATCTATTTCCTCATGAATAACAGAGACAAGTTAAAAAAAGCGCAGCAGGAAGTCGATGAAGTGCTGGGTGATGATGTTCCTGATTACAAACAAGTGAAAAAGCTGAAATATGTCCGGATGGTGCTGAATGAAACGCTTCGTCTGTGGCCGACTGCTCCGGCGTTTACCGTTTATGCAAAAGAAGATACCATGCTGGGTGGAAAATACAATGTGAAGAAAGGTGATGTATTCTCGCTGCTGATTCCCGAGCTTCACCGTGATCCATCCGTTTGGGGTGATGACATTGAATCGTTCATTCCTGAGCGGTTCGAGGATTTGGATTCAATCCCTTATCATGCTTATAAACCGTTTGGAAACGGGCAGCGCGCCTGTATCGGACAGCAGTTTGCCCTTCATGAAGCGACATTGGTGCTCGGCATGGTTTTACAGCACTTTGATTTGATTGATCATGAAGAATATCAATTGAATGTTAAAGAAACGTTGACTCTCAAACCAGACGGATTGACCATGCACGTTTCACCGAGGAAGCCGGCGATTTCATTTACCGCTGCTTCTCCAGAATCAAAGTCAGCGGACAAAGAAGCCGCGGCATCTCCAATTGAATCAGCACATGGGACACCATTACTCGTCCTGTTTGGATCAAATATGGGAACAGCGGAAGGGATTGCTCGTGACCTTGCTGAAACAGGGAAGCGACAAGGCTTCAATGCCGAGGTTGCCCCTTTAAATGATTACACCGATCGGCTTCCTCAAGAAGGAGCTGTTCTTATAGTCTCGGCATCTTATAATGGAAATCCCCCGGATAATGCGGGTGACTTCGTTTCATGGCTGAAGGAAAGCAAGGGTAACACATTGGATGGTGTTCACTATGCGATCTTCGGCTGCGGGGACCGCAATTGGGCCACTACGTACCAACGCATTCCAATCTTCATTGATGATCGGCTGGAACAAAAAGGAGCAGTGCGGCTGTCTGAAACAGGCTATGGAGATGCAAGCGATGACTTTGAAGGGGATTACGAGAAATGGACAGAAGCCCTTTGGCCGAATCTTGCCGAAACACTTAACATTGAAGTGAATAGGAATGATCGGGAAATCAGTTCGATTACAATGAACTTCGTAAGTGATGTGAGCGGCACACCACTTGCACGCACCCATCATGCTTTTACATCCATTGTAAAAAAGAATTTTGAATTACAACATGAAGATAGCGAAAGAAGCACACGGCATATTGAATTATCTCTGCCAGAGGGAATACATTATCAAGAAGGCGATCATCTCGGGGTACTTCCGCAAAATCCATCGGACCTTGTCGAGCGAGTGCTCAGTCGATTTAACCTAAACGGCAAAGATTACGTAAATCTAACTGGGGATTCCGGAAAAGCTGCCCATCTTCCTACAGGAAAACCGGTAAAACTCGAGGAGTTACTATCAAACTATGTGGAGTTCCAAGAACCCGCCACCAGGTCTCAAATTCGGGCGCTTGCCACTCATACGGTATGTCCTCCACATGTAAAAGAACTTGAAGATCTTCTTTTGGACAATATCTATAAACAAGAAATCCTGAACAAGCGCATAACCATGCTTGACCTTATAGAAAAGTATCTTGCGTGTGATATCCCATTTGAACGTTTTCTGTCTTTACTGCCACCTTTAAAAGCAAGATACTACTCTATCTCAAGCTCACCACTCCAGAACGAAGGAGAAGCAAGCATCACCGTCAGTGTCGTCCGTGGAGAAGCTTTGAGTGGCAGCGGAGAATACAAAGGAATTGCATCGAATTATTTGGCAGAACGCTTCCGAGGAGACAAAATAGCCTGCTTTATCAATACGCCGCAATCCAACTTCCAGCTCCCAGAGCAAACAGGAAAACCAATCATCATGATTGGCCCTGGAACAGGAATTGCACCATTCAGGGGATTCATACAGGCACGTCGCGCTTTGAAAGAAAAAGGTGAAACCCTAGGGACTGCCCACCTTTACTTTGGATGCCGTAATCCGGAACACGATTTCCTCTATCAAGAAGAACTCGTGCAAGCTGAACAAGAAGGCCTTGTAACACTGCACACCGCTTACTCAAGATGTCCCGGTCAAGAAAAAACATATGTCCAGAACAGATTAGCGGAAAACGCCCATGACATCCTTCCTTTATTAAAAGAAGGAGGACACCTATACATCTGCGGAGACGGAAGCAAAATGGCACCTGATGTTGAACGAACACTAATCGAAAGCTATATGCATTTCTATCAAACAACGAAAGAAGAAGCCACAGTATGGCTGCAATCATTAGAGGAAAATGGCAGATATGCGAAAGATGTTTGGGCAGGAGCATAAAGAGGAGGAGCAGCGATTCTTAAGGGATTCGCTGCTCTCTTTATGCGACAATGAGTAAAATCCGAATTCACGAGTAAACAGTGTAAATTCACGAGTAAAGTGCGAATTCAAGAGTAAACAGCGCAAATTAATGAGAAAAAAACAAAACTCACGAGTAAAACAGCAAAATTCACGAGTAAACAGCGCAAATTCACGAGTAAACAGCGCAAATTCACGAGTAAACAGCGCAAATTCACGAGTAAAACAGCAAAACTCACGAGTAAAGTGCGAATTCACTAGTAAACAGCGCGAATTCACGAGTAAAACAACAAAACTCACGAGTAAAGTGCGAATTCACGAGTAAAACAGCGCAAACTCACGAGTAAAGTGCGAATTCACGAGTAAACAGCGCAAGTTCACGAGTAAACAGCGCAAGTTCACGAGTAAACAGCGCAAATTCACGAGTAAAACAGCAAAACTCATGAGTAAACAGCGCAAACTCATGAGTAAAACAACAAAACTCACTAGTAAAGTGCGAATTCACTAGAAAACAGCGCAACTCACGAGTAAAAAGCGCAAATTCACGAGTAAAACAGCAAAATTCACGAGTAAACAGCGCAAATTCACGAGTAAAACAGCAAAACTCACGAGTAAACAGCGCAAATTCACTAGTAAACAGCGCGAATTCACGAGTAAACAGCGCAAATTCACGAGTAAAACAACAAAACTCACTAGTAAACAGCGCAAATTAATGAGAAAAAAACAAAACTCACGAGTAAAACAGCAAAATTCACGAGTAAACAGCGCAAATTCACGAGTAAACAGCGCAAATTCACGAGTAAAACAGCAAAACTCACGAGTAAACAGCGCAAATTCACGAGTAAATGCGCTAAAATAGAAGAATTGGAACTAATGGGGAGCGCATTATACATAGACGGAGAGCGTTTATGGATTTTAAGATTTGAGAGAGTGTAAATACTTTAGAGGCAGAAGAAGTGAGGGAAGCCAATGTTTTTAATAGAAAGGCAAACTGTATTAGGAATGTTTGGTCAAGATCTTTCCTAATTATATGGACGGAAATATAGTGGGAAGATCACGTGTGAATAATTTGTATATTCGTAACAGTCATGTGGTGGGGTTAATTAACGATAAAGGGGTCACTTTGAATAATGTTTAAGTATACGGTTTGTTTTGTGAAGATAAATAATGAAATACTCATGCTTAATCGAGAGAAGCCTCCAATTATGGGTGTTTGGAACGGAGTGGGGGGCAAAATCGAGAAAGGGGAAACTCCTGATGAAGGTGCGTTGCGTGAAGTGTTTGAGGAAACGGGCATAAAAGTAGCGAACTTTTTTTCGAAAGGAACGGTTACCTGGGAGACTCCAGAAGGTGAGCTGGATGGAATATATGTCTATTTGTACGAAGCGGACGATGATTTAACATATGAAACACCCCAAAAAACACGAGAAGGTATCCTCGATTGGAAATCCATTGATTGGATTCTCCACCCCAGTAATCTCGGCATAGCGGAAATGGTTGACCAGTACTTGCCGGTTCTATTGAAAAAAGAAGGAAACTACTCATTCATTTACAAAAATGGTCAAACATATCTTTCGTAAGTTAAAAAAGAGATACTACCTTTTTAAGTAGTATCTCTTTTTGCCTACTTCTCAAATATCGTACCCTTTTTGAATCTTGAATCCTTAAAGGTGAACTTCATCAGAATCATATAGGCAATGCCTGCCACGAAAACGCCGATGATCCAGGCCAGCTCGACTTTTATAAAGGCAGCGCCGGCGCCGATAAGCATGGCGAGCAGCGCGCATGGGTTATATCCTGTAAATGGCCCGCCTTCTCTGTACAAATCGGAAACATTGATCTTTTGCTTTCTTAATAGATAATACTCGACTAATAAAATCGAAACGATCGGACCTAAAAATGCGGAATAAATAAGAATGAACAAACCAAGACCCTTCGCCGAAGAATCCTGTACAAGCACCCAAGGGAAGGAGCAAAAGGCAAGAATTCCGGTTATGATAACGGCAACCTTATATTTCAGCTTTGTAAGCAAAGTGATGACATATGTTGGCGGAATAATATTGGCAACCATATTTACCGCAATTGCACCTATAACGATAAATGCAGAAACGCCTACTGTGATATAAGGATTATCTACCACAATTGCAAACGCCTTAACGGGATTGGAAATGCCGGTAGCGGAAGCAAGCATTACACCGATTGTCAGTACGAAGCCGTATGCTAGTAAAATGGGAGAAAAGTACAAAAAACCTCGTTTTGCATCACTGATGCCAGACTTAAGCTCTCTTGAGTAGTCCCCTGCGCTTAAAAAGATAGCCGCATAATTTCCTAAAAACATCATGATGAAAGCAAAGAACGGCAAGCCCCATGAGCCTTCAGTATGCACCCATTTTTCCGCGATGACCTCGTTATGTGATGTAAGCAGAATACCAAATACATAGACTAATGCTAGCATGATAACAATGGACGCAAGCATTTCCACCCATTTGATGGCATGGAAGCCGTACAGGGAAAGCGCAATTTGCACCAGTTGAATCACGACAAAGCAAATGACGGCATTATCAAAGGCACCACCCGTAATAATCTTCACAATTTCGTTTAAGGCAGTACCGCCGATCCAACTTTGAAAACCGTACCAGATGATAGCCGGAATTCCGCGCAAAAGTGATGATAGGATGGAGCCTTTCATCCCGAAGGACATTCTGAGCTGAACAACATAGGGAATACCCGTCCTGTATCCAATCCTATCATTTAAAGCAAAAATCACGGAAATGATAGCGATGGCAATGGCAGCTGCAGCAAATGTCTGAAAGATGTTCAACGTTGCGGTTCCCGCTACGACCAAGCTGGCTCCTAGTGTCATATTCCCTAAATTGACGCCGTCTCCAATCCACATGAATATATAGGATATCGGGCCAACCGTCCTATCTTCTTTGGTTCGCGGCTTCAGAGATTCGTCCAAATCCGCAGCGTGGTGGAACTCCGACTCTTCTAAAGCTTGCCTTTCTAGATATGTAGACAATGTACACTCAACTCCTATGCGTAGTGTTATATGATATGACTAATGATGTAATAAAAACTAACATGATAAAAGTATACAGGTTTCGTATTTAGGAATCATTAGAAGAAGTGTGAAATTTCAGATATTATTTTGTGCTTTTTAACTAAAAGAAAATCAAGTAAATTCTTGTAATTATCTGGGGGGACATGAGTCCTGCTGTTTCGTGATTTGTTTGCAGTAAGTAGGGTGCTGAGGCAGCCTTTTTCTTAGGGGAAAAACGGTGCAGGATAGTTAAGTGCTAGGTATAAAGTATTGAAAATCATTTGAAAAACGTGATAAAATTGTTATATCAGTGTGTAGAGATATTGGTCTTTTTTATTGACCAAAAATATATGTCTCACGATACGTCTGCCATCTGAAATATTTTTAATGGAGATGATCATATGCACGAGGAAACAAGATTACCGCGAAATGGAAAAGACTTTGTATTATTTTTAGCGATTATATCTATACTTTCAGTCAACATTATCGCACCGCTTATTATGGGATTTAAATTTGGATTCAGTAAAGAAGTGTATTTTGAAACCTTACAAGTAATTCCATTTGTGTGGATTTGTGTAATTTTATTGGTAACACTTGTTGTTAATCCAATTGTTAATAAACTCGTACAAAAGTTTACTGAACCTACGGACGGTTTTAATGCAAGAGTGTTATTCACGATATTATTTAGCGTAACCATCCTGTCCATTTTACTGACAGTTATCGGATCTTGGATTGGCATGGGAGAAATTAGTTTGGAGCCGATTCAAACGTTCTTTTATGATTGGCCTCGTAACTTTTTCATCGCATTTTGGGTGGAAGCTTTGATCGCACAGCCGATTGCAAGATTTGCAATGAAAAAATTACATGCAAGCCAGGCACGTAAAGCAGTAAATGCGTAACAATCAAATAAATTAAAAGCACATATAGCCGATTGGTTTTATTAAAAAATCAGTCGGCTTTTTCTTGCAAAAAAGTGGGGGAGTGAATGAAGGAATTTCCATTTTCCACACAAATGAAAAGGTGTTAAATGGTATGATTAATTGAAAAAATTGTATTTAAGGAGAAATATATTCTTGAAAAAAGTTAAAATCATCTTAGCAATAATTGTTCTTGCTTTATACGCCTATCAGCTAATTACTGGGAATACTGAGTTGATGCCGTATTCTATGTTGTTCTTGGGGGCAATGATGTTAGTAACAGGATTAGGCGAATTTCAAAAAGATAGAAAAGAAGGATTTTTGGGGTACTTTGTAGTCTCATTATTTCTTTTCTTTGTTTCCATACTGGGATTGTTATTGAATTAACTAGTTTTGTAGTTTAAACAAACTTTTTGGGGCGAATGGATCACTGTTAAAAAATAGGGTTTGTAAAAATTCGAACGTTGGCACTCGCTTTCCGTGGGCGGTCCGCCCTCGGCGCTTTTGCGCCTGCGGGATCTCCCTTGGAGCGCTTTTCCCGTAGGAGTCTCGCACACCAGTTCCAATCAACTTTGTTTTAATTGTTAGATAGAACTGATTTTGCTTACCAACTGTAAGAGGGTCATTACCCTCTTTATTTAATATCCTTTAAGAATTCTTCCAAGGAATCATATAATACAGGTGGTTCCCATTTGCCCATACTATGTTCAGCAGTCAGAACAGGAGTGGTGAAATGAAGTCAGAGAGATTGGTTCAAGCCGAAGAAATGCTAGAAAATATGCCAAATCAAGAAATCGAATTCGGTAAATGATTCATAAATCTGCTCCCTTTCCGCCGACTGTCTGCCAAGCCTCCTCGACGCAAGTGTCTCCGGGGTCTCGACTAGCCAGTTATTCGGCAGGAGTGCCGCAAATTTCTTCAATCCAATTAAGGATTTCAGTAAAAAAACACTGGGTAAGCTCGTAAATATTGAATACTTCATCTTTTGAATCAGTTGAGATACTGTTTTAATATGGCTAATCCTATTTTTAACTCATCAAATGAGTTTGTAGAAGAAAGTGCAATACGTAAATACATATCAGGGGTAGTCTGCCCGCTTTGAAAACGATTGGAATGAAAAACTCGAATACCGTGCCTTTTCAAATCCATTTCCAGTTGTAACGCATCGTTATGTCCTTGAATTGGAAGCCAACGATAAAAACTGAGAGGATGTCCAACATCCTTTCTTAAAGGAAAATATTCCGAATATATATCATTTGCAGTCTGTGCAAGCTGTTTCTTTTGAGAAGCAATTTCATGAGCCTTCCCTGATAAGATAAGCTCTGTGATAACCTCTGCATCAAAAGAAGAGGTCTTTACATTTATGTTGAAAATGGCCTGCGAAATTTTCTCGCGTAATGCATCCCCATAGACCATATAGGCAACTCTTAATCCAGAACATATTGACTTAGACGTGCTACAAATATAAACGCTCTGTTCTGGGAGTAAATGGAACATTGGCTGCTGGTAATCGGAGATCATACCTGCCGTCATAAATGCATGAATATCATCCTCGATCAAGATTAAACGATGCTTACGGATGACCGCAGCCAATTCTTGCTTTCGAATATCTGACATCATGATTGTGGTTGGATTGTTGCAAGAGGGCATCAGAAAAATGCCGTCAATATTTATTTGACAACACTGCTTTTCAAGTTCGTCTGGCAGCATTCCAAACTGGTCTCCGAGAATGGGCACTAACTTAATATGGAACATCTTTGCCAACTCGATAAAGTTTGAATATGTGTATAAGTCGGTTGCAATTCTATTACCAGGCTCAAACAAAGAAGCCAAGGCTATGGCCAATGCATTTTGGGCACCAGAAACGATTGCTATATGCTCTTGATCCGCGTGAATGCCGAAAGATTCCATCCAGTTTAGAGCTGCTGTTTTTTGATGTGGAATACCAGTCGGATCGTTGTAATTTAGTAACTGCTTCAAATAACTTTTGTTCACAGTTTTTTGAATAGTTTCTGCTACAATATCATTGGTTTGCTCAAAAGATGCCACAAAACCAAGATCAATGCTGTTTGCCGTTTTATCCGCGGAAATGGTTATAGAACGAGTGGCATTGGGAGCCACAAAGGTTCCGCTTCCCGTAACGGCATAAATTAATCCCTTTATCTCGCATATTTTGTAGGCACGGGTAATCGTGGTGAAGTTTAAGTCAAGAAAATCCGCCAATTCTCGTTGCGGAGGCAACTTTGTTCCAGGTGCTAAAAAACCATTTGTTATATTTTGTTCAAGTAATGATGCAAGAGATTTATAAAAAGGACGCTTTATTGCTTTCTTATCAGGTTTCCAAGACATTGGATAATTGTCAAATGAATTTACTGGCATACGTCACCTCTATTAACTTTTTCCATACAATCATATCATTTTTTGTATGGAATTCTAATCATGAAACGGTATGATTTGAAAGGCGACTTTAAACGAATATAAGGTGATAAGCCTATCAGCACCCCCATTTTGATAAAATGGGGGAATTTTATTTTAATTGTAATCCATACAATTAACTTGTTTTTTGTACGGATTTTGTATGTTAAGTTTAAATAAATTTAGCCATCAGGATGTGATTTATATGAAAAAAAGAACTCAAATGATACCTGCATTACGTGCAGCTTTTCCGTACACAGTGCCCATTTTGGCAGGCTTTTTATTTTTAGGCATCGCTTATGGAATCTTTATGAATTCATTAGGCTTCAGTGCGATTTACCCGATCTTGATGAGTCTAACAATATTTGCAGGATCAATGGAGTTTATTGCAGCCAATTTATTGCTTGTCGCATTCAATCCGATTAACGCCCTTTTTCTAACAATAATGGTGAATGCACGACATTTGTTTTATGGCATTTCGATGCTTGATAAGTATAGGGGGACCGGGAAGAAAAAGCTGTATCTGATTTATGGGCTTTGCGATGAGTCTTTTTCTATCAATTGTACCGTTGATGTTCCGCAGAATGTAGACAAGGGCTGGTTTATGTTTTTCGTAACACTGCTCAATCATGCCTATTGGGTGATAGGGGCAGCGATTGGCGGCATTTTTGGTTCACTTGTCAAGTTCAACACGGAAGGACTCGATTTTGTTATGACGGCTCTATTTGTAGTCATTTTCATTGAACAGTGGATGAAAGAGAAAAATCATCATAGTGCTCTCGCAGGGCTTGGGCTGTCAACTGTCTGTCTTATTATTTTTGGCGGAAACCATTTCATTATTCCTGCTATGTTTGCCATTTTGGGGTTACTCACCTTACTTAGAAAGACATTAGAGAAAGTTGAGGTCGAGGCCATATGACAATGGATTTAACACAGCAGATCATTACTATTGCCATGGTTGTTTTAGGCACAATGCTTACAAGGTTTCTGCCATTCATCATTTTCCCATCTGGAAAACCCACACCGAAGTATGTACAGTATCTCGGTAAAATGCTGCCATCCGCGGTAATAGGGCTTTTGATCATTTATTGTTTAAAGGATGTGAACTTACAATCCGGAAGTCACGGTATCCCTGAATGCATTGCGGTAGCGGTAGTTGCATTGCTTCACTTTTGGAAGAAAATGATGCTCCTCTCCATAGCGGGGGGAACGATTGCCTACATGATGTTGGTACAATTGTTTTTTTAGAATCAGTCTCTTTGCTATGCAAAAGAAACTAATTTTTTATATCAAACACAAAACAAATGTGTCCATATGCTAGTTGATTTTAGGAGGGATTGATGTGTCACAGAAAGTTCCATTGTCATTTATAATAATTATCGGTTTAATGCTATTCGCATTGTTTTTCGGGGCAGGAAATTTAATTTTCCCCCCTATGCTTGGGCAAATGGCTGGAACAAATGTATGGAAAGCCAATGCGGGCTTCTTGGTGACTGGAGTAGGATTACCATTACTTGCAATTACAGCATTTGTTTTTTCAGGTAAAGATGATTTACGATCTTTAGCGAGTCGAGTACATCCAGTGTTTGGTATGGTGTTTGCGACTGTTCTCTATCTCGCAATCGGCCCTTTTTTCGCTATTCCCCGAGCTGGTAATGTATCGTTTGAAATTGGAGTTAAACCGTTTGTTATGAATCATGCAGGGTCTCTGCCTTTGGTCATATTTACGATCATATTTTTTATCGTCGCCTGCCTACTTTCGCTTAATCCCACTAAAATTATTGATGTTGTGGGAAAAATTCTAACACCTATAAAATTAACATTCATCGGATTCCTAGTAATAATAGCTGTTATTCATCCAATCGGTAGCTTTCAAGCTCCTTTCAAAGGGTATACATCCCATGTGTTTTTCAAAGGCTTTCAAGAAGGCTATTTAACACTGGATGCTCTTGTAGCTTTTGCTTTCGGAATCATTATTGTGAATGCCATTAAAGAAAAAGGAGCTACTACTTAGAAAGAAATCATGACTGTTTGTGTAAAAGCAACGGCAATAGCAGCTACACTGCTCATTCTAATTTATACTGCACTTTCCTTTATGGGAGCTTCGAGTGTAGAAAAACTAGGTCAATTAGAGAATGGAGCTGAAGTTTTAGCAAAAGTTTCTGACTACTATTTCGGTTCTTATGGTGCAATTTTATTAGGCTTAATGATTACAGTTGCGTGTTTGACCACAAGTGTTGGTCTTATCACGGCTTGTTCTTCTTTCTTTCATGAATTATTTCCCAAGATCTCTTATAAAAATTTTGCGATAATTTTGACTATATTTAGTACCCTCGTAGCGAATATAGGATTAACGCAACTAATTAAGATTTCAATCCCTGTATTAATGACCATGTATCCCATTGCCATTACTTTAATATTCTTAACATTTTTACACTCTGCCTTTAATGGTAGGCCAGAAGTATATCAAGGTAGTTTGATATTTACCTTTATCGTAAGCCTATTTGACGGATTAAACGCTGCTGGTATACACATTAAAGCGATTAGTATTTTTTTCACTGAGTTCCTTCCTATGTATGAGTTAGGTTTAGGTTGGCTCCTACCAGCTATCATAGGCGGTTTGTTTGGTTATATATTTAGTAGATTACGCAAGAAAAAGATTCTTAGTTCAAGTGCAGTACAATGATCAGTTAGAAATGGATATGAAAAATATTTCTAATTCTAATTACTGGTAATTACCATCGGTGGTAATGGGAGTAAAATATTCAATCAAAGGGGTAGGTAATAGTGAAGAAGAAAATTGATGAATATCAAATTTATGAAAAACACTTTGAACAAATTCATGAGCAAGTAAAAAACGATCCGTATGCTCAGTCGTTAGGCATTCAGCTAACAAAATTCGAGGCAGGTTATACAGAAGCAACGTTAGAAGTGCAAAGCCATATGGTAAATGCATATGGAACTGTTCACGGAGCTGTTATTTATGCTTTAGCAGATCATGCTTTTTCCGTAGCTTGTAATGCATATGGAAAAACATCCTTAGGACTCTCGACTACAATCCAGTTTATTGAATCAGCTAAACCCGGAGACAAGATAGTAGCCTGTGCAACTGAAGTTAAACGAAACTATCGGACAGGTTTTTATCGAATAGACGTCTTGCATGAGCAAAACCTGATAGCAACCATGGAGGCAGTGTCATATCGTAAGGATCATTATTTTATTGAACTTGATGAACAAGAGTAAGCAGTCTAATAGTTGTTGATTAGAGGACTTGAAAAAATAGGGCTCCTCAGTAAGATATGAGTAAGACACCACTCTAACTCAAAACCTTAGGAGGAACCCTAATATGAAAAAATGCAAGATAAACAAAATCAACGTTCGAATGTCTACATTCTGACACGGGGTTACTACCCCGTGTTATATTACTTCTCTTTCTCTAACGCTAATTTCAGCCCTTTTTGATAATATTGCGTCATCATTTCTTCAGGAACCATGCTTCCACCAGTCCCCCAAATAATATGTGTACCCTTACTCATCTTTTCCGTTAAACTATGTTTCTGTAAATAATCGAAGCCCTCTTTACATAATTTACTTGGTCCTATCATGCCTGCTAGTGCTGAAGGTTCTAAATGGATCCCCTCTGTATCGACTAGTTCTTTTAGCAACTTATACAACTGTTCATCGCTAACCGTATAATCGCCACTTAAAAAAGGTTCCATAGTTTTACCTACAAACCCAGACGGCTTTCCAACAGCAAGTCCATCCGCGTCTGTTACATTATCGATACCAACATCTTGTACAGAAATCTTATCATGAAGCCCAGTCATTAAACCGAGTAACATACATGGTGAGTGGGTAGGTTCTGCAAAGAAACAGTGAATATGGTCTTGAAACAATAATTTCAAGCCAAAAGCTACGCCTCCAGGACCACCACCTACTCCACATGGAAGATAAACAAACAAAGGGTGATTTTCATCTATTATTATCTCTAGCTCTTCTAATTGTTTCTTCAAGCGAGATGCAGCCACTGCATATCCTAAAAATAGGTCGTGAGAATTTTCATCATCCACAAAATAACATGTTGGGTCACTATCTGCTTGGATTCGACCTTCCTCTACAGCTTTACTATAATCAGCTTCATATTCAATAACTTTGACATTTTTGCTTCTAAGCAAGTCTTTTTTCCACTGTTTTGCATCAGCTGACATATGAACAGAAACATTAAAACCTAACTTTGCACTGATGATGCCGATACTAAGTCCTAAATTTCCAGTAGAGCCTACTGCGATTGAATATTGTGAGAAAAGGGTTCGGAACCTATCACTATCTAAAATCGAATAATCATCTTGAACCGTTAACAATTGATGTTGAAAAGCTAATTCTTCTGCATGTTTGAGTATCTCATAAATCCCGCCTCTTGCTTTAATAGATCCTGATATAGGAAGGTGACTATCGCATTTTAGTAATAATTCTCCTAATATAGGTTGTTGATAATCCTGTTCTAAGGATTGTTTCATGGCAGGAATTTTCACTAAAGGAGACTCTATGATACCATTCGTTCCTTTTGTTTCAGGGAAAACCTTGGCGATATATGGAGCAAAACGTTTCAACCTTTCCTCTGCATCTCTTACATCTTCTTGAGTTAGGGGGGATTTTTTAATTCCCGTTTGAAATTTTTCGATATTTGGATTGAGCCAAAATACTTCATCCATCGAAATGAGCTTCTTTAGTAAAGGATATTTATCTTTCCATGTTTGTATTTCATTACTTACAATCTCTTTCATTTGATTGATCCTCCTCATTTTCTTGTAACAAGTGGATTTGTGAATTTAAATTAAATATAATTAATTACATTTTAACACACACTTCACTAGATGTTAATTTATATTAACTTTATTTAATTTTGATTTAACAACTCGTTAATGAGTAGCGATTATGGAAAATATAGATTTTGGCAAGAAAGTTGAAAAATATAGAAAAGCTAAAGGATTGAGTAGTAGAGACTTTAGCAAAATTAGCTGAAGATCGGAGCTGTCTTAAGGAAGCTTTTTAGTTGAACAAATCTTTTTATATATTGTTGCTGTGATTATTGAAAACCACGTATTAAATTAAAAACCACAGAATAAGTATTGAAGTGAAAAGGAGACTTTCTTCCTTATAATTATTAGGGAAAAAGACGTTTTTTCGAAAAAAGGAAATGATCTTATGAACTTCTTAAAAGACATCAATTTTCTTTCCTGCTTATAAATACTTGAAGGTGAGTGATCATGAAAAATAGAATAAAACGAAAAATGATAAAAATACTCAGTGGAAACAGGGAAACTATATTAAGCGTTCAAGTTGCAGATACCCAAAGAAAAAGAGAAAAGGGCTTGATGTTTGTTAGAAAATTACCCGAAAATGAGGGGATGTTATTTGTGTTTTTAGAAAAAATATATGATGGATTCTGGATGAAAAACACATTAATTCCTTTATCTATTGCTTTTCTTGATTCAGATGGGGAAATTCTAAAAATACTTGATATGGAGCCGTGTAAAGAGGAAGATTGTCCTACCTATGATCCAGAACTTTCTTATCTTTATGCACTTGAAGTGAATCTTGGATGGTTTCAAAAGAATCAAGTCAAAGAAGGGGATTATGTAATGCTTGATTGAAATTCATATCACCTCACCTTCAGTTATTTGAGGTATGGTGATTTTATAATGGATACTAACAGGTACGTTACCTGAAGAAAAGAGCTGTCTTTATGAACTGCACCCCAATTGTTAGACAACATCTAACAATTGGAGGTGCAGTTTTTTTGACTAAATATACGATAGACGAAAAATTACATGCAGTTTTAGAGTACTTAGAAGGGAAAAAATCCTATAAATCCATTGCACAAGAAAGAAATGTAGGTTTATCCCCTCTGAAAAGATGGGTCGCTCGCTATCTAAAACATGGGATGGAAGGACTTGCTTCATCCTATACAAATTACACTCTGCCCTTTAAACTAGAGGTACTTAAATATATGAACGAATATGGGGCATCAATCAACGAGACCGCTGTACA
>NZ_CAKKLV010000037.1 GCF_918698115.1 Peribacillus sp. Bi96
CATTGCGCATAGCCCTATTCTAGACAAAACCCTTAATAATGCTTATTGGCAACATCAAGGGTTAGAAAATCTATATGAACGATATACAAAACTGCGTCAGACTTAAACTGAACCGCCGTATACCGAATGGTACGTACGGTGGTGTGAGAGGTCGGAGGCTAGGCGCCTCCTCCTACTCGATTTATGGAACCAACGGGGCAGGTTAGTTGAACAACGAATATTAATAGAAATACAAGAGTACATGGTAAAATAGTGAAAAAAGGCTGTGTCATATATGAAAATTTCTTTAATTGTTGCGATGGACAAGAATAGAGTAATTGGCAAAGAGAATGATATTCCATGGAGAATTCCAAAGGATTGGGAGTATGTTAAAAATACTACAAAGGGACATTCACTTATATTAGGTAGAAAAAACCTTGAGTCAATCGGAAGGGCTTTACCTGGCAGAAGAAATATTATTTTGACGAGAGATAAGGATTTTAGCTTTGACGGTTGTGAAATTGTCCATTCAATCGAAAATGTATTTGAGTTGTGTAAAAATGAAGAAGAGATTTTTATTTTCGGGGGAGAACAGATTTATAATATGTTCTTGCCTTATGTTGAGAAGATGTATATTACAAAGATTCATCATGAATTTGAAGGAGATGTATTTTTCCCAGAAGTTAACTTCGATGAATGGAAAGAAGTATCTGTTGAAAAAGGGATAATGAATGAAAAAAACCCTTATAACTACTATTTTCATGTTTATGAAAGAAAACTTAATTAAGCTAACTAGGTCACTAGCTTAAGATCGGAGCTGTCTTTAAGGCGGCTTTTTCTTATTCAACTAAAGGGGCAGTTTAGTTGAATAAGATAAAAGGTTTTTAATGTTAATAATTGAAATCAATGTTAAATTAGGTGTGAAGAGTAATTTTAAAATAATAAATGAGGGTGTTTAATATGTTTAGGTTTAGTTTTTTGTTTCAGTTTGGTATAGCATCTATTTTACTTTTAATTTCTACTGTTTGTGCTTTATATGAAGGTAGTGCAATCGTAGATAATCATTGGGAATGGAAGTACTCAACACCATTTTCTCAATTTTTATAGGGGAGGTAAATAGTAATAGCTCTATATCACAACTTGACTACTTGGTATACGCAGTTAAATTTCAACCCACTTTTCCTGTCATTATGGTAATAAGCAGTTTATATATATTAATTCTTATGGGATACCATTTCTTAAAGCCACAACATAAACGTTTTGCTTATTATTTATCCTTTTTGGGTGGAGTATTATTCTTACTTAGTTATTTTATTTTTAATTCTCCCACATTTGGTGGTCAAATTTTTTTCTATATTTGGTTAGTGAGTGGTTTATTATGCATTGTAACTGCTGTAATAACTTATTTTCAGATTTTAAATCGTAACACGAACGAAAAAATTTAACCTTGTTGAACTAACGGGTGCTTTAGCTGAAGATCGGAGCTGTCTTTAAGGCAGCTTTTCTTTATGGAACTATCGGGGCAGGTTAGTTCAACAAGCTTTAATTGAGAAATATTCCCATTTCAAACTTATTTAGAGCAAGGTTATTTCTTGCTTTTTTCTTTGTGTTTTAAAGTTGCTTTTTATTCAAAAAGGGTATTTTTTATTGAAAAATAATACTATTAGTGTAAAATTACACTAAAAAGGAGTATTTAGTATATATGGAAAAAGAAGAATTCATCAATTTAATATCAGAAAAAATGAAACTTGTCCGAACAGAACAAAGTTTTTCTCAAGATAAGATGTCTGAAATTCTAGGGATTTCAAAAAAAAAACTAGTTCAAATTGAAAAAAGAAGAACAGAAGCCAATTGGACCACCGTTGTTGCATTTTGTGCTTTGTTTAATCATAGCCAATTGTTGATATCATCAATTGGTGACAATCCAGTTGATTTTGTTCAGTTAATTGCTAGCAAAAATGGTGGTACGCCTAAAGAAAAAACAATGGGTGGTAAGATATGGTGGAAAGAAATCGAGTATAGAGGGGATTTTCGTTTGCAACAAAATTTGATTAGTAACCATTACCGTATATTGGATCAATATGATTATCGTTGGCATAGTTCTTTTAATAAAGAAGAGAGTTTAAGTCGTTTAAATGAATTACAGGCGGTGGGGACTATCGAGATAGCCAAAGGTATAGGGATGGGGATATATGAAGAAAAAGATTTTAGTTACAGTATTGATAATCAGTATAGGGATTAATTTGTTTTTATTTGGAAGATGGTATTTTTTGGAACAAGCCTATGAACCGTCCGAAAGTGAACAGGCTATTTTAAGTGAAATGGTGCTGAAAACAGTTGAGAGTGAAGATTATAAAAAGATAGCAGAAAAAGAGAATATCATTGCTATTGATAGAAGTATGGATAAAAATAAAGGGGGAATGTTCCCCTACTATTTTGAGGTAAGTGTTCGTACTGATAAGCAGACCTACCTCTTTTTTTGCGATAATGACCAATGCTCTAATATGGAAAACGACGGAGCGACGACTTATTCTCGATATAAAGACGAAGAACCAAAAATTCCATTTAAAAAATAGAGAAAAGCCAAAAAATAACTGAAATAAAAGAAAGCCTACTTCCTTAAATAGCAAGGATCGTAGGCTTTCTTTATTCTTATAGGTGTTTAATTTACAATAAAGTCGTACCGATTTGAAAAAAGTTTAACCGTTATTCTTATGGAACTATAGGGGCAGGTTAGTTCAACAAAGACTGATATAATATGAAAAACATTAAAATATGAAAAGGGCGGACAATGAATGGATAATGATGTTGGACTTGATTTCTTTATTGGAAATACAATAAAAGAAACACAATACTTAGAAGAATCCGTTAAATTTAATGAAGAGTTGCAGGGTTATCTTCAGATTAAGGAAGAATACGGTAAAAGATATAGGGAAAAGGGACCTTTCGATTTGCTTATAGGGTTAGACCAATATGGTGATAAAATATTTTCAACGCAAGAAATAAATCAGTTAGTAAACATTTGCGAGGGTATAGTTATAAAATACAAAACAGATAATTTATACGGGCAAAAAATAAAACAATTTGCTGAAAAATTAATCGAACTTTGCAAAGAAGCATTACTGAAAAACAAGTTAATAGTAGCAATTGGCGATTAAAATACAGGTTAGCAAGATTGTGAAGGTTTGTACTTAAACTAACGGGTGCCAGTCTAACAAGCGAACAAAAAAGTCGATTCCTTATCAATACAGGAAATCGACTTTTTTAGGTTGAAATTTGCTTAGCATACAAAATTTTCGAAATGTTGGCGGTACCCCTAAAAGTAAGAATCTAAAAGTTATAAGTTCTGGAGACTTGAAAAAAACACCTCAAATTCCCCTCAAAATAACCCTTTTCAATGTACAGAAGTTAGTCTGGAATTAAATTACAGAAGTTAATTAGCTTTTAGACAAACGAAAAGAGGTTATACATAATGGTGTAAATTTTGGAGATATTTTGCGCGTGTTTTAAGTGATAATTTGCACATCCAACTTTTAACCCTAGCTACCTTCATATGAGAAGTTTAGCTGGGGTTCTTCATTAATTATGTCCAATCACTAAGCTATTTCGTGCAACCTATACTACTTCGGTGGTAATGGATGTAAGGTGATTGATTTCGAGGATACGTTCAATTTGAGTAAATAGACGGTAAAGTTACCGTTTATGACTTTCATGATGATTGTGAGCGCCTCGTAATCGGAAAAGTCCTCTCGTTTAATGGAGATACCTAATTCACCCCATTTATATTCTAAAATATGTTGCATCTCGTCTTTAATGAGTTTCTAAAATTCATGAGCAAAACCAATGCGGGAGTAAAGCTGGGGATATCGCTAACCTTTTTTCAATCCCTGGCATCCCGATGAATATCATGGCTAAGTCATGTTGATCATAGATGTCACGAAGTTGCTCTAAGTGTTGCAGTTTCAGTCGATCGATTTCATCCACTATAATTAAGTGAATCCCTTCAAAAGCAAAATGACCTATCGAAGGCTCATTTGGCAGGTCTTTCTTTAGTGGTATGAACGATTGTTTTGTAAAAATGGATCTACTTTAAGTACTCATTGGTGTTAGCTTGATGGGTATGTGTCTGTACCCCTATAAGAGATACATCTTTTTTTGATGGATATTTGATTTATAGTTTGATTATAAAGTGTTAACGCTTACATTTTTGCAAATTGAAGTTGCAATAAGATGTACTAAACTATTTGAATATTGCGACTTATAATAAAATTATGAAAGGAGTTACTATCATGAAAGAACGGACTCAACGAGTACTTACCAGATTTTTGACAGTAAATACCTTTTTGACTTGTGAGGATTTAAGTAAAGAGTTCAATATTAGTGAGCGTACTTTTCGAAACGAATTGGTCCTGATTAATAAATATCTGGCAGAAAATAATTATCCATCAATTACGACGACAAGAGGAAAGGGGTTGAAGTTAGACCTATCTGATGTGGATCGCGAAAAGCTCCTGTCCAAAATTGGTGATGACAGAGAAACAGATTATTATCGGCCCAATGAACGTTTTCTTGCCTTGCTTTTAGATATTGCCGATACCACAAGAACGACAATGCTCTTTGAAATGGAAGAAAAACTGCAGGTATCGAAAAGTACATTGGATGAGGATATGAGAAGACTTCGTCAGTTTTTAAAGGAATATGGTATTTCTGTAGTGAGTTTAACGAAGCAAGGTATTGTATTAAAAGGCGATGAACGATCAATACGCACTATGTTATACGATGTGATTAACAGTATGACAGATATCGCTAAACTAATGGAGTACCGAGATATAGATACAGTGAATACTTTTGCAGATCAATTTGTTCTTGATTATTTGGATACAAATGCATTGAGGGTCATTGGAGAACATTATGACGAAGTCTTTGAAAAGTCCAGAGTAGAGATTAATCATGTATACCGGAATCAAAGCATTCTTTTTTTAGGTATATGGGTAAGGCGGTTGCAAGAAGGAAATACCCTTAGGGAATTAGCCAAAGTTAGAGCCGAGATAAAAGAAGATCCTGTCAGAAATTTTGTCGATTCCATCTGTATGGAGTTTGGTTTATATCCATCATTAAATGAAATTAAATATACTACCTTTACAATCGAATCGTTTAATCCAAAAGATATGAATAATTCATTCGATTGGGTTACCGCACAATTATTAACTATTCAATTAATTGAGCATGTAGAAAAAGTAACCAGAATCCCCTTTTCTCAGAGAGAAGAAGATTTGTATGAAGGTTTGTATAGGCATATCACAGGGTTATTAAGCAGGGCGAAGAACGATTTACAGGTATTTAATCCGTTGAAAGACACTATTAAGGAGTCCTATGCCGAGATTTATCAGGCAGTCACTTGCTTTAGTAAGCAAATAGAGGACTACATCAAAAAAACATTATCAGAAGATGAGATCGGTTTTTTGACCGTTTATTTTTCAACGTCTGCCAGCCAGATAAAGCAGAAAGAACAATATGTTTATCAGGCGGTTGTGCTTTGTAATCATGGGATTTCAACTGGAAAGCTGTTGGCTGCGAATTTGAAAGAGCATTTCAATATCGAGATTGTTGCGATATTGAGTTCGTATGAATTAGCCTTTATTGACAAGCTGGATGTTGATTTAGTTTTTACGACCATTTCAATTGATTATCCAAGAAAACCTGTATTATTGCTTAATCCAATATTAAGAGAAAGTGACAAAAAGGAAATTAAAGATTTTTTACTCAAAAATAAGAATAAGAGAAGGATCGTTTCCAATAAGTTAGATGCCACACAGCTAATGCAGGATATTTTGATGTTATTTGTAGAAAGCGGCGGTAAGGTAACAAAGGAAAGCTATCACAAAGTAGAAGATACTTTTAAAGAACATCATTTAAAAATTAATACAAGGGAGATACAGCCGATGTTGCAGGATATTTTGAGGGATTCCAACATTCTACTAAAGCAAGAATGTAAAGACTGGAAAGAGGCGATTACGAAATCTGCCAAGGTATTGTTAACAGAAGAGGTCATTGAAGAGCGATATATAAACGCCATGATTAAATCTGTTGAAGAGTATGGGCCTTATATAGTAGTAGGGAAGCATTTAGCGTTAGCACACGCAAGGCCGGAAGATGGAGTAAACAAATTAGGCATTAGTGTCATGACGTTAAAGGAACCGATTAATTTCGGAAATCCGGATAATGATCCGGTAAAAATTGTTTTTTGCCTAGCCGCAGTGGATTCTTATTCGCATCTAAATGTGATGAAAAATCTGATTGAGTTAATTAATGATGAAGAGAAATTAGACCTGTTAATTACAGCACAAAATGTAAACATGTTTAATCAAGTTTTATATGGTAGTGAAGTGGTGGAGTGAGGAAGTAACAGTTTTAAAAGCAATTGATAAGTATATAACCCCAAAATTGAAAAATGAGGAGAGAGCGAAATGAAAAAAGTAAATATCTTATTTGTATGTGGAGCAGGTTTAGGAAGCAGTTTTGCTTGTCAAATGTCGGCAGAGGATGTATTAAGCAAGTTAGGTGTCAACGCCAAGCTAGATCATAGTGATATCTCGTCTGCTGTTTCAGTAAAACCCGATATTATTATTACGGCACAGAATTTCAAATCCCAATTCGAGAAATTTTCAGTTGATCCTAAACAAACGACAATTGTTTATTTGAGAAATATTGTATCTAAGACAGAGATTGAAGAAAAAATCACCCCGGTATTAAGGGAAAAAGGCGTTTTAGCTTAAAAATAAATAGAGATAGCTAGAGATGGGGGGGGGAAAAAATGAGTGTAGTTAACTTTATTATCGAGAATATTTTGACACAGGCATCTGTAACAATCGCGTTGATTGCTATGTTGGGGTTAATTTTGCAAAAGAAATCAACAGGGCAAGTTATTTCTGGTTCTTTAAAGACGATGTTAGGGTTTATGGTATTGTCAGCAGGTTCTAGCATTATTGTTGGTAGTTTAGTCTATTTCGGTCATATTTTTACAGAAGGTTTCCATATGCAAGGGATTATTCCTTCGATTGAAGCTATTAATGGCCAAGCAATGAATGAGTTAGGATTGGGTCGTGATATCGCACTAACTTTCTTAGCTATCTTTGTTTTTAATATTATCATTGCACGGTTCACTAAATGGAAATACATCTTTTTAACTGGTCAGGCAATTCTTTGGATGGCTACTATGACAACAGTATTTGGTTACTTTGCAGGTTTACGTGGTGTTGCATTGATTTTAGTAGGCGGTTTCATTGGGGGCGTATTTGCGGTAGCTATGCCCGCGATTGCACAACCATTTGTTCGTAAGATTACTGGTATGGATGATATTGCTTTAGGACACTTTTGTACGGTTGGGTATGTGTTTGAAGCAGGGGTAGCGAAACTAGTTGGGGGAAAAGGCGAAAAGAAAAAATCTGTTGAAGATTTGAAATTACCAGCTCAATTTGAATTCTTACAAGATACCTATCTATCTTTGATGGTGGTAATGACTCCTCTTTATATTATTACAGCAGCGTTTGCAGGTGAAAAGTTCGCTTCTACATTATCAGGAGATACCAATTATTTAATGTTTGCGTTCTTACAATCTATCCAATTCGTAGTTGGAGTGTATGTATTATTAGCAGGAGTTCGCTTATTACTAGGTGAAATTGTTCCGGCATTTAGAGGGATTGCCATGCGGTTGGTCCCAAATGCAATACCTGCATTAGATTGTCCAGTCCTATTTCCATTTAGCCCTAATGCAGTCATTGTAGGGTTTATCACAACTACTATAGGTTCAATTATTGCAATGTTTGTATTACCTGTCTTCGGGTTGGCGATGATCTTACCAGGTATGCTTACAGCTTTCTTCGCGGGGGGTACCGCCGGTATATTTGGTAACTTAACAGGTGGTATTCGTGGAGCAATTATTGGTGGTGTTGTACATGGTTTCTTCATTACATTATTACCAGCACTATTAGTAACGACATTCAATTCTATGGGATTTGTCAATGCAACAGCAACAGATGTTGATACAGTAACAGCTGCTTTACTATATGCATGGCTCATTGGTCCACTTTTAAAAGCTTTCTAGGATGTTGGTAGAGAAAAGGAGGTTCAAGTAATGTTTGGATTTGGAAAGAAAAAACCTAATGAACCGAAAAAAGAAACAACCGAAGAAGTATTGTTAACAGTTGAACGAAAAGAAGAGTTATTACGTACCATTTCCTTTAAAAAAGAAGAAGTAAATCAAGCAGCTGGAGAAAAACAAGCAAAAATTTATGAGGAGATTGGCTTAGCATTTAATGAACTTGGTGAAGAAGATCATGCTATTGATTCGTTAGAAAAAAGTATTCAGGCCAAAAAGTCATTAGGTAATGGTTACAAAACTTTATTAAAACTTTATAACAAGAAGCGTGCAGAAGCAGCAAAAGTGAATAATGAAGAATTATTACAGATATATCTAAAGAAAATGGATCAAATGATGCAAGTTTCTAAAGAGGTTACGCGTGGTGTTCGATAAGGAAGAAAATAAAAGATTAGTATAAAGGGAGAGTAATTGATCATGTATACAACATTAAAAGAAGTAACACTTAGGGCTGAAGAATTGAATTATACAGTTGGTTCATTTAATGCACATAATTTAGAGATGTTACCTGATATGATCCGTGCAGCAAAAGAGCAAGGAGCACCAATTATTATTCAAACAAGTATAGATACTGCGAAATACATTGGTCATGAAAATATTGTTGCTGTATGTAAAACGATGGCCACAAATGAAATGGTAGATGTGGTGTTGCATTTAGACCATGCAAGGGATTTTGATGATATTAAAGAGGCAATCCATAAAGGATATACATCAGTGATGTTTGATGGTTCTCATTTACCATTCAAAGAGAACATTATGAAAACAAGAGCAGTAGTAGAATATGCACACAAATATGGTGTTTCAGTAGAGGGCGAACTAGGGACTATTGGCGGTACTGAAGAAGGGATTCATGTAGATGAGAATGATAAGGTTTATACTGACCCAAAAGATGCAGAAGAGTTTGTTAAAGCAACAGGGGTAGATGCTTTGGCCATTGCCATTGGTACTAATCATGGTCAATATAAATCTAAAACAGAAGTAAATCTACCACTATTAAAAGAAATCAACGCTGTAGTAGATGTACCTTTAGTTATTCATGGGGGTACAGGTGTTAATGAAATGGATGTACATGAATTAATTAATAACGGGATTCGTAAATTTAATGTAGGTACTGAGTTGTTAGTAACATGGACGAAAACAGCGAAAGAAACATTCGGAGAAACAAAAGTAACGAAATCATTACGACATAATATTATTCCATGTAATCAGGCAGTAAAAGAAGTTGTCAAACATAAAATTGGAATCTTCATGAATAAAGAAGACCGTACCCTCCAAGTAAAATAATGACAAAAAAAGTTCATTAGTCTTTTTCATAAGGGTTGGAGAAAGGTGGCTAATAAAGAGAGTACTAGGAATTCCTTGTACTCTTTCTTTATTCGTTAGATGATGAGGTGGTAAGATGGATAAGGTCTTAATCTTATTAGCAGGTTTACCAGGAACAGGAAAAACTTACTTAAGTAATATCATCAATAGTAAATTAGGGTCATTTTATAATCTTTCTCAGGATGACTTGAAAGAATATTATTGTGATATGTATGGTTATCGTAATCTAGAAGAAAAGCAGAAGATAGAAAAGATAGCATGGGCGAAGTACTTTGAAATAATGGAACAGCAAATGCAAGTAGGTAGCAATATTATGTCTGATTATCCTTTTAGTCAAAAACAAAAGCCTCATATTCAGCAATTAGTAGAAAGATATAGTTATGAGGTTGTTACTATTCGGTTAATTGCAGATTTAGATGTATTGTTTGAACGACAAAAAAAGCGAGATTTGGATCCGACAAGGCATTTGAGTCATATCGTAACTTCCTACAAAAAAGGGGATCAGTTAGCTGATAGAAGTATTGCAGATAACTTATTGAACTATGAGGAATTTATAAAAAGATGTACAACGAGAGGATATGACACGTTTGAATTAGGAACTTTATATGAAGTGGATGTATCAGATTATACAAAAGTGAATTATTCTATGTTGTTGGAAGATATAAGACTGGGGTACATTAAAATGTACATTTCTGGAACTAGCAAAGAATTTTAAAATCCAAAACTTAGGGGCTTTTTATCTCATTAATAATATTCATCTCTTTGAGCATATAACCCTTGGTGCAGAATTTAAGGGCTTGAAGGATACGATTTTACTGTAGAGAATGTCCTGACAAAGTAAGAGAATTATCGAATTTCTTCACTTATAAAATAAAAGAGTTTTTTAAAGATGGAGGAATAAAAATGGTTGAAAAAATATATTCAATAATTAGCGATTCTGGAATTCATGCAAGACCTGCGACCTTATTAGTTAATATGGTTAAGCCATTTTCTTCAGATGTGATCCTTGAGTATAAAGGAAAACAGGTAGACTTAAAATCAATTTTGGGTGTAATGTCGCTAGGAATCCCGCAGGGAGAAACAATTAAAATAATTGCTCAAGGCGATGATGCAGAAGAAGCGCTATCTAATATTGATGAAATGATGAAAACAGAAGGCCTAGGTGTATAAAATCAGTTTCAAATTCGATAATCAAAATTCTCCCCTGAATGGAAAATGCGAATAATAAATTTAGCTAAATCAAAGGCATTCCTTTAATAAAAATATTTCTCTGGAGCAAATTGTTAATGGGTTTGCTCTTATTTAATTGAGCGATACAAAGTGGCACCCGAAATCCCAGTCGCCTCATATATTTCCTTCACTGTCATCCGCCTAGAATGAAATCTTCATTTAAAAATATTGCACAAATGCTGGAAAAACATACTGTAGATAACGCCCTGTTTGTTGAATAGCAAATAAGAACCTGATCTCTCCTTAAACTGGAAGCGGGGAAAATTGATTTTCTCGTGATCTCAACCATTAATTTCCATATAGCAATAGTATAAATTCTTGGTTGTTTTTGATAGTCATAAAGTTTATTGAGAAAATCGTCTAATTGGCGACTTACTTTAATAACTTCTGGGGAATTTAAGCCATATTGATTTCCAAGAAAAATCATTTCGTTTCTCTTTTGATTAATTTTAATACTCAACGGCATTAGCGAATTTTGAACCATCGTCGCATTACCTCAGATTCTGTTATTCTTTATTCTGTTTTACTTTAAGTAACTAGTTTGATAAACATATTACTTACTATGTATTAAAGCATGCAACTCGATAGAATATATTATATTCACAAAGAAATATTGGTTAGTAGGAAATGGCTCTTTAAGAAGATGTAGGCATTAGCAAAATGATGCTCACGTTCAAAAATCTCATAAAAAATGTTGAGTAGTGAAAAGCACCATGTCTGGGAGACACATTCTCCAGATCAACTCCAACTTTCTCCTGATAACCTTAAGGAAACTAGATTAGAATTTTGAGTAGAGAGCTATATTTTGTTGATTAATTCCCCAATAAGATACTGATTCCGACCTTTTTGGGGTGAGTATCATATCTATACTGAGAATTTAATGAGTATGAAAAGATTAATCTAGATTAATCTATAATACCTTTAAGAAGGTGCTCCTTGTAGATTGGGTCTAATAAAAGTTAACACTTCTAAATGAGGGGGAATTCACGTGAAAGTTGAAGAGCGAAGTATTGGAATATATTCCAGCAAATGAGCGACATGGAAAGGCGATACCATGGAGGTGAGGGAGAATAGTTATAGATAAACTTAGTTTTACAATTTAGCTAGTTTAGATAAGATTGATTAGAGGGAATCAAAAGCACATGAGTTTCATAGGTTTCGAGGTATTTTCCATGTAACTTGACCGTTGGGGACAAACTACAAAATAGTTAAAAGAGATTTTTACCAATTTAGCGCATAGAAATTATTTGTAAATACTTTTATGCTTCTGAGGTAATGAAAATAGGATAAAATTTCAATTATTATTAACTGAAAATTCTTAATTCATATAAAAAAAGTGTATAATATTATAAAACAGTTATCTAAGTTTGTGGGTTACTTTTTCTTAATAAGGAGGCGATACTCTTAAACATGTATGGAAATTTAAAATATTAGTAGGGTGCAGAAAAGGAGAAATTTATTAGTCTAGAGAATTTAATCAGCTACAGTAGCCACTGGGAATACGGGTTTAGGGTATTGCGTTAATTAATTAAAACATATTTTAATTGAATACAACAACACGAAATGACTCGCTAAAGAGCTGAACAAATCCTATTGAAAGCGTTTTAATTTTATAAAGTTGAACAAACCACATCGTTAAAAATATTCTTTATAAAATTTGATAAGCTCCCCCAGCAAGTAACGCTATATAAAGTTGACCTTCCGAAACTAGTGCTGTAATTGGAGCGAATCCCAATAAAAGAACATTTAACGACTTGGTGGGATATATACAAAAAATGACTATATATATAAATACTGGAGGTTAAGATGAAAAAGAAAAAAGCATTATCCGGTCTGATGGCTGCGAGTTTACTAACAGTAATTCCCTGGAGTTCTGGGCATGCTGAGAAACCTCAATGGACAAATGTGAATACATATGAGGAACAGGACGGAAGCAAGTTTAATAGCGAAAACTATGACTTTGTGAAATTCTCACAAATTGGTGCCAAATTAAAAGAGATTGAAAAACTTTCAAACCGTGTGAAAGTTGAAGTCCGTGGAACATCAGCTGATGGAAACCCACTCTACGTTGTCACGATTGCTGACCCAACAACGCAAGGGAAGTTCGGAAAAGTGAAGGCACTTAGAAAGCAAATGTTTAAGAATCCAGGCAAAGCTCAAGAATGGGTTGCCAATAATCCTGACTTTAAAGTTCCAATCATGATTAATGGTTCTATTCATGGGACTGAATTTGTCGGAAGCGATGCAATCCTTCAATTAATTGAACGTTTTGCTACCCAAAATGATGCAACAACCAAAGACGTTTTAGAGAATAATATTCTTATTTTCAATGTCGTACAGAACCCTGATGGACGTATTGATGCCACCCGCTTTAATGGCGAAGGAATTGACATAAATCGTGACTTTATCACCCAATCGCAGCCAGAAACAAAAGAGATGGTTGGGCTCATTAAAGAATGGAACCCGATGGTGTTCCTTGATACTCATGGTTATGTGAAGAATTATCAGCCAAATCTGCAGGGGTTAATTGAGCCTTGTACGCCACCGCATAATCCTAATTACGAGTATGACTTATACGGAAAATGGGCCTATAAACAGGCAGAAGCGATGGAAGCGGAAATAATGAAGGATCATGAGAACTATTCAGGATCCTTGTATCAAAACATGAAAGGTACATATATTCCGCTGCGCGATGACTCCGCTGGCTGGGATGATTACCCACCAATTTTCACACCAATGTATGCGATGTATCATGGTGCTTACGGTCATACATTAGAAGCTCCAACAAATGATTGGGATGGCGTACGATGGATGTATAATTCGATTATGGGGGCACTGAAATTTGCAACAGCTAACAAGCAATCCATGATTACTGATCAAATTGAAGTTTTTAAAAGAGGAATTAACTTTGACCATCCTTTTCATAAGGAAGGGTTATTTCCAAAAGCCTACATACTTCCACTAGACCCTAAGGATCCGACTGTTACGAATAAGGCTGTAAATCATTTGATCAATAATGATATTGAAGTTGTTCAAGCTGTGAATGCATTTGAAGCGGATGGAGTGTCTTATCCAAAAGGAACTTATCTCGTTGAGATGGATCAGGCAAAAGCCGGATTAGCAAACACGATGCTCTGGGATGGGGAAGACATCACGAACGATACCCCAGCAATGTACGACATTTCCGCATGGAGTTTACCGGAGCTTTGGGGATTTGAGGCAGTAGCCACACAAAATCCTATTAAAGTCAATGCAACGAAAGTAAACCAGATTACAGGTCAAGGAAAGGTTTCAGGAAAAGGACCGTTTCTGATTCCGAACAGCTCTGTCCAGTCGGTAAATTTAGTAAATGCATTGCTTAAGCAAGGAATTCCTATTGTACGTGATGCACAAGGTAACTTCTTTGCAAAAACAGTAGCTAATCAGGTATCAGCAGCGGTGAAAGAATCTGGGTTACAGGTTGGAACTGCTGATGTACCAGCAGAAGCAGTGGCTATTACGTCTTTAAAAGTGGCTATATTAAAGGATGGAGGTATGGGTAAACAGAAATCACACGCAGGAACAAAGCTCGCTTTAAAAAGACTAGGTTTTGATGTGACAGAAGTTACGCCAGTGGAAGTGGCTAAAAATAGCCTTAATGGTTTTGATGTTTTTATCTATAGTGGAACGGAAAGTCTCATTTCTACCAACCTATCCGAAGCTAATAAAGAATTTGGATTACAGAACCCCGGTCAACTTAATACGTTTAAAGACAATGTGACAAGCTTCTTAAATAAAGGTGGCAAGTATATAGCTGTAGGTGCTGGTGCTTCTAGAGCAACTAAGACACTCGGTCTTACAGACGACATCATTAATGTAGGAGATTCCAACAGTAATGGTATCGTAAAAGTTGATTATGAGGGCACGGGTTTAACAGCAGGATATGGAGAGGATGATATCGGCTTTGTCTATCGTCCAACATGGTTTACGGGTACGAATAATGATGAAGTCGTCGCGACCCTTGCAGATTCAGATAATTTCTTCGTAGCTGGTCACTGGAAAAATAACATAACTGCCAAGGGCCAAGCTATAATCGTAAAGGAACAGAATAAAGATGTAACTCTTATTGGTTTAGAAGCAGGATTCCGCGACCACCCGGATTACTTGTTCCGTCTTCTATCTAATGCAATTTTCGAAAAATAGTAGAAATAGGCAAAGCCGGATTCAGCAATGAATCCGGCTTTGCCTATTTGAAAAATGCTGAACGCTTGCTCTGAACTCATTACTTTTAAATCATCTGTTGCAATAACCGCTGAAGGACGATTCTTATCAATAAGTAGTTTTTTAGCCGATTAAAAATGGTGACTACTCTTATAATTCACAAGCTGGATATGGATTAACTAACCAGAAATCATTACAGATGAAGGTAAATGATTGGATTAGCGAACAAAATAATTAACTTGCAAATGGGACTGTCGGTCTCCTTTTTTGTTTGAAACAACGTATCGGCCCTAGGAGGTTTGTACGGGTGATTACACCTAGATAATTTTAAAAGAGTGGGAGATGGTAAACAATTTATCTTTGCGTAAAATATCTATCAAACGGACATAGGAATAGACGTTTGGTATAATATTCATATTAAAATAAGGGAGCGTGTCTTATGAAAACAGTGATGTTTCAAAGTATTCAAGAATTCCTAATAGGAAAAATAGATCCTTCCTTTATGATCGTGTTTGGTTCTTATTCAAAGAATACTACACATAGAGACAGTGACATTGATGTAGCGTTCTACAGTCAAGATTCATCACATTTTCATACTAGATATTTTTATTGGCCCAGGAACTGGCCGATATCCTTAAAATAGATGTGGACCTGGTTAACCTGAGGGATGCATCAACCGTTTTTCAGGCACAGATTTAAACAACCGGTACTGTGATTTTTTCAAAAGATGACTCCATTCTTAAAAATCAACAAATGACTGCTCTAAGCATGTACGCTAAATTGAATGAGGAGCGTGAAAATATCTTTTAAAAAATAGGAGAAAGTGGGAACATCTAAAGGCGTTTCTGGTTTACCAGTCGGTGAATATAGACATTTTACAGCAAATTGTTGAAAACTATCTTGGAGATTTTACCGACTATACAAAACAAATCTTTAAATTCTGATAAGGGGTTTTCGCGATTTTCCAAGATTGGGTGGTGGTCCGTATGTCAAACAGATAACAAGCTGTACTTGACGCAATAAAACCAGGCAACTTATCCACCGTTAATATTTCAGAAGGAAAATCCCGCGGATAAATAATGGCATCAACCAAAGAGACCCTTTCATCCAATTAAATGCGAGGATGCTGGTTGATTTTAAAATTCAACATAGGAGCGTTGTATGTTCTATCATTTAACTTTTAAGTTAGTCTTTAATGAACTAACGGGTGCGTTAGTTCATTAAGGATTACTAAAAATAATCAAACTATTTTATAATAACTGTATACTTAATCACAAGAAAAGAATCCATTTCGATCAATCTTTTTTCAAAATGGATTCTTTTTATTTTCGCTAATATGGGGGTTCAGGAGGGGATTTTCTACCTGATAATTATCCTCATGATTTATTGCATCTTTCAAAGCTTCATGTCTTTACCCATTCCTAGTTTCTTCAGAAAAGAGAGTATGAGCTACAATACCATACTCTCATATTTTCTTCATCAGTATAATATTTTTTTTGTGATACACACTTAAAACCAGACCAAACAAGAAGGCGTTAATCATCGCTGATAAAGCACCATAACTCATAAATGGCAGGGATAGACTTATTAGTGGTAATAAGCCGAGAGACATTCCGATGCTGACAGTTACCTGTGCAGTGAATATGGCAAAACTGCCGGAAACAAGCATTTTCCCAAATGGGTCTTTCACAGTTTGGAATATACGGGAAATTCGCCAGATCATCCATAAAAACAGCAGACCAATGAGTAAGGCCCCGGCCCAGCCAAGCGTATAGGTAATTGTTACAAAGATAAAATCCGTCATCATTTCATTAGAAAAATCAATCGCTCCGAGGGAACCAAAATGGCCAATCCATCCGGCATCCTCAATTAGCTTTTCTAGTTTCAAAGGCATATACCCCGAGGTCTCACTGAATTTTTCAGGCGTAACAAACGAATAAAGTCTTTCTAATTGATAGGCCCTTATATCCTTCAAGGATATAAGCAGAAGTGAAACACATGTAGTAAGCAGGACTGCTGCAGTGATAAGGATTTTCCTTTTATTTAGGCTGCTCCTCCAGACCATTACAGCAACCATCAATGAATAAATCGCTACCGCCTGCTCGTTGGCTGTAAACATAAACAAAAAGGCAGAACAAACGTATAAAATGGCAGCCAAATAAACATTCATCTTTTTTGATTGCAGCATCCCGGCCCAGGCAAGCAGAAAAATTGGCAGAACCACAATCGAATCGACCGACAATAAACCCATAATATTAATTCGAGGATTGCCGTTCACTAATACATTGGAAAATTGGAACTGATAAAGAATCAGACATCCCATCGTAAAGAAAACCCAGCCCCATCTCTGAAATTTCCGATAATCGAAAAAAAGAATGACACAGGCCAAAATTACACTTCCTGTGACAGAATATACCTGCTTCAGCACTGATAATGAATTACCATCCTTAAATAAGAACCAAAACAAAAACAGGCCCGTAGCTGACATGAACAGAAACATGCTCATTAGCTTCCAATCAATCTTCGGCCTGTGCAGCTTGTCCATCTTCTGCCCAATGTCAGAGGGGCTTCCCATATTCCGGACAGCCAGTTCCTCTGCTTCATCCTCTTTATATCCTTTTTTGACCAGTTCAGTTTTAGCTTGATGCAGATGGGCTTTTAATTCAGCTTCTATATATTTTTTTGCTTCTTTTGATCGGATATACGACGAAACCTCATCTAAAAAATGATTGCTTCTCAATCGGTTCTTCCTCCTTCAAACGCTGTCCGCCAACTAGCAGAGGCGGAACCACTTTTAGATTCCTTTTTCTTTAGCCACTTTTTCGCACGTTCATCCAAGGAATAGAGCTTCCTTTCTTCAGTTTCCCAAAAAGACTGGAGCCAGCCTTCCTTCTCAAGCTCATGCAACGTAGCATACAAGGAGCCTTCGTTATTTTCAAATTTCCGGATGCCTTTCTGGTAAAGAGATTCATTAATTTGATAACCACTTTTTTCCTTATCCAAAGATCTGAAAATACCAATCAAGATGTCTTCCTTACTTACATCCTGCTTTTCGATGGCAGTATGGATGGAGTTTCTATGGTTTTCTGTGAATTTCAAATCAAGAAATGTATGCTTTTTCATTGCCGATTTCAAGCGTGTTAATTTATCTTCCATCGGTGGATTCCTCCCAATAGGTTTTTAACCTTCTTTTCGCCTGGCGCATCCGGGTCTTCACCGTTCCAAGTTTGACCCCGGTAATTTCAGAAATCTCCTTGAGCTTCATTTCCTGAAAATAATGGAGATAAATGAGCTCGCGATACTGGATTGGCAGCTCCATGACTGCACCAGCAAGTTGCATGTCTTCATCCTGCTGAATGACCTCTTCTTCCACATTATCGGTAGAAGTCCATTCCTGCTCCTCTTCCGCAGTCGAAACATTTCGGAAGTACCAGCTTTTCCTATAATCCTTACAATGGTTAATAGCAATTCTCCAAAGCCACGTCCTTATATTTGATTGTTGGTTATACGTGGGTAGCGCCTTATAGCATTTGATGAAAATCTCCTGTGTCAGGTCCTCTGCCACAACCGCATCTTTTACATAGGAATAGACCAATTGTAGAATATCCTGGCCATAAAGGGACATGATTTCATCAAGTAAGGATTTGTCATCTTTCATTTGAGACCATTTCAACACAAACTCCTCCAAAACAGTTCACACTTCCTTCCCTAGTAATAGACGATTGTACTTATAAGAAGGTTTTCTGTTTTTTAAAATTATCCATTTTTAACTATGAAGTACAGCTAAAAATATAGAAAACATTTTAAGAATCAGTACAGCAATAGTAGAATATCCTTGCCTGATAACGTCCAATCAGAAAAGTTAAACGTTTATAAACATGATAAACCGAAATCATTACTGATTTTGGTTTTTTCTTATAGAACTAAAGGGGCAGTTTAGTTGTATAAGAAATTTCTATAAGTCCTAATTTATCTATTTTTCCTGTTTTATTTTGGCAAGTCATTCACTTCATATGCAACCCGTATTCCAGATTCAATCGCCCCTTGCATCCAACCGTGGGTAAGCGAAGTATGTTCACCGGCAAAGTGCACTCTTCCTTCAGGTATAGGGATATAAGGATACAACTCGGTTTCCTGACTCGGTTCAAAAGCAGTGAAAGCTCCAGAAGAATATTCATTATCGACCCAACTAAAGGAAGTTCCTGACACAAACTCAGAATAGACTTGGTCTCCGTAAATTTCAGCTAAGTTCTTTAAAGCATATTGAATGCGTTTTTCGTTGGATAGACCGTTCCATGATAAAGCCTCATCTGCCCATGTATAGCTTGCCAAAACCACAGCAGGTCCTTTTGTACCAATCCCCTGACTGGGGTAATAAGTGAATCGAATCGGAAGGTCAGTTATGGATTTACCACCATATTGATGGTGCCTTTCCCAAAACCTGCTTTTAAACTCGATTCCGATCTTTGTTGCGCTCATATAGTTTAGTTCACGAATCGCTCGCCGTTTATAATAGGAAAAAGAATGGTATGGTTCAACTTTCACAAATCGTAACACTGAAAAGGGGATGGTTATGATGGCAAGATCACCAGTTATGGTGGAATCCTCTAAGGTGTGCTGATGGGTGGAATGGATGGTTACTCTGTTGTTATGTTGGAGAATTTTCATCATCCTTTGATTGAACATAATAACTTCTTTTAATTGCGGGAGAAATGCCCTTGGCAGCAGATCCATACCGCCGGTTATCTCATAGAAACGATTTGCTCCGAAGGACGCCTCTTCTCGCAAAACTTCAATAAATGACATCCCCATATATGCTTCTAAGTCAAGGAGTACACCAATCATATCAACCGCGCCATCTGAAAAAGTCGTTCCATATTGATAATGGTAATAGTTTAAGAAAGTACCTAGTGAGTAGTTTTTAAATTCTTTTTCTACGAGATACCAATTTCTCGTTGGGTCTTGTTTAATAAAATCGAGAATTGGCTGTGTAGCTAATTTCACCAGCTCCTGTGCGCTTTTACCTCTTTCATTTGGGGCAACGGGAAAGTTTAGAATACCAGGAGAACGTTCAAAAATGTTAAGACGTGTTTTGATTCCATTGAGATAAAGAATATCCATTGGAGTTCGGTTAATAAAAGGGTTTACGGTTAGCCCCCATTTTTTTATATACTCTAAGGTCAAAAAATGAACATCAGGAATACGCATTGGGCCTGGGTTAAAATAAAGCCCATTGCTAAAGGGGGAGCGTATGGTATAGGCACGTCCGCCTACCCTGTTGTTTGCTTCAAGGATTGTGACGTTGTGCCCTGCCTCCTTCAATAGAGAAGCAGCAACCAGTCCTGCTAGTCCTGCGCCAACAATAGTAATATGTTTGGGAACTTGTGACTTTTTAAGACCATTTCTAATAATGCTGATCATTTGTTGAGTCGTTAATTGATTATTTGTGTTATTAGGCATCTCTTTACCCCTAGTGAAATAGATTTATTACATTGTATTCCCTTGTATAGATGCCTATGTGTTCTTTTATGGATAAAAAAAGTATGTAGTTTAACAGATAAAGAGATAAAGTCTGCTTTTGTGAAAAACTCCTAACAAGGAACAAAGAGACAGGTAACAGCTTATTCGGGCTATCTTTGTACAGTATTTTGATAATTTCCCTAAAGATTTACAAAGATATTTATCGAAGATTGGATTTGATCTTTTAGAGGAGAAAAAAGCAAGAGAATTATGTAGGTTAAGTGATGAACTTTTAACCCGTTCTTGTTGAACTAACGGGTGCGTTAGTTGAACAAGAATTACACATTAAAGACCAAAAACACTTGGGTACTCAAGTGTTTTTTATGCTAATTATATTGTTATTTAATCTGCTATTTAACTTGCCAATTCGTATGTTATTTACTTTGTTATTTGGCTTTTTCTCCACGTTATCTGAACTACTTACTAAAAAGCTAGGGTTCTGCCCAACAATTCCACGTTCCTATGAAGTTATGAATAAATTATGCATTAATGATTAAAAAGTAATAACAGATGGAAGTTATTTGGCATAAAATCCCTATCCCCCATCTTAAAATTATTTCAAAGTTGAATACAAAATATCAAAATTGAAATTTAATTGTAAAATTTACCTCTGTCAAAGTAAAATTAACTGAATATTTATATTATTTTTTATATTGGCGCAGCAATTGCATATAAAAATATATCTACCATTTTAAGGAGGCTCAAATATGCAAGAAAATCTGAATAAAAAAATTGGAGGTTCTGCGTCAGAACATTATGATAGTGATGCTGCACAACTGGCATCACTTGGATATGAATCTGAATTTCGCCGCGACATGAGTCCGTGGGCAAACTTTTCGCTAGGGTTCACTTATCTTTCACCTGTAGTAGGTGTGTACTCACTATTTGCATACGCACTTGCGCAAGGTGGCCCACCTATGATTTGGAGTTTTTTCATCGTTGGACTCGGACAATTACTAGTCGCACTTGTCTTCAGTGAGATTGTTGCGCAATACCCTGTTGCAGGAGGAGTTTATCCTTGGGCACGAAGACTATGGGGGCGCAAGTGGGCGTGGATGACTGGCTGGGTTTACTTAATGGCCTTGCTTGTGACGATTGCCAGTGTCGCGTACGGAGCTGGACCTTATCTAGCACAAGTTTTGGGTTTTGAAGTATCGGTGGACTCCGCGATTCTTTGTGCAGTAGTCCTTCTTGCACTATCGACTATCATCAATTTTCTTGGCACAAAGGTTCTCGCAGCTGCAGCAGTTATTGGTTTTGCTGCTGAACTTATCGGTGCGCTTGTAGTTGGATTTTGGTTGCTTATCACACAAAGGGTGCACGGTCTTGATGTGCTCTTTGATTCTTTTGGTGCTCAAGGTAGTCATAGCTACATGTATGCATTTGCAGCAGCTGGATTAATTGGAATTTTTCAATATTATGGGTTCGAAGCTTGTGGTGATGTTGCTGAAGAAGTACCGAATCCAGGTGTTCTTATCCCAAAGGCAATGCGTCGGACCATTTACATTGGCGGTGCTGCAGCAACTTTTGTTTGCCTTGCTTTAGTACTATCAGTTGCTGATATCCCAGCAGTTATCGCTGGTAAGGACGTAACGCCTGTTGATACCTTACTAAACGATGCATTTGGTGCTGTTGGCGCGAAGATTGTACTGGGTATTGTGTTGATTTCTTTCCTTTCATGTGTAATGAGTTTACAAGCGGCAGCAAGCAGACTTGCCTATTCGTATGGCCGTGATGACATGATTGTAGGAAGCCGGTTGTTAAAGAAATTTTCGGCTGCTCGTCACATTCCACCTTATGCGCTGCTTCTTGCCGCAATTGTCCCAGCCCTCATTGTGCTTGGATCAAAAGTGTCTACAGATGCGCTCACAAAGGTAATCAGTTTTGCGGCATTTGGCATTTATCTTGGATTCCAAATGGTTGTCTTTGCTGCACTTCGAGCTAGACTAAAAGGATGGAAGCCAAGTGGTAAGTATCAATTGGGCAAGTGGGGACTGCCCGTCAATATTGGTGCGCTTGTCTACGGAATCATCGCAATGATCAACATGTGTTGGCCAAGAACGCCAGATGCACCTTGGTATGATAACTATATCGTGCTCGTTTCAGGAGTCATAGTTGTAGGTATTGGTTTACTGTATATGATGATTCATCGTAGCTACGGACATAGCAATGTGCCGTATAATGTTGCGATACCGAAAAAATATATCTCTCATAAAAACAAGCGCAATGACATGTCAATGTAGGTTTGTTGCTAACTCATATTAGCCACTCTAAAGGGTTTTCCTTCTTCACTTTTTTTATTCGTAAAAATCTCTTAAACTTTGATTACCAGAAATTATATTTTCACTCGTTTTTTTTTTCACACATCCCGTAAACTAGACTGGACACTCACATATTAAAACAGAAGGGTTCGAGATCTTTTAAAGATTCTCGAACCCTTCTGCTTATGTTCAATTATTCTATCAGCGCAGACTTACATTTTACTAATTTTTTATTCATCCCCATCCGTCCTTCCATTGGCGAAAGTTAATGGACGTAATCGGTTTTTCTTTTCCAGCATTTCACTATACATATAATCGATTCCTTTGATCATTGCGTAGAAGGTTACAACAGGGATTATCAATGCAGTCGTAAAAGGTATCATTCCTTATCCCTCCATTTATCCAATTCTTCATCATTCACGTTAATGGCATAACTTCTGCCTTCCTTCTTCAAATACCCTTCATTTACTAATTCCACCATCATGGCATGAACCTTATTATTCCCTAAACCTATCAATCTTGCTAACTCATTTACTCGGAGCTCACCAGTGTTTGCGATCCAGCGTTTCAGCTGGTCAATTGGTTCTTCTTCTTTGACCTCTTGAATTTCACCCTCCACAACAACCCCGTCAAACAGATGAATAAGCTTATCAAAGATATCCTCCTCCTCTTCCTTATTCAGTGTTAATACTGGGGCTTGGAATCGTTTAAACTCATTCTTACTGCCCTCAATCTTAGCGATACGGTCACAAAGTAACGGGTGCGTTAATTGAATAAGGAAAAGCAAAGACCACAAAAATTGTGGTCTTTTTTTTGCTCAAAAATCAACAATTTACTTTAACAGAGCCAAAATTTAAAATTGAAAATTTTACAATTACATTCTTTGAGTTGTTGTGGTAAATGAGGTCATTTTGAGGTCAGCATAAATAAAAAGGGATAGATTTCTATCCCTTTTGTTTCTACTTGTTTTAATGTTCAACATCTTATTAAATACTATATAAAACCCCTATAAAATAACATTTATATGGAATTACATATAACCGAAGCAGCCTTTTTAAATTGTTCTAACTGGCAGGTTAGTGAAAGAAGGAATTCGCTTTCAAAACTAGAATTTAAATTAATAACTAATGGGATAGGAAGGAGATTCTTATGATAATAAAGGGTTTTGGAGGAATCTTTTGGAGGACTAAAAATCTAGAGGATATAAAAAAATGGTACAGTAAAGTCCTAAAAATTGAAATTGAAAATTGGAATGGTACCATTATTACACCACAATCAGGCAATGAAACTATCTTTTCCTTCTTTTCTGAAAATGACCGCTATTTTCCAACAGAACAACAAGTGATGTTAAACTTTCAAGTTGAAAATTTGGATGACAGTATAAACATATAGAAAAAATGGGTGTTCCCCTTGTTATGGAAAAGACGATTAATGAATTTGGAAAGTTTATTTGGATTGAAGATCCAGAGGGAAGACGTATAGAGCTTTGGGAGAAGTAATAGGATAATAATAAATTTTGTTGTTGAACTACCATGAAAATAAGTTTCTTTAATAATGAAAAATGACAATACTTAAGAAGACCCTGCTCAATCGTTTAAAAAAAGAGGAGAGCGTTAATTAATTAGTCTATGGATTAGGGTTGACTGGATTAAGGTCAGTATCAGTATGGACACTTCCCAACCATTTTCATTCTTTGTGGTGGATCGCCGATTTTTGCGATTCATGGATGGCTAACGGGTGCTTTACTTCATTACCAGGAGCTGATCAGCAGCTCCTTTTCTTATGGAACTAAAGGGGCAGTTTAGTTGCATAAGGAACGTGATAGCTATAAAAAAGCAAACTCGCCAAAACTGCGGCGAGTTTGCTTTTTTATTTGAAAATAACGAAGTCAAATAAGTGACTTTTTTTATTCTACTCTTTATGTCTCCTTTTTTAAATTTTTCTAACGAAATAAATCTAAAAGATCGTTAATCATCATATGCAGAAGAATTACAACTTCTTGACTTAGAGTAAACTCTAAGTATTATTCTTTCTTTATAACACAAATTAAAAAAGAAAGAAGAAATAGACATATCAGATTTAATGGAGGCGGTTATATTGACATATTCTATTGGAGAATTTTCTAAAATAGTTGGGCTAAGCGAACATACATTGAGGTTTTATGAAAAAGAAGGGTTAATAAAAGTAAATAGAGACGATAACAATGTCAGAATTTACTCGGATGAAAATAAATTATGGATTGAATCCTTGCTCCACCTAAAAAATACAGGGATGTCACTAAAAGACATGAAACGATTTGCCATGTGGGGGCATATGGGGGATAAAACAATGGAAGAAAGATTAGCTCTGCTTAAAAAGCATCGCAAAAAAGTAGTGGAAGAATTGGAGAAGATTCGTCAAAGTTTAGAGCATCTGGATAATAAAATAAATTTTTATGAAAATGAAGTAGGAGACTGTTTCTCTTAGAAATTAAGCAGCTAGTTGTTTTTTCCATTTGCATCTTTTGGATAACCCTCGTACAGACAGCTTTCTACATCGTGTTTTATCGAAAATAATAAAAAAACACTTGCGTTAGAGTGCTCTCTAGGGATTAACCTAATCTTGCACCATTTAATACATGAAGGGTTAATCAACCTTTATAAAATACGACAAACTAACAATGTTAGATCAATACTATTCAGAAAGAGGTTAAAAAATGAACGAAAAATATAGCAACTTATTTAAATCTTTTACATTTAAAAACGGGATTACCCTTAATAATAGAGTAGTTATGGCACCAATGACAACTTGGTCCAGTAATGATGATTACACGGTTTCAGATGAGGAATTAACCTATTACAAAAAAAGAGTTAACGGAGTAGGACTTGTGATTACAGGTTGTACACATGTGACTCCAAACGGGATCGGTTTTACAAATGAATTTGCAGCTTATGACGATACATTTACGCCGGGCTTACGTAAATTAGCTGAAGCCGCGAAAAGTGGCGGAGCTCCTGCTATCCTTCAAATTTTCCATGCAGGTAACAAAGCCCTACCAGATCTTGTTCCAAATGGTGAGGTTGTTAGTTCCAGCGCTTTAGAGACTGAAGCTACTGGATTTGCTCCTTCAGTTTTGCCTAGAGAACTTTCACACGACGAAATTTTAGATATCATCCATGCATTTGGAGAAACAACAAGAAGAGCAATTGAAGCAGGTTTTGACGGCGTTGAACTTCATGGTGCTCATGGTTTTTTAATGCAAAACTTCTTCTCACCTTTCTTCAACAGACGAGAAGATCAATGGGGAGGATCATTAGAAAATCGCATGCGTTTCCCACTGGCAATCGTTCAGGAAGTGAAAAATGTCATTGAAAAGCATGCAACAAAACCGTTTATGTTAGGATACAGAATATCTCCTGACGAACATGAAGAAGGCGGTTTGAGAATGAAGGATACCTATGCATTGATTGAAGGCCTAATTGAAGAGGATGTCGATTATGTGCATGCTTCATTGGCTGATGCTCTTTCTTCAAAGCCAGTCGACAGTCAAGATGAAAAGACATATCTTGAGTTAGTTGTTGACCATGTAAACGGACGAGTTCCTGTACTGGCTGCTGGTTCTATGGTAACTCCGGATGATGTCGCCAAAGCATTAGATAAGGGACTTACCCTAGCTGCAATTGGCCACGCGTTAATCATGAATCCAGAATGGGTTGAAAAGGTTCAGAGTGGAAAAGAAGCTGAAATTAAGACAGCAATTAAGACTTCAAAAGTAAGCGAGCTTGAGCTTCCAGGAAAACTTTGGAATGCAATTCAAGCTTCAGGTCCATGGTTTAAGATCGAAGACTAACATCGTAATAGAAAAGTTTACTGTTTTTTATCACGTTTTTATTAAGAGAGGATGTCATATATATGTCGAATATTCAAGATAAGGTTGTAATTATTACGGGTGCCTCTAGTGGGATTGGAGAAGCTACTGCAAAAGAACTTGCATCTAAAGATGCGAAGTTGGTACTGGCGGCTCGGCGCGAAGATCGATTAAAGAAATTACAAGAAGAGATTCAAAATAATGGCGGGCAAGCTATTTATAAAGTGACGGATGTTGCCTCACATGAACAAATGGAAGAGTTAGCTGATTTTGCTCTTAAAGAGTTTGGAAAAATTGATGTAATGGTCAATAATGCAGGAGTAATGCCGTTATCACCTGTTTATGAGAAAAAAATCAATGAATGGGATACGATGATTGATGTAAACATCAAGGGTGTACTTTATGGTATTGCTGCTGTTCTTCCGTCCATGAGAGAAAGAAAAAAAGGGCATATTATTAACGTTTCCTCAATAGCTGGTCACTTAGTATTCCCTGCTAGTGCAGTTTATAGTGGTACAAAGTTTGCTGTACGTGCCATTACAGAAGGTCTCCGTATAGAAGAGGCTAGCAACAATATTCGTACAACTATAATCTCCCCAGGAACTATTACTACAGAATTACTAGAAACCATTACAGATTTAGAATTAAAATCTGCAATTGTTGAAGATAGCAAAATTGGAATTGAGCCTGCTAGCATTGCTCGTGCGATTGCATTTGCAATTGAACAACCATCAGATGTAGCGATTAATGAAATGATTGTTCGTCCAACCATTCAAGAACTCTAAAAGAAACTTTTGTAATGAGGCAGCCCCACTTTTTTTGGGGCTGCTTGTTTATTACCTTATACTTTGCAAATAATGAAAGGTTGAGAAAATGCTATATTCAGATACATTTGCAATAGGACTTATTCCCATTGTACGTGATTAGATAACATGCTTCCTCTGAACAATATACTTTTATTTGAACGTTTAATGTTTAAATGGAAATTAATTCATTAATAAAATTAAAAAAGAGATTAAATTTTAAGTTTGTGAAGCATTGTACTTAAACTAACGGGTGCGTTAGCTGAGGATCGGAGCTGTCTTTAAGGCAGCTTTTTTGTATGAAAATACATTAGTAAAAAAGCCATGCTAAAATAAACCCTCCATATTCTCATTTTTTTTGATGGGGGTAATATTGCGTTATTTTAACTGGTTATGCAGTTTGTTGTTCAGATGGAGCAATTGTATAGCCTTTCTTATTTAGGTATTCGATCATTTTTAATTCTTTGTTATTTTGTTTTTCTTCAAGGTAATTTGAGCCTAGTTCATGATAAGGTTCTCCTGTTTTTAAGATGTTGTAAGCAATCGTTACTAGTAAATGGGCAG
>NZ_CAKKLV010000038.1 GCF_918698115.1 Peribacillus sp. Bi96
ATATCCATTACTACAATCATCAACGAATCAAGGTAAAATTAAAAGGCATGAGCCCGGTAGATTACCGGATTCATGCCCTCAAGGCTGCCTAATTAAATAAAGTGTCTAACTTTTTGGGTTCACTTCATAAAGACAGCTCTGATTTTCAGCTAACGCACCTGTTCGTATTATAAGGTCATCCAGAAAATATTTCTGGTTGACCATTTTTTATATCGATATATGATAACCGTAGCCGGGGTAGAACGTCCGCACCTGTGGGACTTGATCCCGTCAACTAAACAGTTCGCCCCCTACTTGTAGAAACATGATTGAGGCTGGTTGGGACTATGATCTCGTATAACAAGCGAAGCTATGATACTGCAAGAAGGAATTGGGGTACCGGTGATTTTATATTAGGAGGAGATAATTTATGAATCCAGTAGTTGGTCTGGATGTGGCAAAAGGGGAAAGTCAGGTTCAAGCTTTCTTGGATAAAAAGCAGCCTTACAAAAAAGGCTTTAAAGTAGCACATACTCTTGAAGGGTTAGCTAGTCTTCTAGACTTTATTAGAGAAGTAGAAAATGTATCCGGGGGACGGCCTCCCATTGTATTAGAATCCACTGGACATTATCATACACCAGTTGTCCAGTATTTCGAGGATAGAGGGTACTTATTGATTATCGTAAATCCACTCATATCGTATCGAGCTAAGAGTTCTAGTTTACGCAAGGTAAAGACAGATGTCATTGACGCTCGTCATCTCTGCGAGCTGTATTATAAAGAGGACTTAGAGCCTTATAAACAGCGAGGAATCCAGCTCTTAAACTTACGTAACCTTACAAGACAGCACGGAAATATTACAGGCATGTTTGTACAAACTAAATTACAATTTCAAGCAGTTCTGGATCAAGTGTTTCCTGAATACCATGGGGTTTTTGGGGACTTACATTCATATGTTTCTTTACTAACTTTACAAGCATTTCCTACATCAGAAGAAATCATAGATACTGGTGAAAAGACAATCGCCAAGAAAATAAAGGAATTATGTAAAAGTCGTTCGCAAAAATGGGCAGACAGTCAGGCAGAAAAACTGATGGCCGCCGCAGCTCAAAATCCATTTCAGAAAAACTTATATCATAGTCTGATCTTAAGCCTGGATATGTATATTAATATGCTTCTTGAATACAAAAAGCATCTATCCAAGCTTGAAGATGAGATAGATGCTTTAGCAAAAGGTATTGAAGAGTGTAAGATTATCCGATCGATCCCTGGTATCGGTGAAAAAATCGCTGCCACGATAATTTCTGAAATTGGGGAAATTGATCGGTTTAATCACCCTAAGAAACTGGTTGCATTTGCCGGAATCGATCCAAGTGTCTTTGAATCTGGTACATTCAAAGGTACTTTAAATCGGATTACCAAAAGAGGTTCTAGTAGGCTACGACACGCCTTGTATATGGCTGTAAAATGTGCCATTCGTGATTGTCGCAAAAAGAAAACGACAGATGAAATCATTCCTCGTAACAAGAGATTACGAGAGTTTTATGATAAGAAACGTGAGGAAGGAAAGCCCTTTAAAGTAGCTGTGATAGCATGTGCCAATAAATTCTTACATTGGATTTATGCACTTTTAAAAAGCAAATCGACTTTCCAAGATCTAGCCTAGTTTTAAAGTATAACTAAACAGTCCAAAACTTTCCAAACACAGAACCTTGGAAGGTTATTTAGCATACGCAAATTTAGTATAACATGAAAAATTTTAAGTGTTTATTGAAAAATGTTGACAAACTATTGGCTGGTTTAGTTCTATAAGAAATTCAGCTTATAAGTCCTTTTAACTATCTTTTATTGTAGTGTTTAGTGTTTTAGCTGGTATAAGTGTAGGTTTGGAATAAAGTTTCAGTTGTTGTTTTTTTATAAAATGGTACCGCCAACATTTTAACGAAAATATACGCTAAGCTACATACTGAAGATAAAATACCGGTATCCTAAACGCTAAGGATTTACCGGTATTTTGTGTATTAGGGGTAATACCTGCAAAACTGTCCCTAGTGGCAAATAAACAATATTAATAAATGGAATAGTAATGGTGGCATAGTTTGCAAATATGTTGAGATTCGCTGCAACAAACTCAATCACTTTAAATTGACTGGTTGTTGTTGTGTAACACAATGAATCATACCACCATCTTTATAAAGCTCCCTTACATCAATACCAATTACCTTACGATTAGGGTATAGTTTTTTGATCATATCGTTTGCTTTTTTGTCATTAGGATCATTATAATTCGGAACTAATACAACTGTATTCCCAATATAAAAATTTATATATGAACCTTTGTATCCCAAATTCTTTCCATTATCTAAAATTACATTATTTTTACTGATTGGTAAATACACATACTGATAAGGCTTGTCGAAGGCATTATTTGCATTCATTAATGTTTTAATATCCTTATTTGAGACACCCCATTCTTCTAAATCATCTTTTTTCATTGTTATGATTGTAGACTTATCATGAAATTTAGCAAAACCATCAATATGAAAATCTGTAATATCTAGGTTTGGTACGCCATCTAACCAAATAAAGTTGGTAGCACCAAGATTTTCTTCTATATACTCCTCAATTTCTGCTTCTGATAAATTAGGGTTTCGATTTTTATTAGTAACAGCACTACGTGTCGATAAAAAGGTACCATTACCATCTAGTTCAAATGCTCCACCTTCAAGTACAACACTATTTAGATTAATTCTTTCCATACCTAACTGCTTACTAAGAACACTTGGTATTAATGCATCTTTTTTGTATGGCGTTTTCTTACCCCATCCATTAAATCCCCAGTCCATGAGTTTTAAATTGTTATCTTTATCGTATACAAAAATTGGTGCTGTATCTCTTGCCCATACATCGTCAGTAGGAACAATATAGAAGTCAATTTTGGCCATATTTATGCCCTCATCATACAGAAGATCATAAATATAGTTCTTTTCATATTCATCATAGGCGATAATATGAACATTTTCTCCTTCGCTCAGGGCAGCTGTCATCTCGATCCAAATTGGTTCAACCTTTTCTTCATAGCCTTTACCATATGTAAAGGTATGAGGCCATTGCAACCACGTACCTTCATGTTTGCTGCTTTCATCGGGCATTGTGTATTTACCTACGTATTGTTTTTTCACGAATTGACTCTCTTCAACCTTACTTGGATTACACCCTCCCATTATGATCCCAGTCGTTAATACAGCCCCTGTGCAAAGTACAATTATCTTTTTCATATCCAAGATCTCCTTATGTTGTGATAACTTTCTCTTGGAAGTAGAATAAGCTTTGACATAGTGTCAAGGTCAAGCAATTATTGCATTGCTTTTTTGATGACGGGGAAGCTAATTTGCGTCACATACTCCTCTACATGACAGTCACATTCTGAACCTTTCAAGTAGGTTTCATAAGGCGGACCATCCAAAGAGTAGCCGTTACTTTCTGTCCACTCTTCAAGTGCCATATGTGCGTATCCAATATAATCATAACTTCCGATATGCAAGGTAGTAGCAATAATCTTTTGGGGGAGTTTTTTTATTTGCCATTCCCTTGATATTTTTTCTTCATTTCTATGAATGATCGGAATCATTAATTCAATATCGCTGTGGTCAGGGGTAAACTCTTCATCAAAAAAAATGGCAGACGGAACACCAAGTAACTGAATACTACTTTCTTCCGCCTTATCGTAAAAGGAATCAATGTACCTGTCCATGTCAGCAATTTTAATCTGCAACCTTTGACTTATTACACTAATTTCATTTCGCATTCCAAGCAATATATCATACGATCTTCTTTCTCCTCGTATTAAATCCACTTTTTTTTCAATCATCTCTTGCATTTCTGCAATGATCTGTCTATATCGATTCAACTCGTTTGATATTTCATTTATTTTCGCGTGTATCATTTCGATAAACAATGTACTGTCTGACGACTGAAGGATGGTTCTAATTTCTGGCAGGGAAAATCTATATTCTTTCAGTTTCTTGATTAGTAATGCCGTTTCTAATTGACTCTTCTCATAATATCTGTACCCGTTTGTTGTATCTACATGGACTGGTTTCAAAAGTTCTTCCTTGTCATAGTGTCGTAACATGCGAGCACTCATTTTGCAAAGCTGAGAAAATCTGCTGATTGTGTACATATTTCTCCCTTAGTGTGCTGATATTTTTTAGGCAATTGGCTCGGTAGTAAATCGTCTTGAGCTTATGATATCAATAGCCTCTCTCAAAAAGCAAGGTAAGCTCCAGGAAGAACTACTAAACCATATTTCGTCACTTGGATGGTAACATATCAACTTTTTAGGCGAAAACAAGTTCACTTTCAGACAGAATACGTCTCTTAATTCATTGCGTCCACTTAAAGAACAAGAGATTGAATGACCGGTTGGTCTGGCTTACCATCCCGGACCAACTTAAAATAAGAAAAAACGCCAAGCCGGACATGAGCGAGGGCTTAGCGTATATTTTCGTCAAAATTTTGGCTGGACCCCATAAACGGTTAATCTTTGTTTTAAACCATCAATACGGTATGTTTTTACTTTCAGTTAGGTTTAGGCTTAGTTTTATCAAGTTGCTTATCACAAAAACAAGTGGATTTCCCCAGCTTTATCAATGTTTATCGATATTACTTTGAAACATGCAAGTGACTGGTCATGCCCAGGAGACTACTGCAACGCAATTAATTAGTTATATATTTAAGGAGGTAAACAACCTGTTCGACACAAAATTTGTAATTGTTTTACACGAAGATTTAGAAACGTTGCAGAAACTAAAAGTGACTGCTTTTTTAACTTCAGGAATCGCAGGTACCCAATCAGATTTAATTGGTATAGTCTGTTTAAATGCTTTAGCTAGAGCCGGCAATAAAATTATTCCTTCAAATTATAACTTTGTTTCTAACCAGTAAAACATTAGTGGGTAGGATAACGATTATTTGATTGGTCTAGTGAAGGAACGTTGAAATATCTAAAAGGTGCCAGTGGTTCTAAACTTTTAGCTGAAGACATCATTGCATCTGTAGAAAAATAATTCTTAAATTTCACATTTTCAAATATTAAAATGGCCGAAAAATCAAATTGATTTTCGGCCATTCTTATTCCTTATTCTTTGGAGGGAACTTTCCAACTCATTTAAATGTATGGAATCATTATTTATTTATTTTGTAAGTCTATTATTTTTAATTTACGAGACCATTTAACCACTGGAATGTGTAATAAAGAGTTCCTTTATTTGATAATATGCACTTATTTTAAGTGCTATTTTGCACGTATTACTTGTCATTCATTTACTGGTCCTTTTCTTAACCAATTAAAAACTCTAAGGTTCTCTGTACCTCAAGCAAAGTCAAGTGGATAATTCCTGCTGTTATCCATTAGAGGGTTGACAAACTACAATACGTAAAAACTCCCCTTTTAAAATCAACTGAAATCAACGCATTTCACAAACGTTTATAACGGCTTTGTATTAGAAGAAACTCCATCGTTCGAGAAAGTGTACCTTTTCAAACAGGGGTATGAATCTACCCTGAACAACTTTAAAAGAACAATCCTGCATCTTCATTTTCTTGAGATTTTATCTGTAAGTAAAGGTGTACTCCAAATAAACAATAAGCTAAAAAATTAGCATAGATTCCAGAATTATCCATACGCCTCTCGCGGATTTGTACGTTCGTATAAACGTATACGAAGTATTCTGAAAAAAAGAGTTGACATAAAACTTGTATTTAACTTAAAGTATAGCTTATACAACAAAAAGTTTCCTAAAGGAAACTTTTTAGAAGGGGGTCAAGTAATGTCTAATGAGAAAAAGGTTTCCCGCAGAGATATTTTAAAGATGGGGACTGCTGGTGCGTTTGGGATAGCTGGATCTTATTACTTAAATAAAATGGCACAATTTCCAACTGTGGCTCAGGCATCCAATGATTCGTCTCACAAGCATGGTAATCACTCCAATCATGCAAATATGAGTGATAAAACAAAAACCACAGGTTATAAAATGGCAGAACGGCTCCTTACTGAGTTTGATTATGGAAAAGTTACCAAGTTGCCAAACGGGCAAACACTCCGGGAATATGAAGTCGAGGCAATTGATAAAGAAATTGAAATTGCCAAAGGAATTAAATTTCCAGGCTGGACTTATAACGGAACTATTCCAGGACCAACTTTTCGTTGTACCGAGGGGGACCTTTTGCGGTTTCACTTTATTAATAAGGGCAGCCATCCCCACTCCATTCATTTTCACGGAATCCATCCTCCAGAGATGGACGGTTTAACTTCCATTTATCCTGGACAAAAATTCACGTACGAATTTGAAGCAAAGCCATACGGATTACAAATTTACCATTGCCATGTACTCCCCCTAGCTCGTCATATCCATAAAGGCTTATACGGTAATTTTATTATTGATCCAAAGAAGCCAAGAGAGCCGGCAATAGAGTTAAATATGGTTATGAATGGCTTTGATTTGGATTTAGACGGCGAAAACGAGTTTTATACGGTGAATGGCTATGCCTTCGCATTTATGAATCACCCTATTAAAATCAAAAAAGATCAACTCGTAAGGATCTATCTAAGTAATTTAACAGAATTCGACTTATTAAATTCGTTTCACTTGCATGCGAATTACTTTACGTATTATCCAACCGGGAGAAACGATAACCCCTCTCAGTTCACAGATACCATCATGCAATGTCAGGGAGAACGTGGAATTATTGAAGTTCGGTTTCCATACAAGGGAACATATATGTTTCATGCCCATGTAAGTGAATTTGCTGAGTTAGGGTGGATGGGATTCTTTGAGGTCGAGTAAAAAAGGAGGGATAATATGAAGAGCAAATGGTTAATTACTGTTTTAATACCGTTAGTATTACTTATAGGGGTGCTAGGATGGGTGCTGAAGAATGGAGCAGGTGTAGAAAAAGATCCTGCAGCACCGATAGAAGTCTTGAACATAGAACGAATCAAGGTAACTAAAATCGGTTTCGAACTATCTGTCAGTAATACCGGACCCAAACCCTTAACGATTTCTCAAGTGATGGTTAATGATTCGGTGTGGAATTACACTGTCTCTCCTCAAGCAAAACTTGAACGATTTGACGAGGGAAAGGTGACCATCTCTTACCCATGGGTGGAAGGTGACCCACATACAATTAAGTTAATCACTGAGAATGGGATAATCACGGAAGGCGAAGTAGCAGCTGCCACACTCACTCCAGAAACCAACTGGAGCAACTTTCTTAATTATGGCTTAATCGGATTTTACGTTGGAATTGTCCCGATTACATTGGGGTTGTTGTGGTATCCCTTTATGAAACGTTTCTCACGAAAATCTATAAATGGGATTCTTGCCCTTACCGTTGGGCTCCTTTTATTCTTATTTGTTGGGACTCTGGCTGATGGGTTCGAAATTGGTGCAGAAGCTCCTTCAGTCTTTCAGGGAAATATGATTGTCATAATTGGGGCTTCCTTAACCTTCTTATTATTAATCGGTTTTGATCAGTATCAACAAAGAAAACAAGAAAAGAAAGGATATTCTCCTTTTGGTCTGGCTTTGTTGATGGCTACCGGAATAGGACTTCATAACTTTGGTGAAGGGTTGGCAATTGGTTCTTCCTTTGCACTAGGTGAAGCTGCTTTAGGGACCTTTTTAATCATCGGGTTTACCCTTCACAACATTACGGAAGGGATTGGAATAGCTGCTCCTTTATTAAAGACCACACCTCGATTCAGGGACTTTCTTTTACTGGGGGTCATCGCAGGTGCACCCGCCATTGTAGGTACTTGGGTTGGCGGATTCATCTTCTCACCAATTTTGGGAGCTTTGTTCCTAGGTATTGGAGCAGGAGCAATTCTTCAAGTAATTTATGTAATAACGAAAATGCTCATTGAAGATCATAGAAAACATAATGAAGCATCTGTTTCATGGTTAAACCTTTCTGGATTCGCGATCGGACTATTAATCATGTACTTTACTGCATTTTTTGTGAAATATTAAGGGATGCCTTACTATTGTTTGGACCCATAAACAATCCCCGAACTTGTTAGAGCTATTGTTGAATTAAAAATTAACCAACGCTACTAAAACTAATTAAAAGGAGCGTCATTGGTGATGAAACTTGGTAAGAAGATGGATTTAAAAGATTTTTTTTACTGAAGTTATTCTAAAAATGATCATAAGTCTAAAAGAATTACAAAATTTAATTACTTGGGGGAAATAAAATGCTTCAAAGTATAGGTATACCCGGTTTAATTTTAATACTTGTCATTGCCTTGATTATTTTTGGACCTAAAAAGCTGCCGGAAATCGGTCGGGCCTTTGGACGTACTTTAACTGAATTCAAGAGTGCGACCAAGGGATTAGTATCTAATGAAGATAAAGAGGAAGAGGAAAATCCTGAGTTAACGAATGTTGAAAAGAAGCAGGATAAATCAGGTGATCCACTTTTGGGTTCAATCAAAAATCAACTTTAATTGATAAAAAAAGATGAGGCAATGCCTAATAATTAAAACTGTTACTGCTTTTTGATTTTTAGAATATCAACGTTAATATCCATCCATGTAGAAATACAAACACCTTTCAAACACTCCTTATGTTCTTAATCTGATACGACAATAGATAGGCATAATCTATCCTTGTTTTTCTTCTGCTAACCTGCCCCTTTAGTTGAAGATGGAAAAATCCTGTTGCATACCCAACAGGATTTTTTATGAACATTATTATCCACATTAAATGATTAGCTTCTTGATCACCTTCACCTAATCCGTTACAGTATCTTTCCATCTAAGTTTTCATTTTTATTCCAACAAACAAACATTCCACTTTAAGAATCGGTTTTCTTGATAATAAAAATATAATAGTTACAGGTATGACTAATAAAACATAATATTGGCCACTCTCTTTGATCCAATCATAAATAAATGAGTTATAAACATATTCTAAAATAAACATATGAAAAAGATATATAACTAATGTAATGGATCCTATTTCAGTAAAGAATAGATGTTTTCTAGGTACAATACAAAGAAAACAATAAGTTGCTGCTCCCATTAATAAATAAACGAATAATTTATATATAAAACCAAACGCAATGGAACCTTCCATTAATTCCTCATAGCCTAAACGGCCATAAAGCCACTCTCTCCATGTAATGTCACCAAAGAAATAAATACCGGAAAAGATTAATCCTAGTACAACCCAGCCTATTATGGCATTACTCTTCTTTTTAACCCAATCAAAATGTTTTCTTTCTAAAAAATGACCGACTAAAAAGAAAGGAAAGAAAAAGAATGTTCTCGACAAACTTAACCATTCATTTACTTCTCCAATGTAGCCAATTATTAAAGATACAATTATTGAAAAAATAAGTCCATATTTCCTTGAGGAAAATACTAGCAAAAATAAGTTCCAACAAAATAAACTTATTAAGAACCATAATGCCCATCTTGGAGTTAGAATCGTAAATTCAAGTGGTTCATTAAATAACTTCTGATAATATAAAGTATAAATCACCTGGAATATTATATAGGGAATTAATATTTTCTTTATCAGTACCCAGAGGTCCCTTTTACTTTTCATCTTTCTTGAAAAATAACCCGATACTAAAATAAAAGCTGGCATATGGAATGAAAAAACAAACAAATAAACAGTTAATATCCATTCGTTTTCTGCTACCATTCTAGCTAATGTGTGTCCCAAAACTACTAGTATGATTAAAATGGCTTTCGCATTATCAAAATAAGGATCACGTTTCATAAAAATTCCAGCCCCCTATGATGCAACTTACTAATTATATCTCCTGATAGTCAAATTCAACCTGGTAAATTTTTAATCTTCGCACATACAAAAAAACTTTACAAAAAGATTTATAACCTTAGAATGCATCCCCCTTCTTTGATTCCATCTTGCTAATGAGGAATCATAATTAAGGGTAGATTACGAAAAAAAACAAATAACAGCCAGTCTCTTTTTTTAAAAAGATCTGGCCGTTTTCTCTATTAAACTCTTTTAGCTCCTAACTATCTTTTTTCTAATAACTTTTAGCTAATACTTAGACTGGATGTGGATCTATGTAGGAATTGAATATCCCCGAAATAAATATCCGCATGCTCTTGGAAAGTGACATCTGCACTTTTTTTGACAACGTATTTAAGGTAACCTCCAATAAATTCTCTTTTTCTTTATTATATCACCCTAGAGTGACACAGATATTTACTTGAATTTACATTAACATTACAAAATTAAGAAGAAAGCGTGAGTTGTAAATAACAAATGTGAACAATCATTAAGAGTTAGGCGAGCATCTTTGAACTCCTTCACAGCTGTAGTACGTTTCAACCCCTATCGCTTTTCTATCTAATTGATAAAAACCTTTACCCTGATTGGGTAAAGGTTTCTAATTTTTATTGTTACATCACATAGTGTAACTAAACCAATAGCTAGTTCCTATAAAATGTTAAAAAGAATAGAATGCCCCTTTTTAATTTAGAGCTTTTCTTAGAGCCTCTATATTCCGCCTCATTATAACAAAGCAACCTTCGTCATTCTTTATATTTTCATCGGTAAATGAGTTTAGATTGTGCAACGTCAATGCTTCTACGCCTGCTTCATTTTTACTATTTCTTCAATTTTATTCGTTACGCTACTTCAAAGAAAATATACTCGATATTATCCTTTTTTACAGTGTCTATTAATTTCACCATTTGTTTTTGCGAAGGCTCATCTGTAGGAGAAAGTCGGCTAATTCCTATTTGATTTAATCCGGTCCAGCCCAACAGATTACCTTTTTAATAAACAAGAATAATCAACTTATAACAGGAACATGTCGCAAATAAAAAGGATAACAGTCGAAAGTTATGGTTTGTGTTTATGATTTGGCATCAATTTTTATATAGAGAATACTTACGATTTAACTATTCACATGGGAACCAAACAACAAAAAGCAAGCGATACTCAGGCATTTATGAAACTTTGCTTGTTTTTTTATTTTCCTAGAAAAAACCATCTAATTAGATTGGATCAATTAGGATAATGACTACTATTAGCTTAATTAAGATTCTCCATCCCCATTATCAAAAAATGCATCAAATCCTCCATCAAAATCCTCTGTTGCTTCTTCAAACATTTCCTCAACATCAAAACCTTCCATCATCTCAGTTAATAACATCGTCCCTAAAACACCCACTGCTAATCCACCAATCATACCAGGTATAGCATTTCCCATTTGGGAAGTATGAACTTGTTGATGGTTTGTTGAATAAGAAAACGGTTGTGAAAAAGCATAAGGCTGTTCAATAGCTTCTGATATATATTTTCCAAGTAGTTTTTCAAGTTCGGCTTCATGCTCAAGAACATTTTGATTTAAATGAAATTCACGTTTTGCTTCAATTTCCTTGTAGCCGCTTTTACAGTCAACTTCCATCCATACCCGGATACCTGATTCTTCATTGGCAAACCTCATTTCAACTTCATTTACCTGTCCCAAGTATTGTTGAGTGGGAAAAAAAGCAAATTCCTGTCCATATTGGTCGAGTTTACCCGAGTCGGCTGTTTCCCGAAAACCTAGTTGGCTCATTGCATTAAAAATGGATTGGATAGATTCCTGGGATTGGATGACTAGCCTGTCTACATCTTTGCGGTCGAACCCACCCTCAATATCAAGATGTGTATCCAGATAGTATGAGACAGTCCCCCTTGAAATAGGAATATTCGTTGGTAGGACGTAATGAAAAGGGATGACCTTACGTTCTTTGGAGAGAATACGGTCTCGATTAACTAATGGTATATGGGCAACTTCCTTCGAAACGCTTCCTTGTTTTAATACCACATTCATCATGAGTCGGACAGTCAATTGATTGATTTTCTGTTCCACCTCACCACCTTGTATAATAACCTCCCCTTGGATGTTTTCTCCCGCTTGATAATTACGATTGTCACATTGTAAATCTACAGTTGCGGCTCCTTTTCCTAAACTTGCTAAAATTTTTTTGAACATGTTTTCCTCTTCCTTTCGAGATTATCTCAAACCGTCTTAAGAATATGTAAGTAAAATGGGGCGTAATAAAAAATGACAAGAAATCTATTCGTATTTCTTGAGAATTCTAAATTATACTCTGATATTAATACGTCGAAAAATGAAAATAGTTTCAAATAATTTAACTAATAACTAGGCTTTGTTAATCGATGTTATAGTTTTCATAGATGGACAAAATAGTTAAGAAGATTTCACAATAAACAGGGGGGAATATGCTTTTTCATATTATCATTGGGTTTATCTTTCCTTGGATTGTAGGAGGTTATTTGTTAAGAAATCACACAAGCCTGTTTACTATTTTTTATCCTAGTACTACAGCGACGAGCTTTTTTATAAATGAAATTGGATTTAATTACTTTTGGAAGATGTCTATAAATGAATGGAATGTAAATTGGAGTGGGTTCAGTTATCTAACGCGATATTCAATTGTATTTATTACAAATTAGTCCAAAAATTTATTTTCTTCAACGAACGAGTGGGTTAATGGAAAAAGACATGCAAAGGAGCATGTTTCAGGCCCTTATTTCTTTTGTTTAATATATCAACAATAATGTATTTAATGGGAACAAGCTTATTACTTAGTTAGATAATTTAACAAATTATTAGCAGTATCTTAAAGCCATTTTTTCAGAGTACAGGAGATCAGTGCTACTACTTTGGAAAGAGAACCTTAACCGTATTCGCTAATATTTTTTATTTTTTTTCCGGAATGCGTTGACTGCTAATAAGAGTAATGGAAGAACAAGTCCGTACGTTGAAACGTATAGCGGCCAAACTTCTTTGTCAAATGTGATTAAATGGGCGACATTGGGATGTATAATTAAGGAAAGCGAAACCACGATCATCCCTAAAGGTAGCGTGAGTGGGCGATAATTGTTCATTTTCAACGTTTGTGCAAGACCGATAACGGATGCGTACAAATATAACGCCATTTTAAAATAAATTGTGAAAAGCCATATGATGGCCATTATGGCTTCTATCCGTTGCAAAAAATCCCCTACGTTTAACTTCCTAGCCAAAGCATAACTTGGATACATCTGTCTGGCGGTATTATCAGCACCTAAAATTAAAATAGTTAAAGCGATAAGGATGATTAAAATGATTCCGGCGATTAGAATTCCGAAAAAAAAGTTTTTTTCAGCTACTTTTGGTTGATTCACTGAAACAGGAAAAATCATTAATAAAACAATCAAAGGCAAAGAAAAAACACCTGTAAAAAGAAAAACAGCCCGTATCATCGGTTTTAATCCTGTTTCAAATACGGGTTGTATGTTTTCAAACTTCAATTGATCTGGAGATAATAATACTGATACCACTAGAATTACGAATAAAAAAATAATGAAAGGAAATAAAATTTCTCCAGTTCGTGCCAACGTTTCAAGACCAAGGTGAATTCCCATAATTAAGATGAATGCGAAAAGAATATGGATCGCTTCAATAGGGGTGTCCGGCATGATCTGTGTCGTCAAGAAATTACCAACATAAAACAATAGTTCTGTAGAGGAGTAAAGTGAAAAGAAAACAAACGTAAGAGAAACTGCCTTACCTAACCATTTGCCGAAAATTGTTTCATTGATTTCAACAAGTGTCATAGTGGGGAACAGCCTGCCTAGATATATATATAAAGCCACCAGCAATAAACCTATGCCTACACCGATTACAGCTGCAATCCAAGCATCTTGTTTTACCTCTTGAGCCAGACTTCCAGGAATCACCAAGATGGTCGTACCTATAGAAAATAAAATAACTAATATTGAAAATTGCCGAGCACTAATTTTAATATCTTTTATCATAATTCAACATCCTATCAATGGGTATTCCCCTATTGTTGACCTTGTTTTGTTAGAATAAACTCTAGCTTTAGGAGTGCTGCAACATTTGGCGTCGGTCAATGGTAGCGCACCGAAGGGAGCAGTAAGGTGTTGACGGACTCATCTAACCAAAGACACTCTTGGTATGGAACTAACCAAACTTTGTTCCTGCCTATCGGCGAGGGAGCATTCCAGGATTCGAAGGTTGGGAGGTTGACTTTTTTAGTGCAATCCGTGCTACTTTGGCTGGGTGGTGGGCGAGTAGCCTACCATCTTAAAGGGGGAGCGAAGCGTATTTCGATAGCAAACACACAAGGATTTTAGAATGGCTGCTTCCAAGATTATTGGAGTGGGCATTCTAAGTTGTCCAAATGTAACCCCATTCATTGTATAAAACCAACCAATTATTTTATATTTTCCAGGAATGAATTACCAACCGTACCGACTCGCCGGATTTCTCCTTGTACCTTTATATGTACAGGTAAGTTCTCAAAATTTTTATCCCAATCTTTTTTGAGATTTTTCCAGGCTGTAGGGTCAGCTCGATGAATCGCCTCACCAAATCCAAAAATGTCTACGTTATATTTTTCCTGTACCTGTTTTATTGCCTTTTTGAAAAATTCCTTCGATTCTTTTTCATAAATTTCCTCTAATTTTTCAATCGTTTCTGGTTTTGTTAAATCGATATGGCACTCTACTTCACCTACATTGCCTTCCACACTAACATTTAGATCTATTTCAGGTTTTCCATTCTTTATCTTACCTTTCAATTCCGTGTTTGACTTTTTCACTTCATACACAGCTTTTCCGCCTTTAGGACACGGTATATTCACAACTGTACTTTTCTCCTTATTTGTAATGACGTTATACGTTTTACTTTGTTTTTCATCTAACCAACCGACTAATTTATCCTTTTTGAATACAGCTAGGTTTCCATACGTTATTCGAGCAGGGGGATCAATCATTTCTACATTCTGTTTGCTCAAAGAAGTTTCTTCATTACCTTTTATAACTGCTTGGATTCCTGTTAACACCGGTTTTTTTCCGTCACTTACCATACCCGCGATCAATTCATCTAATGTAACGGCACTTGTACCTGCCCATGCTTTTTCTGAAACTAAAAGGGTACTAAACATTTTATTGGCAGGTATTTTTTCTATAGCTGTTGGTACCTTCAGGATATCTTCTGCTTTCATTCCCTTAGCTACGACGGTATAAAAATCTGATCGCACTTCCCAGTCTCTTGAGAGAAGATCTAACGGTTTTCCAATGCCTTCTCTTGCTAATGACTCACCAATCACTAGTATTCGTAGATGTGAAGGATAAATTTTCCTTGGGGATTCCTTTGTCATTTTTCGGAAAGCTTCAAATACGGTTTTCCCTGTGGCCTGATAGATGATGACGGGTGAAAGGCCGGTACCTCCACTGTCCTTCCCAGCTACTTCAGCTGGATTTACTACTTGGGCGGTTACGAGATATTGTCCATTCTTTGTAATATCCAACCCTATGGCCAGCGTAATAGCAAGTTCATTTAATTCACGACGATTCCAGCAACCCGTAGTGAATAATAGAAATACAATCAGCACGATAAGCATTGTAAAGTTCCGTTTCATAGGTTAAAGTCCTTTCGCTCGATTTTTTTCTATTATTTGGTTTATTACGGATTATTTTAAAGTGACGATTTCATTTTTAACCCATCTTCGCTCTTGATCAAACGTTGAAATTAAAGAACTACCGTATGTTGACTTTTCTTCTAGGGATGAGCATCATCAGCTTATCTATTGTCTATTTTTAAACATCTATTAAGACTATATTGATTCCTTATTCTCCATCTTGTAGGCTTTTTTTTCTCTCAACTATTATTAGGGCTAGCGTTCGAAAAAAATAAATCCTGATCGAAAAATAAATTCACACTTAAGAGATTAGAATACATGTTGCGGTAAATGCTTCTAAAAAGATAAAAACCTTCAGGGATTTAATAGTCGTTGGTCCGAAGGAGGAACAGGATCGGAACCGCCAACCTTTGATTCGATGATTTAAAATGTTAATGATAAATTCCATTTTCACTTTAATAATTTCTCAATCATGTCGGAAAGCGGTTTATAAATAGCTGTAATCCAATCTAGTGGATTGGGAATCTTGATATTCAGCGCTTGGGCAATGCTTAATGCGGTTCCGAATAGTAGAAGAATGGAAAATATCCATAGTTCCTTTTTTAATTTTTTCCTCATCAGAGGAGGAACATCAATCGCGATGATCGCAGCGATGATGACAAGGATTCCTGCAACAGCCACCACTTTTGAATACTCCTTTCTCTATTTGCTTTATGAATAGGATACGGTACGGTCAAATCATTGCATCTACCTATACATTTACAGACAAGTTAAAATACCAATCCTTCTTATACCTTTTAGCTAGCTTAGAACCGCCATGAAATGACTTCATCCAATCTAAATAGAAGCATTTTGTGTATTTTGACGCCATTTAGATAACTTTAGTTTCAATCTTATATTTTATTCCGTGGCGGTTTCGATGCTGAATTTTGTTCACGTTTATTGTTTTTCTGGCTGATTAAACGGGGGCGGGAAAACATCCCCCATCTAGGTACCCGAATAAACGTATCCTTCATGTCTTCACGAATAAAAGGACCAAAAGGACTCATATAGGGAACCCCAAAGGAACGCAAGCTGCACATGTGAAGAACAAGTGCAATGAACCCAACGACTAACCCGAATATGCCAAAAGAAGCCGCAAGCGCCATCATCGGGAAACGAAGCATTCGAATCGACATGGACAAGGAAAACGCAGGAAGCACAAAGCTTGAAATAGCCGTGATTGCAACAACGATTACCATGGCAGCCGATACGATTCCAGCCTCTACTGCTGCTGTTCCAATCACCAGTGTTCCCACAATAGATATAGCTTGTCCTATGGCCTTTGGCATTCGCAAACTAGCTTCTCGCAAGATTTCAAACGCCCCTTCCATCATGAGAGCTTCAATGAAAGCAGGAAAGGGAACCCCTTCTCGTTGAGCGGCTAGATTAATCAGCAGTGGAGTTGGTAACATTTCCTGATGGTACGTGGTGATAGCGATATATAAGGATGGTCCTAGTAGAGCAATAAAAATAGAAAAAAAACGAAGCAAACGAATAAGGGTGCTAATGTCTGCACGCTGATAATAATCTTCCGCAGCCTGAATAAAGGAGATGAACAGGGCAGGAACGACTAGAACTACTGGCGTTCCGTCCACTAGTATGGCAACTTTCCCTTCCAAAAGCTCCGCGGCAATTACATCAGGACGTTCCGAATAATATATAGTCGGAAAGGGACTGAACGTTTCATCTTGAATCAATTCCTCAATATAACCACTTTCTAGGATTCCATCGATATCGATTCGATCCAGACGCTTGTGCACTTCTTCGACGACTTTGTCATTCACAATTCCATCGATATACATGATCGCTATATCGGTTTTGGTCAATTCTCCAATTTTTTTCGATTCCAACCAAAGTCGAGGAGTTTTTATTTTTCGGCGAATTAACGCCGTATTGGTACGCAAGTTCTCCGTAAAACCTTCCTTTGGCCCCCGAACGACGGTTTCCGTGGTGGATTCCATTACACCACGGTCTTTTCCTCCACGCATCCCGATTGTAAAACCTTGTGCATGTCCATCCAATAAGAGAATAACATCCCCTGATAACAGGGAAGTCAGTAAAGAACTGAATTCCGTAACATCCTGTATGTCTCCAACCGCAAGGATGCGATCTTTCAATACTTGTAAAACGTTCTGTTGAGACGATATAAAATGCTTCTGATCGGGAGGGATATCTAACATGAGTGATTCCATGATAAAGTTCTGAATGGAATTAGTGTCCACCAAACCATCTGTATAAAAAATACATGCTTTAACGATTCCCTCTTTGCCAATTTGTATTTCTCTAATCACGATGTCGCCGCTATTTCCAAGCTGTTGTTTTACATACTGAATGTTTCCTTGGAGACTTGTATTTAACAAGTCTTTGTTCGATTCCTTATTTTGATCGTCTTGTTCGAATGAGGAGAGGTTAACTCTGTTTTTTCTTTGTTTCTTAAAAAAACTCATACATTTTATCCCCCACTCAGTCTTTTTTTTCTTCAGAAGGTGGACTTATTAATTTACTTTCAAAATTATTGAGAAAAGATCCGATAAGATAATTTGAAAAAAATACATTTTTATCCATGTTTTTCACTTTAACACCCTTCCTTTAAAAGCCCCATACATAATAGAGTTTTGTAATCATTATCGATTGTTCAACATTTCATTCCCTTTGTATGTAATGTGATAATATAATATTTACTTTTTGGTCTATCTTGTGTTTCTTCCAATAAGAAATTGCACAGAATATTTCTAGTTATTCTATTTAATATTGGATATATGGAAAACGTTAGGGTTTTGAAATGTAGGTGTTTTTTGAAAGCACTTGTCATTTCAAATTTTATTCACTACTATGTATTTGCTAAGGTACATTTATATAAATAATCTTGACTTTAAGCCATGAAGATTCACAGACGAGCAAGTCATTGCTGTTCTCTAAAGATTCTTTCTTATTTTTATGTTTTTCATCTAAATGTTCACTAAGTTCCTGTTTGTTTGAAGCATTGTTCATTTTCTTTTAACACTCCAAGTTTATAGTGTTACCGAATGAAGTGTTCGATTTTCTCACTATTATCATGCCTATTTCCCAATTTTTAATACATTAGGGAATAAATAGTTGAACAAGAGTGTTTCGGGATTTAGGAAGCCTTTTAGTCATCTCTACATTGGACCAAACACCTTTATTTAAATAAGGACATTTTATAAAAAAAAGATCCCTTTCGAGAAATTGTTTTTTCGAAACCTCTTCTGTAAGGTGACTTATGTAAACGTCTCTTATTTTAGGTAAATCCCAAGGAATTTGACTAATTGCATGGGATTTACAGGTTAGTATTTTTTCTTTAGAAAGAAGGGGTTTAATTAAACCAAGATTTTAAGAACATCCTTTAGTCGGCAACACAATGAATATTCGATGGAAAAAAAGGAGAAAATAGTTAAAATGTGGTGGGAGTTTTATCAGGAGGTGAACGAATTATTGAAGACCAAAATATCAGTACAACAATTTATGATAATAGTGATCTTATTTACAGTTGGAACTTCCATATTAATTTACCCGGCAAGTGTAGCAGCTGAGGCAAAGCAAGATGCATGGATTACGGCAATACTCACTACGGGCATTGGTTTATTATTCATATGGTTATTTAGTGCTTTAGGTAGTATTGTCCCTCATTTGACTTTAATCGAAATGTGCATGAAACTACTTGGTAAATGGTTAGGTACCATAGCTGCTATCATTTTTATTTCCTTTTTCTATTATAGTACTGCTGCATTGCTATTCTATATAGGCAATTTCTTGACAACACAAATGATGCCTGATACCCCGATGATAACCCCAATTATTCTTTATTTAAGCATTTTAGTTCTGGGAGTTTACCTTGGAATCGAAACCTTCGCTCGTTTTGCAGAGGTAGTTTTCCCTATTGTAATACTACTTTTATTGATTTTATTCATCTCCAGTAGCCCGCAGTTTGAATTTCAGAACTTTCTGCCTGTATTTGAGGTAGGGATTAAGCCTATCATACGGGGTGGAATTCTCATTTTTATTAACTCTTTTCTGATGCCTATTACTTTATTAACGATTTTCCCCTCTCACCTAAATCAAACCAAACAAGGTAGAAAAGCGTTTATAATGGGGGTTTTTATCGGAGGGATTATACTTGACATCATAATTGTGATAAGTATTTTGGTTTTGGGGGATTACATCACTTCGATTGAAATGTATCCAAGCTACGTTTTAGCACAAAAAATTAATATCGGAAATTTTTTTCAACGGATAGAAGCTATCGTGGCCATAATATGGTTTATCACGATCTATATCAAGATGTTTATATATTTTTATGGAACAGTCGTAGGCCTTGCAAATATGTTGAAGTTAGATGATTACAAACCAATTGTCCTTCCATTAGGGTTGACTTTAGTACCTTTTTCCTTACTTATGTATCCAGATGTACCTTATATGCAAAAATGGGAATCGACAAGTTGGGTACCATATGCCTTAACGATTGGTATATTTCTCCCATTATTATTACTAGGAGCAGCTGTATTTAGAAAATACATTCTTAAAGAAAATCTACAAAATCAAAAGTAATTTATGTCGATGTTTAAATATGGTCAATTTTTGGTTCTGGTGCAAATATGACCTGTTAGAAACATAGAATCTCAATATTCTTTTCATCTATGTATTGTGATGCTACTCCAAATAATTTATAGATGAATCCAATCTCGCTTTGGACAGACCTCACCCCTTGTACATAAATAAACATAAGTTCTTAAAACATAAATACCCTCTCATTGCAAATAAAGCCATGTTCGCAACGTTTGTCCAAATGTGAAAAAGAGCAACATAGTTGCTCTTTACAGGTTTTTTTCTGATTAATAAGATTCATATTAGATCTACATATAAAGTTTAATATGCTTAATACCGGTTATCACTGTGGCAGTTATCCCTACGAATATAATTACCAGCATTGAATAAAAAAGTCTTAAATCCTTTAATGTGAAAACTCCAATTAAAATAATAAGGAAATCCAATATTAACAATGCAACTCCAACATTTATAGAGAACAACTTTGAAAAAATTAATGCTAATAAATCGATGCCACCAGGACTAATATGCTCCCTTAGCATAAATCCAACTCCAATACCAATTATGGTACCACCAAAAATTGTGCTATATATAGTTGGCAAGTGGATCATGAGCTGCAGTGGGGTTAACAAAGCAATTATTATACTAGAAAGTGTTATTCCTAACAAACCGTTAACAAAATAGGTTTTATCATACACACTGGCAACAAGATAAATCGGGACATTTAAGCAGATGAATGTAATCGCAATATGAAAACCCAGTAAATAATTAAGAATTAAACTAACGCCCCAAAACCCTCCATTTATAAGGTGGATTGGTATAATAAAACCATTAATGCCAATCCCCATCAATAAGCTTGATAATATGGTTATCGATACTTTTCGATTCATCAAATCATCCTTTGTCCAAATCTTATACAATATATGGTCAAGATAAGATTTTTATACAAAGAGTAGGAAGATAATATTTTTCATTAATTCTTCATTTGCATTTAAAGGGTTTTGAACAATAGTATCACTCATTAAAATGAAATTTAACTTTCTTTCAAAGGTTCTGGTGCAAAGATAACACTCTATTGAAAGAGGCATTTATTTTCGATTATCAGTAAAAACGATCCTTTTTTTATATTCTTATAGCTTCAACTTATTTTAATAACGATTCAATCTGTCTTTTAGCCCTTTTACCTTCTGGAATCGGAAACAAGGGAAAAACATGCATCATACCTTGATATTCATAATATTGAAAGTGACTAGGATTTTGATTTATCATTTCACGTGTATCTGGATTAGTTATATCATCAGTTCCAGAAAATACTATGATATTAGTAGTCTGATCAAAGTCCCCTTTCATAGGACTTAGAAGGACATCCGTTAAAGAACGATTTCCTGCAAACGATTTTCTAATATCCTTTAATGCTGGTATTGCAGTGATAGGATCTCGTTTTTGAACTACTTCGATTTGTGGATTTTGCAATTCAAGATCAACTAAAGGTGAAATAGCGATTACTTGTTTAGGAAAATGTAATTCTTGTTCTTTTAACAATTGAATAAACGCTAACGAAATTGTGGCTCCAGCAGAGTCACCCATTATTGTTAATTCCCCTTTGTTTTTGATGATCTTTTGATAGATATCTAGCAAATAGTTCATCACATCATCTATATTATTTTTAGGTGCCAAGGGGTATAACGGTACAATTACATTAATATTGGCATTTTTCATTAGATTATCTATAAATGCCCAGTGCAGCGATGAAATAGGTAATACAAAGCCTCCCCCAGGCAAATACATTACTGTCTTTGACGATTCTTTTGTTCGAGAACATAATGTATACATTGGATATCCGAAGCTAGAATGAATTTCAATATTATATTTCTTGTACATCGCCTTACTTGGTTTTGCGACATCACACTGTTTTTTCTTTATAAGTATTTCAAGTTCTGATCCTTGCTTCGTCCAGACAGAATTAATTTTAAAAATTTTTGCCAATAATTTTATTAATTTACTTTGTAGACTTGTCATAATCTACATCCTTTTTGATTTCCTCTGCCCAATTTACTTCAGTTTGCAACTGTTCAATTTGTAATTTAATAGAAGAACTCGCATTTTTCTTAAAGGTATCTAAATGTTTAGAATCAAAATCATCAAATTCATTTTGGAATTTATTTAACTGTTTCAATAAGAACTCTTGCTGTCTATGACAACGTTTAATAAAATCCTGAGTTAAATGCAATATATCACTAGCTTGTAAAAGCCCGAAGTTATTAGCCTTAATATGGAATAATTTAACGAAATTCACACTTTCAGTTGTATCTAACATAAGGGAAAAAAAACGTTCTTTTCCTAAACTAGTAATTTTATAAGTTTGTGAAGAATGATTTGATTTAAATGGTATATCTTCATTTGTATATTCAATATATCCTTCGCTCAACATCTTTTTTAACAATGTAGATAAAGTACCTCTACTTATTTTGAACCAAGGTTCAATTATTTTGGAAATAAAATATGCGTGAGCTGGAAAATTCATCAATATTGATAAAATAAATATCTCGTACATGTTGTCCTCCAAATAGTTTTAAAACAACCGTTTTATTAAAACTATAATTCATTTCTGATGAATGTGCAATACCGTAAGGTCAAGGCTATAAGAAACCCCCATTATTTGTGAACTAACCTGCTCCGTTGGTTCAATAAGAAAAAGTCTCAAAACTTATCCTTGTAAATAAAGATAAATTTGAGACCTTTTATTGGACTACGCTGCCGAAGCAACTCCCTTATTGAAGTAAAGCACCCGTTATTTGGAGAAAATTTTCAAGAAGTTCTTTGTTTCGTACTGTTACCGTCAATTGTCTTAATTTTTTTAATGAAATAATAATGCTTGTAGAGGGCGAGCACTACCAACAAGATTTTCACTAAAAGGATGTCCACATAAAATACAGAAATTACGATGAAGAAATCGGCAATTAAATTGATTCTGATTTTCTCTTTTCGAGTCATACCTTTTTTTTGTAAGAATGCTTCAACGTATTTTTCATATAATGAGGTGCTTTTAAACCAGTTTTCAATCTTCTTGGAACTTTTCGCAAAGCAAAAAGCAGCGAATAAGTAAAACGGTCCACCCGGTAGAACAGGTAACACAGTCCCTGCAACACCAATCACAAGGGATATGAATCCAAGCAGCAAAAATAGTATACTTTTTACTTTTTTAATGGTAATCACCTTTTTATTTATATTCTATTCCTTTTATACGTAAAGAGGAAGTAAACTTTATCAATGGCTATCAATTCTGGTTAGGTGAAAATAGGAACCAGTGTACGTTATATTTAATTTTTATATACGATCAACTAAGATAGTAGATATCTTCTTTTTCACATCAAAGCCTGTTTATAGACGAAGCAGCGATTAATCATGCCGTTTTTTGGATACTTCCGATAACCGTTGAAATTCCGAATCAGACTGCTCATTCGTTTTGTCTTTTTAGCTTTTCGTTTACCGTTTGGTAATTGCTTCAATCGATCTAATAACTCTTGTCCTTTTTTATCCAAATATCCAATCATTTTAGAGTAGCGTCAGGAAAATACAGAATTACAACGTTTGAAATTCCAATATTAATAAGCCCAATTTCTTAGTATTGGTATTAAGAAATTGGGCCTTTTCGTTTTTTAGTGTTGTAAATCCGCGTTTTGTTGGCGTTACCTCTACATCATCAAAGGCTTTGAATAGGTCGAGTCATATTAATATCTGCGAATCTAGCCAAATTAACTACGTTGTAATTCTTCTTTGACGATAAGGAATGTTTTGAGCAGTTACAACTGCATGGTTATAATTACGCAAAATTTCATGTTCGACTGTGGTTGTTGGATCACCGTCAGGTAGAATTATCCGTTTCTATGCGGACGGATCCGATGAGAGTTGTTTTGCTGTATCGAGAAATTGTTTAACCATGGTTGAATTGTCATCGGTTCTCCAGGCAATGCTCATTTCCACGCGCGGGGCTTCTCCCTCGATGTTCACATACGCGACGTCCCGTGCATGTAAATTCCCTGTTGATCTTGGTACGATACTTATACCAAGTCCTGCAGCAACCAACCCAACAACTGTCTGTATTTCTTTCACGTTTTGACGGATGATTGGGCTGAAGCCAGCATCGTGACATTTCGAGAGGATATCATCGTACCAGCTCGGCCAAACCTCCCTATCCACTAATATAAATCTTTCTGTGCTGAGATCCCCCATTGATATTGAAGCGCGTTGGGCGAGTGGATGCAACTTCGGTACGACGGCGATACAAGTCTCTTGATGAACTGGCAAGAGTGATATGAGCGGATCAACCACAGGATTTCTTACAAAGCCGATGTCGATGTCCTTACTGTGAAATGCCTCAATCTGCATTGGTGTAGGCATCTCACGAAGAACCAAATCTACATATGGAAACTGCTCATTAAAAGCCCGAATAATAATTGGGAAAATATAGAATGTTGCAGATCCGACAAATCCCAGTACTAACCGACCAAGCATTCCCATCTCTGCCTTTAGAGCTGCAGCCTTAGCACACTCTAATCGGGTAAGGACAGGGCGAACTTCTTGCAAGAAAACCTTGCCCGCGTTTGTCAGCTCTACATGTCGTTTTGTTCTCTCAAACAACTTCACTCCAAGTTCCCTTTCAAGTTGTAAAATCTGTTGACTTAAAGGTGGTTGTGTCATCTGTAAGCGTATTGCCGCCCGACCAAAATGCAACTCTTCGGCCACTACAGTGAAATATTCAATCTGACGCAGTTCCACGCTATTATCCCTCCCTAATTAAGTCGTTATTCGACTTAGAAACATGATATTTATATATTAGACACTAATTAATTCTCGTTGTAAAGTGTTGTTAGAGTGGAATAAAGAGATAGAGAAAAAATAATTTTCTAAGGGAGAGGTTCATTCGTATGAATGCTTCGATGGCTATTTTATGTCTTATATGGGGATTTAATTTTGTTATCATGAAATTAGGAAATGGTGCTTTTCCGCCTGTCCATTTTGCAGCATTTCGATTTTTGCTTGGTGCTATCGTACTCCTCGTTGTGTGCTTTATGAAAAGGATACCCCTCCCGAATAAATCGGATATCAAGTGGTACGTTCTTTGCGGACTTCTCCAAACCTGCTATTTTAATATTGCTATCCAAATATCGCTTAACTATGTCAGTGCGGGTCTTACATCTGTGTTGACATACAGTATGCCGCTTTTTTTATCGATCATGGCTCATAGATGGATTCCAGGAGAAAAGTTGACGGCAAGAAAAACGTTTGGAATTGTGCTAGGAATAGCCGGTTTACTTCTTGCCATGAATATCCATTTAGGGGGATCCTCCTGGGCTGTGTTTCTGGCATTAAGCTCCGCTATTTCTTGGGCAATAGCCAACTTACTTTTTAAATTGAAATTAAAGCATTGTGATACCATTCAATTCACTACATGGCAAATGGCGATTGGAGCGATGGGATTATTGATATATTCCCTTTCATTTGAACACGGGGAATCGCATTGGGGAATCATGCCAGCCGTTTATATTCTGTTTGCAGGGATTGTTGCTTCTGCCCTGGCGTTTGTGATATGGACTCATATTTTAAGTCGTACAGAAGCAAGCAAAGCATCGATTTCTTTACTACTTGTACCCGTCGTAGGTGTCATTTCAGGATGTATATTTTTGCATGAAAACATAAAAATAGTTACGTTAGCAGGGATTTTACTTGTCCTGGTAGGAATATGGTTTGTTAATAGTAAAAGTACTCGCGAATCCCATAGGGGCGAAGCAAATGTTGTGGATAAAGTATAGACGGAACGACATTATTGTGGTCCTAACCGGTGTTTTTAATTTCCTTATATCATGACAACCAAAATAGCGCACCGAATAAAACAATAGGGTGGGAAGCCTTGTGTATTGCTCGCAGCGCATTAATTGAATAAGACAAATAAAAAGCCGGTTCCTTTGAACTGCTTTTCGTACATTGATATTGAGTGACTTAAGCGATGTCATACTGCCTTAACGCAATTTACATACAAAAAAAGGATCTTCAAAATGAAGTGAACCCAAAAAGTTAGACACTTTATTTAATTAGGCAGCCTTGAGGGCATGAATCCGGTAATCTACCGGGCTCATGCCTTTTAATTTTACCTTGATTCGTTGATGATTGTAGTAATGGATAT
>NZ_CAKKLV010000039.1 GCF_918698115.1 Peribacillus sp. Bi96
TGTACAGCGGTCTCGTTGATTGATGCCCCATATTCGTTCATATATTTAAGTACCTCTAGTTTAAAGGGCAGAGTGTAATTTGTATAGGATGAAGCAAGTCCTTCCATCCCATGTTTTAGATAGCGAGCGACCCATCTTTTCAGAGGGGATAAACCTACATTTCTTTCTTGTGCAATGGATTTATAGGATTTTTTCCCTTCTAAGTACTCTAAAACTGCATGTAATTTTTCGTCTATCGTATATTTAGTCAAAAAAACTGCACCTCCAATTGTTAGATGTTGTCTAACAATTGGGGTGCAGTTCATCCATACAGTTCTTTTTTTATTTAATTTATCTTCTTTATATAAAAGGGAATTAATGGTATCGGGAAGCTAAATTTTATTTCCATTGACCTTATCGGTTATAATGGAGTTGGAAGTCTTCGCTCGCGATTATGTGGAGACCCGAATTTTATATTATCTGAGGTTAGTATACCTTATTTATCAAAGGAGTTTATTCATCATGCATGTGCTACAAAAAACACAAAAAATAGTTCGCTATCAGAATCAACAAGGCAATATACATTACGGTATTGTTGAGGATGATGATATAATTTTACAACTCTCTAGCAGTTTTGCTGAACTTGTCAACAAGGAAATAGAGTATGACGGGGTAAAGGTAAAATATAGTGACGTGAAAATTTTAGAACCTGTAAAACCTTCTAAAGTGGTTAATTTCGGTTGGACATATGCAGGTCATGCGAAGGAAACAGGGGGAGAGGCAAACCTTGTAGAACCATTTCTATTCTTAAAGCCATTATCTGCGCTTATTGCAGACAAGGAGAAAATTATCCTTCCTCCAAACGATCTATCCAACCAAGTGGAGCTTGAAGGTGAAGTAGCCCTAGTCATTGGAAAGCGCGGAAAAAACATTAAAGAAGAGGATGCGCTTGATTATGTGTTTGGTTGCACGATATTTAATGACGTCACAGCAAGAGATCTTACAAAAAAAGATCCACAGTTTACGCGGGGCAAAGGATTTGATACATTCGGACCTTTGGGACCGTGCATCGTTACCGGGGTAGATCCTACAAATTTGCGGATTGTGACCACTTTAAACGGCCGCGTTGTCCAAGACGGGAATACCAATGAAATGTCTCTAAGTATTCCGTATTTAATCAGCTGGCTTTCACAGGTAATGACACTGGAGCCCGGTGACATTTTGGCAACGGGTTCACCATCTGGCAGCTGCCCGATCAAGTCGGGGGATGAGGTCGTTGTTGAAGTCGAGAATATCGGTCGATTGTGTAATGCTGTTCAGTAGGATTTGCCAGCATTTTCACTAACCAAAAATGAAAATGTTCATAAATAAATGAGCCGACTTTTTAATATGTTACAGGGGACATCGCAATAAAAAGAGAGAAATATAGTTGAGTTTTGAATCATTCCTTCATGAACTAACGGTCCGTTAGCTGAAGTAAGGAGCTGTCTTTAAGGCAGCTTTTTTTTTATTCAGCTATCGCGTTAAGTTAGTTGAATAAGCTATGTAGACACTAACTGAATATGTAATGGAAAAAGGGAATTTTTGACGGTTGTGTGAACAGGTAGGATTAGTGACTAGACATAAAGAATACCTACTTTATCAAAAGGGGGCTTCTTTAATGGAAAAAGAAAACTTACTACCTGTAAAATGTTCGTGTTGCAAAAAAGAATTGGACGCAATAGACTTGGTCATCATCAATGAATCACATCAGCTGACGCACATTCAATGCCCTTATAAAGGAGAAGTAGCAATTATTGATGTAGGATATTTTAATGCTGTATCCCGAAAATATCTGACCCGTACGCATGAAAAAGTTAAGTAGGGGCATGTAAAGTCCATGGCTTTACAACTAAAAGGTATATTACTTCAATAAAGAAGGCAGGTTGCTTAGGCAGCCTTTTTCTAATGGCACTAACGGTGCAGTTTAGTTGAATAAAGGGTATAAAAACAATGCCAGAGTTTTCATTTAACTTAAAAACTCAGCATCCTTATTTTATAAACAATGACATTATTGTAGGCTTTTTTTCATACTATATTTTTGGGGTGAAAAAATGCCAAGAGTAAGTTATCGAAGTTCAGACGTGGACTTAATGGCAAGGATGATGAGAGCAGAAGCCGAAGGTGAAGGATTACAAGGGATGTTATATGTTGGAAATGTAATTGTTAATCGTCTTAAAGCAGATTGTTTAGACTTTAAAGAGTTAAGATCAATTCCACAAGTCATTTATCACGTACAAGGAGGAAATTATTCTTTTGAAGCTGTTCAAAAAGGTAATGTATTTTATCAAAGAGCGAGAACTGCTGAAAAAAGATTAGCAAAACAGAATTTGGATTATTGGAGAGAACATCCAGGGAAATATGCTCTTTGGTATTTTAATCCATATGCTCCATGCCCTCCAACGTGGTATAACCAACCTTTTGCTGGTCAGTATAAAAATCATTGTTATTATGAACCAATAGCTGGGACATGTGAAAGTGTTTATACTGGTTAGGTTGTCTAGGAGTTTTTATTGATCCTGGAGTTTTATTGTGATTTTTCCTTTTTGGTGCTACGAATACAAATTTTTTAGTCGTAGGGCTAGTGCCAGCCATATTCATTCCATGCAACTCCTGTTTGTCATGTAACAGGTGGCGGTTGAAAAAAGCTGCCGCATCCTATTTTATCTATCGTTGTTTCATTGTGAAAATTTTATCTTACGAAATAAAAAGGGAACTTCCTGGTTTGCAGGCGTTCCCTTTTTATATATCAAACATTTAGTAATAGAAATTTATCCAAGAAAGCAAGATTGTGAAATGAACTAAAAGGTGTATGAACTGAGGATCAAAGCTGCTTAAGGCAGCTTTTTCTTTTTGTAACTATCAGACCAGGATATTTTAAGAAATAATGGTAAAATAAAACACGGTGAGGTGATATAAAATGCAAGGTTGGCTTTATGGCTTATATGCTCTTATAATAGCAATAATCTCTATAGTTACAGGGGAAGTAGTAACATTTATTATGCTAGGATTGATATTAATTAGCCTTCAAAATATTCATGCTACATTAAAGGAGATACTGAAAATTAATAAAGAAAAAATTGATTAAAGGGTGCTTTACTTCAATAAGGGAGTTGCTTCGGTAGCTCTTTTTTCTTATAGAGCTAAAGGTCGTGGTTTCAAATGATCTTAAAGTTGCCTATGCCCTGTTAGTTTTCATGGTAATTAAAAATAAAAGCAGACGGTACATAGAGAATCTTATAGAGATTCTATGGACCATCTACTTTTAAATGAACGTAAAATTGTTGAGGCATTTCAAATTTGCAATAATATTACCAGCTATTTTTCAAAACAATTTTTCCTATTGCCTTGCCTGACTCCATGTACTCATGGGCTTTTGAGACTTCATCAAACGTAAAAATGTTTGAATCCAAAAGCGGACGCAGGTTCCCTTCTTCAACCAGCCTAGCAACCTTCTTCAAAATTTCTCCATGATGTTTATGCATGTCCTTGTTTAATATCTTCAACAACATAAAGGTAACATGAAGAGAAAGTCCCTTTGAATGCACGGGGGAGAGGTCATGAGTCGAACGAGCAGCAATGGCTGTTACTGTTCCATGGACTGCTGCTGCCTCAAAAGAGCGATCAAGGTTTTCACCCCCTACCGTGTCAAACACGACGTCAAATCCTTTTCCGTTTGTATATTTTTGTACATAGTCAAGAACGCTTTCTTCTCGATAATTAATCGTTATATCAGCACCAAGGCGTGTGCCAATCTCCAGCTTCTCTTGCGAAGAGGCAGTTGTATAGACTGTCGCTCCTCCCCATTTGGCTAGTTGAATGGCGATGTGTCCTACACCACCGGTGGCACCATGGATCAATATATTTTGTCCAGGTATGAGCCTAGCACGATTAAATAATGCTTCCCAAGCGGTTATGGATACTAATGGTAAAGCTGCGGCTTCTTCCATCGTCAAATTCTTCGGCTTATGAGCAAGTAAATCGGCATCTGCAAGCATAAACTCTGCAAGTGCTCCGCCAGTCCCTCTAAATCCACCGGCGCATCCAAACACTTCATCGCCCATTTTAAATTCGGTTACTCCTTCACCCACTGCAGATACCACCCCTGACACATCTCCGTGTAATACTGCTGGAAACTCAGGTGCAACGGCTGGAACTGCACCAGCACGGACTTTCGTATCAATAGGATTTACACTTGTAGCCTTTACTTGAATAAGTACATGTCCAGGTATCAGTTCAGGTTTTGAAATCTCTTTATATTGAAATGCGGATGGTTCACCAAAAGATTGAATAATTTGTGATTTCATAGTAGTCACTCCTTTTTATTTGCCTAAAAATGGGGAAATATCTCATTACCTATTGATGGTCAGAATGATTGGTATGTGCTAAGAAAAAAGCTAATATAACCTGCGTTTACTTCCCTTTGACCTTGATGATCCAAGCTGCTACTCTAATCTATGTCTAGGTGATTTATTAAATCGTAAATACCTGTAAAAAGAAACCGGATGGTTCCTATGGTAAATGGAGGGGATGACAGAAGACCAAATTTAACAGAAACAGCTCCAGATGCTTATATAATGGTAAATAATATCCCCGAAAACAATCTATTACCCTCCCCTCGGAACGATCATAAAAGTGATTCCTTGTTATGAGATGATCTGGTACCAATCCAATGCTGTGCCAGCTAGTGACATTCTTATCGGATTTTTTTACGTAACGTCTGTAATGGTGAATAGTCCAAAGAGAGGGAATATTTAGTCTTTGCTTGCAAAATCAATGATACTTTATATATTATAATTTTAAAAGTACGAACAATTTTGTGGAATAGGATAAAATTTGTAATATAGTATACAATTTGATACTTAAAAAAATTGGGGTGTTACTATGAAGGACTTTAAAACAGAAATGTGTCCTGATACCACAGCTTGCCCTGTTGCCATTACAGTAGATGTGATAGGCGGCAAATGGAAAGGAATCATATTATATAACTTAATTTCCGGACCTAAACGTTTTAACGAGTTAGGGAAACTTATGCCCTATACCACAAAACGTATGTTAACATTACAACTTCGGGAATTGGAACAAGATGGTATTGTATATCGTGAAATATATCGAGAGATTCCTCCAAAAGTCGAATATTCTCTTACTGCATTTGGGGAAACATTAAAACCTATTATCTACCTCATGCGAGATTGGGGAGATAGGTACGAAAATGAGATTTTAATGAAACGAAAGACCTCAGAAAAAGTGTAGCATCAATAGGTTCTCGCCGACAGATGATGTACGTTCATTCTGAAGGAGGACAGCGGAAGGAACATTTTGCTTTTCTTTCCGTGATAAAAAATCATATTCTGACCGACGGGTGCTAATTTAGTTAAAAAAGATTACGAAAAAATGTACTTAAACTAACACGTGCGGAAGCTGAAGATCGGAGCTGTCTTTATGGAAGCTTTTTCTTATGGAAATAAAGGGGCAGGTGACACAATAAAAAAAGTTTGTTGCATGGAGAGATAAATGATGAAAATAAAGAAAAAACCGTTCAGTTTTCTGAACGGAAACACATTTTAGGTGTGTTGTTAAAGTAATTTAAATTATGGCTTTTATACTAAAGTTCACTCAAAATATGCCAGTTGATTTTTGGAAAGCCTTCTGGAATCCTTTCAACTTTTTTATGGCGTAATCTATTAGATTTACAAGAGTTAGAAACCATAATGCAGCGAGCAAAGGTTCGGTATATCTGTACACTTTATAAATGATTAACTTTCTACATTTATCCTCCTTTGGTGAAGCAAAGAGAATTGTTTCGCTAGAAAAGTCGGTGAATATGGCATATCATTTTGTAGCCACGAAACGATTGTGCCTATTAATGCTGAGGTTTCATACCATATCAAAATGTCTTCCTTGACAATTTCAGTTTGAATATGGGATGACCTTCCGTTTTCCTCTATCTTAGTAACTATCCTCTCCCTTAAAAACATTGTTAAACGTTCTCTAAAGATGGGGACTTTCTTAGAAGCCAGTAGGTTCTTATAAAAATTCGAATGTTCAGCTATATGCACAAGTAAATTTTCGACTATTTTCCAACTAATCTCATCAGAGGATGTCTGGTCCGTTGTTGTATTACTAAAAATCGTTGAAATGTCTTCAATCATATCGTCTGCCATTTTTTCCAACATATCTGGAATATCACGATAATGTAGATAAAAGGTAACACGATTGATGGTTGCTCTCTCTGCCAATCGATTAACCGTTATTTTTTGGAGATCCATTTCCTCAAGTAATTCAACAAATGCATTTTTAATTAATTGTCTTGTACGGAGTATGCGAGGGTCTGTGTGAAGCTTTTTCTTTTCCATCATAGTCTCTTTCCTTCCTCATCAAATCGTAAGCTACACTTCATAGTGTTACGTCGTATTTCTTCTCGATAAACAACATAAACCTTATTTTTGTGAATTAATATACACTTTTTGGAATTTTGTAGCTTGAAAACATGATAAATTGTAATTATAATCTCATTTATACATTGTCAATTATACAACACAGTGTAAATTTAATCTACGGAAGACCCGAGAGGATGTATGAAATTGAGTAAGAATGCAACAATCAAAAAGGGACCAATCATGTTTGTGTTGATAATAGGTGCTTTCCTTGCCACGTTTAATCAAACAATAATGAGCGTTGCCATACCGGAATTAATGAATGATTTTAATATTAAAGCTTCAACAGCTCAGTGGCTTACAACAGGTTATATGTTGGTGAATGGCGTTTTAATTCCTATTACAGCCTTTTTAATCCAGAGATTCTCCACTCGTCAATTGTTCCAAACTTCGATGATCATTTTTCTAGCCGGAACGATTGTTTCTGCAGTCGCAACCAATTTCCCTGTACTTCTGACTGGGCGGCTGATTCAAGCAGCCGGTGCTGGCATTATTATGCCTTTACTCATGAATGTTGTGTTATCCCTTTTCCCTCCAGAGAAGAGAGGATCTGCTATGGGCTACGTCGGGTTAGCGATTATTTTTGCACCTGCAATTGGACCAACACTTACTGGTTATGTTATTGAGACATTTCCTTGGCAAGCCATGTTTTATGGCATGATTCCGTTTACAGTTATTGTTATCATCTGCGGTTTTATTTATCTGAAAAATGTATCAGAACCTGTTCATTCCAAGGTAGACTTTATTAGTGTAGCCCTTTCAACCATCGGATTTGGTGCTTTAATGTACGGCTTCAGCGAAGCCGGCAATGCTGGTTGGTCAAGTACAGAGGTAGTTGTTTCTCTAGTTGTAGGAATCCTGGCCCTTGTCCTGTTTACGTGGCGGCAGCTGATCTCCAAAAATCCGCTACTGAATCTCCGAGCCTTTAAATACAATATGTTTACCTTGACTACCCTTATAAGTATAGGTGTTACCATGATGATGTATGCAGATATGATGCTGCTTCCTCTGTATCTTCAAAATGCCCGCGGTTTTACTGCATTGGAGTCAGGTATACTGATGCTTCCAGGGGCACTCCTAATGGGGTTGCTAAGTCCTGCAGTTGGAAAGCTCTTCGACCGATTTGGAGCCAAATGGCTTACTATTATCGGTATAGCAATAATTATCATCTCAACCGTTGGCTTTATAGATTTGACTGACTCGACCAGCTATACGTTTCTCGTTGTGATGTCTACAGTCCGTCGGATTGGGATGGCTATGTTCCTTATGCCTATACAGACTGCAGGTTTAAATCAATTACCTTCAAGTCTTTATGCACACGGCACAGCTATTTCCAACACTATCAGACAAGTAGCCGGCGCGATAGGTACTGCCCTACTTGTGACAGTAATGACAAACAGTACAACGAATCATCTTCAGGACTTAGTGACGGGAGGAGCGCAGGGTGAAACACAACAACATATGGTTATGGAAGCTTCGATCCAGGGGATAAATGACGCATATTTTGTTATTCTTATCATCGGAATTTTTAGTTTATTGCTTTCCTTCTTTATCAAACGTGTTAAGAATGCTTCTGAAGGAAAACAACATAATTTTAAAGAAGCCAGTAAGAATTTAAGAGGCAAATCCACAATCTAAAGGATGTATAAATTATCCTAGTTGTAAACTAAGGAGGAAATTAGATGTTATATAAAACTTAAAGATTATCATCCTGATGGTTCTTTGAAAGGTATTTTTAGGTCAGCAAATAATTCCTTGGACAATATTTAAGCAAACGGATGACTCCCGTAAAGGGCACATTGAGAAAGGAAGGTTGTCATGAATAATTCAGATCAAAAATTACCAGAGAAATCAATATTGGACGTGTTTAGTGGTGAAAGTGGTGAAAGCCCATTTCCGATATTCGCTAAGATGCGGACAATGGGAGCCATTATTCCTATCCCGTCTCCGATTAGCGGAATGGATGGTCAGGCATGGATGGTTACGCGTATGGAAGAAGCAATGCAGGTGTTAAAAGATCATGCCCATTTTACTGTAGACGGGGGCTCCATCAATGGTAATAGTGATATCAGGCAAAACAATGCTGATCCATCCGCTCCCCCTACCTTCCTTAACGCAAAATCCATGCTTTCTGTCGATGAACCCGACCATCGACGGTTGCGCAGGTTGGTGTCCAAAGCCTTTACGCCTAAATATATGGAAAGCTTACGCCCTCGCGTCCAGGAAATTGCTGACGAATTACTTGATCAGGTACAAGATAAAGGCGAGATGGACCTTGTCAAGGACTATGCCTATCCCTTACCAATCAACGTCATTTCTTACATGCTTGGGGTGCCTCAAGCAGACAAGGAACGGATTAGGGGCTGGTCTGAGGTCATAGCGCACGGTCTGGGCCTAGGAAGGAAAGATCCGGGGGTCGCAGAGCAGATACGAGCCTTCGGGGAATACATCGTGCAGCTTGTCGCTGACAAACGCCAGCATCCTGCTGATGACTTAATCAGCCAATTGGTTGCTATCGAAGAGGAGGGAGATCGACTCGACGAAGCAGAACTAATCTCGATGATCTCGCTTTTGATCTTTGCCGGCCATGAGACAACCTCGAATCTCATTGCCACCGGCACTTTGATGTTGCTGGATCATCCAGAGCAACTGAATATGGCAAAAGCCGACCTCAGTCTGGTTCCTGCAGCTGTGGAAGAATTGCTGCGCTTCAATGGGCCTGCCACAATCGCGGGACCGCGTTTTGCCACTGAAGATATCGAGCTAGCTGGGCAGCAAATCAAAAAAGGGGACATGGTCATTCCCATATTAAAATCAACGAATCGGGATGAGATACAGTTTACCGACCCAGAGGAGCTGGATATTACTCGTACAATGAAACGTCATCTCGCCTTTGGACATGGCATCCATATGTGTTTGGGAGCGCCACTAGCCCGTGTGGAAGGAGACGTTGCGTTTTCCACCCTGTTGAGACGCATGCCTAACCTACGTCTCAGCGTCCCTCGGGAGAATGTCAACTGGCACTTCACGCTGAGCTCACAAGGGTTAATCTCCCTGCCGGTTGCTTTTTAGTAGAGAGATAGAACTCCCTTCTTGACGGGTGTAAGTCCAGAAGCCCCTTATTTCCACTGAAAGCCAAAACTACACTTACTAATGAAGAGCTGCTCAAATGATGGGCGGCTTTTTTTATGTCCTATTCCATAATAAAAGTAAACCAATCGTTTCTTATGGAACTAAAAGGAGCGGATTAGTTTAAAATAGTACCTTCCATCTGTTTAATTGAGTGTCAGCTCATGTTATAATGATGAACTTAGGGTAATTACGACTTTTACTTATAATTGAACGGATGCCAAGAAAAGCCTCCGCATAGCGATAAAAATTTGGAGGTGTAAGAGAATGAATAAACGATGGACGATTGGTAAAATTAAAGAATTTGTTGAGAAAAATTCGGAAAGTAAGTTGTTAACAACGGAATATCACGGATTTTCTCAAAAGTTACTATTTAAATGTGCATGTGGTAGCAACTTTGAAAAAACATTTACGAAATTTAAAAATAATAACCAACGTAAATGTGACGTATGCCAACCGCCACAAACGACACGATAACGTATAGCGAATAAACCAAGTGCCGATTTCTATTAAAGTGAAGTTGGCACTTTTTTTATTTTATAGGGAATAAAAGTGGATTTCACTAAAGGGGAGGTCTAGTCGAATATGCCCTCTTAAAACTTTTCGTTAATAATAAGGAGTAACTTTTTGATTATTTTTTTAAAGGGAGATTTTCTGTATTAGCTTAAGTTATTGAATAAAACATGGATCTTGTTCACTAACAGGTGGGTAAGCTAGCCAGGATATTTGTTGGAATAGCACGCAAAAACGAGACTTATTGTGCAGATAAAGTTCGACCTATAACTGAACTGGTTACATAGTTTTAAAGGGGAATTTTCTAATAGGATTCTCGAAGGTAACCTTCAAAAACTAATTTTCATAGATTTTTTCTGTTAACGAACATTGGCTTATTCGTAGGATTTCAAATATGTACGGAGTACCAGATTTCTTCAACAAAAGGGCACTGACCCATCAGGTTAGCATAACTTATTCACTTTGTTTCCACCTTGAATTATGTGTTTATAGTTATTATCGGTTTTTGGCTTATATCCTCATAGTCATAGGATTGTCTTTAACATTAATAGAACGGTATTTACTTGAAAAGCAACAAAAAAGGAACTAAATGGGCTAGGTTTTACATTTTTTTTAAGCATTTCATCCCTATTATGGGTTATATATTTTGTGTGATTATGAACAAAATGGTGCTTTACTTCATTTAGGGAGGGTTGCTAAAGCAACCTTTTTTATATGTAAACCAGAAGAATTTATTGAAAATAAACTTGTTGATTGTATAGACAAAATTGTTACTGACTATGTGCGGGATATAACCCATAATTGTTTTTCGGGGTGATGTGTGAAGGTTATAGTTGTTGCTGACATGGTAAAAAACTGATTCGTGGATAGAAATGGGAAAAGCACAAAATGCGAACCTTTTTACTCGTTTATTTCCCCAAATCTCATTTTTTCTTAATAATACAAAAAAGTACCCTATAAGTAGACCTTTTTTTAAATGTCTACTCTATAGGGTACATTTTATATATGTTTGTACTTTTTGAATATTACTTTGCCGAGTAATGAGTTACTTACAGTATTATTTTTGATAAATAACAATTCAAAATGTATATAGTGTTGTTACATGACTTGTTAGAGAATGGCTGTGGGATTTTTTAGACGAGCATCACTCTACACTTTTGCAGTACCGTTCATGGATCCAGGAGCGTTTTTCTGCCATATTGTAAGTGTTCTTCAATATGTCGAACTACTTCTTCCGCGTTGCCTTTTTCCAGGGCCCTTACAATTAATAAGTGTTCATCATATGTTTGCTTTAGGCGATCAATTTTTTTCTTTAATACTTCTTTTCCGTAAAATGTAAGTTTTTCTCTAATGCTTTTAAACATCTCAAACATTTGTTCATTTTTATTAAACTCCATTATTTTAAGATGGAACCTCATATCGTATTCAAGTGCTGAATAGGAATCTTCGTTTTTTATATACTCGTATTGCTGGTTTAAGATGTCATATAGTTCTTCGAGTTGGTGTTTTTCAATACTATGTGAAAGCTTTCGTAACGCAAATGTTTCAAGTGCAATTCGTATTTCATACACTTCATTGACTTGTTTTACAGAAATATCACATATATAGATACCTTGCTTTGGATGAATACGGACCAATCCATCATGTTCTAAACGCTGAAGGGCTGACCGAATGGGGGTCCTGCTCATTTCTAACTGTTCACTGAGATCCCCCTCTTTAACAAATTCTCCTGGCGATAACTCTCCGTCCATAAGTAGTTTCTTAATCATCTCATAAGCTCGATCTTTTAAAAATTGTCGTTTGGGTTGGTGTATGCTCATTTTATCTATCCTTTTAAAAAGTATTAATACTACATAATCGTATATAAAAATTAATCAACAATGAATTTCATTAACTTACTTTATTCTATCATATAAATCGTGCGATTAAATTCAGAATAGATTGACTAATAAGTTTATCTGTTGTATACATATAATATACAACATAAATACAACAAGTCACAAGAGGTATAAGGTAGTAATTGATAACGTTTACAAAGAAAGGATGAATGTAATGATAACGGTAAATTCTATAATTCCAAGACCAAAACTTGAAGAAGTAAAGCAATTGGGAACTATTTCACCAAGTGATTATGGGCATCATTTGAATTTCCAATTAATCAGTACTAAGAAAATCAAGCCTATATTCCCGATTGAAAACACATTTTCTGGTCCGGCAGTAACGGTCCGAATCCCTCCAAATGACGGTCTATTAGTTTATAAGGCACTGGATTTAGTACAGCCAGGTGATGTAGTTGTGATTGATATGAACGAAGAAGAGCGTTTTGCATGTTGGGGAGAAATTACAACAAGAGTTGCGATGGAAAAAGGAGCTATTGCTGCGATCATTAACGGGCCTGTTACCGACACTAAAATAATTAATAAATTGCAATTCACCGTGTTTTCTTACGCGATTTCACCTTTAACCACCAAAGTCTATAGTATTGATGGCGACGTAAACGTACCTGTATCCATTTCAGGATGCATCGTTAACCCTGGGGATATTATTGTTGGTAGTAATGATGGCTTGTTAGTTGTTCCACAAGAAGAAACATTAAGTTTTATTGAAATCGGCAAAAAGGAAGAAGAAGCAGATGAAAAACGACGTCAAGAGTTGCAAGCTTTAGGTGTTGAAAAATACCTTCGTCGATTCGATCCTCTTTGGGAAAAGATGTTAATCAATAATCAAAATTAACCGATTTACTAAAAATGCTTATTTCTTTCACCTAGGCTCCCTACATAATCCTGTTTTATACTTTTTTCAGTTATTAATTCTTATAAAGGAAGTGGATAAAAAGATGAAACAAGGGAACATCGAAAAACAGGTAGAATTAATCGACGAATCTCAAGGCAAGGAGAGAAAAATTGGATTACGTTGGGGCATGGGTTTGATTTTTTTTATTATAGGTTTGATAGCGTACATGGACCGAGCCAATCTATCTGTGGTCGCTAAACCGATGATGGATGCTCTAAATATGAACAAAGTTGAATTTGGACTTTTGTCTTCCCTCTTTTACGCAGGATACTGTATTGCTCAAATTCCAGGTGGGATGCTAGCAGAAAAATTCGGGTCAAGGAAGATCATTATAATAGCGATTACCTGGTGGTCTGCATTTACAGCACTTACAGCTGCCTCTACTTCTTACGTTGTATTATGCATTGTAAGGTTTCTGTTTGGTGTTGGTGAGGGTCCAATGTATCCAGCCAACGCTGTCTTCAATTCATACTGGTTCCAAAAACATGAAAAGGGACGAGCAGCAAGTGCTTTATTAGCTGGTTCTTTCTTCGGACCTGTTATAGCACCAGGGGTTTCAGTGGCTATCTTGCTGCTTTTTGGATGGCAAGGCGTTTTCTATAGTTTCGCTATTCTTGGCATTGGGATTGGCTTAGTTTGGTATATTGTAGGGCGTGATAAACCAGAAAATCATCCTTGGATTTCTGAAAAAGAAAAAGTGCTTATTTGTGAAAATCGAAGCATCACCGGAACAGTAAAAAAGACCGCCCCGTGGAAGATTTATCTAAGAAACATCCGATTTTGGGCAGTTGGGATACAATACTTTGTCGTCATCTATATGAACACCTTCTTTTTAACATGGTTACCTACTTATTTAATGGAAGCACGAAATTTCTCATTAAAAGAAATGGGGGTAGCGGCAAGTTTCCCTTGGCTGGCCATTTGTTTCACTGTTCTTGCTGGAGGCGCCTTATCGGATATCATCTTACAAAGAACAAACTCACGAATGAAAGCTCGAGGTAGTCTAGCCTTGATCGGATTCATTTTTTTCATTATAGGATTGTATTTCGCTGCCTATTCCACAAGTCCTTGGATGAACGTTGTCTGGTTGACACTAGCACTTGGCGCTCTTGGGCTGCCAATCGTTACTTCTTGGGCAACCGCAAACGATTTAGGTCAAGAATTCGCAGGGTCTGTCAGTGGTTGGATGAACCTTTGGGGAAGCATTGGAGGAATAACATCTCCAATTATCTGCGGATGGTTAGCGCAGGAAATGGGTTGGAATACAACCCTATTAATCAACATCATCCCTATCGGACTTGCTATTTTCTTATGGTTTCTCATCAAACCTGATCGTCCATTAATTCCGGCTGAAAATTAGAAACACTATGTAAGATCAAAAATAATAAAAAAAGGTGATAGGACAAATGGAAATTACGATAAATAAAAGCGTCTCAACCATCAAGATTCCCGGAATACGGACATTTTCCAATATGGTGATCCATAATACAGATGCGATCAATCTTACTCTTGGTCAGCCAGATTTCCCAACACCTGAACATATAAAAGAAGCTGCAATAACAGCGATTAGACAAGACCATACAGCCTATACACATAACGCGGGCCTATTGAGCCTTCGGAAGGCTGCCGCAGATTATGTATTCCAAAAGTATAATCTCACCTACAATCCTGAGGATGAAATCATTGTAACAAATGGTGCAACTGAAGCCATTGATAGTGCGTTCCGAACCATTTTACAAGCAGGGGATGAAGTCATTCTTCCCTCGCCAATTTATCCTGGATACGAACCGTTAATTACATTATGCGGAGCAGTTCCGGTTTACGTTGATACGTCAAAAAATTCTTTCAAAATGAATGCTGAAATGATTAAGAATAAACTAACGGAACGAACACGCTGCATTGTTCTTTGCTCACCTTCAAATCCTACCGGAAGGATGTTAAGTGAAGAAGATATCGTTGAAATTGCTAATGTACTTAGAAATAAAAACATCTTTGTTGTTTCAGACGAAATCTACAGTGAACTGTATTATGATAAAAAGCATTGTTCAATTGCCTCTATTCCAGGTATGAGGGAGAAAACTATCGTCATTAACGGAATTGCAAAATCCCATTCTATGACAGGTTGGAGAATTGGTTTTACTTTTTCGCCTTCCTATTTATCTAGCCAAATGTTAAAAGTCCATCTTTATAATTCAGTTTGTGCCAGCACAATTAGCCAATATGCGGCAATCGAAGCTTTAACCAAAGGGAAGGATGATCCAAGTCAGATGGTTGAAGAGTATCGAAAAAGGAGAGAGTACGTCTGCAAAAGGCTTACCGAGATGGGATTAGATGTGGTCAAACCAGATGGTGCCTTTTACGTTTTTCCTTCTATAAAAAGTACAAAGATGAAATCGTTTGATTTTGCGCTGAAGCTACTCCAAGAGACAAGTGTTGCAGTTGTTCCTGGCGATGCGTTTTCAGAGTTTGGAGAAGGGTATGTAAGGATTTCTTATGCGGCTTCTATCGAAACGCTTAAAGAAGGATTAAACAGAATGGAGCAATTTGTTCATTCAATAAAGCGTAAACAGTTAGCAACTAATAAATAAAAACATTTATTAAGGGAGATAACAATCATGTACAACAAAATTTACAACATGACAATGCCAGAAAAAGTAGAAACGCTTACACGTGCTCTTGTAAGTATTAACAGCATTAACGGAACAATTGGCGAGGTGGAAGTGGCTAACTTTGTAAAAGAAACTCTTCTAGGCTTTCCGTATTTTCAACAAAACCCATCTCAAGTATGGGAACAGCCGGTTCCAAACGATATACTAGGCCGGAAAAATATTTTTGCTTTAGTCAAAGGGAAAACAGAGACAAAAGATACAATTATTTACCATTCTCATTTGGATACGGTTGGTATTGAAGATTATAGCAACATGAAAAAAGATGCGATGAATCCCGATGCGTTAGAGGATTTTTTCAAAATGTATGCATTTGACAATGATGTACAAAAAGATGCTCAATCAGGAGAGTGGCTGTTTGGAAGAGGATCCGTTGATATGCAAAGCGGGATCGCAATACATATTGCAAATGTTCTCCACTTTTCCGAACATCCCGAAGAATTGACGGGTAATATCCTGTTAATGGTGAACCCTGATGAAGAAAGCCAGCATAAGGGAGTGATATCTGCCATTGCTGAGTTGAATAGATTGAAAGAGGAGCAAGGATTGTCTTATACAGTAGCCATTAATGATGATTTTATTACTCCTTTATATGATAATGACCCTCACCGCTATATTTATACGGGAGCAGCAGGAAAGCTTCTGCCGAGTTTCTATATTTATGGTCGCGAGGCCCATGTAGGTGAAACGTTATCCGGTATTGATCCAAACTTTATTGCGGCTGAGATAACGCGCCGTGTCCATAATAACCTAGATCTAGCCGAAAATATTGACGGTGAATTGGTTCTCCCACCTTCTTGTTTGTATCAACGCGATACAAAAGAATTTTACAATGTTCAAACCGCTACTAGTAGCTACCTCTATTTTAACTACTTTGTTTATAAAGCGACGACGAAGGAAGTCATGGATAAGTTAACTGCTGTTGCATTTGAGGCCTGCAGGGAAACAGAACATGTCCTATTCAAGCATTACAATGATTTTCTCATGCGCACAGGGTTGCCACCTAAAACACTATCCTGGAATATTGAAGTAACGAGTTTGGCAGATTATGTGGATGAGTTGGAAAAGATGGGGATTAATACAGCGGAAAGAATGAAGAAAGTGTTTAATGAGAATGAAAATTTAGAGCCAAGAATGCTTTGCTTCAAAATTGTCGAAGCCTTACAAGAACTTGATCCGAATAAAAAGCCGCGGGTTATCATCTTTTTCGCGCCACCTTATCTTCCACACAACTATTTAAATCAAGATAATGAGAGGGACGCTAATCTGGAAAATGCGCTAAAAGAAGTATTAGATGAAGTAGCAAAAGAAACTGACGAAAAGTTTGCAGTAAAAAAGTTCTTCCCCTATTTGGCAGATGGAAGCTTTTTATCATTGCACGAAACCGACGAGGACATCCTGTCGTTATTAAAAAATTTCCCAGAATGGGAGTCCATTTATCCTTTGCCTATAAAGGACATTCGTAATCTGAATATTCCGTCTATCAATATCGGAGTATATGGAAAAGACGCTCATAAATGGACAGAACGCGTTTATAAACCTTATACTTTTGGCGTTTTACCCGGACTTTTAAGAAATGTAACGCTTAAGTTATTAACAAAAAAAGAGGGAATTTTCAGCAAATAGGCCCGGTAATGTAATGGCTTCAAAAGATAGGAAGGAGAATGAATCTCTTATTCCTTCCTATCTTCCCTAATAATTTGATGTTATTAAGCATATGTGTTTATAAAAACAGCTATCGTTAGAGTAGTTTACTATATTTCGAGGCTATTGCAAAAGTAGAAAAAAACTCCTTTCCTAGAAATGTCTACGAAAGGAGGAATTAATTTTCTTAATATTTTAATGTTTGGTTTTATTAATGATATAAGAAAGAGTGATAAAAAATGGGAATGATACACAAGGAAAACGATGAATTAAAACGTACGATGAAAAGCAGACATTTGTTCATGATTGCACTTGGTGGTGTCATTGGAACTGGATTATTTCTTGGGTCAGGATTTACAATTAGTCAGGCAGGACCCGGAGGAGCCGTTCTTGCTTATGTACTAGGTGGGTTTCTTATGTACCTTGTTATGCTTTGTCTTGGTGAATTAACAGTAGCTATGCCAAATTCGGGCTCTTTTCAAGCATATGCTACGAAATATATTAGTCCTTCAACCGGATTTACGATTGGTTGGCTTTACTGGTTAAGTTGGGCGAATACCATTGGATTAGAATTTACATCTGCAGGTATTCTTATGCAGCGGTGGTTTCCGGAAGTTCCTGTTTGGATTTGGTGTATGGTATTCGGAATTATTATATTCTCGATCAATGCATTGTCCACTCGTAGCTTTGCAGAAACAGAATTTTGGTTTTCTAGCATTAAGGTGACAGCTATTGTTCTCTTTATTATCCTTGGGGGGGCAGCTATGTTTGGTTTCCTTAACTTAAAAGGTGATGAATCTGCCCCATTTTTTTCGAATTTCACAGGTGACGGTGGCCTCTTCCCAAATGGGATTCTCGCCATATTCTTAACAATGGTTACTGTGAACTATTCTTTCCAGGGAACTGAGCTCATTGGTATAGCTGCTGGAGAAAGTGAAAATCCAGACAAGACACTTCCTCGCTCCATTCGAAATATCATTTGGCGTACCATGTTTTTCTTTGTTTTGGCGATGTTTGTACTTGTTGCACTAATACCGTGGAAAACTGCGGGATTGGTTGAAAGTCCGTTTGTTTCCGTATTTGACATGATTGGAATTCCATATGCTTCAGATATTATGAATTTTGTTATCCTTACCGCTGTTCTATCAGTAGCAAATTCAGGACTGTATGCAGCATCAAGAATGCTCTGGTCACTTTCTAAAACTGAAATGGCCCCATCGATGGTAGGTAAATTATCTTCAAAAGGTATTCCGTTGAATGCACTGATTATCACTATATCGATATCGGCCCTCTCACTTCTTACTAGTGTCGTGGCTGCAGAAACTGTCTATGTATGGCTTATTTCTATTTCTGGTGTGATTACCATTGTCGTATGGATGTCTATTTGTGCATCACAGTTCTTTTTTAGAAAAAGGTTTATAGCAGAAGGTGGAGATGTAAAGGATTTGAAATTTAGAACGCCTCTTTATCCACTCGTTCCGATTCTAGGATTCGTGTCATACGGTATTGTACTAATTAGCCTTATTTTTATTCCTAATCAAAGACTAGGGCTATACTGTGGTATACCTTTCATGGTGGCCTGTTACATTTATTATCACCTAATAATAAAGAAGAAAAATAGGCACAAAAGTGGTGAACACAATGAAATTGGAAAAGCACAATGATTTCTTTGTGGAGTATCCGGTATGCCCTACAACCATTTTATTAATAGCATCTTAAAGGACACTTTTACAGACTTTAAATAAATTACTACTAACATTTTGATTAGATCATTAGGTCCTAGGTAAAGAAGATGTTTAGACATTTTTAGTCTAAACATCTTCTTTTAATCTTTTTATTTTTCACATCTAGAGAGGATAAAAAATAACGCATACGAAAGTTCCGATACGCAAAGGAAAGCTAACTATCGAATGAAATAGTCAAGCCGTTGTTTATCTCTTTATATGAGAAAGCGCAGAACTTGTTTGCTATCTATAAAAAAATGGAATAATACGCATAATTGTTTTGCGTTTAAACAAAGTTTGCTTAAGTAAAAAATTGAATATAAAGGAATTAAATCTGGCGTTTCGACTCTATTAATAAAATTTGGATTTGATTCTCCTTTAAGTAACTTATCTCACATTTAATCAAACATCTTCTTTTTGTGCAAAATCATTTTGCTCTCATTATACTAAAATTAATCGGTGCAAAAATATTTTGCGATTTTTAGTCCTTAAATCCTTTAATGCTAAGAGTTACCTTATGAAAGGAAGTTGGCACGATAGTTGCATTATAGATTGATGAAGAGTTAAAAACTTAGGAGGTAAAACATATATGTCCTTAATCCAATACTCATGAACCATTTGCAGATATTAAGTAAGGAGAAAATACAATAGACTATCAAGAAGCACATTCTTCTATATAAAATCGAACTCGGTAAGGAATATTTGCGTGTTATAGGAGAAGAGTTTGATTGGGAGATGGGCAAAATTCTAAGGTGCTACATTAATAAACAGAGATAGGAAAACAAGGGATAAGGTTAATTGCAAAGAATTTGAACAGGTGATCTGAGTTTATTTCGTTCCACACAAACAGTCATAAAAGAAGCGATAAAAAAATTAGGTTATTCAGAGGGATTTTTTGAACTATTAAAAGAGCCGATGCGCATGATGACCGTTCGTATACCGGTCAAAATGGTGAATAACGATAATATATACAGTACAGGTGGTGTCATGGTTTCTTACTTTGAATGGGTACAAAATACGTAAGGATATTATTGGCTAGAGAAAGAAGTGGCTGAAAAATTACGCAAAGTAATGGTCAATTCTTTTTGAAATATTTATCAAACAACACTGAGACATCAAGTCGATATGCGTTTAGCAGCCTATATGGTGGGAATTAGAAATCCGGCTGAATCTTCTCGTTTCCTGGGCTGGATATAAAATGTAATATTTTCTATCATTCTATGGAAAAACAGATTTAAAAAACTTTTTATTGGAGGCATTTTATGTGGGTAATCACTGTTCATTCCAGGAATAACGTTAAAATATTTGAGTTTGACACTGAAAAAGAAGCTAAAGAAACTTTCAGGGGAATTAAAGGGTGTAAAATCCTAACAGAAGTAATTTATTTTAATGATTATGATTTAGTTGAATCGTAAATAGTTAGAATCTTTAGTTAATTTTAACTTTTTACATTCCTTCTGAAGATAGTCAGGAGTATATAAATCTAGACGTACACTAGAACCTTGTTCAATATCAAATTGAATTGATATGAACAAGACAGTTCACTATTATGTAGGATTGAGTAATTATTTCGAATGGATATAAAGAAGTTTATATATTATAGGGAGATATGTTTATGGAAGCTAAATACTGCAAAGAATCAAGAGTTATAAGAACAAGCCGTGTGTTTCCAAATGATGTGAATAATCATAATACGTTATTTGGTGGTCGTTTGATGAGTCAATTGGATCAAGTATCCTCTACTTCTGCAGCACGTCATAGTCGTAGGGAATGTGTAACTGCATCAACAGATTCTGTTGATTTTTTACATCCAGTACGAACAACAGATGCAGTCTGCTTTGAATCTTATGTAACTTGGACAGGTACCTCGTCAATGGAAGTTTTTGTGAAAATTATTGCAGAAGACTTAAAAAGCGGTAAACGTAAGATCGCAGCAACTGCACTATTAACATTTGTAGCACTTGATCAACATAACCGGCCAACACGTGTTCCACAAGTCATTCCTGAAACAGAAGAAGAGAGAAAATTACATGAAACCGCACCAGATCGAGCAGGAAAGCGTAAGGAAAGGAAACAAAAAAGTAAGGAGATGGCTGCATTTTTAACTACTAATTATCCCGGGGAGCAATATAGCTCACGTTAAGCTTGGATTGAACTAAAACCTATTCAATGAAACATATCAAAGAAAAAGGACAATTATATGTTTCATGTCATTGGAAAAAAACTAAGCAAAATTTAAAACGACCGTTAAGTTTACTTCACTTTGCGGTCGTTTTATGTTTGAGATGCTCATGTCAGAAACGTTCAAATGCCTACTCATTCTGTGTTATTAAAGAATGATAAGAAACCAAAAACTCATCGAAAGGGAGGAAACTGCGAAAATCTTAACAAGTTTCTAGAACGAAGTTATGAATTCCGCAAAAAAATACTTTTCTCTCATTATAGGGGTACTACTACCTAGCCCCTAGACCAAAGCCTTTTCTTCTTCAACTAAAGGATGCGTTAGCTGAAGATCAGAGCTGTCTTTAAGGCAGCTTTTTCCTTATGCAACTAACGGGGCAGGATAGTTGCATAAAGAAGTTTCCATTTTTTACACAAATAAAAAGGTGTCAAATGGTATGATTGAAACAGAAATTGTACAGAACTTAATTTTTAGGGGGAAATATATTCTTGAAAATGATTAGAATTATCTTAGCAATAATTGTTCTTGCTTTATCAGCCTATCAGCTAATTACTGAAAATTTTGAGTTGATGCCGTATTCTATGTTGTTCTTGGGGGCAATTATGTTAGTTACAGGATTATCTGAACTTCAAAAAGACAGAAAAGGCTTTTGGGGATATATGAGCATTGTTATCTCTTTATTTGTTTTCTTTGTTTCCATACAGGGTTTCTTAATGAACTAACGGGTGCTTTAGCTGAAGATCGGAGCTGTCTTTAAGGCAGCTTTTCTTTATGGAACTATCGGGGCAGGTTAGTTTAACAAAATTCTGATTTAACTCAAAAAACTACGATTATAAATGTAGCTTGATTCAGGCTTATATCTGGAGATTCCAAAAATTAGTATGATACAGCGAATATAAGGAATTTATAGATATCATAACGAGGTGGGACGAGAAATGATAAAAGGTCTTTATGAGGCACATTTACCTGTAAGTAATCTTGAAAACTCAATAAAATTTTATAAAAAGTTAGATTTAGAAATTGCATATCAAAATGATAAATTAGCTTTCTTCTGGATTGAGAAAGGTAAAAGTTGGCTTGGTCTATGGGAAACAAACCATGTAGAAATTCCGTACCATCCTTCAATACGACATGTAGCTTTATAAATAGATATAGAGGACATGACATCAGCAAAAGATTGGTTAAATAGTAAAGGAATCGAAATTCGTACAAGCTTTGACTTAACTGAAGAACAACAACCTTTAGTTCTTGATAACAATCCACAAGCCCACGCAGCTATTTATTTTAATGACCCAGACGGAAATCCTCTAGAATTGATTGCTCCTTTAAGATTGGACTTTGAGGAATCCTTTGGAGAGATGTCATTAGAAGATTGGTATAGAAGAAATACTGCTCGCAACTAATTCTGCTTTTCTTTCAGTAACGGATTCTTGAGTTTAGCAAGGGGGTTGCTGTGGCAATCCTTTTTCTTAATGGACTAACAGGTGCGTTAGCTTAAGATCAGAGCTGTCTTTAAGGCAGCTTTTTCGTGCGCCCGGCATGGGTGCAATCTATAGGGTGCGAGTCCCGAACCATGAAGGCAGTAGTAATGGTTAGCTTAATGCAAGGGTGTCCATGGTGACGTGGAATCTGAAGGAAGCAAGCGGCAAA
>NZ_CAKKLV010000040.1 GCF_918698115.1 Peribacillus sp. Bi96
GTACCATTATTACACCACAATCAGGCAATGAAACTATCTTTTCCTTCTTTTCTGAAAATGATCGCTATTTTCCAACAGAACAACAAGTGATGTTAAACTTTCAAGTTGAAAATTTGGATGACAGTATCAAACATCTAGAAAAAATGGGTGTTCCCCTTGTTATGGAAAAGACGATTAATGAATTTGGAAAGTTTATTTGGATTGAAGATCCAGAGGGAAGGCGTATAGAGCTTTGGGAGAAGTAATAGGATAATAATAAATTTTGTTGTTGAACTAAAAGGTGCGTTAGCTGAAGATCAGAGCTGTCTATAAGGCAGCTTTTTCTTTATGCAACTATCGGGGCAGATTAGTTCAATAAGGAATTGAGAAAAAATTAAAAAATCCCTTATTTAATTTTGTATATTTGATAATACAGAAACAGAGTATTAAGTATTAATAATAATAAAAATAGATTTTAAAGTTATTGTAATATACATAAATAGTGATAAGAATTCCAACTATTTTACTGAAAGTTGGAATTCTTATCAAGTTAGAGAGTGTTGGATTTTTAAAAAAATTTGATGTACTTCATAAATTCATTTGTAAAGGATTTTGACTCTTTTAGCGTGTCTTACTTGTACTAGAACCATTCTATTTCAGTCTTTACTTAATGTAAGCATCACTGACTAAAACATTAGAAAGAACATTTGTTGGGATGACAAATTCTGATTCACCATATGCACCAGGTGCCACTTCGTATTTATCGAAATAAATCACTAATTTTCCATTATTATTGATATAGAAGTTTTGGTTTTTATTTATTTTTTGGAACAATCCTGCTGCTTCGATATCATTTGGAATGCCCTCAACCCAATAATAATTATTTTCTTTATCTTCTTCATATCGCTCAATCATTTGGGTTTTGATATTTTCACTAATGATATCAATGTAATGATCATTTTTAAATAAACTTGGCAACGTAATTAATATTTCATGTTGTTTATCGATTGTGTCAAATTGAGTTGCAGAATATCCATTTGATGTACTTACTTCGTAACGTTTGATTGAAAGGATTTGCTCGTTATCCGTTTTTACTTCATACCCACTTTTAATTCCCAAGTGAGCTCCACCAATTTTATTCGCATATTTTGTTTCTTTTTTGAAGTTTTCAAAAAGTGCTTTTCCTTCTGTTAGGTATTTTTCATTTAATTCGTTTTCTAGTTTTTTATTTTTTAATCCACTCACTGATGGAACTTTAATATTTGCTTTAGATTGTTCTTCATTTACATTAAACTCAGTGAATGTAACGACTTTTGCTAAACTACCAATCACAGGTATGTTTGAGACAGTGGCTGCAAACGATTGATTTGTATTCACACCAGTTATAAATAATGCGGATGCGGCTACGGCAGTTAATGCTGTATATAATTTTTTATGATTTTTTTCCTTTTTCATTGGGTATCCAGCTTCTTGTTTTAATGCTTTTATGACCACAAAATCTAACTCATCTGGAATCGGAATATTTTCATATTCTTTTCTCAAGTTTTCTATTTTTCTATCTGTCATGAGAATCACTCCATTTCTAAATTTCATTCAACGTGATACGCAGCATCGATAATGCTTTATATAATCTTGTTTTCACAGTGTTTATATTTTTATCTAAAATTTGTGCAATTTCTTCTAATTTAAAGTCTTCAAAGTAGCGTAATATGATGACGCTCCGATATTGAACTGGTAACGAAGTAAGAGCGATCTTGAGATCGACATCTTCATAATGATCTGTTTTCCCACCATCCAAACTCGAAAGAACATTGTCATCTACTATAACCGATCTTTCCTGTTTTCGAAGAAGATCAATTGAAGTATTAATCACAATTCGATAAAACCAAGTTTTCAAAAAATCTGGATTCTGCAACGTTTCTTTATTGGATAGTGCTTTTATAATCGATTCGTGTACAACATCTAGCGCATCTGCCTGGTTCTTTACATAGTGAAAAGCAAGTCTATAATATTTTTCTTTGTTTTGTATCACAAAATCTGCAATCAACTGATCTAAGTTTAGTTCGTTCACTATATTTAATCCTCTCAATCGATGTGGTATTAGAGCTCTGTACTTATTAAACGTATAGCTTGTCCAAAAAGTTTTCATTCTAAGAGAAAAATTTCAAGAAATAATATATTATCTAGTTTTTTTGCTTTGAAAAAGACTATTGTTGATTTTCTTTAATTAAAGACCTCGTTAAAACAGCAGATTTGATTAGCGAGTACTTATAGAACTAAAGGGGCAGGTTAGTTGAACAAGAAGTAAATGTTAAAATATTAATAATGACTAAGACGTGGTGTATATAAATGGGTAAGAAAATGAGAAAGTTTATAGTATTAAATGCAAATAGGTTATCCTTCATAATAATTACTATTTTGCTAATTGGTGAGGTTTTAGCTTTAGTGAAGGAACAATCTACTTGGAATATTGTATATGTAATTATGCTAAGTATTTCGTGGTTGAGCTTTTTGTTGCTGGTTTTAGTAAAACCTAAAACAGTTGGAGAGGAGTAATTGTGTATTCAACTAACGGGGCAGGTTAGTTCCATAAGGAATACTGTTAAGTGACATTAAAGTCGTTTAAAAACGTCAGTCCTGTTATTCCATTAAAGAGCCGGATTGTGGAGGATTGGAAGAAGGAAAGCTATGTATAATTAGTGATGTAAGTTTATGCTTTTTATGTAATAATTATTTTGTAGAAATGTAAAGTTACAATTCATACATAGTGAAGGTGGGGATCATAATGGCAACGGGAACGCATACTGTAGTAGTTCCAGTAGATGTACAAGCAGTTTGGGATTATGTCAGTGATCTCGAAAAATGGGCAACGACAGTACCAGCCTATAAAGAACATGAAATCATAAATGACAAGCAATCTATTTGGACATTTGAAGGTAGTGTGAAAGGTATTAAAAAAACAATACAAGCGCAGGTAGATATTACCGAATGGAATGAACCTTCAAATATTAAGTTTGAACTAAAAGGTTTATCAGATAATTTTACAGGAAGCGGTCACTTTACTGCAGAAGATGTTAATGGTAAAACAATAATGACTTGTACGGTGGAAATCCATGCAGGCGGATTATCTGGTGCGGTGTTAACACCAATTATTAAATGGGCTGTTCCAAAAGTAGCATCTCGTTTAACAGAATCTATCGCACGTAAAATTGCAGTATTCTCATAGTTTTCAAAGATTGAAAGCCAATTCATTTTGGAGATACCTTCTCTGAAGTATAGATGGTAACATTCTGAAGTGACCAATATAATGATATCGAGCTCTACTAGAAATTTTATAATTAGCGGAAAGGTGGCTGTCCAAAAAGGATGGCCTCTTTTTTTCAATATTCCAGAATCGCTTTTCTTAATGAACTAACGGGTGCGTTAGCTGAAGATCAGAGCTGTCTTTAAGACAGATTTTCTTTATGCAACTATCGGGGCAGGTTAGTTCCATAAGTATTGTTAAAATGGACTATATATAATTTGTAAGTCCTATCTCATGACCGTATATATAATTTCCAATAGATGGTAATATACAGAATGAATTATTCATATGAAATATTTATAGATGGTACCAAAGGTATTTTTCGAAAACTATCTATAGGCCATAATAAGAATTATCCAAGAGACACCCTAAGGATCTTGGTGTTTGTCTGAATCCATCCTTGAAGCTTTTCAGGGATGGATTTTTATTTTTTACTTTTCTTAGCTGAATAATATGTCTCAAGAGCGACTTAAAAGAGAGCTGGATTTTCAACCCGTCTTATTGCACTAACCTGGCCCTTAGTTCCGTAAGAAAAAGGTTGCCGCAGCAACCTCCCTTATTGAAGTAAAGTACCTGTAAGTTGCATAACTAAACCTTTGATACTTCCCATAAACCAATAGAAAACAAAAGGACCATAAGAAGGCACACTATAATATATATCGCCTTTCTTACCCTAAATGGTAGTGAAGTTATCAAAAGATAAACAAAATTACCGAAGATTCCTGCTCCACTTACTACTTCACTCTGCTCTTTATCTTGTTCTTTAGTATATCTAATGGACAATATTAATCCTGTTAGAGATAAAAGAACAAGGAAGAGAAACCCTATATCTATGTTCAATTCAATTTGCCTCTCTTATTTTAGGTGGATCTCGTTACTTTATATGCATTTTTCACCACCACTTTTACAAGCTTCTGAATCTAATATATTATAACTCCTTGTTGAACTAACCTGCCCCTTTAGTATAGTAACTAAACTGTAAACGGATTGTTACGCAAATAGCATTGTTGAAGGAGACTTCAATGTATATAATTAATACTCGTTAAGGAGTGTTGAAAGATGATAAGCGTCACAGTAGATAAGTTAAAATTCAAGAAACAATTATCGGTGATTGAACAAATCACACTGAAAGATTTTCTGTATACCTGGGTAGGTAGCTCAAGCAAGGGATTTGATGATTTTTTTCACCTTGAGTACACAGTAGATGTATTTGCCAAAATGGAAAAAACGACGAATGACACCGATTTGTTGATTTCTGATGATGATTATTTCAGATACATAACATTGACGGAAGATAATCAAATTGTGATAGGTGTTTTAGATATGAATTCAGAATTAAAACATAGAATAATTGTTCACTAGATAAGATTAAATAATTCTTCGTTTTCTTTAACCCATACAACAAGAGGCAGCGTGGTACACTGTCTTTTTTTATTTGTTCACTATATGTCATTGTTTGTTATACCTTGGATAATGATATTAAACGAGAAAAAATATTAAAAGGGCCAGATGTAAAGAAGGAAGACGTTCTACAAGATGCATTAGATAAGATAGTACGAAGTGATTACTTTATTGCGAAAACCGACCAAGTATAGGATAAATTCTTCCTTAATTCGTTATATACAGGTTTTGCATGAAATGCATTGTTTTAAATACCATACTGATTATCAATGAATAGTGAGTAAATAAAAGGTTATTTCTTTGCATAGTTTTCTTCAATTTTGTTGAGTAACTTGAATATGGGAGAGTAGATTAATGTCAGAAACGTATCGTTCTCGTCAGGAACGAAAACAAGTGGAAAAAACAAAACAAGATCAAAAAAAAGGTGAAAACTCCCCTAAAAGAAGGTCTTTCTTGAAAAAAGTTTTACTTTGGTGCTTACTGTTAGTTGTTGTTTCAATTGGAATAGGGGCAGTTACGGTTGCAGCAATGATTAAGGATGCACCTAAAATAGATGCTTCAAAACTAGTCGATCCGCTTTCTACCAAATTATACGATAAAAACGGGAATTTCATTTACGAATATGGTAAAGAAAAGCGGACAAAAATTAAGTATTCTCAAGTTCCAAAAATGTTGGAACATGCTTTCATTGCCACGGAGGATGCACATTTTTATGAACACAATGGCATTGATATAAAAGGAACTGCGAGAGCAATCTTCAAGAACCTAAAAGGGGATTTCGGATCTCAAGGCGGAAGTACGATTACACAGCAGGTCATTAAAAACTCCTTTTTGTCACCTCAGAAAACAATAAAGCGAAAGGTACAGGAATGGAGCTTGGCCTATCAGCTTGAGCAAAAGTATTCCAAACATCAAATCTTAATGATGTATTTAAATAAGATCTACCTTGGAGACGGGGCATATGGTGTAGCAGCTGCCGCCAAAAATTACTACGGAATCGATGCCGATCATCTAAATAAATTAACGCTTTCGGAGGCCGCTATGCTGGCGGGGCTCCCACAGAGTCCAAGTTATTACGATCCCACTGAACCCGAACATGTGAAAGCTGCAACAAATCGTCGTAATATTGTTTTAGAAGCTATGTATAAACAAGGGTATATTACGAAACAGCAATTGGAGGATGCAAAGAAGGTTCCAGTTACAGCAGGACTTGTTCCAAGAACGAAACAGAAAGGGATGCCGTACGAGGCGTTTTTGGACGCTGTTGTAAAAGAAGTTGAAGGAAAGCTGAAAAATGTAGATATCAGTTCGGATGGATTATCTATTTATACGACGCTAGATCCAAAAGCTCAGACCTTTGCGGACAAAATAATGAACACCGATACGATTATTTCTTATCCAAATGACAATTTTCAAGGAGCCTTCGTATTTTTAGATACAAAAACAGGAGAAGTTCGAGCTATTGGAAGCGGTCGAAACCAATTTAAAGCTTCCTTCCGAGGCAACAACTTTGCGGTTGATATTAAACGTCAACCAGGATCTACTTTCAAGCCAGTCTTTGATTATGGTCCGGCTATTGAAAATTCAAAATGGTCTACAGCACACCAAATTAATGATCATGAGATAACCTACTCAAATGGTCAATCTATTTCTAACTGGGATCATCAATATCACGGAATGTTGTCGATTAGAACAGCACTTCAATGGTCATACAATATTCCAGCACTCCTTACCCTTCAAGAAGTAGGGTTGGATAGAGCACAAAACTTTGCAGAAAATCTGGGTATTACTTTTAATAATAATAAGGTGTACGAATCATATGCGATTGGAAGTAATACGGTTAATCCATTAGAGTTGGCAGGGGCATATAGTGCTTTTGGAAATAACGGTGAATACAATACACCACATTTTGTTCGTAAAGTTGTCTATCCTGATGGCAGAGTTGTTAATTTAACTCCAAAGCCAAAACGTGTTATGCATGATTACACAGCTTATTTGGTGACGGATATGTTACGGACAGTCGTAAAATCTGGTACAGGAAAAACAGCAAATGTCCTTGGACTAGATGTGGCTGGAAAAACTGGCACAACCAATTTTGACAGTAAAACCAGAGCACAATATGGATATCCATCCGGTTCGGTAAATGATAGTTGGTTCGCTGGTTATACACCGCAATACACTATGGCGGTTTGGACTGGATATACTAAAAATGGTTCAGGTAATTATATGGATGGAAATACAACTAAAATCTCGCACCAAATGTTTAAGGTCATGCTGGAAGCGTTTGGAACAGACCAAAGTAGCTTCCAGCAGCCTAGTGATGTATACCGGGTGAATAATGAACTGTTCATTAAAGGTGCAAATCCTGAAGAAGCTCCACCAGTTACAAAAAATAAAAAAGAAAAACCATTGGATATTGGTGGAAATAAAGAGGAAAAAAAACATAAACAAGAGGAAAAGAAACACAAACAAGAGGAAGAGAAGCATAAACAACAAGAGGAAAAGAAACACAAACAACAAGAGGAAAAGCAACACAAACAATAAAGATTTTTAGGATGGGATCGCATTGGTTCCATCCTTTTTTATGATACACATAAGAGAATGTGAGGGTTTCTACTTAAACTATAGGGTGCGTTAGCTGAAGATCAGAGCTGTCTTTAAGGCAGTTTTTTCTTATGCAACTATCGGGGCAGTTTAGTTGAATAAGAATCCTTTTATTTCACTCGAATCAATGGGATTATATGGTAATATAAAAATGAAGGAAAATTGATTTTTAAAAGGGAAAATCCTATTGAAAAATTCAATCATTGGTGGTGTGATTCTCATTGAAAACTATCCAAAAGATGTATGAGCATTTAAATTGGGCTAATCAACGTATTCTTGAAACATTGCAAAGTATTGAAGATAAAAATCAAGAGGTGAGCCGTTTGTTTTCCCATATCCTACTTGCAGAAAAAGTATGGATAACTAGATTACGAGGATTGGACAGTTCACGACTGCCCATCTGGTCAGAGGTCGATATAGAAGTCTGTGCAGAGCTTGTTATGCAAAATAAAGAGAGCTTAACAACGTTTCTTACTAATTTATCAAATACTGACCTAGATAAATTAATATCCTACACAAATAGTAAAGGAAAAGAGTTTAAGAATTCTATACGGGATATTTTAATTCATGTAGCATTGCATGGTCAGTATCATCGAGGACAGATTAACTCACGACTTCGAGCAGATGGTTTTGAACCAGTTAATATTGACTTTATTACATTTGTGAGATAGATGTATTCGGGGTAGCCTTATTCAATACTAGTTTATGATATGCGTCTATGTTCCACTAACAGGTGCGTTAGCTTAAGATCGGAGCTGTCATTAAGGCAGCTTTTTCTTTTATCGAGGCAGGTTTGTAAAAGAATGCAGGTACAAAGATTTTTCTGAAACTGAAAAAATTAAAATCTTGAGGGGGAGTAAAATGAAAGATATTCATGATGAAAGCACATGGCCCGTTTGGGCTAATGAGACAATAGACATTGTCGAACCAAATCCCAAGTGGGTAGAAAAAGGTAATCAGGAAAAAGCACTTCTTCTTAATCTTCTTTCAACTTTCGGCATAACGGAAATTCAACATTATGGAAGTACATCTATTCCTAATTTACCAGCTAAACCAATCATTGATTTAATGGCTAAAATTGATTCATTTCAAAAAATAAAAGAAATATCTTCATTGTTAGCTAATCATGACTGGCATTATGTACCACCTAACATAGACAATCGACCTTGGCAAAGATTTTTTGTGAAAGTAATTAACGACAAACGAGTAGTACATTTACATATTTTACTTGAGGGAGAAGAACGGTGGGATAATCAGCTACTTTTTCGTGATTTATTACGGACTAATCAGCAGTTTATTGATGAATACGCTATTCTTAAAAGAAATTTAGCAAAAAAATATAGCAATGATCGTGAAGCGTACACTAAAGCAAAAACAGAATTTATCAATTATGTTCTTAAATCTTAGTTGCGAACTAATATAAGTTTGTGAAGAAATGTACTTAAACTAACGGGTGCGTTAGCTGAAGATCAAGCTGTCTTTAAGGTAGCTTTTTTTTTATGCAGCTATCGGGGCAGGTTAGTTCAACAAGCTTTAATTAAGAAATATTCCCATTTCAAACTTATTTAGAGCAAGGTTATTTCTTGCTTTTTTCTTTGTGTTTTAAAGTTGCTTTTTATTCAAAAAGGGTATTTTTTATTGAAAAATAATACTTTTAGTGTAAAATTACACTAAAAAGGAGTATTTAGTATATATGGAAAAAGAAGAATTCATCAATTTAATATCAGAAAAAATGAAACTTGTCCGAACAGAACAAAGTTTTTCTCAAGATAAGATGTCTGAAATTCTAGGGATTTCAAAAAAAACACTAGTTCAAATTGAAAAAAGAAGAACAGAAGCCAATTGGACCACCGTTGTTGCATTTTGTGCTTTGTTTAATCATAGCCAATTGTTGATCTCATCAATTGGTGACAATCCAGTTGATTTTGTTCAGTTAATTGCTAGCAATAATGGTGGTACGCCTAAAGAAAAAACAATGGGTGGTAAGATATGGTGGAAAGAAATCGAGTATAGAGGGGATTTTCGTTTGCAACAAAATTTGATTAGTAACCATTACCGTATATTGGATCAATATGATTATCGTTGGCATAGTTCTTTTAATAAAGAAGAGAGTTTAAGTCGTTTAAATGAATTACAGGAGGTGGGGACTATCGAGATAGACAAAGGTATTGGGATGGGGATATATGAAGAATAAGATTTTGCTTGTTCTAAGAAAAATAGTAATTGGTATTCTAATAGTCTGTTTATACTGTTTTCCTTTTGTTTATTTTTCAATGCACCAAGATTTTGCTAACCGCTCAATGCTTGGCTATTTAATTATGATTGTAGTGACTTCACTTCTTGCTTTCTTCGGCAAACTCTTTAATAATTCAATCTCTCTTATTATTGGTAATATATTATCTGTAATAATTTCATTTTATTTCATAAGCGAGATGACAGGGAACGAACGATGGGGTGGCTATTTTAAGCCACTAACTCCATATCAATTATTAATCTTGGTTAGTTTTTTGAATTTAATTCCTCAGTTCTTCGCTATGAAGTTAGCAAATAGACACAAAAATAACGTTAAAGATTAATTTGATTAAGAAGAGTATCTTCTTGAATTAGAAGCTACTCATTTCTTTAATAAATATCAACAATATTCATTAACATAGCCTACATAAAAAGAAAAAGTAATAAAAGCCTACTTCCTTAAATAGCAAGGATCGTAGGCTTTCTTTATTCTTATAAGTGTTTAATTTACAATAAAGTCGTACCGATTTGAAAAAGGTTTAACCGTTTTTCTTATGGAACTAGGGGCAGGTTAGTTCAACAAGCGTAGTGTATACGAACTGTGCATATTTAGATTTATTAACTTATCGATTTCCTCTCTTTCAAAAGTTGAATAAAAAGCACTTTCTATTCAACTTTTCTAGAAATATAATTAAACGGAAAGGAGGCAATAAGAATGAAACATAATTCTATGCACCAATGGCATAGAGAGCATAATAAACGGGTAGCAGAATTTCACAAAAAGCACGCTGCTCAAGTAGCTAATGGAGAAAACGGAAACGGTTGGTTAGCCAAGCTCGAAACGTCTTTTTTTAATAAAGTACTTGTTCCTCTTAAAGTTGTGAAATAACATCTTTTTTTCTGCTCCTGTTCTTTGAGGAGCAGTTATTTTTTGATTTTATATAAATACTTTGTGACACAGTATGTGTCAACTCTGCAATAAGTCTTATAGAACTAACAGGTGCTTTACTTCATTATCAGGAGCTGATCAGCAGCTCCTTTTATTATGGGGATTATTGTAATGAATGAAAAAGAGATTTGAGCACAAAAAGACCTCTTGATATGATGAAAGTGTCCCAAGCTCGCAAGCGAAAAGGACAAATACATCATAAACATGAGGCCAATCATGAATAATAACCAAAACAAGTAAATCGGTCAAATTTTAAAAAAACGGTACAATTAATGGGTCGTCCCGCCTATTGTATGAATATCCGATTCATATTTAGCAGCTGTGACAGCAGCTATTTTTATGCCCTTAACAATTGTCTCAAGGCTTAAACTAGGCGCTTCTTTATTAATAGTTTGCTCCGGAATGAAAGGAATATGGATAAATCCACCCCGGATGCTTGATGAGGCTCGGGTGATATAGTCCATTAATCCATAGAAGATATGGTTGCATACAAATGTTCCGGCGGTATGGGATACCGATGCAGGAATGTTGCTTTCCTTCATGTTTTCGACAATTCTTTTGATGGGGATCGTAGACCAATAGGCTACTGGCCCTTTGTCTGCAATAGGCTCATCAATAGGCTGGTTTCCCTGATTGTCAGGGATTCTAGCATCATCCATATTGATTGCCACCCGTTCAGGGGTGATGTGAAGCCGACCCCCGGCTTGTCCTACACAGATAACGATGTCAGGATTATGCTGCTGGATAAGCTGCTCCATTACTGCAACTGATTTCCCGAATACAGTTGGAATTTGTTCAGCAACTAGAGTCACATCATCAATAACTTCTCCATGTAACTGTTTTACTGCTTCCCAGGAAGGGTTTACTCTTTCTCCGCCAAAGGGCTCAAACCCGGTTAATAACACTTTTTGCTTCATGAAGATCCCTCCTATACTCCTAATGAAACAAGTAAGTACATAAGTACGATATTGAAAGCTAATACTGCCAAAGCTGTTGGAACTTGAACTTTTATGACATGGTTTTTATCTTTCAAGTCCAGCAAGGCTGCCGGCACAATATTAAAGTTGGCAGCCATTGGCGTCATTAATGTTCCACAATAACCCGCAAACATAGATATGGCAGCTATATGATTTGGATTAGCGTCAAATTGGTTAATCAGAAAAGGAATGGCGATACCTGCAGCCATAACTGGGAAGGCAGCAAAGGCGTTCCCCATGATCATAGTGAATATAGCCATGCCGAGACAGAAAATGACCACAACCCAAAATAGCGAACCTTCGGGAATGATTGCTGTCACAGCTTTGGAAACGACTGTACCAACCCCTGCATTTGTGTAAATGGTTCCCAATGTTGCAAGTAGCTGTGGCAGCAATACAGCCCAACCAATAGATTCTAGCAGGCGACGTGATTCTTTCACAGCCCCTGTAGGTGTTCCGCGTGTCATCACCATCGCAAAAATAATGGCAGTCAAACACGCCAGACCTAAAGCAACCATCGTTACATTAGATGGATCCAGCAAAGCCTTTCCGCCAATTTTAACACCGTCTAGCAGCTTAGAACCAGCTAAGGTTAAAATAGGAATCAAGATGGCGGGTAGGAAAAGACGGCCGCCAAGCCGTTTTCTTCGCTCTTCCTTTACAGTAATGCTTTCTTCAACATGTTCGCTTTTCTTTAACCCGCCACCTGCAATGATTAAAACCATAATAATAACCATAAGCCCAATGTAAAATGGCGGAATAATTTGGCCGAACATTAATGTAATTGAATAAATCAAGTAAAAGCTTCCCGTAGTCAACCGACGGCTGTTCGTCCGATCAGTGAAAATATATAGGGAGCAGCCTAGAACAATGATGCCCATCAATACGTAAATCATTTCAACTGAGAATATCATAATAGATGCTCACTTTCTCTTTGGAGTGTTTATCATTATTGGCCACGACTGCCCAAACGTTTATCCAGCTTTTTATCAAACATACGGAGGCGAATAGCGTGTACGATAAAAGCAAAGATGGCAGTAGGAATTCCCCATAACGCCATTGATATTGGGTCAGCAGGGATATTGTTCTGTTCAAAAAATCCGTTCATCAATAGAATTGCACCAACCGCCACGAAAATATCTTCTCCGAAAAACAAGCCGATATTATCGGTAGCGGCAGCGTGTGCACGGATTTCCTGTTGCTCTTTCTCAGGTAGCTTACCATATTTTGTTAGAGCAGCCCCTTCTGCCATTGGGGCAATCAGCGGACGTACAGTCTGCGGATGACCACCAAGGCTGTTTAAACCAAGAGCAGCTCCGACTTCCCTGATCAATAAATACATGGTCAATACCCGGCCAACAGTGATGGCTTTAATTTTTGATACAACCTTTGAAGCTTGCTGCTGGAGACCATTTTTTTCAAGCAGCCCAATAACGGGAAGCGTGACTATAAGAATAGACATGTACCTGTTAGTTGTAAATGCTTCGCCAAATTGCGTAATAATACTGGTAATGGGAATACCTGCAATCATCCCCGTAACGAGTGCTGAAATAGTTACCACAACTGCTGAATTGAATCTAAGTACGAAGCCAATCATGATTAAAAGAACACCAATTAGAACCATACATATCCCCTTTCTTATTATTAAAACTATTCTGCAAAAATATAAACTACATGTTATTGTACATTAATGTAAGAATTTTTGAAATAAATTTTTTATTAATCCAAGTGACTAATTATGTAAAAATCAAAGTCATTTATAATGAATGAATAGAAAAAACGCATCAAAAATACTTATTTACAACAGTAGAAAAACTAAAAATGGGACACGCCTATTTCTGTGGAAGAAGCATTACAGAAATAGGATTGTTATATAGTCTATTTAACTAACGGGTGCGTTCGTATTATAAGGTTAGCCAGTTTTTACTGGTTGACCTTTTTTTAATAGAATCTATTATATCAGTAGCTAGGGTAGGACGTACGGGTGCGTGGGACTTGATCCCGTGAACTAAACTGTCCGCCCCCTACTTGTAGAAACATGTTTGAGGCTGGTTGGGACGTAGATCTCGTATAACAAGCGAAGCTATGACACTACATGGAGGACTAGGGGTACTGGTTAGTAAGTAGAGGAGGTAAAAATAATGAATCCAGTTGTTGGTCTGGATGTGGCAAAAGGAGAGAGCCAAGTTCAGGCATTCTTAGATCAATCTAAACCGTATGGGAAGAGCTTTTCATTGATGTAAAATGGGAAATAGATTAATGCAAAGGAATATGAGCACTTTTTAATATATTATTTGTAAAAAATATTCATTCTTATGACCTTCAATTTTGAAAAAAAGTACTTAAACAATAGAATGCTTTTATGCAATATCTTAAGTGGCAAGAAGGCTCTTAATACTGTTGAACAATCCTCCGTTAAAGGGCGCGATTCTTTAATAAGAATCGCTTTTCTTATAGAACTCCCTCAGTTTAATAGATAATGCTCACGAATACTCGCTTATTCGCAGGATTTCAAACCATATGGTATAGGTTGCTTTAGATGAACGAAAGAGATAGGACCGTTTTGATAAGATGAGGGAAGATTGAAATAGGGGATCTATCGAAAATCCTATATTATTACATATACTGCACGCATTTTCCACGCTGCCCTGGAGGCTTTCCCTCCCATGTCTCAACGGGTCATAATCCTATGCCCTTTCATTCCTTCGTCATGCCTATCCAAGGGGTGGAGGCCGGTTTTGCTAACGGAACGGGTCATTGCCCTTTTTGAGGGTGTAAGTTCAATCTACTTGATTGTTGGAGATGAACGAAAGAAGTTAGACAATGTGGGATGGGGAAGTAGTTATTACGATAGTAAAGAAAACAATATGGCTGAAGCCTTATCCTTTGAATCAATCAAAAAATATGAAGGCCAAGACATTCGTTTAGAAATCAAAAATTTAACGATTTGGAATGACAGTGGCAGGGATAGTTTAAAAACGACATGGTCACTCGGTTTTAGGCTTGATCAATCTGCCATCTCAGAAAGAGAAACCGTAGAAATAAATAAAGAATTCACTTTTGAAAAAGAAACATACAAGATTAAGCAGGTAGAGTTTGCAGCATTAGAAACAAGAGTTGTAGTTACAGGAAAAGATACTAAGCTTATGAAGGATGAAACCGGAATGGAATATAGAGTCATGAGCAAATTGGAAAATCAATTCCTTAATGCAAGGAAAGTAGATGAAGAAGACGGTTATGTCGTTGATCATAAAAAATCCGGTGTATTTCTAAGATCAGCTGGTGAAAAAATTGAACCGATTTTTAGTAAAGGGGAAGTAGAAGGCAAAGATGATGAATATATTATGATTTTTGCTCCAGTTAGGGATCGCCAGGACTGCATTCTTGAAGTTGGTAATGATATTAAGATTCCACTAACAAGATAAATAATGGTTCGTTTTAACTATTTGAAATTGGCAGCTTTTTTGAATAAGAAGCAAAGGCGTATAAAGAAATTCCAACCAACAACTCAATATCTTAAAGAACTAACGGGTGCTTTAGCTGAAGATTGCTTTGACCTTTGTTCAACAATTGGGCCATTTAATTGAAGATCTCATCAGATAAGTAATAATATTTAAAGGAATAATTCATTCTGATAAAGAATATTAAAAAACGTGATGATAAGGAGGCGTTTGTATGGCAAATCATGTAGAAAGTCTATATAACTATCATGTATGGGCAAATCAACGGATTATTGATCATCTTAAGACACTTTCTCCTGAGAAATATCAAAAGGAAATGAAAAGTGTCTTTTCTTCTGTTTCAAAGGTTTTATCTCATCTCTATTTGGTGGAATATGGATGGCTTAATACCATCGAGGGTCAGAGTATGAATGAAGCAATGCAATCTTCATTTCAAATTCAAGAAAAGATTGAGAAACTGCCCATTGAAGACTTAGAAACTGAATTTCACACTTTAACATCTCGGTTTAAATCCTTTTTGAACAGACAGGAAGATATGGAAAAGAGAATAATGTTGGATAATCCATGGGCAGGATTAAGAGAAACAAGTATATCTGAAATGGTCTTACACGTTGTGAATCATGGAACCTATCATAGAGGGAATATTTCAGCTATGTTACATCAGTTGGGTGATTCTTCAGTTATGACTGATTATGCTTTTTATTGGTATTCTTGAAATGTTATTCATTATAAATAGGCAAGAGAAGAGTAATCCATTTTTTCTTCATAAAGGTGAAGTTAGCTGAAGATCGGAGCTGTCTTTAAGGCAGCTCTTTCTTTATGCAACTATCGGGGCAGGTTAGTTGAAGAAGGATTATTGCTTATGGTTGCCGAATTGATTAAATGAACCGATCAAGCTCCAGATGCAATGCGGGCATATTAACCTCAAAACGCCTAAGGTAAAAAACCAATTGAAATGAAAGAAGTGAAGGGTTTGATTAAATATAAATGTCTCCATCATGTAAGTCTTACTGTGACAGATTTGGAAAGAGCAAAAGAATTCTATGGTAAAACTTTATGTTTAAAAGAAATACAGCGTCCCGATTTTGATTTTCCAGGTGCCTGGTTTGAAATAGAGGGAAATCAACTTCACTTGATAGTCGATCCCTCTTCTCAGACGATTCGTAAGGATAAAAGCTTATCCAGCAGGGAAGGTCACTTTGCCCTTAGAGTCGAGAACTACCATGATACTCTTAAATGGTTAAAACAGAATGAAGTTGAAATCCTTGAAAAACCAGACGGGAAAAGTGGATTCGCACAAATTTTCTGTGCCGACCCAGATGGTAATTTGGTTGAACTTAATGTTAATCAAAAAGATCTATAAGTGGGCAAGGATAAAGGCTGCCATTGCTTGCTCTTTTCGTAGTAACGGGACAGTGTAGTTGAATAAGATTCTGGATTCATGGTATCCATCCTGCAATTTCTAAAACCGTCAAGACTATTTCAAAGACAATTAGAATCACAATGATCCATTCTACGAATAATCCCCTGATCGAATGGCTGATGTTAGAAAATCCATCCATAATGTTATATAAAATTTCGGTTTTACTTTTCAAGATTTTATACCGATCATTCAATTCAAAAAAATCCAGCATTCCGTCATAAAATTCGCCGGCAATGCTGCTTGTCCATGTAATATCGGGTTTATCCAGAATCATGATATACGCAAGGGTGTTGTACTCGTGACGTACGATTTTGGCTGTCGTTCTCGCTAGTTCCTTGTTGCCGATTCTCAGCTTTCCTTTCTCAAGTCGGTCTATCATGGTTTCGAGCTTGTCGTGGATTTTTCCGAGTTGTTCCTCAGTTTTTTCGAGTGCCACCGATTTTGCAAGAACAGTGGAAATTAATTCAGGGTAGAATAATTCAAATTTTGGCACCAATACATATTCGTCGGTAAACCTGATGTTTTCAGTTTCTCTGAAGTGAAGGTTGTAATCGTCCGTATATCTATCTACATGGACGAGATCAATATCCGGCTCGAAAGAATGGATAAAGGCTAAAAATTCCTTTATCTCATTCGCGTGTGCGTAATTAATGAAGACAATGCTGCCAAAGGAAAAAACCAGCACCTGTTGCGATTCATTCACATTTTTATTAAGGATGGAATTTAGAATATCGTCTTTAAGGATTAAAGGCTCTTCCCAGGTGAATTTTTTGGGAATGCCGCAATGAATGGCGATTTTGTTCAAATCAATTTCATTAGTGATTGCAAATGCTTTAAAGGTAATTGGCTCCATGTATATCACTCTCTTCAGCGAATTGGTCTTTTTCGATTTTATTCTATCTTTCCAAAAACATGCTTGAAGAATTCTTGAAGTATCCCTTTTGTGGAAATCATTCAGAATATATATATAGCATGCGTAAGAAAGTGAAATATACTTACATAAACCGTCTCAGAGAAACACAGTAATCGTCATACACGGAAATATAAAAAATATGGAGTCACTTCTATAGGTGACGGCTACCATCCTTGGGGAAGTCGTTCAAGAATTTATGAGGGCAATAACTTTAGCTTAGCGATTTTTCTTAATGAACCAACAGGTGCTTTAGACGAAGATCAGAGTTGTCTTTAAGGCAGCTTTTTTCCTATGGCATTAAAGGGTTAGGTAAGTAGGATAAGGTTATGATATTGTTGAGATAAAAGTATTAAAAGACTGTGCTTATTTATCCCCTATATTTATTCTAGTATAGAAAGATTGGAGAGAGAGACAATGGATTGGGTAGACATGATGGCACTTACTGGGATACTTTTTTATTTGATTCCAATAGCATTTATTGTTTGGTTTTTAATCAGCTTTCTAAAAACTCAAAAGGAAAGAAACAACTTACTTAGAGACATCTTATTAAAGCTAGATAAGAGGTGACGATATGGTAAGTGGTTCATTTGCTTAGCTTTATTACTGGGGAAGACGAGCTTAGCGAATTGAAAAACTCAAAAAGAAGGATAGATCATTCACCTGATCTATCCTTTGATTCTAGGATCATACTCATGATTGAACGATAACCAAAAGACCGGGCACCCATAGTATCCAGCGGCCCACATAAAGGTGATGTTAATTAAAAATAAAGTTATAGTTTCTCTTTGCGAGCTTTTACAGAGCTCATAATGTAAAAACTGATGATCAACACCAAGATGGACAATGTATAGATAAGAGTATGTACCGGATCTTTATGATGGACAATAATGAGCCGTATCATTGCCGTTATGCCGATATAGAGAAAATATCGTATCGGAAAGTGATAATCCTCTTTGAAATATTTTACAATCATAGCTATGAATTCAAAATACAAAAAGAAAATCAAGATACGCTCTAATAATACCAATTCTATCCTTATTTCTGGATCAAAGAATGCTATTTTAAAGAAATAAAGAATCTCCTTACCAAGTAACACGCATAATGATAAAGCTAATAAAATCAAGGCGATATTCAAGACAAATTGAAGGATATCGGCTATATTTTGACTTTCCCATTTTTTCTTCTTTTTACTATGACTATGACTATGACTCATCGGCACTCCCCCGGATATCAAATTTTATGGTTCACGCTATAGTCATTAAATCTAGCACTTCCCTTGTTAGGCATCCCAGGCACTTATATCATCTATATAAGAACGTATCAAATGGAAAGCAATACACAGTACTTTATAATATTCGGCATTGCCTTATCATAGTAATCTGCATTTTCAGATTACTTATATCCAGCTTGTTGTGCTTATCCGATAAATCACTTCATTTAATTCTTAAATATGCATGTTCAGTATTGTTAAATGAATATCTATCGTTTGATATTCGGAACTATCCTCACTTGCTTATCCTCATTTAATACAGACAATTAATCCTTTTCTTATTCAACTTTTCCAATACCTAAACTTTGCAGTGCTTGTTTAACATTAGCCATTGAATGTATAGAAGATATGTTTATTCCAAGGTGAACGGCCAACTGAGCGAACTCTGGTTTTATTCCTGTGATAATGGTGCGAACACCGAGCAGTTCCAATACTGATTTAATTTTTAATAAATATGCAGTGACAAACTTATCAAAGTTATAAATTCCTGAAAAATCTATAATCAACCAATGAACATTCTGTTTTTGCATTTCTTTAGGGATAGTTTCTAATAATTGCTTGGCTCTGCCTGAATCAATAGAGCCGACTAGGGGGAGAACCGAAATTCCGTCATATACAGGTACAATAGGGGCTGACACTTTATTAATCTCTCTTTTATGATGTCTTTCTATTTCTTTTCGGGTAGATATATCTCTAATAGTGGTTTGTAGCGCTCTTTTGTTACCATATTGTACAGGAAGACAATATAGTTCTATATCCATTAATGTACCATCCAGCGTGTACATTTTTTCTTCCATTAACTCTCCTGGTACATTTTCAACCATAGATTTTTGTATTCTTTCTTTTATTAAAGGTTTGCTTTCTTTTCTATAACGATCTAATAAGCAAGAACCAATAATTTCTTCTTTGGTTCCTCTCATAATTTTAGTACCTGCTTCATTAATATATAAAATTTCATAGTCTGCGTGAATAACAATAGTTTCGACTGAATACTCGATGATTTCCTTATATAACATTTCTGGATGAGTTAGATAATGTTCATTAAAAACATCTTTTTTCATTATGATTTCACTCCCCTTATCACAAAGTGTAAATTAATTAATAAAATTCAACAAGCGATTGAATCATAGTTAATTATGATATACATGAAAATCCTAGGTGAAATTGCTTTCCTACCTGGCTTCCAATGAGACATATGAAGTTATCTTTGAAGCGGTAAACAAGATGGGAAGAATTTGAAACGATTCAATTGAAAATACGTATATATAATTATTCAATCAGTATAGGAAGAAGGATGAACATGTTTTATGGTTTACTAATAATGGGTGTAGCGTTATTTTTCTTAAGTATTTTTTTGTTTATTTCTATGTTTATTGAAAAAGAATTTACTTTTTTCGATACGTTGAAAGCTCTTTCTGCACTAATATTTGGCGGATTATTATTAGTTATAACTCTCCCAAGCCTAAAATATATGCTATTTAAAGAGTATGATGTTGTAAATGGAAGTTGCATCATCGAGATAAGTTCTTCTGGACGCTCCAGCGAAGCGTCATTTGAAATGCCTGATACGGATGAGCTATTTTATTTCGAGGATATTCCTGACCTGGATGCTTACGGAAGGGCAGTTCCCTACTATTGTAAGGTCACCGTAACAAAGGATCATGAGTTTGAAATAGGTTATAAGATTTATGACGCTAAATCAAGAGAACTTATACTAACAAGTGAGTAGCACATGTATACAGTTGATAAATAAAACAACTGTATTTTTCATTAAAACATCTAGTAGGAAGGTTGCTGTTCAAGTTGGAGGGGAGACATGAAAACTAAAAAGACAGTAGTGATTATAGCTTTCGGTCTAATATGTATAGCTATCTATAAATATCTATTACATAAGGATTTATGGGATGTAAACGAAGCATTATTAAAAGAAGGAGTGTTATCAATTGGGCATTCCGTTGAAACAATAAATTTAGTAGATGTAACACCGTTTGACTGGGATGTAGTATATTCCTTTGGACCATATACCCCGAAAGATCATATATATGAAACGGTAGGTTATAAATGGGATAATATTAGTGAAACAGTAAATGAAGGAATGAATCAAATTGTATTTTTGAACGATGGAAAAGTGGTCTGCTATTTATATGGTTATCCTGAGAATAATGGATATGGTATATCTTTTAAATCTGAGAATTATAAAGATGCTGGTGATATGCTTAATATTAAGGATGATTTAAAAGAGGAACTAAGCAATGATATGGTTTTTTTAACTGCCAGGTGCGTTACTTCAAAATCAGGAGCTGATTAGCTTTTTTATGGAACTAAAAAGGGCATGATAATTAGGCGGTGTTTCGTAATGGGATTGTTTTTTGAAAAAAGAGAAAGTACTAAACCATTTATACTGATTAGATATGTAATGATAATAGCAATGGGCTTACTTTTATTATTAGTTATAATTAATGATTTTAATTTTGATTTAATGAAAAATATATGTATTTTATTAGGAATTGGATCAATAATAGATGGATTTGAAGATTTTTATATAAAAGAAAATAAGAGGCAGATGTTATTAAATTTTGGTATTGCTTTTATATGGTTCGTCGTATTTTTTGTATAGCATTTATATGGTGATTCTTAACACTTTTTATGGAACCAACAGTTTGATTAGCTTAAGACCGGAGCTGCCTTTAAGGCAGCTATTTTTTTATGCAACTATAGGGGCAGGTTAGTTGAAGAAGGAATATTGGTGAAAATTACAGAATAAACCAATGTATTAATGTTGAAATTTTTTTTATAAGGGGAGATATAATTGTCAATCTCAAAAGATATAAGTAGTTACATTGTTCGTACTGGGAAAATTGAAGATGCCGAGGCTATTTTAGAGATACAGAAATCAGTTGTTTCCGAAGGCAAGTTTCTAATTGCGTATCCAGAAGAGTTTAATAGAACTTCATCTCAACAAAAAGAATGGATGCAGAGCATATTAGACAATGAAAAAGAAACATTAATTGTCACTGAAAAAGATGGTGAAGTTGTTGGGTGGATAGTATTTGAAATGAACCAAAATAGAAAACGATTGTCTCATACAGGTTCATTTGGAATGATGATAAGAAAAGGTTACAGAGAACTGGGGATTGGAGGGATGCTACTAAAAGCTTTATTGGACTGGGCAGAGAAGGATCCTAGGATTGAAAAGGTAAGTTTAGCGGTTTTCTCAACAAATCATAGGGCAATATCCTTGTACAAAAAGATGGGGTTCATTGAAGAAGGCCGTAAAATTAAAGAATATAAAATGAGTGATAATGATTATGTGGATGATATTCTTATGTACAAATTAGTTTAATGACCGTTGATTGGAACGTAGGGCACTCGCTTTCCGCGGGGTCTCGCACAACCGTTCCAATCAACTTTGTTTTAACATTTAGATAACCCCTTTTGTCTACAAAATCAAGAAGAACTGTGATCCTGAAGTGAACCCAAAAAGTTAGACACTTTATTTAATTAGGCAGCCTTGAGGGCATGAATCCGGTAATCTACCGGGCTCATGCCTTTTAATTTTACCTTGATTCGTTGATGATTGTAGTAATGGATAT
>NZ_CAKKLV010000041.1 GCF_918698115.1 Peribacillus sp. Bi96
ATATCCATTACTACAATCATCAACGAATCAAGGTAAAATTAAAAGGCATGAGCCCGGTAGATTACCGGATTCATGCCCTCAAGGCTGCCTAATTAAATAAAGTGTCTAACTTTTTGGGTTCACTTCAGATGAACAGCTCTTTTTTTATGCAATTAAGGGGGAATATAATCCGATAATAAAAAAATACATATTTACTGAGATTTGGTAAAATTAATTAGAGGAGAAGGGTGGTTAATCATGAAAAAATATTTAGGGGTTATTTCGTTTGCTTTAATTATATTGGTTATTTGTTTCTTTTCTGGAAATATAACACAAGTAATTGACCCTGGAGTAACAACTTTTCGTGTATTGATGATATGTGGAATCATTATCTCTTTCTCTTTCTCTTTTCTCAGTGAGAAAGGACTTTGGAGAAAATTAGCTTTAGGTCTTAGTATATTTGTTGGTTTAGTTTACGTTATGGCTGTTGAATTAATGAGAATAATATTCCAGGGTAATGGATTTTAAATTGTTTATTCAACAAACAGGTGCTTACTTTATTACCAGGAGCTGATCAACAGCTCCTTTTTCTTATGGGGGTATCCCTAATAGTTCTCACATGTCACTGCAAAATTCTATATACTAAAATTAATTAAATTAGAATACACGAAGAACCTTTAAATATAAGTGTAATACGAGGAGGAGATATCATGCTTATTACGGAACGGCATCAATTAATTTTAAAGCTATTAAAAGAAAAGGAGAATGTTAAGATTCATGAGCTAGTAGAATTAACAAATACTTCAGAATCTACTTTGCGTCGTGATCTAGATCAATTAGAAAAGCAGAACTACTTAAAACGTGTACATGGTGGAGCTTCACTTTTACATAATAAACGAGACGAACCAAGTGTGTTTGAGAAAATAACGCAGAACCTTGAGGAAAAAGCTAAGATAGCAAAATATGCGGCAGAACTAATTTTGGACGGCGACTGTGTTTATCTTGATGCTGGAACAACAACGTATCAGATGATCAAACATTTAAGACAAAAAGATATTGTTGTCATTACAAACGGAATTGACCATTTAGATGCATTACTTGAAAATGAAATATGTACATATTTTATTGGTGGATTTGTTAAAAAGATTACCAAAGCAACAGTTGGACGTTATGCATACGAAAGTATAAAAAAATACAGATTTGATAAGTGTTTCATGGGTGCGAACGCTATTCATTATAATTTTGGATTGACTACCCCAGATCCAGAAGAGGCGCAAATAAAAGAAAGAGCCATTTTTTTGTCACGTGAGGCCTTTGTATTAGCAGATCATACAAAATTTGGAGAAGTATCATTTTCTAAGTTTGCAGATTTAAACCAGACAAAAGTTATTACGAATGAAGAAGGTACAATAACGTTAGGAAAATATAAGGAGAAAACGGAGATAATTATTGTGAGGGACTAAAAACTAAATTTGCTATCGTTGAAGGAAAGCTGGTATTCAAACTGTCTGATTCAGACATTTAGAATACCAGCTTTTTTTTGAAGGAGATTCTGAAATTTTTTTTTTTTTTTTTTGGGAATTTTCCCCTTTGTTGTATCGATATAATAAAGAATGCTTGATTTATTGTAATGTGGCAATTAAAAATGAGGGAAAATCTGCTCCATGTATTAAACAATCCATTTGAAAGTTTAATATTTTATGTTATTAATATATTTTTTTGGAATAATTGGAACTATTGACAATTATAAACAGCTTTAATATAATCAAAATCAATCAAAACCAACCAAATTCATTCAATTATAATTCTAATGTGTAAAGGGTAATTATATTGTTATACACAATATGAAAGCGTTTTCATTCAATTAAGATGTCAATGTGAAAAACTATCAAAATCAATCATATTTCCATTATTTCAACCAAAAATATTCATTTAAGGAGGTGATCTAGTTTAAGAGATTGAGAGCGGTAACAATTTCTCGTTCTGTAGCTAATTATTTTCATCTTCAAAAACTAGGGGGATTAATATGGTGAAATATGTAAAAACACTAATGATACTAGTTTTGGCGTTTGTAATTGCCGCGATGACGGCATGTAGTGGGGCTAGTGAATCATCAAATGGATCAACAGACGGTAACGAAGGACAAGAAGGTAACAAACAATTAACGATTGGTGTAGCGGTGGGTAGTTTAGCAAACCCTTTCTTCGTCTCCATGGGTAAAGGTGCAGAAGAAGCAGGAAAAGAATTAGGTGCTGAAGTTCTAGTTGAAAGCGCTGAATATGATTTAGCAAAACAAGCAGCTCAAATTGAAAACTTTATTACGAAAAAGGTAGATATTATTCTTTTAAATGCTGTTGATACAAAAGGAATTGCGGCAGCTGTTCAACAGGCCAAAGCTGCTGATATTCCAGTAGTTGCTGTAGATACTAATGCTGAAGGTGGTGTCGATGCCACTGTTACTTCAGACAACTATCAAGCTGGTAAACTAGCCGGAGAATATGTGATTGAACAATTAGGTGGAAAAGGAAAAATAGTTATTATTGATGGACCTCCTGTTTCGGCTGTATCTGATCGTATTCAAGGATTTGAAGATGCAATAAAGGATTCCGAAATTAAAGTAATTGCGAAGCAAAATGGAGAAGGGAATCGCGAAAAGGCATTAACGGTGATGGAAAGTATTTTACAAGCTAATTCATCAGGCTCTATTGACGCTGTATTTGCGATTAATGATCCAGAAGCAATTGGTGTTGAAATTGCTCAAGAGCAAGCGAATCGTAAAGATGAATTTTTCATTGTCGGAGTAGACGGTGCTCCTGAAGCCACAGAAGCAATGGCAAAGGAAGAAAGTACAATTGCTGCAACTTCAGCTCAGTCACCTAGTAACATGATCAAAAAAGCTGTTGAAATCGGAATGAAAGTGAAAAATGGTGAAGAAGTTGAGGAGCTTATTAAAGTTCCAGTTGAGATTGTAACTCAAGATACATTAGATTCTTACCAAGGTTGGTAAGAATCTTTCAATAAATAGGCTGATAAGGATTACTCCTTTAATCAGCCTATTCAAATCAATATAAGGGGTGAGATAAAGGTATGGCTGTCAATGAAATGTCCCTTAAAGGCCAACAAAGTCTAAAAAAGCCAGTGTTAAATATGGAAGGTATTGGTAAAGCATTCTCAAGTGTAACCGTATTGAACAATGTGAGAATTGAACTTTATCCAGGTGAAGTACATGCATTAATGGGAGAGAATGGCGCTGGAAAGTCAACTTTCATGAAAATCCTCGCAGGCATTCATACACCTGATGACAATGGTGGGAAAATCTACTTGAAAGGTCAACCAATTTTATGGAAGGACCCTACTGATGCAAGGAACAAAGGAATTAGTGTTATTCATCAGGAGTTAAACCTTTCTCCTAATTTAACAATAAGTGAAAATATCTTAATGGGTTCGACCTTTCCTAGAAATGGTTTAGGAATGGTGAAATGGGATGAGGTCCATGAACGTGCCCAAGAGGTGTTAGATTCAATGGGGTCGAATCTAAATCCACGCCAATTGGTTTCCACCTTAAGTGTTGCTCAACAACAAATGGTCGAGATCGCTCGAGCATTATCCTTTAATGCAGAGGTACTCATAATGGATGAACCAACCGCCTCTTTAACAGATAAAGAAATAAAAAAGCTGTTTGAAATTATTGATGATTTGAAAAAGCAGGGAGTTGCTATTGTATATATCTCTCACAGAATGGAAGAAATCTTTAAAATTTCTAATAGGTTCACTGTATTACGTGACGGCGAATGGATTGCAAGTGGGCCGATTGAAGAGACAAATCCTGATCATCTCGTAAAGCTAATGGTAGGACGGGATTTAAAGGACTTGTTTAATCGGTCAAAAGCTTTTGGTACAAAAAATCCAAAGGAAGTTCCACCTGTACTTGAATTGAAAAATGTTTCTGATAACACGATTGTAAAGAATGTATCTTTAAAAATTTACCCAGGTGAAATTGTTGGTTTAGCGGGGCTTGTTGGAGCTGGTAGAACAGAATTGGTTAGGGCTATTTTCGGTTTGTCCGAGTTGAAAAGTGGCGAAATATTGGTTGATGGTCAATCTGTTAGAATCAAATCCTCAATAGATGCTATTGCTAATAGGATTGCACATGTACCTGAAAGCAGGAAAGAACAAGGATTATTTTTATCAATGTCCGTAAAAGAGAACATCATAATGGCTGAATTGAAAAAACACGCTAAAGCAGGAATTGTTAGTTGGAAGCAAGCAAATGAAAGCGCTAACCAATATATTGAAGACTTAAATATAAAAATAGCTTCCCCAGAACAGCAAGTATCAAACTTAAGTGGTGGGAATCAACAAAAGGTAGTGATCGCTAGGTGGCTATCAATTGCACCAAAGGTACTACTACTTGATGAGCCAACACGAGGGGTTGATATAGGTGCCAAGACTGAAATCCACAAGATTGTTTCAAAGCTTGCAGATGAAGGATTGGCCGTTTTAATGATATCATCTGAACTTCCTGAAGTATTGGGGGTAAGTGATCGAATACTTGTCATGAGTGAAGGAAGGTTAACAGGCGAGCTTTCGAAGGAAGAAGCTACACAGGAAACAATTATGCGTTTAGCTACCAAAGGGGGGAGAGAGAAATGAGAGGGAATACGCAAACTATTACACATTCACAACGCCTAAATATAGGAAATGTCCTTTATTCTTTATGGAATAGGCTTGGCATGATCATGATTTTATTATTATTGTGTGTAGTACTTTCATTTACAGCACCAAATTTTTTAGATACAGCCAATTTATTGAATGTATTAAAACAAGTTTCTATTATTGCTATTTTAGCTGCTGGGATGACAATTGTTATTTTAACTGGTGGTATTGATTTATCAGTTGGTGCAACAGTTGCTCTATCTGGCGTTATCTCAGTCATGGTCTCTTCTGCAGGAGTTAATCCTATTATTGCGATGTTATCAGGCGTACTAGTAGGGTATGCAGTAGGACTGATTAATGGATTTCTCACAGCCAAAGCAAAGTTACCAGCATTTATTGTTACACTAGGCAGCTTCACATATGTTCGTGGACTCGCTTATGTCATTAGTGGTGGTTATCCAATTGTTTTACAAAACGAAACATTTAAATTCATCGGTGGTGGAAGTATTTTTGGAATCCCCACTCCTATTTATATCATGTCTTTAGTATATGTTGTGATGTTTTTTGTTCTTAAATATACGATGTTTGGTCGTCATATTTATGCGATTGGTGGCAATGAAGAGGCAGCTCGGTTAACTGGAATTAAGGTTGAAAAGTCTTTAATCAATGTGTATTCGATTAGTGGTTTACTAGCTGGTTTAGGAGGAGTCGTTTTAGCGGGAAGGTTGTTTTCTGGACAGCCAACTGCTGGTCAAATGTATGAATTAGACGCAATTGCTGCTGTTATTCTAGGAGGAACAAGTTTAACAGGTGGAAAAGGGAAAATAATAGGAACAATTATTGGGGTTTTAATTATGGGGGTAATCAGTAATGGGTTAACTCTAATGGATGTCAACTATTATTGGCAGTTAGTTGTAAAAGGTGGAGTTATTGTAGCAGCCGTTTTATTAGATCGATTGCGCGGAAATAGTCCAGCATAACGATCACATGTCATTTTAGATTTTAAAAAAGGGATGTGAAATAAAAGTGAAGAGGATTATTAGTATTCTACTAATATGTTCAACTGTCACTTGTTTACCATTTAATAGTGCATATGCAGAAGACCCTGGGTATTATAATGAACCATACCGTAATCAATTTCATTTTTCTCCTGAAGCTAACTGGATGAATGATCCGAATGGTATGGTTTTTTATAAAGGTGAATATCATTTGTTTTATCAATATCATCCGTATGGAACGACATGGGGACCGATGCATTGGGGGCATGCTGTCAGTAAAGATCTTGTTAATTGGGAGCATTTGCCGATTGCTTTATCGCCGGATGAAAACGGTCAGATTTTCTCGGGGAGTGCTGTTATTGATTGGAACAATACAGCTGGCTTTGGAAAAGAAGCAATGGTTGCCATCTTTACGCATGCAGGGGATAAGCAAGTCCAAAGTATAGCGTATAGCCTAGATAAAGGAAGAACTTGGGAAAAGTATAAAGGGAATCCCGTAATGCCAGACCCTCCTATACAAGATTGGCGCGATCCTAAAGTATTTTGGCATGAAGAATCAAACCAATGGGTTATGTCGTTAGCGGCTAAGGATAAGATTATGTTTTATACCTCACCTAATTTAAAAGAGTGGGAGTATGCAAGTGAATTCGGCGAAGATGGTGGAATACAAGCAAATAGCTTAGACAGAACTTCTTATACCATGTCATCCCAGACAGGTGAATCATTTAGCTATGAGGGAGATATTACCCTTAATGATAAGAATGGGAGAGAAGGGACAGGCGGTTTAGTTTTTCGGTCAGATAGGAGTGCAAAGAACGGCTATGTTGCGAGCTTAGATGCCAAAAACGATGTCATAACATTAAGTAAGAATGTAGATGGAACAAACGAGGAAATTGCGAGAAAACCTATTACCCTCAAAACTTCAACTACCTACCATGTGAAGGTGGAAACAGATGGGGATCAAATTCAAGTCTCTGTAAACGATATATCTGTTATAAAAAAAACAGATATAGAATTCGATTATGGATACTATGGATTGTCAGCGTGGAATTCAACGGCTGCCTTTCGAAATGTGGAGTTCAAGAATACATCTAACTTTGAAACCAATTTATCAAAATGGACAGATGTAAACGGAAGCTGGGAGAACACGATGGATGGAAAAAGTGGAACCTCTACGGAGGATGCTTTTGTAATGAGTGGTCAAACAGGGGATAACTTTTTTTATGAAGCAAACATTGAGATATCTGGGGAAAAAGGTGGCAATGGAGCTGGTTCGCTCGTTTTTCGTGTAGATCCTAATGCAACAAACGGTTATATGGCGAATATCGATGCTTTAAACGATACAATAAAAATCATGAAAATCGAAAATGGAGACATATCCATTCTAGCTGAAAAAAAAATAAATCTAGATACAGATAAAAGGTACCATTTAAAAGCAAGCACTCATGGAAAAAATATTAAAATTTCTTTAGATGGTAATCTCATTCATGATGTAAATGATTCAACTTTTTCATCAGGGCATTTTGGCTTAAATGTTTGGAATTCATCCACGTTATTCCAAGATGTTCAAGTTGGTAAGAACATCTTGACAAATGAGAAGGAAATTACTAATCATGATTTTGAGACAGGTGATCTAACTGGTTGGAGTACAATCGAAGGTAATGCTTTCACAAAAGATCATGTGACAAATGTACCATCATACTGGGGAGGGGATTTCGGCCACCAAGGAAACTACCACTTATGGGGGTTTACTGATCTTCAAAAGGGAGATGACGCAACAGGTGAACTGCACTCCTCATATTTTAAACTAGATGGCTCTGGAGAAATCAACTTTCTGTTGGGCGGTGGTAATGATATCAACAACCGCTATGTTTCGTTAGTGAGAGCCTCTGATGATCAAGAATTAATTCGACAAGCCAATACCAAATTTAAAGAAGAAAAATATCAAAAATACGTTTGGGATGCTTCTAAATACATTGGAGAAGTGTTATATATTAAAGCTGTAGACCAAGCTACAGGTGGTTGGGGTCATTTAAACATGGATGATGTTAATGTTTATAATGAAGGGGCCATGCCAAATGAAGTAGACCAAGTTGCCAAAGAGCCTGAGAAAGACGATTCGAAAGAAAGCGGCATCCTTACAGACTGGTCTGCTGTTTCTGGAGAGTGGATACCTTCTACTCATGGTAGTAACGGAGGGATTTGGGAATGTCCTACTCTAATCGAATTACCAATTGATGGTGACCCTTCAAAAACAAAATGGGTACTACAGGTAAGCATTAATGATGGCGCTCCTGCAGGCGGGTCAGGTATGCAATATTTTGTAGGTACCTTTGACGGGAAAACGTTTAAAAATGAAAATCCTTCCGATCAAGTGTTATGGACTGACTATGGGGCAGATTATTATGCCGCAGTAGATTGGAGTGGAATTGAAGGTAAGAATGGCGAAAAATATTGGATTGGCTGGATGAGTAATTGGCAATATGCAAATAATACACCAACTTCGACTTGGAGAAGTTCAACGACATTGCCAAGAAAGATGGAGCTAACTCAGACAGATGAGGGTTTACGTTTAAAACAAACACCAGTTTCTTTAAAAACCATTCGAGATAAGAGTGAAAAAATTTTATATAAAAATAAAGTCATATCTGGTGAAAGTAATCTCCTATCTAAACTATCAGAAGATACATTTGAAATGATAGCTGAGTTTGATGTAGATGATATAAAAGCAACTGAATTCGGCTTTCAAGTTCGTAAAGGAGCAACTGAATATACGACTATTGGCTATGATGTTGCCACCAAACAGTTATTCGTAGACCGTTCAAGTTCAGGAAGCTTTGATTATGGGAACAATGTAGTTGGTAAGCATGACGGACCGTTAAATGCATTAAATGGGACTGTGAAAATGCATATTTTCATTGACCGATCTGCTGTAGAAGTGTTTGGAAACAAAGGTGAAACGGTTATTTCTGATCAAATTTTCCCGGATCCATCAAGTAAAGGATTACAAATTTATAGTAAGGGTGGAGAAGTTACATTAAAGTCTTTGAAAATATACCCTTTAAAGAGTATATGGAAAAGATAAAGACTAAATTTCAATCCTATTAAAGAGGGGTTGATAGTAAGAGTTTATGAAGGCTGTCGAAAATGATCGATAGCCTTTCATTTTACCTAAATCACAAGAATGGAGAGTGTAATGTAAATGAATAAAACAAACCGCGCAGTCATATGCGTTGGGGAGCTTTTGATCGATTTTTATTGTACAGAAATTGATGTTAATTTAATAGAAGGTAATCATTTTCTAAAGAAAGCCGGGGGTGCACCAGCGAATGTCGCAGCTACTATTTCAAAGCTAGGTGGGGAAGCGAGTCTTATTGGAAAAGTAGGAAATGACCCATTTGGATTATTTTTAATAGAAACGATAAAAGAGGTGGGGGTTGATACATCGATGATTGTTACTGACGATTTAGCACCAACTACTTTAGCATTTGTTTCTTTACAAGCAAATGGTGAAAGGGATTTTGTATTCAATAGAGGAGCGGATCGAAATTTAACAGAGGATAACTTATACCTAGATAGATTAAGTGGTGCAAAGATCATTCACTTTGGATCTGCAACTGCATTTCTGGAAAACCCTTTTAAAACAACTTATTTAAAGGCAATGGAATTTGCAAAAAATAGGGGGATATTTCTATCGTTTGACCCTAACTTCCGACATGATTTATGGAAAAATAGAGTGGCTGAATTTATTAGTTTAGCTAGAAAGGGTATATCAATGGCTGACTTTGTAAAAGTAAGCGAAGTAGAGCTTGAACTAATCACGGGAAAAATGGATAAATATGATGGAATAGCAATGCTCCATCATTTAGGGGTAAAAATAGTGGCTGTTACCCTTGGATGGGAAGGCACTCTTCTTTCAAATGGAAGTGAAATGAGTGTAATAAACAGCGTCGAAGTAAATTCAATTGACTCAACTGGTGCAGGTGATGCATTTGTCGGTGCTGCTTTATTTCAATTTGCAAATCTTGAGACCTATGACACAATTCTTAGTGATTTTAGTAAACTTAAAGAGATCATTCTTTTTGCAAATAAAGTAGGTGCCGTCGTGTGTACGAAGGTAGGAGCGATTTCTTCTCTACCAAACGAAGAGGATATATATAAGATTTAGTCTTCATTGTATTGTTTCGGATTGTGAAAAAATCGCGGTACACCTGGCTTAGGAGGTCTAGGTGCATCGCGATTATTAGTTTATATAAGCGGTTGTTCAAAAAAAAAGCGATGGAAGTTCAGCAGCCACTGATATAATCTGTAAGTTGATAGGAAAGTTACCACTTTTCCTTCAATAAATCATTTTTGCATCAGAACCATATAACCTATATCATATCAATATGAGATATTTTCCAATGCTCATTCTTAATAAGTTGCTCTAAATTTTCTTTGTCTCTTTTTTTAAAGTAATGGATAATTTGTTTATGCTGTTCATTCATTTGTTCTAATACGGCAAAAAGTTTTTCTTCGTCTTTACTCAAATAAATTTGTCTAACAAAACTGTTTTGCAAAGAATTAAGAAGGTCTATTAATGTATCGTTTTTACACTTATCAATATAAACTTTATGGAATTGATTTTGGTATTTTTGATAATCTGAATAATTTTTTTGTGAAATTGACAGGTCAATTTTTTTAACCAACTTTTCCATTAGATCTATATCACTTTCTGTAATATGCGCTATAGATAATGAGGCTGCTAAGGCGTCCAGCACACCAACAACTTGAAAAACATCAAGCTTTTTATTTGTATCAAGTTCTTTAACGATAAATCCTTTTCGAGGAAAATACTCAAGTAAATTTTCTGAGGCTAATTGTATCAAAGCTTCCCTTACAGGAGTTCTGCTCACTTCTAATTTCTCGCTTAGTGCTACTTCATTTATTTTATGCTTAGGAAGCAATGTTCCATTCTGAATTTCTTCAGCTATATGATTATATACAATGTCTTTAAGTGATTGGTATCTCTTTTTGATAGTCCTTCTCCCCTATGCTAAAAGTTGATATCATCTATTATACAATATACAATATAAAATTGAAAATTCTTGATTTTTATATTAGCATCGGCTGCTAAATTCTTCAATAGATCTACTGTTTTGTAATATAGTAACTCACTATTACTTGCATTTCTATCAGCCTCTAAGTTGAACATGAAGCGAATGGAACCGAACATAAGAATTTCTCATTTTAAATGAATTTAAGGAATGAGGGTGAAGGCGAACATTTAAGACTACTACATGGATATAGAATATGGAGCATTATTAAAAACTAGCTGTTTTAATTTGAAAGTTTTTAAAATTAAATTAATAAAACATTGAAATGGCGAAGAGTCCAGTGTATTATATTTCATAATATGAATGATATTTCTGATTATTCAGCACATTATACAATATATAATATAACTAAAAAATATGCTGAGTTATTAGCTTTTTTAACTAAATATCTTCATATTAAAAATAGTAAAAAGTAATTTTAAGTAAGTAAAAAAGGGTAGTGGTGACAAGTATAAAGAAAAGGAGGGATCATTAAATATACAATATACAATATATAATATAATAAGAATTGTGTTATAAGTTGCTAATAAAGCATCATTTTAAAATGGCAAAGAATAAATTTAAGCAATAAAAAAAGGAGAAATAAAAAGTACGGAAAAGAAAGTAACTATTTAATATACAATATACAATATATTATATAAATTCGAACAACAAAGAGATGTAGTTGAAAAAGCTATGAAAATTAGAGGTGAGAGAACATGAGTAAGCAAAACGATATACGAGACGGTACCAAGGCTGTATGGGCAGGAGAAAAAGAATCTCTTGCTTACAATGCAACTCAAGTTCCCGTGGTGCTAAGTGTAGCCTACAATTACGATGACATAGACGAGTGGCATGAAGTGGCCATTGGAAATAAGCATGGGTATATATACAACCGCATGGCAAATCCTACTGTTCAAGCTCTGGAGGAAAAAGTAAGAATTCTCGAGGGAGCTGAAGCAGCAATTGGTTTCTCATCAGGAATGGCCGCTATTAGTAGTACGCTATATACATTTTTAAGACCGGGAGACCGGGTTATATCGGTTAAAGACACATATGGGGGAACCAATAAAATCTTTACTGAATTCTTACCGAATTTGGATGTAGATGTTCAGTTATGCAACACTGGAAATCATGAAGAAATTGAAGCTGAAGTGGATAAAGGATGCAAGGTTTTATATTTGGAGTCTCCTACCAATCCTACGATGAAGATTACTGATATTGAGAGAATGGTAAGAGCCGGAAAATCGGTGGGGGCATTGGTCATCATAGACAATACTTTTGCTACTCCCATTAATCAAAATCCGATTCAATTAGGAGTTGACATTGTAATTCATAGTGCTACTAAATTCTTAAGCGGACATGCTGATGCATTAGGCGGTGTGGTATGCGGCTCCAAAGAACTGATGAAAAAAGTCTATCATTATCGAGAAATCAATGGAGCGACGATGGATCCTTGGTCAGCCTATCTTATTTTAAGAGGGATGAAAACGTTAAAACTTCGAGTACGTCAGCAAGAAAAGAGCGCAATGGAAATCGCAAAGTATCTGCAAAAGCAAAAGCTTGTAGAAGCGGTCAATTATCCTGGGTTAGAAACGCATCCGCATCACCATATTGCAAAGAAACAGATGAGAGGTTTCGGCGGAATATTAAGTTTTGTATTGAAAGGGGAGATGGATGCAATAAAAATTTTATTGCCAAAATTACAATATGCAAATAAAGCCGGAAATCTTGGAGCTGTAGAAACTATATATGGACCCGCAAGAACGACTAGTCATGTGGAATGTACTCTTGAAGAACGCAAAGCTCTTGGTATTCCGGAAGGTTTGGTTCGTATCTCCGTAGGAATTGAGGATACGGAAGATCTTATTTCTGATTTAGAGCAAGCTTTTGCTCGTTTGAAATCACAACTACCAGTAATGGTAGTTGCAAATAAAGATATTAATAATGGAAGAGGTATGGGGATATGACACAAAAAATTGCATTGCTTGGATTTGGTGTAGTCGGCCAAGGGTTGGCAGAAATTTTACAAGATAAAGGTGAGTCTTTACGCTGTGAACTTGGCTTTGATGCTAAAATTGTTGCTATTTCCGATGTCATGAAGGGCTCTCTTTATCACCCTGAAGGGTTGGATATCTCTCAAGTATTACAAGCTGTAAAGGAAACGGGAAAGCTGGAGAGTTACCCTGAAACCCCTGGGTTGATAAGGGGATGGGACAGCTTTAAGACAATCATTGAGAGTAATGCGGATACCATTGTGGAGATTACTTTCACTGATGTAAAAACTGGACAACCCGCTATCGATCATTGTAAGACGGCATTTGAAAGTAAAAAGAACGTAGTAATGAGCAATAAAGGTCCCGTTTCTTTAGCATACCAAGAACTAGCTGAGTTAGCCAAAAAGAATGATGTGCGATGGGGCTTTGAAGGAACTGTTATGAGTGGAACACCAGCGTTGAAAATGCCTCTCGTTTCATTGGCAGGAAATAATATTTTTGAATTGCGGGGGATTTTAAATGGAACGACTAATTATATTCTGACCAAAATGGAAGAAGGATTGAGCTATAAGGATGCATTAATTGAGGCACAAGCTCTTGGTTATGCAGAGGCAGATCCTACCAGCGATGTAGAGGGATATGATTCTCAGTATAAAGCTACTATTCTTGCTAATGTTGTAATGGATATTCCGATGAAACGAGAGGAAGTAGAATGTGAAGGGATTAGTCATCTTACACAGCAAGACATTCAATGGGCAAAATCTGAAGGGAAAAGGTGGAAGCTCATTGCTAAATGTAAAAAGGATGGTGATAAAGTATTCGCAAAGGTAGGCCCTGAAGCTATACCTCTTACAGATCCTCTAGCTGGAGTTCTGGGAGCACAAAACGCTATTACGTATAACTGTGACTTAGCCGGTCCGATTACGTTGATTGGTGCCGGAGCTGGTCGCAAAGAAACAGGATTCTCTATTCTGATTGATTTAATCAATATGAGCCGTGGGCAATTATGATCTTGTACAACATTCAAGTTATAAGCTGGAAAATTACTTATACGGGGTGATTATCGATGACAATTATTGAAGCGCTTACAAAGAAAAATAAGATGTTTCTTGCTGGAAAATGGGTATCCGGCGACAAAAAAATTGAAATTCTCGATCCACAGGATAATAGTTTAATTGCAACCGTTCCTGCTGCTAATGAGAAGGATGTACTTCATTCCATAGAAGAGGCAAAAAAGGGAGCGAAAATAGCCGCGGACATGTCAACACATGAAAGAATCGTCATTCTAAATCGTGCCGCCGATTGGATCTATGAGCATAAGGAAGAATATGCAATGACCATTGCCCGTGAGGGAAGTAAGACCATTAAAGAGGCGAGAAAAGAAGTAGTGCGTTGTATCGAAACACTTCGAATTAGCGCAGAAGAAGCAAGGCGAATTAATGGCGAAACGATTTCGTTTGACCAAATGCCGGGAAGCGAAGATCGCATGGGATATTATTATCGTTTTCCTGTTGGGATTATTGTAGCTATAACGCCTTTCAACGATCCATTAAATCTTGTTGCCCATAAAGTGGGACCTGCTATTGCTTCTGGAAATGCCATCATCGTAAAACCAGCACCTGCTACACCTTTAAGTGCTCTTTTATTGGCAGAAGCCTTTGAAAAAGCAGGTTTACCGCCTAAAGTATTGTCCGTCATTACGGGGTATCCGAGTGATATGGGCGAGAGTCTGATTACTCATTCAGCCATACGAATGATTTCTTTCACAGGAGGACTCGCCACTGGCCAAGCGATTATGCAAGAGGCAGGTCTGAAAAAGATGAATATGGAGCTAGGATCGAACTCACCGGTTATCGTACTGGAAGACGCTGACTTAGAAGAAGCGGTTGAATCGACTGTATCCGGCGCCTTTTGGGCCGCAGGTCAAAATTGCCTAGGAGTGCAAAGAGTATATGTTCAAGAAGATGTTTATAGGGACTTTATTGGAAAGTTTGTTAACCGTACTCAACAATACCGAGTAGGCAATAAACTCTCAGAGGAAACCGACATGGGGCCTATGATTTCAGAGAAAGAAGCAAAGCGAGTTGAGAGTTGGGTAAATGAAGCTGTTGAGAAAGGCGCAAAATTGCTGTGTGGCGGCAAACGTCAAGGTTCTTTTTATTATCCAACTGTTTTAGAGAATGTTCCAGCACATTGTAAGCTGGCAACTGAAGAAGTTTTCGGACCAGTTGTTACCATTCACAGCGTGCCCGATCTGGATACCGCTATTTTCCAATCTAACAATGTGGATTTCGGCTTGCAAGCAGGTATATTCACTCGTGACTTAGATAGGGCGTTTGGAGCTATACGTAAATTGGATGTAGGCGGGGTTATGGTAAATGACAGCTCTGATTATCGTATAGATGCCATGCCTTTCGGGGGAGTGAAGGGTTCTGGTTTAGGTCGTGAAGGAATTAAGTTTGCACTTCAAGAAATGACTGAAACAAAAGTGGTTTGTTTTAAAGTTTCGAGCAAAAGGTAAATGTGATAATGATAGCTTTATAGGAATCGACCCGAGGTCAATCTTCGCGCTACAAGTAAGGTACTGCATCATATATATTAAGGGGGAGACTGGATGATAGACGCCAATAGTACCGATCAAAATCAGTTGAAGCGTTCTATGAAAAGCAGGCACTTGTTCATGATTTCGCTAGGTGGGGTAATTGGAACGGGTCTTTTTCTTAGTACAGGTTATACGATTAATCAGGCTGGACCGGGAGGAACGATTCTCGCTTATTTGGTTGGTGGGCTGATCATGTATCTTGTCATGCTATGCCTTGGCGAATTAACTGTAGCTATGCCGGTAACCGGTTCGTTTCAGTCATATGCTACGAGGTTTGTGGGTCCTGCTACCGGATTTACCATTGGTTGGCTGTACTGGCTTACATGGGTAGTTACGGTAGGTTCAGAATTTACTGCATCCGGTCTTTTAATGAAGCGATGGTTCCCTGAAACTTCCGTCTGGATGTGGAGCGCACTCTTCGCGATTATACTTTTTCTGCTGAACGCCTTTTCTGTAAAATTTTTCGCGGAAACTGAATTTTGGTTTGCCGGCATTAAAGTAATTACTATTATTTTCTTTATCATATTAGGTGGAGCAGCGATGTTTGGCTTCATTCCTATGAACGGCAGTGCAGCTGCTCCGATGCTTTCTAATTTTACCGGGGAAGGAGGCCTATTTCCAAATGGACTCCTTCCGATATTTATAACAATGATTTCCGTAAATTTTGCCTTTTCAGGAACAGAGCTTATCGGCATTACTGCTGGAGAAAGTGAAAACCCGGAAAAAGACATACCTCTAACCATTAGAAATGTAATTTGGCGAACTATGTTTTTCTTTGTTGGTGCCATAGTTGTGCTATCTGGATTAATCTCCTGGAAAGAAGCGGGAGTCATTGAAAGTCCGTTCGTTATGGTTTTTGATAGCATAGGGGTACCTTATGCAGCTGATATCATGAACTTTGTTATTATTACAGCTTTACTGTCAGTAGCAAATTCTGGTCTCTATGCATCTACCCGTATGTTATGGTCTCTTTCAAATGAGAAGATGATAAGTCCTTTCTTAGGAAAGGTAACGTCAAAAGGAGTTCCGTTTAATGCTTTGATTGTAAGTATGGCAGTAGCCTGCTTGTCATTATTCTCTAGTGTAGTTGCACCGGATACGGTTTATATGGTGCTTGTGGCTATATCTGGATTTGCGGTTGTTGCAGTATGGATGGGAATTGCTTTATCACAGTATGTGTTCCGTAAACATTATCTTAAAGCGGGTGGCGATATTAGAGATTTAAAATTTCGTACACCACTTTACCCTTATGTGCCCATTGCCGCTTTTGTTTTATGTTTCGCTTCTATTGTGGGTCTTGCTTTCGATCCGAGCCAACGAATTGCACTGTATTGTGGAATACCATTCATTGCTTTATGCTATCTCCTCTACTATTTAAAAAATCGAGGAAATAAGAATCAGATAAATTCTTATAATGAAACGGATGATTATATTAGGAATATATAGAAGAAACTCGTCAAAATTGAAGCCTTTGCTCAACAGGAGCAAAGGCTTCAATTTTATAGATTACTATACATCTATTTTATAAAAATAGTATTAAATTAAGTATCTTTAATCTCTTGCTCGTTCTACCAATTGTAGCAATTCACCATTAGGTCCATAGAATAAAATCATACGTCCACCTTCTAGTGTTGGTTGTTGTTGTGGGGATGAAAATTTAACTCCTTTTTTCTGGTAATGGTTAATTGCTATATTAATATCTTCTACTGTAAAAGCAAGGTGGTTAACAATTCCACTTTTGTTATACTTACCAATAGATTCAATGTCTTGGATTAGTTCAATTTCTATACTAGGCTGTTCTTCCAAGTACAAAAATGCCATTTCTCTTGTTTTTGAATATCCTCGAAGGCGAACTTTAAATCCAAACAAATCTGAGTAGTATTTAATAGTACCTCACTTAGTAAAAAGGAATAGAGAAAACCGTGATGATACTCAGTCGAAAAGAAAGATTCCGTGGTCATCCGCTGATATGGTGAAAGATGTTCCCACGCCTTTGTCAGGAACACTTCAAAATCATTATATTTTCCTATTATATGAAGTTCAGAGGTGAATTCTCATTAGTTTTATTCAATGCGTATTTACGCTAGATCTGATTTCATGCAGTATAAGGACCGATGCATAAGTTTATTTTTATGAAAAATTTTAATTGATGTGTATTTTTACGTATTATTATGTAGTTCATAATATAAATTAAACCTATGTTTTTAATAGAATAAACTTGAAAGCGAAATGAAGATTGATTCACAACCAGGGGCAGGCACTTTGGTGTTTATAAAAGTTCCCTATCATTTACAAACTTTAGAGAAAAAGAATAGGCATTTAAATAAATTAGGAGGAAGAAACCGTTGAAGACTAGTATCACCATTATCGATGACCATCAGCTTTTCCGTGAAGGCGTTAAGCGTATATTAGATTTTGAATCCTCCTTTGATGTTGTTGCCGAAGGCGATGACGGAAGCGAGGCTATGGATCTTGTTAAAACACACAAACCAGATGTTGTTATCATGGATATCAACATGCCGAATATGAACGGTGTCGAAGCGACTAAAATGCTTGTAAACCGTTACCCTGAAACGAAAGTCATCATTTTATCGATTCATGATGATGAAAACTATGTACAGCATGCATTGAAAACAGGAGCACAAGGTTATCTCTTGAAAGAAATGGATGCAGATGAGTTAATTGATGCTGTTCGTGTAGTCGTAGAAGGTGGCTCATACCTTCATCCAAAGGTGACCCATAATCTAGTCAAAGAATATCGCCGTTTAGCTGCTGAAGAGGGGGCTGATCGTGATTCAGTGCATGCTGTAGAGATCAGAAGACCGCGTCACCTATTGACTCGACGCGAGTGTGAAGTTCTTCAACTTTTAGCAGACGGAAAAAGCAACCGTGCCATCGGCGAAACTTTAGACATCAGTGAAAAAACAGTAAAAAACCATGTGAGTAACATTCTTCAAAAAATGAATGTAAACGACCGTACACAAGCTGTTGTTCTAGCTATTAAAAAAAGCTGGGTAAAAGTGAAATAATTTACCTTATGATAAGTCCGGCTCTTCAGTTTTCGCAATGATTGCTGAAGAGCTGGACTTTTTCATAAAACGAGCCTTAGAAGCAATTCTAAATGCTCGTTTTTTTTGAGGTTATATTGTTGTTTTGAAAAAATTGGACTTTTTCACTGTTTTTATGGAGTCCTTCACTTGTTTTAAACATGGAAATCTACTATTCTGAACTGTGTCCTTCCTTCTTCTCTTTCCTTCCCTTCCCTAATTAGTGGAAAGCAGGTTTATCTCTAGGTTGGAACTCCCTGAGTTTAAAATTTCTAAAATGGAGGTTATATAGCATTGTTGCTACTGTTCGTAAAAGTACACTTTTACGAACGGTTTTTATAGAATAAGATTAAAAAATAAGAAATGAGTAAAAAAATGGATGTTCGAATGATCGCAGGCTAAAAATAACAACATTTAAGATAAAAGTAGTATAAACAATAATGACTAATGTTATAATAGTAATAACAATTATAACTTTTTTGAAGGAGGAATGAATAATGGCCATTAGGAAATTAACTAAAGTCGGAAATAGCTTGGGAATTACGTTTCCAGTTGAAATGTTGAAAACTGCAAATTTAGCTTTTGGAGACGAATTAGAGGTTGAATTCAAGGGTGAAGAAATCATATTAAGGAAAAATAAAAATGTGAAATTACCTAAAGGTGTAGATGCAGAATTTATGGAAATGTTATCAGATGTTATTAAAGAACATGACGAAGCATTCAAGGGGTTGGTGGATAGATAATATGACATTGGATATTATCTATCTTTCCACTAATCAAATCATTGCTATCAATGCCATTCAAATAAAAATTTATTCTCCTAGTGAACAAATCGGTGTGAAAGATCCCGGTCTCCTTGATTCTGCAGTGAACAGACCCAGACAAACTGTTTTCGAGAATGATGCTTACCCATCTATTCATGAAAAGGCTGCAGCCTTATTCGAATCCATTTCAAAAAATCATGCGTTCCACAACGCAAACAAGAGGACAGCACTCGCTTCCCTTATTATGTTTTTGAAGATCAATCATTATCAATGGATAATGGGAATAGAAGAAGAACAGGATTTTGTTGTAGATGTCGTCAACCATAAGTATGATTTTAAAGCTATCGCAAGAATCATCCAAGAGAACATAAAGGCTTTATAAAAGGGTTCAAGATTCATTGAGCATTTAAGCTAATTGGGTCTTTACCGAAGGTTGGTTTTATAACATTGGAAAAATATAAAGATGGAGATATGCAGCAAATTCATGCTAGGCTCTGGAATACAATTGGGATTATTCTAAAAAAGAGGGAGAACAAGTCATCCAGATGAATTGTTCTCCCTCTTTTGATCTTTTTCTTTATAAAAGAAGAAGCTAAGTAAACATACATGAATTAGATGTATGTGTGGAAATATCTTTTATTAAATCTCGACTATTTTTCATATCTTCAATCTGTAAAGCGTCTTGCGCCATTCAATATTCAGCAAAAACACCTCTGAATACGACGAGTTTCTTCTATTATATATACTCCCCAAACACATCTGATTTCCACAAATGAATCGCATGTCGTTCTTTTTCAAAAACCTTCTCCAAATAAATCTCTGTAGTGGAGAGCTGCTCATGGCCCAGACTCTTCATAATCTGATAGACATCCACTCCATTTAAGTGAGAAATGATGGCAAAAGCATGCCTAAAGGTATGTGGACCAATGGATGAAGAACGAAACTTCAAAAAAGGCAATCCACTCTCCTTAATCGCTTTTGTAAGGTATTGAGACAAATAAGAGGGAGAGTAGGAACGACCAGTATTGGTCGTAAAGAGCGGGTCGTCTCCTTCCGCTGCGTCTATATCGTCGATTCCTCTAGCTGAACGGAACATGCGAATACTATTCATTCCTTTTTCTTTCAATGGTATTTGCCTTTTTTTATTTCCTTTACCTAGGACCTCTAAAAAGTACATGCTGGTAATGGAATCATATTGAAGATCCTTGACTCGGAGTCTTGTGAATTCTTCATTACGCATGCCTGTCATCGTTAGGATATGAATGATCGAAAAAACGATGGGGTGGTGGATTTCCCTGAAGTAATCAAGTAGCTGAATGACTTCCTTCGGTCCCAAATCACGGTTCGGTCGATCATCTTTACGAATATTGATCTTAAAGAAACCTTCATGAATGGGTTCCGTGATATAACCTGATTCGAACAGGAATGTCAAAAAACTCTTTATGATGGCTGTCTTTCTGGATAAGGTGGCAACGGAATACGCTCCTTTTGTTAAGACATAGGGGCTTTTTTCTGATAACCATTCCTGATATCTTCGAATGTGCCGGGTAGATAGAGATTTAAAAAGGGAACCGTCTACCACTTTTTCCAAGTCTACATTAATTTCCACTGAATAAGTGAGCAATTGTTCAATAAATTGAAGAAGTTCTCGCTCATAGGCTTGGACGGTGCGGGTGGATTTTTCGTGTTGCCGTTTTAAATGCTCTCGCCGATGAAGAAACCACTGTAGCATGTCTACATCGCTAAAATCGGAAAATGGATCTTGCCATTCTTTTCTGTCGTATCTAAACGTTCTTGTAACGTGTGGATCGAAATGTCTGAAAGACTTTTTTTCCATGCACTACTCTGAAGCTCTTTCGTTTTTTTAATCAGTTCATGCATACCTGTATCCCTCACTTTTATAATTCAACTATTAATAAGATAATGTATTGGAGTTAGTATAGTTTCATGGACACATTTTAGTTAAGTCCTTACAATGATTTTTGAGAGGATGTGTCCGTCTTGGAACGTAAGAATACAGGGAAAAAATATAATAATGAATTCAAGAAGACTATTG
>NZ_CAKKLV010000042.1 GCF_918698115.1 Peribacillus sp. Bi96
AGGGTTAGTAAATCTATATGAACGATATACAAAACTACGTCAGACTTAAACTGAACCGCCGTATACCGAACGGTACGTACGGTGGTGTGAGAGGTCGGAGGCTAGGCGCCTCCTCCTACTCGATTTATTGAACTAACGGGTGCGTTACTTCAAAAAGGGAGTTGCTTCGGCAGCTCTTTTTCTTATGTAGCTAATGGCAGGTTAGTTCAACAATTGGGCCAGATAATAGAATAACACTTGGGAGTTATTTTGGATATTTTTGGTAATTAACCTTTTTGCTGCAACTTAAGTATAGACCTTCCCCTCCTCAACTCACTCAATGGAATTCATATTTTCTTATTTTACTAAAGAAAACCCCAATTTATAAAAATGAATTTAAGTCTTTTTCACTAATTTTCGCAGGAATAATACTTTTTTAGAGCATCTAAAAGAAAAAAGCAGGTAGAAAGTAATGTAAAATTAAACCAATTGAAATTAAATAGAAAGGCAATTAATCTTATTATAGAATATTTTAAATTTTTAGAAAGGGATATTTTTTCGGAAATCTTCTATTTAACTAAGAAAGTAGGGAACATATGAAAATTCATTCATTCATTAAACGAACAGCGGCGATTACGCTGTCAGCTGGCTTGCTGCTATCATCAGCAAACACGCCTTTCATTCCTTATGCAAATGCAGCGAACATAAAGGCAGAAGACGTCTTGGCTTCGTTGACAAGTGAACAACGAAAAGCGTTAAATAAACTTGAAATGACAGATAATGTCGGATTGCAAGGATTTAAAATGGAAGAGTTAAAAAAGGATAAAGAAATCTCGGTCATCGTCCAGTTTAAATCAAAGCCGGGAAAAGTTGCAGTCTTGGATGCGAATGTAAAAGGAAAGGAGCTTTCTAAAAAACAAGCGGATGATCAAGTAGAAAAGGAACATGCTCAGTTTAATAAAGACATGCAATCGATTCTTCCATCTACTAATCTTAGAAGCAAGAAAACAGGTCATAAAATCACTTCTACCTTTAAGACCGTTTATAACGGGGTAGCTATGAAGCTGCCAGCTAATCAGGTAGAGCAGCTTTTACAATCCGAAGTCGTAAAAGCAGTATATAAAGATGTAGAATTTAAGGTCGATCCGATCGCCATGGGAGAGAAATCAGCCCCTGGTACATCCGTTGAAAGTATTCCATATTTAAAAATTGACCAGCTGCACAATGAAGGTATTACAGGAAAAGGAATCAAAGTTGGGGTTCTTGATACAGGGATTGATTACAACCACCCTGATTTGAAGGATGCCTATAAGGGCGGTTACGATTTAGTTGATCAAGATAATGATCCAATGGAGTCAACGTACAAGGATTGGAAAGCGTCGGGGCAACCAGAATTTAGCTGGTCCGGTTCTTCCTATTATACTTCCCATGGAACACATGTCGCAGGTACCATTGCTGGACAAGGAACGAATGCAGAGGTTTCTGTGAAAGGTGTGGCTCCTGATGTGGATTTATATTCGTATCGTGTTCTTGGACCATATGGCTCAGGATCATCTGAAGGGGTCATTGCAGGTATAGAAAAAGCTGTAAACGATGGCATGGATGTTATCAACCTTTCCCTCGGATCGGACATCAATGATCCTTATGATCCAACCAGTACTGCCATTAACTATGCTGTCCTTAATGATGTAACAGCAGTTGTAGCAGCTGGAAATGCAGGATCAGATGATTATACATTAGGTTCACCTGGCTCAGCAGCACTTGCTTTGACAGTCGGGGCGAGTGATGTGCCGATGGCGGTTTCTACTTTCAATGGGAAAATCGGAAATAAAGATTCGATCGAACTTGTTAGTTTGGCACGCCACTATTCAGATCAATTAAAAGAATGGGAAGGAAAATCCTATGAGGTAGTGAATGTCGGTTTAGGAAATGGCTCTGATTATTCCGGCAAGGATGTAAAAGGGAAAATTGCACTTGTGGAACGCGGAGAATTCGCCTTAGCGGAAAAGGTCAGCAATGCGAAAAAAAATGGAGCAGCCGCCGTTCTTCTTTATAACAATGTGGAAGGGCAGATTAATGCAAATCTTGGTGAGTCCGTTGACTTTGTGCCGTCATTTTCTTTAACAAAAGAAGCGGGAGAAAGCATTAAAGCACAGATTCAAGCAGGTGAAGCGAATTTTACTTTCTCCAAATACGCGGATAAAAAGACAGAAGGTGACCACTTAGCGGACTTTAGCTCAAGAGGCCCGGCAAGAGAAACATACGATATGAAGCCAGAAGTGACGGCACCGGGAGTAAGTGTTCTCTCAACAATCCCTTCTTATATGGTGGACGCTGAACATCAGGAAAACTATCAATATGCATATTCAAGATATTCTGGAACATCTATGGCTACTCCTCATACAGCGGGGATTGCAGCACTCATGCTTCAAGCGAATCCGCAATTAGAGCCGGAAGATATTAAAGCCGTTCTAATGAATACGGCAGATCCTCTCAACGGAGACTACAGTGTATTTGAAGTTGGAGCAGGAAGAGTTGATCCATACCAAGCTGTGTATAGTGGAACAAGCTTCAAAATTAACGATAAAACATTTGTTCCAGGTGCTGAGGAATTAATCAAGGTAAAAGAATTGACGGGCGGACTCAGCTTTGATGTTCACTATGCAGATAAAAAGCTAAATCTAAAAAAATCAATCACTATTGAAAATAATGATAAAGTAAACAAAACATTCAGTGTCACTGTAACTGAAACGAATGGTTCAAATAGCTTGAAGGAAAACGGAGTGGATCTGGATATTCCAAGCAAAATTTCCGTAAAAGGTGAAGACTTCAAAAAAGTAACAGCACGTTTGCTTATTCCTAAGAAAGCAAAGGATGGAATTTACGAAGGCAATATTACATTAACAAACAATGCGAATTCATCAGAGCAGTATCGGATTCCTTTCAGTTTCCGAACAATGGAAGATGGGTTTAATAAGGTTGAACTACTAAATCCTGCCTATTCCCCAAGTTATTTAAACCAAGTAGCATGGGATCCTATGCGTACTCCATTTGTATTTGCTAATTTTAACCTTCGTGCACCAATGGAAAAAATGGATGTCGTTCTTCAAGATGTCAAAACAGGAAAGGACCTCGGGTTGGTCGGAACAATAAATTTAGAAAACGCTTATGACAATGTAGATTATGGATTAAATGCATTTAATGGAACTTATTATGAGTTTACAGGAAACTCAAAACAGCCCATTTCGGAAGAAGCAAGTTATGTGCAACCGGGACATTACAAGTTGAAATTCATTGGTACAGGTACTTCCGGGAAGGTTACAACTGAAACGCAGCATTTGTTCATCGATCTCGATGCACCGAGCTTCAAAAGTTCACTTGATGGAAAATCTCCATTTATTGAATATAAACCAGGTCAAGAAACATATCCATTCGAAATTCAAATCACAGATCCAACCGTTGACGAACTAAAGAAATTGGGCGTAAATATCAATCAATCATCGAACTCGATGGTGTTTTACTGGGGTCAATCGGGTTTCCCTTCTACGCCAATTCCAATGGATAAAGATGGAAAGTTTGTTGAAGAAATCGCCATGGATGAATCCATCCCAGCACTTCGATTCCGCATGAATGGATATGATATGGCGGGAAACAAACCAGCTACAAAGCAATATTACTTTGTAAAAGAAGGTACACCTGTCGCGTATGCTATTGGCGAAAAATATGAGGTGAAAACAGGCGATACGGTAAAAGCAACGCTATCATTAGATAACCTTAACGCAGCGTCAAAGGCGGAATGGAACTTTAATGGTGACGGAGGCTATGACAGTGGTTTATATAATGTAGAGTTAGTTGATGCCAAGCTTCACAGCGAATTCTCGGACAAAGCCTCTTTAACGATTAAAGACAATGTCGTTACTGTCCAATTTAATGAAGAGAGTAAAGCATTAGACCATGCAAAAGTCGTTGAGGTTACCTTAAAGGTTCAGGATGATCAATATATCCTTGGAGCAGCCATTAATCCAATTGTGAGCGTAACGGATGCTAATAATCAGACAAGCAGTGTGTTAAAATCTGATTTAAGTTGGAAGGTTAACCCTCAATTCTCAAAGGCTAGAGGTTATGTCACTCCACAAGGATTTAAAAATGAAGATGGTACTGTTACAGAGAAAAGGGATTGGAGCAAGGTTGGCGGTACAGTGAAAATCTTTGATTCAGAAGGAAATGAGTTCGATGCGACATCAACGGTAGAAGAAGATGGACAATATGTATTCAACAAGCTGCCGTTAAGCACAAATGCCTTCACGATTGAAATGAAAGTCCCAGGCCACTTTGTCACGAAAGAAAAACTAAATTCTGGTATAGGTTTTGAGCACAATGGTGAGTTATACGGTCAAAATCGCCTGATACCTGCCCTTGATATTACTGCAGGTGATGTAAACCAAGACAATGTCATTGATGTTCTAGATGCGATTGAAATTCAAAATGCATGGAAAACAAAGAAGCGTGCAGCGGATATCACCTTTGATGGAATAGTTGATGCTAAAGATATGAAATATGTTCAAACAAACTATCTCAAGCAAAATGAGCATGTCGATAATGCTCCAAAACCAAAGAAAATGTATAAAGGTAAGACATTAGAATCAATTTTAGTTGAGTTGGGAATACAGCCATAACGATTAAAAAACACGATGAAAGCTTAGCTTCATCGTGTTTTAACTTTTTAAGAAAGTATAAAATTTTTCTAAAAGTATTTTTAAAGAAGGTTGCGTTATTTGGATTTTCTTCAGAATAAAATATTGAAGTAGATTGGGAATTCGTAAAAATGGGAAATAAGAGTGAATATTGAAAAAGCTAATAAATAGAGGGAAGCTATTAAAGTAGCCTTGCGCTTTTCTTAATTTTACTAGAATATATAGATTATATATTCATTTTTTCTATATATAGTAGATAAAATTACAATCTAGAGGTGCAGATATGATTGAGGGGAAACTTATCAAGTTTTATCGTGAAAAAGCAGGGTTGACTCAGGGGCAGCTTTGTGGAGGAATTTGTTCGGCTACACATCTTAGTAAGATAGAACGAGGGGAAACAGCTTACTCAGGGGAAATTACTCACTTATTATCCCAAAGATTGAATATCTGTCTTGATGATGAATTTGTGCGGTATCATAATCTTCAACAGAAACTAAAGTTATGGCACGACACGTTCGTTTTGCAACAAAGCAAAGAATCAGAAATTTTAAAAGATGAAATCGAAAAAGAAACACTGATTCAATTGCCAGATTTTCAAGTTTTCTATCAATTACTCTCTGCAAGGTATTATTTATCTAATTATCAATTAGAAACAGCATTATTAATTATTCAAAACCTGCAAAAAAATGAATCATCTTTTTCTCCGCAAGACCGCAATATGTTAAAGCATGTTCTAGGTATGTATTATTTTTACAACGGACAGTATCGAGATTGTATTCAAATTTTAACATCGATTGATCAAAGTCAATATAATCAATTTGAATATTATTACCATTTGGCACTAGCCTATCACCTTATTCATTCTAATATAATATCGTATTATTATGCAGAGAAAGTTCTTGACTATTTTCAAAAAACGTTAAATGTCATCCGAATAATTGATACAGAAACGATCATGTTATTACAATTAAATGCAAAGGAGCTTCATGATTATGAGGAGACGAAAGAAAGGTACGAACAATTAATACGTACCTGTGATACCATTAATGAAATAGACCGTAAATCAAAGCTCCTTAATAATCTTGCATTTGAACTTTACAGAAGAAAAAAATACAAAGAAGCATCCGAACTATACAAAGAAGCCATGGAACTAATTGATGAGAAGGTTCCTCATTATTTAACTGCATTAGATGGTTATATTAATACTTGTTATAAAGGAAAACTACTTTCATTCGAGATTTTATTGGAATTAGCACATAAAGGCCTAAGAATAGCAAAATCGACAAAATCGTATAACTGGATTTTTTTTGAATTACACCTTTATCAGCTTAATCATGAAGAAGACGATTACTATCATTTTATTGAGACTACAGCCCTTCCTCTTTTTAAAAATATGGGCTTCACCATGTTTATTGAACACTACGAAAAAAAACTCTTCCACTTCTATAACCGAATTGGTGCCGTTCAAAAAGCATTGGACCTTGCCAACACTTACATACAAGGCAGAAAGAGCTACTATGATCATGAATAAGTCTTAATAAAAAAAGATACTCTATGCAGATGTTAATGCTGCATAGATTGGATTGATGCTGAAAGTCAGCGTGAAAAAATAGTCAATCAAAGAAGAATTAAAATTGGAAAGCAATTAAAAGTTTACTTGAAAAATAACGAATAGAAAATATGTAAAGCTGATAAGTCCATCAACTTAAAGTATGATGAACTATCAACAATTCGGCTACCTTACCTAGTGATATTTAGTCAAACAACTGAATTCCATTTATTACATAGATACTTTGTATTAATAATTAAAAGATAAATAGTGATATTCAATAAAAGGGCGCGATTCTTTAATAAGAATCGCTTTTCTTAATGAACTAACGGGTGCGTTCGTATTATAAGGTTAGCCAGTTTTTACTGGTTGACCTTTTTTTAATAGAATCTATTATATCAGTAGCCAGGGTAGGACGTACGGGTGCGTGGGACTTGATCCCGTGAACTAAACTGTCCGCCCCCTACTTGTAGAAACATGTTTGAGGCTGGTGGGACGTAGATCTCGTATAACAAGCGAAGCTATGACACTACATGGAGGACTAGGGGTACTGGTTAATAAGTAGAGGAGGTAAAGATAATGAATCCAGTTGTTGGTCTGGATGTGGCAAAAGGAGAGAGCCAAGTTCAGGCATTTTTAGATCAATCTAAACCGTATGGGAAGAGCTTTTCAATGAAGCATATCAAAGAGGAGTTAGATCATTTTTTAGAATTTCTAAAAGAAATTGAAGAGGTGACAGGGCAGATGCCTATGGTCATTTTAGAATCTACAGGGCATTACCATTCTCCCGTTATTCAATACCTGGAGGATCAAGGGATTCTATATATCTTACTAAATCCGATTATTTCTTATCAGGCAAAGAAGTCCAGTTTACGGAAGGTAAAAACAGACGCTATCGATGCGTACCAGTTGTGTGTGCTGTATTACAAAGAGGATTTAGAACCTCATAAAATTAGAGGAATTCAGCTATTAGACCTTCGGAATTTGTCCAGAAAACAGGAAATCGTAACGAATATGTATGTGGAAGCTAAACTTCAGTTTCACACCATTTTAGATCAAGTGTTTCCTGAATACCGGAAGGTTTTTGGGGATCTATATTCGAAGGTTTCTTTATTGATGTTAAAGGAATATCCTACTTCAGAGGCGGTATTAACAGCCGGAGAAAGTAGAAGCGTGTATGAAAGTCACGTAATCAATCTTCGTATGTATATTGAGTTGCTTTTTCATTACCAGGGACACCTTTCTGATTTGGAAGATCGTATAGTGGCCCTGGCAAATGAACTGGAAGAATATAAGATCATCCAATCGATTCCGGGTATCGGAGAAAAAATCGCAGCCACGATTATCTCTGAAATTGGTGAAATCGATCGGTTTAATAATCCGAAAAAACTGGTTGCCTTCGCTGGAGTAGATCCAAGTGTTCACTCATCGGGTAAGTTTACGGCAACCATTAATCGTATGACAAAAAGAGGTTCGAGCAGACTACGTCATTCTCTGTATCTTGCCGTGCTATGCGGCATAAGGAGTTCAAGGAACAAAAAGCTTAAAGCTTTCTTTGATAAGAAAAAATCGGAAGGAAAGCCAGCCAAAGTGGCGATCGTTGCCTGTATGAATAAACTTCTTCATTGGGTTTACGCTTTATTAAAGAGAAAAGAAGCATTCCTAGATTTATCCTGATTAACGGTTTTATGAAACAGAGAAAAATCCTTCCAAAAGGGTTTTGGAGGGTTATTTGTCATGAACAAAAATAGTATATCATAAGGGAAATGAAAATTTTAGAGAAAGATATTGACATCCTATTAGCTGGTTTAGTTGATTAAAGAACACAATAAATGATCGATCCTTTGCTGCTGGTTGAACTCCTTGCATAGGACCAATATTAGGGGCCGTTGTAACCCTTGGTTTGTCTACAGGGTTTTCCATACCGTTCTTAACAATGTCATTTTTTATAGGAAAATCAGAATGGATAAAAAATATAACCACAAAACAACTCAATTTTGTGGTTATTTAACAATTATTATGGGGATTGTCTTATTTTTTGATTGGATGACCGAGATTAGATCATTTCTCACAAATAATGTATTTGCTGGCTTTACTGGTTTCTACTGCAAAGGATAATCCTATACAGCTGAAGGCATCGGGCTGTTGCAAGCCGATGGGTTTTACGGAGCTATTGCCCCGGAACCAGACTATATCCTTATTTCTTTTCTTATCTTAAGCCGAAACTTTTCTGAGTAAGTGTTTAGACAATCAGGATAGCAGGGACCCGTTGTTTCGGATAAAATTCGTAAACGGACGTTTCGGACGCCACTAGTATTAATCTATATTTGCAAACATGGCTAGATCCTCTTTATTACCAATCATCAGGAGCATATCTCCTTCGTGGATAACGTAATCAGGAGATGGAGAGATAATAATCTCACCATTACTAACGATGGCAATAACACTTATATTATATTTTGCTCGTAAATCAAGCTCCCTGAGACTTTTTTCTGTCATGCTCGCGGGGATCATGATTTCCTCTATATTGTATTCTTTAGAGAGTTCTATATAATTCAGCATTTTAGGAGATAGGAGTTGATTTGCCACCCGTTCACCCATATCTCTTTCCGGATAGATAACCCAATCAGCGCCTACTTTATTTAACACTTGTCCATGGTTTTTATTAAGAGCTTTTGCAATAACCTTTTTTATTCCTAATTCCTTTAAGAGCAATGTAGTTAAAATGCTTGATTGCATATCATTTCCGATGGCTACGATGACACAATCGAAATTCCGAATTCCGATGGATTTCAATGTCTCTTCTTCAGTGGTATCTGCTATGACTGCATGGGTAACGCTCAATTCCGCATCCTCAACTCTCTCCTCATTTATATCAATTCCCAAGACCTCTTGTCCTGCTGTATGTAACCTAAGAGCTACACTCGTTCCGAATCTTCCTAAACCGATTACAGCATATTGTCGTTTAGACATTCATTTCACCCCTTCATTTATTATTAACCAATCATGATTTTGCCTTTTGGATTCCGTAATGGATCTGGTTTACGCCTCATGGCAATAGCGAAAGCAATAGTTAAAGGCCCCAATCTACCTGCAAACATTGTGAAAATAATGAGTATTCGGCCGATAGGAGATAATTCTGGGGTTAAACCCATTGAAAGGCCAACAGTAGCAAATGCCGAAGTAGCTTCAAATAATATCATTAAGAAATCTCTTCCACTTTCTGTGATGGTCAACAACATAGTAATCGTTAATATTACAAATAACCCAATTACAGTAACTGTTAATGCTTTAAATATTGTTTCAATAACAATGCGGCGACGAAACAAAACGACATCTTCTTTCCCTTTAATCTGAGACCAAACAGTTCCTATTAGGGTGGCTAATGTAGTGGTTTTAATCCCGCCACCAGTCGACCCAGGAGAAGCCCCAACGAACATTAAGAAGATGATAAGCAACAAAGTAGGTTGTGTTAAGTCCGGAATGTTTAAGGTATTAGATCCTGCTGTTCTCGGAGTAACAGATTGAAACAATGAAGACAATACTTTTCCAGCGTAGGATAAAGGCTGTAACGTTTTGTCATTTCCATATTCAAATATGAATATTAAAATGGCCCCTCCTATTGTAAGGATTAAGCTAGTCATCAATACAATTTTTGTATGAACGGATAAGCGATGGGTATCACGGTATTCGTATAGTTCATTCATAACGATAAAGCCAATTCCACCTAATGTTATTAGGGCAGCCACAGTAAGGGTTACGATAGGATCTGCTGCATATGGTGTCAGACTCCTAAACTCTCCCATCAAGTCAAAACCCGCATTATTGAAATTAGATATCGAATGAAAAACGCCATAATAGATTGCTTTACCAATTGGCATATCGAAAGAAAAACGAATAGATAATATAATGGAACCTAGGATTTCAATGACTGCAGTGAAAATCAAAATCCTTTTTACTAACCTAACTACACCTGCCATAGATAAGTTATTTAAGGATTCTTGCAACAACAATCTGCTTTTTAATGAGATTCTTTTGCCTAATAAGAAGAAGAAAAATGTTGCAAATGTCATAAAGCCTAGGCCACCCACTTGAATGAGTGATAAAATTACTAACTCTCCAAACTTGGTAAATGTCGTTTCCGTATCAACTACGACAAGCCCTGTCACACAAGTAGCAGAGGTAGAGGTAAATAAAGCATTTAGAAAAGAAAGACCATTCCCATCTTCAGTGGAGATAGGGAGAGTTAACAAATATGAACCAATAAGTATCAAGGCGGCAAAGCCCATTACAAGAATTTTTGGGGGATCTAAAAATTCTTTTACTTTTTTCAAATTTAATCATCATCCTAACTATAAATAAATTATTATGGGTGGAAGAAATGCAACAAACATATTTACATTTAAACGCCCTAATACAAACTACTAGGGACTCTTTGACATTTGGTTAGTATTTCACCTTTGTTTCATTCACATTCACCTTCACCTTGAAAATAACTCAATAGAACATTACTCACCTTCTTGTAAACAAAAGCAGACACTTTTCCTATGTATACAACAAATCGGTATTACCCATTCCTTGGTAGTAGAAACACGCGTGGTTACATAAATTGATTTATATTTATATGCATAATAAAAAGACCTACGTATACATCAGGTTGCTATTTTGTCACAAAAAAGCACAAAAAAAGCCCACTGAATATAGGTGGTCTTACGACCTCCTTCGCTTTAGCCGACGAAGTTAGCTGACGGGTAGGATGGCGAAAGAGCTTTTTTCTCATCCCTTCTGCAAATCAAAGCAGAATTAACCCCAAATGACTGGGTCCTCCGTATTCATTTACTTGAAATTAGGCCGATTTATTGTTTATGAAAAGTATCTTACTCCTATCAGGTATTAGTTGTAAACCCCAGTGTCTCTAAAAATCACCAGAAGTTGTTTGCTTTTTTTAAAATATTTTTTAGCAATTCATACTATTGTTACGGTTTTGTGAACCGATTTAAAAAATATTGACTAAAACTAGATAAGACTTTATGATAAGTTCGATAAATTCCAGCGTAGTTTTTTGGAACGTTTTTAAATATTACTATTTTATAGATGCTTAAAAGGTCGTATTTCTTTACATTATTAATTAAATTATTGGAGTTTTAATAAAATAAATAAAAAGGGCAGGAAAATATGGAGAAAACATCTTATAGATATGTTATTAACGCTGTAGGTAAAGGTGGGCAAACATACCTAACCCAATGTCAGGATAAAAATGCGCTAAAGAAATGGATAGCAGACAACGAGGATAAACTAATAATGAATGAGTTAAGGATAACGGATAAGAAAAAGAATCCATTATTAAAATTTTTCTTCTAAAAAACAAAATATAATATCATCACCTGAATTTAAGGTCTAAAAGACATAAGTTCATAAAATGGTAATATGATTCCCACGAACTGTACAATAATTTCTCCGCAGTTGGTGTTAGAATGGGACCTCTGACAATGGTGCTTGCAATTGCAATTTATTCAAATGATAAGTCAAAAGAGCATATAATTATTATGTTCTCTTTCTTTGTGACTTCTTCCACTAGCCTGCCTAATATAAAAGGAGCTGAAGATCAGCTTCTTAACATAATTATATTCAAAATAGGTCTGATAGGGAGTTTCGCAGTAAATCTAGCGCTATGTCAGCGGTCTAATTCTCTCTGTAAACATTTTGAAAATAATGAGTGCACGACTAATAGGAGATAATTTTGGAATTAATCCCATGGATAGACCCACCATAAAAAGGAAATAACATAACCATTTTCTCCTAAATTACTGTAGTTAAACGTTTATTATATATCTTATCTTTTTATCCAAAAAATATTTATCTCACGCCGACTAAAGCTACTACTTTTTTGAGTGTCGTTCCCTGAACTAATAGTGAAAATACAACATTACTAAAAGTCATAGATAAAAGCAGCTCACGCCCTTCAAACTCCGTTGTAACACTTAAAATAAGAGCAATAGAAAGAGATCCTTTTAATCCTCCCCAGGCAATTACATGCTTCCAGGAAGTAGGGATGGTTTTATCAAAAGCAAGACTGAAATAAACGGCTACAAACCGAGCCAAGAGTACGATTAGAATACTCCCAATAATTAACCATCCTTTATCTAGAAAATTAATACTACTGACTTCTAACCCCACCAATAAGAAAATGAGTGTATTCGAGAGGAAGGCAACAATTTCCCAAAAGGAATCCATTTTCTCATGTGTCAGGTCAGACATCCCGATATTTTTTCCATATGTCCCGAGGATTAAACCAGCTGTCACGACTGCGATCACACCTGAAACATGAAAATGTTCCCCAAGATCAAAAGCACCGTAAAAGAGAACCATGGAAAGTCCGATTTCCACCAAATAATTGTCGATTTTGGACGTAATACGGGAAGCAATAAATCCGCATACTCCACCGATAAGGATACCTCCAATGATTACTTTTACGAACTCAATAGAAGCCTCAAAAGTGCCTGTTAGACTTAAAACAGTGGTCACAAGTGAAATTTTAAATAATACAACAGCTACTCCGTCATTCGCTAAACTTTCTCCTTCGACAATAATAGATAACCGTTTATTCAAGTCCATAGCCTTGAAAATACTAAGAACTGAAACAGGATCGGTGGCAGCCATCAATGCTCCGAAGATTAGTACTTGTTGTAGAGAAAGGTTCAGTAGAAAGTACATTAGAAAAGAAACGATTAAAAACGTCAAAAATGTTCCAACAAATGCTAATAATAGGATAGGTTTCTTACTCCGATTTAGTTCATCAATTGGAAGTTTAAGCGCTGCATCTCCTAATAGAGCTGATAAAAAGATTACAATAACTGTAGTCTGGAAAACAGTATCAGTTGCAGCATAATTCTTGACCTCAGACAAGCCGGGAATAGGTAGGATTCCTATTATCAAACCAACAATAACAAGAAATGTAGGATAGGGTTGTTTCATTTTTTCTGCGATAAAAACAACCCCTACCGCGATAGCCAATAAAATGATCCAGTATGTAATCAGATACTTATTCTCCCTTCAAATGATGCATATTACACCCAATGACGGCCGTATAACATACCCTTTATTTACATTACTCAGGATTCGTATAATAAAACCTACCTTTTTTATTATGTTTTATACAAATCAAGTTTGGGATAATTGTTAATAAGGGACATGAAAAATAAAGTGTTCGAAAAAGGTCACGTCCTGAACTGAATAAATGCATTTCAATTAGACGGTACTTTTTTAAAAGACTATTTTTCAGGGGTATTTTCTTTAGGGTTCTTAATTTTATAAATGATAGCAACTATTTTTATGCACACACCTACCACTACCACAGGGAACATCCAAGTATTGATAAAATGCGAGTAAATCCAATCATACATAAATCCCACCTCTGTATTTGTTGTTTTCTATAGTATGAACTTTTTTTTATAGCGTTATCAATACTCATATTCATGAGTAGAGTACCCAAGAGATACCGCAAGAATGCAGGATGGTTGGCCAAGAAAAGATTGTTACGGGATAGATCCAAAAGTACTAAATAAAACTTTCTTAATGACCTCCCTCAGTTAAATAGATAATGCTCACGAATACCTTTTCTTACTCCGCATTTACAGCCAATCCTTTTTTATCTTTTTAAATTTATAATTTTTTTAATGCACACTTGACACCCCCTCTACATAGTATTACAATATACTGGTACTTAGCAATACTGAATATCTATATAACTTATTAGCTTAGGAGGTGTATGTTATGGAAAATTTAACAGAAATGCTCAAAGGTGTGTTGGAAGGTTGTGTGCTGGAAATTATCAGCCGGGGAGATACTTACGGCTACGAGATTACCCGCCGCCTCAATGAAATGGGCTTTACAGAGGTTGTTGAGGGTACGGTCTACACCATTTTGGTGCGACTGGAAAAGAAAGAATTAGTGAATATCGAGAAAAAGCGTTCTGAAATGGGTCCTCCACGCAAATTTTATTCATTAAATAATGCAGGACACAAGGAACTCGAACACTTTTGGGAAAAATGGAATTTTGTCTCATTAAAAATTAATATCCTAAAGGGGGAGAAATAATATGAAGAAATTTATAGAGCTAATCATTGGCGATTTACAAAGCAAGAAGGAATACAAAGCATTTATGAAAAAAGTAAATTCCCTACCGAAAGATTACGCCTTTGTGTTCAAAAAGATTCAAAAGTACATGTGGAATTTCGGATATGGATTTGGTGAAGAAATCATCAATTTGTATGAACTGTTTGAAGCTAGTGCAGCAGAAGGCAAGCATGTGCTAGATGTTACCGGTGAAGACGTGGCGGCATTTGCCGACGAATTGATGGCTCTCTCAAAACTAGATGGAGAATCGGTGAGTATATTAGGAGGGCAAGTAGATTTGAAAAAAGAAATTGAGAGTAGAGTTGAAGAGCAAGTGAAAATATGGACGAATAAAAAATAAGGTAGGAGGTTAAATACCATGGTAAATTTCATCAAAAAGATACTTGACGACAAAAAAGAATACAAAGAAATGATGGCGCGTGTGGAAGATTTGCCAGGCGACTACCCAGAAGCCTATAAAAAAATCTGCAACTATATGTGGGGTTTCGCCTCTGGTAGTGGCATGGATATGCTGAGAGTCCAGTACGATCTCATTGATTTGTTTGAAGCTGGTGCGGCAGATGGCAAAGACGTATTGGAAGTGACCGGTGAAGACGTGACAGCATTCGCCAATGAACTTACCGACCAAGCGAAAAGATGGGATGATAAGTTACGCAATAATTTGAACAAAAGCATTCTGAATCGTGTGGGTAAGAAAAATAAGCGTTGAACAACCCAACTGAATAGCTTTTTTGAAAACAGGAAGTTTGTGAATAAATGTACTTAAACTAACGGGTGCGTTAGCTGAAGATCAGAGCTGTCTTTAAGGTAGCCTTTTCTTATGGCACTAACGGGGCAGGTTAGTTCAATAAAGCAGTGTATTGAAGCAAAGTGTTAAAATATATATTAGAAAATTAAGAGGTGGTATGGTGTGAAGAGAGTAGATGTTGTATACGCGTTAATTTATGACGAAATAACAGAAAAAGTATTAATGGTTAATAATCAGCATTCAACTTGGTCACTACCAGGTGGGGCAGTTGAAATAGGAGAAACATTAGAACAGGCCGTTATTCGGGAAACAAGAGAAGAAACAGGTTTAGTAATTGAAGTAGGAAGTATTATTGCGGTTAATGAGGCATTTTTTTCAAAGCAGGGACATCACGGTTTAATGATTACATTTGGAACAAAAGTTATTGACGGAGAAATTACAATTGAAGACAAGAATGAAATTGCTGAGATTAAATGGGTGGACATAAATACTGCTAATAACTTAATGCCTTACCATAGAGATGGAATAGAAAGATTACTAAAATCCTCGTCACCTTACACTTTTCAGGGTGAATGTTAATAAACAAATTTATAACATAGAATATTAATCAACTAACCGGTGCTTAGTTCAATTGTATAGAAAATGATCAAACCTTCTTTTAAAAGAATCATTCAATTGAATAGTTAAGAGCATGTTTTGATTTATCTTTTAGTCAGGACATGCTCTTTCTATTTGTTCATTTACCAAGGTGTTTTTGTATTAATTTTATCAAACGTTGTTTTAGAGATACATAACGATTCTTACTAAAATTCGAAACTATTTACTAAAAAACTATTTTGTGTGATTAAAATTGTAAACTTTTCTTTACGGTATACGTCTAGTAGGCAGGAGGACGATGATGGATGACATAAATAAGAATAACGAGCTTAATTCAGAGCTTAATATCGTATATAGATACTTGCGGAAATTGGGTATTTCACAAGCCGATGCAGAGGATGTTGTTCAGGAAACGGCTTATAAGTATCTGCTTTATTACGATACGATTCAGACTTCTAAGATAAGGAGTTGGCTGATACGTGTATCATTAAATTTTCATTATGATCAGTGCCGGAAGCAACGGCGGTACGACCTCAATTTAAATGAAGGACTTTTAGAGACGGATAAAAAGGAGCTTCCAGAGGTGGTTTTTCTTGAAAAAGAAAGGAATAGAGAGGTTGGGTATGCACTATCAAAGGTAAAGCCGCACTTTCAAGAACTTTTGTTATTAAAGTATCAATCAGGCTTATCGTATGAAGAGATATCCAAGTTATTAGAGAAACCTATCAGTTCTATTAAGACAAATTTATTCAGAGCCAGGAAACAATTAGCGAAGATTTATAAGGAGGCTAACCATGAGCGATAATCACGAATCAAAAAAAGAGAAAGAAATCGATTTTATCAACACGCCTTCCTTACAAAAGGCCCTCAAAAAAACAAAAAGGAAGCAGACAATCAAGTATGTAATCATTGCTGTACTTACAACTACCATCCTGTTGACCACTCTTTTCACAGGCAGTCAATACATCCTCAATAAACGGCTAGAGCATCAGGATGATATATATGAGATGGTTCATGGGGCAAATATATCATTAGGGGATAGCAGCTATAATTACAATTTATTTAGTGTAACAAAAGAAACTACATATTATAAAAGCATTGGTGACCGTTCAATAGTATGGGATAAAAAGACCGAGAAAATCCCATTGTTCGGAAGGATAGACACCATTGAACGAGGAAGTGGAATGATTGAAAGTAATGTTTATAACGAAAAGGAGCAACGAACAATCCGTTATAATAACTTCAATAATGAAAGAAAAATCGATTTTTATTATCCAGGTTTGTCCTATGACTATTTACCAGATGAACTTGATACTGCCGTTGGTTTGGACAAAAATACGTTAATCGAGGTTGCCCTTTCCTTTAAGGAGCCAATGACTTTAGCAGAGATGGGTGAGAAGCTTGGCTATGAAAATGTCAATTGGCTATGGGTCGATACAACAACTGTCGCTCAAATGGACAGAATGACAAAGGAGCTGGATTCTGATGACTTAAAAACTAAGGGCGGTGGCGGTGCCTTTGGATTTTATGTCAGCCAAGAAGTTCCTTATTCTGAAGAAAGTGGGCAGGGATTCATTCACGAGTTGGAGCAACTTAGTAAAACAGACAGCCATAAAAGCTCTATTAAAGAAGCTCTGAAGGGAATCAAGGAAAACACCCAATCTTCAAAAGGGGAAATCCGTTTTAACGGGGCCGTCGTGACTGGTACGGCAGTGGAGCTCAGACGTTTCCAAAAACTGGATTTCATTCACGCCTCCGTCATTGGCGCTACGATTGATAAGTATTGAAAGCAGGTAAAAGATTAAATGAACTTATCAATTTAAAAACTAGAAAAAATATAATGAACTACAATTAAGTTGAAGACCAGGCTGCCATCAGGCATGCATAACAGGTGCATTACTTCATTAAGGGAGTTGCTTTGGCAGCTCTCTTTCTTATGGCACTAACGGGGCAGGATAGTTCCATAAGGAATACTGTTAAGGGACATTAAGTATAAATTTGTTTAAACGTCAGTCATGTTTTTCCATTAAGGGCCAAATTATGGAGGATTGTATAAGATCTACTATATTTTTTAATGTATCTCTATCTATTTAGAGATACTTTTTTATTCATTAAATGAGAAGAGGATATTAGTTAAACGATACAAACATATCAAAATAAAACAATTATTTATTGTAAATCAATAAATAGTTGTTTTATAATAACAATAAATAAATTAATTAAGTGGGTGCTTCTTTATGGGCTGATGCCTATCTAAAGAGACAGAGTAATTGAATAATTCAATGTGAAAGGATTGTTTTTTTTGGGGTTAACTTCGATTTTAATTGGACTTTTTGGAGCTATATTAGTTATTATCTTCGTTTTTCCATTACTAATGGTTAGAAAATATGGGAAAGGTTCATCTCCTTATAAGTGGTCTTATTGTATATTCGGGCTATTAATTATCAATTGGATACTATACATTACAGGTTTTTATACAATGCTTCCTGTTAATGTTGCAGACTTAATTTTTATCCCAATATGGTTTATTGTTTGTGCTTTAGGTGCCTTATTTACAATATTTGAGTTTAAGAACAACAAAGCCTTTGCGGTTCCCCTTGCTGGTTTTACTTTTATTAGTTTTGTTTTCGCTTTATTCTTAATCGGTATATCACAGATGTAACGGTGAAGTAAGTGTTCAACAAGAGGGCGCGATTCTTTAATAAGAATCGCTTTTCTTAATGAACTAACGGGTGCTTTAGCTGAAGATCTGAGCTGTCTTTAAGGCAGCTTTTTCGTGCGCCCGGCATGGGTGCAATCTATAGGGTGCGAGTCCCGAACCATGAAGGCAGTAGTAATGGTTAGCTTAATGCAAGGGTGTCCATGGTGACGTGGAATCTGAAGGAAGCAAGCGGCGAA
>NZ_CAKKLV010000043.1 GCF_918698115.1 Peribacillus sp. Bi96
GAGTATTATCACGGTTTTCTTTATTCCTTTTTACTAAGTGAGGGTTTACTGTTACTACCTCAATTCCTTGTTTAAATAGCCATTTTGAAAGATTAATCCAGTAATGGCCTGTAGGTTCCATTCCCACGATGGCTGCATCCAATTTATTTAATCTTTGAAGCTTATCCATCCATTTTAATAAACTAGCAAATCCATCTTCATTATTTTCAAATGCAAGTGGATCTCCGACTACAATTCCACGGAAATTCACTGCTCTAGCCACATGTAATTGTTGGGCAATATCCACACCAACAACAAGGTGTTTATCGGAAATTCTTTCTATTAGTTGATTTTGTTTATCTTGCATTTTAAACTTCATATTAGGGTTCCTCCTAAAGTTTTGAGTTAGAGTGGTGTCTTACTCATATCTTACTGAGGAGCCCTATTTTTTTCAAAGCTGAAAAATAACGAACTACAGGAATGCTATCCTGCCCCGTTAGTTCAATAAGAAAAGGAGCTGCTGATCAGCTCCTGGTATTGAAGTAAAGCACCTGTTAGCTTAACAAGGGAGGTTTTTTATTAGAGTTATCATATGAAGGTTTGGAATATAAATTTCACAGCCATCCATAGTGTTTGAAGCTAAAAGTTCATTCGGGAAGTTCCAGCCATTTAGATGCAATATTAGTTAGCATAGGTTTTACATTAGATTCAGATGATTCATCTATATCAAGAAAAACTTTGTACATATTATTAATTTTCCAATACTTTTCTATTTCAGAAACAGACATGAAAACTTTATAATTAGCAGCAAATTTTTTAAAATCATCTAAGTGTTTGTTAGTTTCTTCTGAATTACCTGCCTCAAGAAATAATGTAAATTTCATAAGCAAAACTCCTTAAATATAGTAAAAGTTCGTCTTTTTAAAGTAAAATCCTTCTGCAACTAAACTGCCCCGTTAGTTGCATAAAGAAAGAGCTGCCTTAAAGACAGCTCCGACCTTCAGCTAAACTAGCTAATAGGATGTCAATATCTTTCTCTAAAATTTTCATTTCCCTTATGATATACTATTTTTGGCTATGCCAAATAACCCTCCAAAACCCTTTGGAAGGATTTTTCTCTGTTTCACAAAACCGTTAATTAGGATAAATCTAGGAACGTTTCTTTTCTCTTTAATAAAGCGTAAATCCAGTGAAGCAACTTATTAATACAGGCAACGATTGGCACTTTGGCAGGTTTTCCTTCTGATTTTTTCTTATCATAGAAGGCTTTAAGCTTTTTGTTCCTTGAACTTCTTATGCCGCAAAGTACGGCAAGATACAGAGAATGACGTAGTCTGCTCGAACCTCTTTTAGTAATATGATTAATGGTTGCCGTAAACTTACCCGAAGAGTGAACACTTGGATCTACTCCAGCGAAGGCAACCAGTTTTTTCGGATGATTAAACCGTTCGATTTCACCAATTTCAGAGATAATCGTAACTGCGATTTTTTCTCCTATAAAGGGAATCAATTGGATAATCTTATATTCTTCCATTTCATTTCCCAGGGCGGCTATATGATCTTCCAAATCAATTAGTTGCCCTACAAATTGCTGATTTAGCCCTGCCTCCAACATAAAACTCATCATAAAGATGGACTGAACTATAAAGGTGATTCCCACAATCCCATATATAAGTCATACTACAATAACCTATTGATTCTTCAAACAATCCTTCGATATGATCTATATGTATGGGCACAAGTTTTGCACGCTGTCCTGTTAATTCAGTTGATTCAATATCCAAAATTCCTCACCACTTTTCTTGTACCTATAAAAAAATATTAATTACCTTACAAGATCGGGTGCAATTGTTGAGTAAATAAATCCTAACTCCTCATTTATAACAATGAGAGATTGAGATTCTTAAATACAGGAATATTCTTTAGTTATAAATCTGGTTTTTCTGATGCTACCCTGTTAAGAAAATTGTTCGTAATGTATGATATTTTCACGAGATAAATATTTTTTTAGCTTTTGGTTGTTCATCTGGATCTGATTCAACAGCATCCTCTGCATGATAAATCGCACCATAGGCAGCACAGTTGTTTCCGGAAGGGGATAGCTAATCTAGCGTGCTTCTTTTTTTGGTGTTATGGTGTATCCCTCCTCCATTTAATTCATTAAAAATTATTCTCATGAATCAAACCATGATTTTAAATAGTTAATAAACTTTTTGGAAGCAGGAGAAATGATCTTAGCCCAACTAGAAATCATAAAGAAAATGGGAAAGGGTAAAGACCTAGGGATGGAAAAACAATTGCATGAAAGTAAAAAAACATTATATTTCAAATCTTTTATACAATGATTTTAATTGATATATGAAACGAAATTTGGGGCATCCATTAAATTGGATGCTTTTTTTATTGGGGGGAGATTATGAAATCAAGAGAGGTTAAAAAGAAGACTGTAAAGAAGAAAGTCGGTCTATCCTTTGATAACCGTTTTTTAATGAAGTATATTCTTTGTAATCTAGGCATACATTCTTACATGTTCACTAACAGTAAACGTTCCTTAATAGTCTTGTGAATAGTTTAGATTGAATAAATATCGGTGAATAGTCCCTTTTGTCGAATTTAGTAGTCAAATAGGAGGGAATGAAGCGTATGAAAATATCAGACGTAGGATTTAAAGGTCAAGTTTTTGGATTTATAAAGTTCACATCTTTTGTTGAAAGTTTCTTGTCTGGAGATTTATATATGAACAATTTCAAAAAGTATATTGATATGGAAAGTGCTTCGGGAGAAAAAGGTGTAGGAGACAAATTTGAAGCAGCACATGTTTTTACGGAATTAACAATGAATTTCTTTACTCAAGATACCCATGATTTAATAATGTCGGGGCGAACTAAAAAGATGAATTTTAGAAAAAATAAAAATGAAAAAAGACCATTATATTGTATGTTTGCAATTGTCGGCGATATGTTAAAAGTGGTAAAGGAGGATGAAAAGTATTACTATACCAAATTTGATTTACCTAAAGAACAAATCAATAAAATGATCAGGGAGTTCGGAGATAGATTAATTTTTGTTACCCCATCGCAATTTATTGACAGAATTACAAAAGCACTCAATGAAAAAGGTTATGCTTACAGAGGAGGGTTGGTAAAATATGATGATTATAACATCAATTCCTCAGCCAGGATGAGCTCTTATAAAAATCAAGGGACAGATATTTATTTCTGGAAAGATAAATACTTTGAAAATCAATATGAATATCGCATAGTTCTCACAGATCAGGAAGTTGACGAAGCTTTAATTGTGAACGTAGGTGATATTTCAGACATTAGTACTATATTTAATGCCAATGAATTTTTCAGTGATAAATTTGAAATAAGATTACGAAAGAAGGGAAATCTAAGCATCCATTAAATGGGGTGCTTTTATTTGCAGGTGGGAAAGAGATATTGAACTTTTTAAAGAATGAATTAGAAGAGTTAAAATAACCGCAATGTCTCGGGTTATTGCATCCACATCGTAAGGCAAAAAACATGAATGATAATAACTCATTTAAATTCACTAGTTTTGGTTTGTCTGTTTGGTTTATAAATACTCCCGATTCAGAAGATAATTTGGTCTTTACCGCAGGTTGGTTTTATAACATTGGAAAGATATAAAGATGGTGATATGTAGCAAATTCATGCTGGGCTTTGGACGATAGTAAGTGATAGTGATTATTCTAAAAAGAGGGAGACCAAGTCATCCAGATGACTTGGTCTCCCTTTTTTGATCTTTTTTTTATAAAAAAGAAGAGGCTAAGTAAACATACATGAATTTGATGTAGGTGTGGAATTATTTTTTATTAAATCTGGACTATTTTTCATATCTTCAATTTCAAAAACCTTTTCTAAATAAATTTCTGTAGTGGATAGCTGCTCATAGCCCAGACTTTTCATAATCTGCTAGACATCAACTCCATTTAAGTGAGAAATGATGGCAAAAGCATGCATAAATGTATGAGGTCCATAAGACCTAAATAAACCCTACATTTATTTAGTTTATATGATTGGATTTATTCATACATGATTTTATTTTATACATAAAAGTATAATTATTAGATTCCTTTTATTTTACATAGTAAGAACTCTAGTAACAAATACGATAGATTAAATAAATGATGAACTATAATAATTAAGAAGGGACGAATGGACCATGGCGAAACAACAATCGGTGTGATAGGTTTAGCCGTAATGGGTAAAAGTCTAGCGTTAAATATTGAAAGTCGAGGTTATTCTATTTCTGTTTACAATCGTCCGTCTGAACTGTAAAGGGGGTATGAACTAAAATGAGTAAGGAAAAGAAAATCAAGCTAAAGAAGCCAAAGAAGTGGTGGGTATGGGTTCTAGCCATTATCCTCATTGCTAATATAGCAAGTGGTTGGGACAAAGAGGAAGTTGCTAAAGAAGAGAAGGAGGGTGCCTCTAAGCAATCCATACTGCTGCAAGGATTCTCGCGAGTCTCGCAATACGTCAATTTTCTCTTTTTCCATACATCAATTGTGTTAAAAATATAGACATTATATCCTTTCCCATCTTTAGATTTAGAAGTATTTTCAATGGACAAAAATGCCTAAATCCTTCGTTTTTCTCAGCATCCGTTCAAAAGTGGGTCGGTTTGCACCTACGATTCAACAAATTTGATTTTGTAAGTTAATAACTTCTAATTCATGAACTGTCAGAAAAATCGATATCGTCTATGTTTAAATTTCAGAAAATAAGCATTTTTCAGATAGTTATTGTAATTTCCATTAAAACCCGTTAAGATACAACTATTAAAGCAACTTTATATCAGCGGATGATGATTGTGGGAGAGACTAAACGTTGTTTAGCACCGAAGGAGCAAACCCTAAAAAGCAGGGAACTAATCTCTCAGGTAAAAGGACTACAATTGGACGCGTCTCTGGAGAGAGCCACAGGCCACCGAAGGAGTTAAACTCTCAGGTAAAAGGACAGAGGAAGATAGGAAGACCCCCCTATCTTTCCTTTGTCCTTTTTTGTATTTGGAAAGATAAAAAAAAGGAAAAAGAGAGGAGTATGCATTGAAATTTGTTAAAAAAAGAGTCAATCTATTGAATTCAACGATTAATGCACTATGTTTTTTCGCAAGATTGGCAGATTAGAAAAAAATTAAAAAAGGGGACAGAATATGAATCTGTTATGAAAAAAATCTATATCTTGCACCTATTAAAGAAAGCGCTTACACGAGTGGGGTCATTCTCCCAGTACCTAATTATTTAACCCATTGAAGGATTGACCCTTTAGTCAGGAAAAAATCATAAATAGCCTATAAAACTAGAAAGTGGGAAATCGCATGCAGGAACAAAAGTTAGAGAGAGGCCTAAAAAACAGACATGTACAACTCATCGCTATTGGTGGGGCAATCGGAACGGGATTATTTCTTGGGGCAGGAAAATCTATTCATTTAGCAGGACCATCAATTTTATTTGCTTACATGATTACAGGCGTCATTTGCTTTTTAATCATGCGCGCACTTGGAGAATTACTCTTATCCAATTTGAACTATCATTCTTTTGTTGACTTTGTAAGAGAATATTTAGGTAATATGGCAGCATTTATAACTGGGTGGACCTACTGGTTTTGCTGGATTTCAATTGCAATGGCAGACTTAACAGCAGTTGGTCTTTATACCCAGTATTGGTTTCCCTCTGTACCACAGTGGATGCCAGGATTATTTGCGCTTGTCATTTTGCTATTTATGAATCTTGCAACCGTAAAACTTTTTGGCGAAATGGAATTCTGGTTCGCATTAATTAAAGTCATCGCTATTCTAGCACTAATTGTTATCGGTATTTTCATGATTATTAAAGGCTTTTCCACAGATTCAGGCGTAGCCAGTTTCACGAATCTATGGAGCCACGAAGGAATGTTCCCAAATGGAATAAATGGCTTTATCCTCTCATTCCAGATGGTAGTGTTTGCGTTTGTTGGTATTGAACTTGTAGGACTTACAGCTGGTGAGACAGAAAATCCAGAAAAAGTTATCCCAAAAGCAATCAATAATATTCCTATTCGGATAATAATTTTCTACATTGGCGCACTTATTGTCATTATGAGTGTTTATCCGTGGAACGCAATCATCCCATCGGAAAGCCCATTCGTCCAAGTATTCGTGGCTGTTGGTATCGCTGCGGCTGCTGGTATCGTCAATTTTGTCGTCCTAACATCGGCTGCTTCGGCATGTAATAGCGCAATCTTCAGTACAAGCCGGATGGTATACTCACTTGCCAAAGATAAAAATGCACCTGTGCCATTTGCAAAACTTAATGCCCGTAAAGTACCTGCCAATGCATTGGCCTTTTCAACTGTCGTCATTCTAATTTCCGTTGTATTGAACTATTTAATGCCAGAAGGAGTATTTACGTTAATTACAAGTATTTCTACAGTATGTTTCATTTTTATTTGGGGAGTTACTGTCATCAGTCATTTAAAATACCGCAAAACAAGGCCAGATCTAGCGAAAATGAACAAATTTAAATTACCACTTTATCCAATTTCTAATTATTTGATCCTTGCTTTCCTAGTGTTCGTACTTGTTGTGCTTGCCCTTTCGGAGGATACTCGTGTTGCCTTGTTCGTAACTCCTATTTGGTTTATTATGCTGATTGCGATTTATAAGATGCGGAAAACGGAGGTAGATCATTCGAATCAGAGGAAGGCAGCGGGAAATTAAGTGGCAATCTGCCCGCATTAATAAGCAACCATTAAGATATCTGAATGATCATATTTTGATGAGAAAAAGATTATTTTAGAATAGTTTTGTTAGCGCTTTCAAAAATGCTTGACATAATTAGCCACAACTACTATTCTAAATTTACCAAATTGAATAAGCGGATGACAGTTGTGGGAGAGTGCAATGCGACACAAGCCACCGAAGGAGCAAGTTCCAAAAAGACCCTTGGAACAAATCTCTCAGGTAGATGGAACCACAACTGGACGCACCTCTGGAGAGCGCGTATAAACATGTACGCCACCAAAGGGGAAAGGTTCTATTAAAAATGGAGCTAAACTCTCAGGTAAAAGGACAGAGAAGGGTAGAGAACGCTACGTTACCCTTTTCTGTCCTTTTTTGCGTGCAAAAAAGGTAGTAAAGCATACTGTTTTTAACAGTCTTCATAGAAAAGTAGCTGTAGCGGGAAAGAGGTTTTAGGTCTCGAATCATACTAAAACTCAGAATAAGTAAAAAATGTCTAGGAGGAAAATAAAAATGAGTTTAAAACAAAATGATTTAACTATTTTTGAAGCGATTGAGAAGGAAGGACAACGTCAACATCAAACCCTGGAATTAATTGCATCAGAAAACTTCGTTAGCCCAGATGTATTAGAGGCAATGGGAAGCGTGATGACAAATAAATATGCAGAAGGTTATCCAGGAAAGCGCTATTATGGTGGATGTGAATTTGTCGATGTGGCAGAACAAGCAGCTATTGAACGCTTAACAAAGCTTTTTGGTGCCAAATATGCAAATGTTCAGCCTCACTCAGGTGCACAAGCCAATTTCGCAGTTTTTTTCGCACTGCTTCAGCCTGGTGATAAAGTGATGGGAATGAACCTTTCACATGGTGGCCACTTAACACATGGAAGTCCAGTCAGCGTTTCAGGAAAATGGTTTGAAGTGGTGTCCTACGGAGTTAAAGAAGATACTCAATTAATTGATTATGATGAGTTGGAAGCTATGGCAAAGAAAGAAAAACCTAAATTGATTATTGCAGGGACAAGTGCTTATCCAAGAACGATTAATTTTGCACGATTTAAAGAAATTGCTGATCAAGTTGGTGCAAAACTTATGGTGGATATGGCTCATATAGCAGGGCTGGTAGCAACTGGTCTTCACCCATCTCCAATCCCATATGCAGATGTTGTGACAAGTACTACTCATAAAACATTGAGAGGACCGCGCGGGGGTATCGTTTTAACAAACGATGAAGAAATTATCAAAGCGATTAATAAATCAGTGTTCCCAGGAATTCAAGGCGGCCCACTCATGCACATCATTGCAGCAAAAGCGGTTGCTTTCAACGAGGCTTTACAACCAAGCTTTAAGGAATATACGAAACAAGTCATTGAAAATGCTGCAACACTTGGCGAAACATTAAAAAATGAAGGTGCAGCCCTTGTTTCTGGTGGAACAGATAATCATATTGTCCTTTTAGATTTGCGTCCGTGGAATTTAACAGGAAAAGAAGCAGAGAAATTATTAGAAGAAGCGGGCATTACCGTTAATAAAAATACGATTCCATATGATCCAGAAAAGCCATTTGTTACGAGCGGTATCCGAATGGGAACAGCAGCTTTAACGACTCGAGGCATGAAGAAAGAAGAAATGGTGAAAATTGGTGAAGTGATTGCAACTGTTCTAAAGAGTAAAGGAAATAAAGAGGTTCTTGAGAAAGCAAAAGAAATAACAAAAGGGATTTGTGATGTTTATCCGTTATTTCAACAGCCAATTACTGTGTAAGAAAAGGGGTAGCTCAATGGAATTATTCCTTTGCTGAAACCTGCATCGGCCATGGCAGCTGGGACAATCGTTGAGTTAAAAGGCGGATCGCCACAGCAAACCGTGAATTCGACAGCCATTGCGATGAAGTCACTTTTAGGATTGGTTTGTGATCCAGTCGCAGGACTTGTTGAAGTTCCTTGCATCAAGGGGAATTCGATTGGAGCCTCGATTGCATTTTCAGCGGCCGACATGTCTCTAGCTGGGATTGAAAGCCGCATACCTAGTGATGAGTTAATTGAAGCCATGTATAAGGTAGGAAATGATATGCCAAGGACCCTTCGAGAAACGTCAATTGGAGGCCTGGCGATGAAAGAAACCGGTAAACGGAGAAAGAACATTTATTTTACAAAAAATCATAATCGGGGGTAGATCATGGGTACTGAAACAGCATTAAAGCAAACACCGCTTTTTGAAGTATATAAAAAGTACGGGGCAAAAGTTATTGATTTTGGTGGCTGGGCTCTGCCAGTTCAATTTACCAGCATTTTAGAAGAGCATGAAGCTGTTCGAACAGAAGCAGGACTTTTTGATGTTTCTCATATGGGAGAAGTACTTGTGGAAGGGAAAGATGCCGAGAGTTATATTAACTACCTTGTTACAAACGATGTAACAAAGCTTAGCATCAATCAAGCACAGTATACCGCAATGTGCTATCCAGACGGCGGAACGGTCGATGATTTATTAGTTTATAAATTAGGGAATGAAAAATATTTACTTGTTATTAATGCCGCAAACATTGAGAAAGATTACGAATGGATGAAGCAGCATGTAAAAGGAGAGATGGCGCTCCAAAATATTTCGGAAGACATCGCCCAGCTTGCGATCCAAGGTCCAAAGGCAGAAAGCATTTTGCAAAAGTTAACGGAAATAGATTTATCAGAAATTGGCTCTTTTAAATTCGCCCAACATGTCAGCATCTCCGGGATTACCGACATACTTGTATCCCGTACAGGTTACACAGGAGAAAATGGATATGAACTTTATTTAGCAGCAGACAAAGCGGTAGTACTCTGGGAGAAGTTATTAGAAGCAGGAACCACGAATGGATTACAACCATGTGGACTTGGTGCACGGGACACGCTTCGGCTTGAAGCACGTCTTGCACTCTATGGCCAAGAACTAAGTAACAATATCAGCCCGCTTGAAGCAGGAATCGGCTTTGTCGTAAAGACGAACAAAGAAAGTGACTTTATCGGAAAATCTGCACTTACAGCACAAAAAAAAGCTGGATTAAAACGAAAATTAGTGGGGATTGAAGTAACAGGCCGGGGGATTCCGCGTCATGGTTACAAGGTAATTTCTAAAGGTGGAGAGGAAATAGGTATTGTTACATCCGGAACACAATCACCATCTTTGAAGAAAAGCTTAGGTCTTGCTTTGATATCAGCAGACCAAGCTGAAGTGGGGGCGCCGATAAAAGTGGAAATCCGTAATAAAATGATTGAAGCCGTTATTGTTAATGCACCATTCTACAAAAGATAAGTGGAAATAATATTTTAATAGAGTTATCGTGTAGTTTTCTTAGTTGATGTCCGTTACCTTGCATGCAGCCCGAAATCGACAACCTGCTATGAGTAAATTACCTAAAATATATTCAGAATTATGGGAATAGTAAAAAAACGAAAAGGGGAAAATACAATGACAAAAGTAATATCAAGTTTACGATATAGCAAAGAACATGAGTGGGTGCAACAATTAGAAGGAAATCGTGTACGTATTGGAATCTCTGATTATGCACAAAAGGCACTAGGTGATATCGTCTTTGTTGAAAATCCAGCGATTGATGATGAAGTAACTGTCAATGAATCGATGGGAACGATCGAGTCAGTTAAAGCAGTTTCCGAACTTTACTCACCTGTTTCAGGTACGGTAGTTACTGTAAACGAAGAGTTAGAAGGCGCTCCAGAGACGATTAACGAGCATCCATTTGAAGCAGGGTGGTTAGTCGAAGTAGAAATGTCCAATCCAGAAGAGTTAGATTCACTTCTAAACGAAGATGAATATCAAGCATTTACTAATGAAGGAGAGGAATAATATGACAGCCACTTATAGATACCTTCCTGATACGAAACAGGACCAAGAGGAAATGCTTAAATTTTTAAATATTTCTTCTATAGATGAGTTATTTGAAGATATTCCAGCTGAAATTAGCCTGCAGGATGAGCTAAACATTCCAGAGGCGGTTCCTGAACCGCTTCTTTTAAAAAAAATGAATCAGCTTGCTACAAAAAACAAAAATGCGAATCATTACCCAACTTTCCTAGGTGCGGGTACATATGATCACTATATTCCAAGTGTAGTAAATCATATGATTTCACGTTCCGAATTTTACACAGCTTATACACCCTACCAGCCGGAAATCAGTCAAGGTGAATTACAAGCGATTTTTGAATTTCAAACGATGGTTTGTGAGTTGACAGGAATGGAAGTGGCTAACTCTTCCATGTACGATGGTTTTACATCGCTTGCAGAAGCTGCATCACTTGCCGTTGCATCTACAAGACGTTCAAAAGTGCTTGTATCCAAAGCGGTACATCCTGAATCCCGTGCTATTTTACATACAGTAGCTGGAGGTCCGGGGTACACAGTTGAGGAAGTAATTCTTGCTGATGAGGTTACAGATTTAGGGAAGCTGCAAGAACAAATTGATAAGGATACTGCTGCCGTAATTGTTCAATATCCAAATTTCTTCGGTTCGATAGAGGATTTAAAAGCAATTAAGAAAATGGCGGAAGAAAAAGGTGCCCTTTTAATCGTAAGCGCCAATCCTCTTGCACTAGCACTCTTACAAGCTCCTGGGAAGCTTGGGGCAGATATTGTGATCGGTGATATGCAGCCGTTAGGAATCCCGATGTCCTTTGGCGGTCCACACTGCGGCTATTTTGCGGTAAGTAAGAAACTCATGCGCAAAATCCCAGGACGTATTGTAGGGCAAACAGCAGATGAAAAAGGACAACGTGGATTTGTGTTAACACTGCAAGCGCGTGAACAGCATATTCGCCGTGATAAAGCCTCATCCAATATTTGTTCCAATCAGGCATTAAATGCTCTTGCCTCCTCTATTTGTATGACATCACTTGGAAAGCAAGGGATTCGTCAAATGGCACAGCTAAACATTGAGAAAGCTGATTACATGGCGAAAACTTTAGAACAGAGGGGCTTTACCATAATCAATGAAGCACCATTCTTCAATGAGTTTGTTGTCGGGCTTCCTCGTCCGGTAAAGGAAGTCAATACAAAACTTCTTAAGGCGGGTATTATCGGTGGATTTGATTTAGAAAGTGATTACGGCTTTGGAAATCAAATGCTGCTAGCTGTGACTGAGCAGCGAACAAAAGAAGAAATTGACCAATTTGTTGATGCTTTGGAGGCGATTGTAAATGGTTGAATATAATGAGTTAATTTTTGAAATAAGTCGTCCAGGACGTGTAGGTTCAAGTATTCCGGATAGTGACGTTGACTATGTTGATATAAATGACAAATTTCCAAAGCATTTAATTCGTGACGAACCGGCGGAGCTCCCAGAAGTATCAGAGTTGCAGCTTGTCCGCCATTACACAGCGCTTTCTAATAAAAACCATGGGATAGATAATGGATTCTATCCACTGGGTTCTTGTACGATGAAGTACAATCCGAAAATAAATGAAGATGTGGCACGTTTGGAAGGCTTTAGCCGCATTCATCCATATCAGCCCGTTGAAACAGTACAGGGTGCATTAGAAGTTTTATATGAATTACAAGAAGAGCTAGCTGTCATTACAGGAATGGATGCTGTAACTTTACAGCCATCTGCTGGGGCTCAAGGGGAATGGACAGGTTTAATGATGGTTAAGGCGTATCATGCTCAAAAAGGTGAAACGAGAACGAAAGTACTTGTTCCAGACTCCGCGCATGGTACAAATCCTGCAAGTGCAAGTGTTGCTGGTTTTCAAACGATTACGATCCCATCCGATAAAAATGGATTAGTTGATCTTGAAGCATTAAAGAAACATGTGGGACCTGATACAGCTGCACTAATGTTGACAAATCCGAATACCCTTGGACTTTTTGAAAAAGAAATTGTGGAAATCGCTCAGGTTGTTCATGAAGCAGGGGGCCTATTATATTATGACGGAGCGAATGCTAATGCCATTTTAGGTAAAACAACACCAGGTCAAATGGGCTTTGACATCGTGCATTTAAATCTTCACAAAACATTTACGACGCCTCATGGAGGTGGTGGTCCAGGGGCAGGCCCTGTCGGTGTGAAAGAGAAACTTACTCCTTACTTGCCAGTGCCGCATATAGAAAAAGAAGGTGATAAATATGTGCTGAATGCTAAATATCCGCACTCTATCGGAAGGGTAAAAGGGTATTATGGAAACTTCGGAATTCTCTTGCGGGCGTATACTTATATTCGCACGATGGGTCCTGAAGGGCTGCGCCAAGTATCTGAAAGTGCCGTGCTTCATGCTAATTACCTTCGTAAAAGATTAGAGCCATATTTTGAGGCGCCATATTTACAAATTTGTAAGCATGAATTTGTCCTATCTGGATCTAGGCAGAAAAAGCTGGGTGTAAGAACACTTGATATGGCAAAGCGTCTGCTAGATTTCGGCTACCATCCGCCGACCATCTATTTCCCGTTAAATGTTGAGGAATGTTTGATGATTGAACCGACAGAAACAGAGTCGAAAGAAACACTCGATGCTTTTGCGGATGTAATGATTCAAATTGCCAAAGAAGTGGAAGAAAACCCAGGTGTTGTTTTAGACGCACCACATACTACGGTCATTGGGCGATTGGATGAGGTCCAAGCAGCTAGACAACCAATCTTGCGTTATTCCAAAGAGGATGTAGTAGAGGAAGAAACAGTAAAGTCATAAATGAATGATTGAACATGAACCACCAGGGATGAAAATAAAGAGAAGAATCTCAAATCTCATTATTTCATTCATGGTGGTTTCATATAAGCTCGTGTAAAAAGGATGACAAAAAGAACCAAAATGTCAGAGGAACGGAGAAACTCAATCGGTCTTTTTATAGGCAATTGAATAACCTCTTTAAGCTAAAATTACATATGCTCATAGGAGTGAGAAATAAAATGTCCATCAGTAATCTTCGTAAACCAGAATGGCTTAAAATTAAATTAAATACGAATGAACAATATACGGGCTTAAAGAAAATGATGCGTGAAAAAAAGCTTCATACAGTTTGTGAAGAAGCAAGATGTCCTAACATTCATGAATGCTGGGCGGTCCGAAAAACGGCGACTTTCATGATTTTAGGAAGTATATGTACACGAGCTTGCAGGTTCTGTGCAGTTCAAACAGGACTACCATCAGAGCTTGATTGGGAAGAGCCTGAACGTGTCGCAGAATCAGTAGAGCAAATGGGTTTAAAGCATGTTGTGATTACCGCTGTTGCTCGTGATGATTTAAAAGACGGCGGAGCAGAGGTATTTGCAGAAACTGTAAAGGCAGTGAGGCGGAAAAATCCATTTTGCAGTATTGAAGTTCTCCCCTCCGATCTGAATGGGGAATATGACAACTTAAAAACATTAATGGATGCAGGGCCAGACATTTTGAATCACAACATTGAAACAGTAAAACGTTTATCTCCAAAAGTTCGTGCACGTGCAACATACGAACGTTCACTAGAGTTTTTAAAACGGGCAAAGCAAATGAATTCCACTATCCCGACGAAATCAAGCATTATGATTGGCCTAGGAGAAATAAAAGAAGAAATTATGGAAACGATGGATGATCTTCGTGCTAATGATGTGGACATTATGACTATTGGTCAATACTTGCAGCCGACTAAACGACATTTGAAGGTCGAAAAGTATTGGAGTCCAGAAGAGTTTGAAGAACTTAAAAACATTGCCATGTTAAAAGGGTTTAGTCATTGTGAAGCCGGTCCGCTTGTTCGCTCCTCGTATCATGCAGATGAGCAAGTCCGTGCAACTAAGGCTAACGCGTAATCATTTTTCAATAATCCATTAAGAAAGGGGAGAACCAGTTGATAGTCAAAATAACAGAGGCAGCCATGAATAAACTGAAGGAAATGTCACGTAAGGATACGCAAATTCCTCGCATTGACGCTGATATTGCCGGCGGCTGCGGGTTGTCGGTGAAGTTCTCCCTCGTATTGGACGAGCCCCGCAGAAACGATACAATTATTGAATATGAGGGAGTTCACCTTAGATTAGATCTTTTTACAAAACGCTATTTAGATGAACAGACACAAATTGATTATTTAGAAGATCATGGCTTTATTGTTGGAGAAAGATTTGCATCCAGTGCATGTGCCATTGAAATAATTTAAAGAATCGTTACGGCTGACCTATTAATAGAATGGATCGTGTTTAATGAGTTGTTTTTCTTACACTATCCATATACCCATGTTTATAAAACCAAAAGGGGGAAGTATTTGATGAATCAAGATTATGACGTTGTTATCATCGGCGGCGGCACCGGTGGATATGTTGCGGCCATTCGTGCGTCTCAATTAGGATTAAAAACGGCAGTCGTTGAACAAGGTAAACTTGGTGGAACTTGCCTTCATGCAGGTTGTATTCCAAGTAAAGCATTATTAAGAAGTGCAGAGGTATATTCGAATGCAAAGAATGCAGATAAATACGGTGTTATTGTACCGGAAGTAGGACTGGACTTCTCAAAAGTACAGGCCAGGAAAGAAGAAATTACTGAACGCTTATTTAAAGGTGTACAACATTTAATGAAAAAAGGGAAAATTGATGTTCTTGAAGGTAAAGGAAGTATTTTACAGTCGAAGGATGTTTTAGTGAAATTGAATCATGAAGAAGGGGAAATGATATTAAACCCTCGAAATATTTTAATAGCAACAGGATCTCGTCCAAGGACATTACCCGGCCTAGAGGCAGATAGCGAATATGTGATGACATCGGATGAAGCGCTACAAATGAAAGAGCTCCCAAATTCCATCATTATTGTCGGCGGCGGTGTTATTGGAATAGAATGGGCTTCGATGCTTATTGACTTTGGATTAGAAGTGACTGTGATAGAGTATGCCGATCGCATTTTACCGACGGAAGATAAAGATATTTCAAAGGAAGTACAGCGACTAATGAAGAAAAAAGGTGTGAAAATTGTAACAGGGGCAAAGGTGCTTCCAGAATCGTTAGAAAAAGGTGAGGGTGTCTCTATTAAGGCGGAATATAAAGGAAAAGACACGACATTTTCAGCAGAAAAATTATTAGTATCTGTCGGAAGATTACCAAACATAGAAGGCATTCACCTTGAAAATACGAAAGTTGAAGTCGAACGTGTTATTCAAACAAATGAGTATTATCAAACGGATGAGCCAAACATTTATGCAATTGGAGATGTAATTGGAGGATTGCAGCTTGCCCATGTTGCTTCACATGAAGGAATCATCGCAATTGAACATATGGCAGGAGAAAACCCTGTGCCACTTGATCCATCGCTTGTTTCAAAATGCATATATAGTAGCCCGGAGATAGCTAGTGTTGGACTAACAGAAGAGGATGCGAAGGAGAAAGGGTATCAAGTGAAAACAGGGAAATTCTCCTTCCGTGCGATTGGAAAGGCACTTGTTTTTGGTGAATCAGACGGTTTTGTCAAACTTGTTGTTGAAGAAGAGTCTAGTAAGTTGTTAGGAGCGCATATGGTCGGACCTCATGTAACCGATATGATCTCAGAAGCGGGTCTTGCACGAGTATTAAATGCAACAGCTATGGATATTGCGCATACGATACACCCTCACCCTACATTAGCGGAAGCAATTGGGGAAGCTGCCCTAGCTGTATATGGTAAGGAAATACACGCCTAGCTAAAAAAAATGTAAAAGAATAGAGGCGAACAACCTTCCTTCATAGTGGGAAGGGAGAACATTCTTATAGGTGGGAGAAGCAAGGCATTAAGTATCAGGTAGTATATTTCCTCTACTTTAAGCACTATGAAAATTGAAGATATGAAGGTGTGAAAGGAAAAACGTCTGACAGTAATTTTTAAGGTTCTATCGCCCGCCTTCACCGTAGTTCATGTCGGCTAGAATTGAAATTGTAGTTACAGTATTGTTCGGACCCCGAAAGCGGTTGTGTTTAGCCATCATTCTGAATTCGAAAGCTTTTTACAACTTATACTTACAACTATAAAGGATGGTGAGAGACCACATTGTATAAAGAAGTGAATGTTAACCGTGCTAAATTATTAATATCTTGTCCAGAGAAGCCAGGTATTATCTCGGCTGTATCTAACCTTTTATTAAAAAGCAAAGCAAATGTTGTTCATTTTGACCAACATACCACGGATCCACAAGCAGGTATGTTTTTTATGAGGATCGAATTTGATTTAAATGACGTTGATGCTTCCTATGCAAAACTTGAGGAGGACTTACAAGTTCTGGCTCAGGCTTATGCGATGGAATGGAGCTTAAGTGGTAATAAGAAAAGAAAACGAATGGCCATCTTTGTATCCAAAATGGATCACTGTCTTATGGAGCTTATATGGCGTTGGAAATCAAATGAACTTCCAGTAGAAATCCCGATGGTGATCAGTAATCATCCTGATTTTAAAAAAATAGTAGAAAGTTATGACATTCCTTATTATCATATTCCTTTAACTCATGAAACAAAGCAACAAGCAGAACAGAAAGCGCTAGAACTACTGAAAGGGAAAGTAGACTTTATTGCCTTGGCTAGATATATGCAAATTCTTTCCCCTACATTTATATCGGAGTTTCCAAATCAAATTATTAACATTCATCATTCTTTCTTACCGGCGTTTGTCGGAGCAAATCCTTATGCGAGGGCCTATAATCGTGGTGTTAAGTTAATTGGAGCAACTGCTCATTATGTTACGAATGATCTTGATGAAGGACCCATTATTCAGCAAGATGTAAAGCGGGTTAATCATAGACATACAATAGAAGAATTAAAGGTTGCCGGAAGTCATGTGGAAAGACAAGTTCTTGCCCAAGCAGTTTCCTGGCATATTGAAGATAAAGTTATTATTCATGGTAATAAAACAATCGTGTTTGATTGAGTACAATATTAAGATACTTCAAAGATAGGGATAAACAAAAATTTTAAGGATAATTGAGTAACTTATTATATTTTATCAATATTTTCAAAGATTTTTCTACTAATTCTATTAAACAGACAAAATACTCAACCTTGGGAGTATTTTGTCAAATCTCAAACGTGACACCAGAACTAGTTATACTTATTCCTATATTAATACCCCAATGTCCAACTCTATAATAATTGAATCAATTTCATAAAAGTTTTTCTTTCATTAGGGCTACAGAATTTTAGTTAGACATTAAAAAACGGTTAACAGCTTGATTCATTTTGTGCATTTGTTGATTGAGGAGATCTACTGCTAATTTCGGAGCATTATAAATATAAACAAGCGTCGTAAGATTGAAATGAACTTTGGCTTTTTCGCCTATTCGATAGCGGACATTTTTAGTTGAAAGAATCCTTTAAAATAGACTTTGACGCGTTCAACGTCCGTACTCTGCTTGTAAAGTTTTTTCCATGCTTCTGACCCATAATACAACCGGGACGGCGACACCAATCTCAGGGTTGGCAGTTATGTACGGTTTCAATGATCTTGTAAAAGTGACGATCACTGCTGGGATATGCGCAGTTGTTGGAGCAACGGCAGGTTTCCTTCGGTCGATCGTGTTCAAGAATTTTAAAATTAGAACAGTATCACAAATACGGGTAAATGAAGTACAAAAAGCGGCATAATGAAAGACGGTTAACCGAATCTTTTGCCGGGAAAAGGGGCATTACACAATGAAGTACAGATCTGCATTCGATATAATCGGTCCCGTCATGATTGGACCTTCCAGTTCACATACAGCAGGAGCTGCCAGAATTGGCAGAGTAGCAAGGACACTATTCGGAAAGCAACCGAAGAAAGCCATTATTTCTTTATATGGTTCTTTTGCAAAAACATACAGGGGACACGGTACGGATGTTGCTGTCGTAGGCGGGATATTGGATTTCGATA
>NZ_CAKKLV010000044.1 GCF_918698115.1 Peribacillus sp. Bi96
CTGCCCATTTACTAGTAACGATTGCTTACAACATCTTAAAAACAGGAGAACCTTATCATGAACTAGGCTCAAATTACCTTGAAGAAAAACAAAATAACAAAGAATTAAAAATGATCGAATACCTAAAAAAGAAAGGCTATACAATTGCTCCATCTGAACAACAAACTGCATAACCAGTTAAAATAACGCAATAGTTCATTACCCCCATCAAAAAAAATGAGAATATGGAGGGTTTATTTTAGCATGGCTTTTTTACTAATGTATTTTCATACAAAAAAGCTACTTTAAAGACAGCTCCGATCTTATGCTAATGTACCTAATAGCTTAATAAGATCTTATTTAATATTTAATTTTCTTTTTAAAAGAAGTTACAGATAGACGTTCTGTCACATTTGTTTCTCCTGTAATTGAGAAACCATTTTTTTCATAGAAATTTATTGCTGGTGTATTTTTAGAACCAGTTGATACTATTATTGTTTCAATATCTTTCTCATTGTTTTCAATGAACTCTAATAACATTTTGGAAATTCCTTTTCTAAAATGTGTTGGATGAACCATTAGACGATGTATATCAATTATACCTTTTTCAACTTTTATAGAAATGACTCCACTTAACTCGTCATTTAAGTAATACCCATAGAAAGTTTCACCGGATTGTTGTAACGTGTCAACTGTATCTTTTAATGGTGGTATTTCATAAAAATGAATTAACTCTGCCTCTACCATATAGGAAGGTAATTGAATGTTTAATACATCCTCAGCTAATTTAGGATTAGTCATATCGATTTTTTTTATCAAACTGGTTCTCCTTTTAATTTCGGATATAAATCCTTGTTCAACTAAACTGCCCCGTTAGTTTAAGTAGAAATTTTCACAATCTCATATTAACCTTAACATAAATACCCAATCGGAGATTTTATATTGTATATTTTATAATCAACCTTTACCTTTAACATAGCCAAATTAAAAGAAGTGAAATCATTCAATGATTTCACTTCTTTTAATGCAAGGGTTGCCAGCACCAAGTGTGCGACAAATTTATATAGAGTCAATAATAAGTCTACTTACATACCATCAATAGATTCTGCTTTTAGCCAATTATTATTTATGAAGCTCATCCCCGTTTATAATTATCATTGAATCTTGTTTCCCGCTATTTAAAACTAGTTTGTTGTTTCCTTCACCAGACATTGATTCAAATGAACGAATTGCATCTCCTTTTATTACTTCAGAGAATACCTCATCTCCCTTTGAATTAGTTACTATACATTTCCAGTTTGCTCATTCTTTATTGAAATTGTATTTGTTCCTTTTAAAAGAATTTTTAGTTCAAGTGTTTTCTTATTATGAAGGTTGCCAGATATACTGATATCAGCTACTAAATCTTTTGAGTCTTTTAAAATTGTTTTATTAATTTCAATTCCATCCGTAGCCATTGTTTCTGTATTTGAAAAAATATTTAAGATTAGACCGAGTAGTAACAAAGCACCTATTATCAACATTAATTTTTTCAGAAACCTCTTTTTTTCAATTGAAGTATTATTCTTTTAAAAAAACCAATACAAAAGCGTGCTATTAGTTGCATGAATTAAGTAGAAGGATATTGTGTAACATCTATTAAGTCATTCTAATTAACTCTAGCAAAAAAAAGCCCACCGATGATCCGGCAGGCCTGAATTTATCATTACACCCTCTATGATTTTTCTAAACAAGTAATCGAATAGAGGCTTCATTATAAACCATATCGCTTCCACGTTTTAATGCCCTCTTCCTTTCAGCATATCTCCCGATTCCTCTCTAATCGGAAGTATGCTAATTCAGTAGAGTCAGGCCGATAAAGGCAATGCCAAATATGCAGTACAGACTAAGGGTAAAGGGCTGAGGGAAAATAATGTATACCATCATGCTAATGATCATCAGCAAGATGCTGAATGCATTGATCTTATCTCTCCACATACTCAACGTGGTCAACTCCTTTTCAATTTCTTTAAAATGGCAAGGTCATCTACCTGGTGGCGTCCAACGTATTTGCCATCCTCCACAAACGCTAGGCTGGTAAGCAATGGGGCAACTGCATCAAAAGCAACGGCAGGCCCTTATCTGGTCAATCTCTCACTTTTTTCCTTTTTGATTCGGCTTAACTGGTCTTTGCGACGAGTGACATTTTCCCGAACCAACACCATTTCGTATAATGACTATTTGCCTAATTTGGACTTTTTTTATTTTTCGTTAGTAAGTAAGCGTCTGATAATTTATAATTATAGGATTGAATCCACTAAACAGCCATGTAGTTAAAATGATAAATCCATGAAAACAATCTGAATTTTCAGACTTCTAAGGGGATAAGAAGTAAATGAGCAATAAAACTTTAAAGGTTGTATTGAGAACCTTGCACAAAGGTCAAACCGAGGAATTCGCCTATGTTTATGAAGGGAAAAGCCTGCTGATTGGACGTGCAAGCCAGCACTCCAAAGCTGATTTTAAGCTTTACAATGACTTCGTTTCAAGGGAACATTGCCTGATTTACATGAAGGAAGGACAGCTTCTCATTGAGGACTTGGCGAGCAAGCACGGCACCGCGGTGAACGAGATGCCGCTCGTTCCTGGCCATCCCTGCCATATTGAACCGGGAGATACCATTACTTTGATTAATGGATTGATTGAATTCATGATTTCCATTGACAATGATTTAACACAGGATTTCACTCCGTTGAACCTTGATATCCTGCAAACCGTCACTATCAATGAGCACATTCAGACCGTGATCATCAACGAAGAAGCACCCATTAAAATGCCTTCGAAGGAATTCAATTGCTTTAAGCTGCTTTATGAGAACTTGGACAACCTTATTTCAAAGGAAATGATCGTCCAGCATGTGTGGCCAGAGAGAATCGGTGATCCCGCGCAAATTGTGACGGCAGAAGAAATCGCTTCACTCCTGTATCGTGTGCGGAAACGGATAAATGGCCATTTCGCCATAAAAGCCGTTATTCAAAAGGGATATTATATGGAATCCATCCTTTCCATTAATCTATCGGATCTGTCATGAACAATGATTCGATTTCATGAAAAAAAGCATTGCGGATAGCAATGCTTTTTTTCATGCTTTTATTGCTTTGGTAAGTCCAGGTTATTGAATTGATCGACTGGGACGACGTCCTCGTCCATATCCATCACTTTCAGCACAACCCGATCTCCTTCCTTCGTCAATACTATATCAGATAGCGCATTGACTCCAGGGTCCACTGTGAACCTTTTGCCATTACCTTCCACGATTAAATAGAACACGTAACCATTTGGGAGATTGGCATCATTGATTCTTGTTACTTTCCCCTTGATTTCTTTCATTTCAAATCCTTTTTGAGGTGTTACACCGCTGACTTTCCCTAAAGATGCAATCAGTTTTTTATAGTTCCGGAAAGCTTCGTCTTTCGTTTTCCCAAAGACTACTTGGGGATTATCGCTATTGGCATAAACAATCGCCACACCTTGAAACTTTGAGCCCTTTGTAACCGGAATGACATAAGTGGGCGCACCGTATATCGTATAGAAAATGCCATTAGTGGCTTTCCAGCCTGGATATTTAGACAAAAACTCACTCGCATTCGCGTTGGATTTTGCTTCCTTTCCAGTTAGAACGGACGTGACGCCTTTGTAGTACGTCATTTCACCGGTTTTGGCATTGAAAACACCGTACCCTACCAAGGTTTTGGAATTTCCTTTTGATTTAGCTCTCGTAAAATCAACCACATAAATCAATTCGCCTTTTTCGTTAAACGTAACTTGCATATTATCCTCATTAGGGATCAAGACATCTTTCTTCGCCCCAATTAAGGACTGGTTTTTCCACCCGTGAACATATTTCCCCCAGTATGTCCAATATTCCAGGGCTGTTTCTAATGTGAATGTTCGATCTACCCATTTAGGTTCTTTTCCTAACGGATAGTATTTCGTGTCTCCATTTTCCGGATTAACCAATACCACTCCATCCACCACGGACCCGCTTCGGTACTTCAAATAATGTCCCACTGAAGCTACAAAGTATGGCTTTCCGTCCTCATTCGGTTCCAGGTATGAATCATGGATGATTTTTTTTGGATAGGCCTTGCGGATCGTCCTTTCCAAATCATGATCGAGATACTGTGAGGGGGCATAAAGCATCTTCCCTTGAACAGTGCTTGCCCCTTTATCCGTCGAAACGGCGGAAATCAAATTATAACCTGGCGTGTATTCCGCTCTCCCAGCTTTAAAAAACCCATCCATTTCAATGGGTGAGGTATAAGCCAATTCACTATTTATATTAGTAAGGCGATACTCGCCTTCAGTGAAATATGATGCATTTTGTATTTTGTTAATCGCTGCATCACCTTTTGCGTCAGCCATTTTCACTGTAACAAGCGGCATCGTTTTTATATCTTGGACTTCTTCCAGCTCATTTTTCTTATCGACCTTTGCCAAGCCATGTAGATCTCCGGCAAAAGTGATATGGTAAAACAACATGACGACCCAAGCTGCTATTAAAACGCCCCCTAACAAACTGTTAAAATGTACATTCCAAGGGGTATTTAATTGATTCGTTCCTTCATTTTTTTTCCTATTTCGGCGGGATGTTGAAGATTCCCTAATACTGTACACGTACATTCTTGAATCAATGATGAGAATGAGCCCAAGAATAAAGGCAAAACTCGAAAAGAATGCAGGCACAGTAAAATCCACTAACATAATATCGATAACCAAAAATAATACGATAGCGGAAAGTAAAAGTCTTAGCACTTGCTCAATGAAAAAGGGTCTATCCTTTTTCGTGATTGCGTTTGTCCATCTTTGCGGAATGAAGGAAAGTCCCAATATGGCAAATGGTAATTTCATAAATATCCCTTTTAAGATGAAAACGATGAGTGAAAGTATCATGGTTTTAAAAATCTCTCCTTGTCATGTATGTTCCTATTTACCCATTTTATCACTTTTGTTCAACTAATTTACTATTTTTAAAATATATCAAAATAATATTTCTTCTCAATCATACATCTTCCAAAAATATTTTTTCTAAAGATGCTACTTTTTCCGATTTAACGTGTATATGCGAAGACCAGTCTTTTCGATGACGACCTAACACCTATCATGGGTCTTGTGGATAAGGGGACTCCTTTAATAGCAAGGGCATTTAAAAGTGAGTTATCCAAGGACTAAAGATTTCTGCAAAAGGGGACTGAAAAAGAATCTGATCCTCAGTATGAATAAGGAAATGAATGAAGCAGGCATTTTACGGGGAAAAAATGGAATGAAAAAAGTCTATCATTCAATGGATAACTTAGTTTGTAGACAAAAAGGTTACAAAAGGAATTCTATCTCAATGTTAAAACAAAGTTGTTTGAAACGGGTGTGCGAGACTCCTGCGGAAAGCGAGTGCCTGAAGAGAAAATCAACATTCGAATTTTACAAACCCTCAAAAAAGAGTAGACAAAAGGTATTCTATCAAATTTCAAAACAAAGTTGATTGGAACGGAAGGTACGAGACTCCTGCGGGAATACGTGTCCAAGGGAGACACCGCAGGCGGCAAAGAGCGCCGAGGGCGGACCGCCCGCGGAAAGCGAGTGCCTGAAGAGGAAATCAACATTCGAATTATATAATCTAAAAAAACACCCCGTAAATGTTAGTTTGGTGTCTAACATTTACGGGGCAGTTCAAACTCAATTATTATCGAGTTTTTCTACAGTCTAGAACTACCATTCAATAGATAGCCATCATCACTTTAAGGTATTAATAATATTTTCCCGGTGCTTTTCCGGCTTTCAAGTAGTCTATGGGCATCCGCTCCATTTTCCAACGAAAAAGTAGTCGGTTCATCAATGATGATTTTCCCTGACATGATCCATTCGAACAACTCTGCTGTTCTTCTTTTCCGTTCTTCATGTGTAGTCAATACGTTCCAGAGGTCTCCTCCTATTAATGCTTTGGATGTATCCATTAGCATTCTCGGATCGATCTTCTCTGGATCACCACCTGCCATTCCAAAGAACACGACAGTCCCTCTAGTCTTGGTTGCCTCGAAACTATCCAGCAAGGTTTGACCGACGGATTCATACACGAGGTCAACACCTTTTCCACCCGTTGCATCCTTAATCGAATTTACCCAGTCCGATCCGTAAAGAAAAACATGATCGGCACCCGTTTGTTTTGCAACAGCCGCTTTATCATTTGAAGAGGTTAAGCCAATGACTTGGGCGCCTTTCATCTTGGTCATCTGTGTCAGCAATTGACCGACTCCACCTGCAGCAGCATGAACCAGGACGGTTTCGCCTTGTTTAACTTGATAGCTGTCATGAGTCAAATATTGGGCAGTCAATCCTTGAAGTAAAACGGAAGCGGCTGTTTCAAAGGAAATGCCATCAGGAAGCGGTAAAAGCTTATCGGCTGGAACTGAAACCAGCTCTGCATTGGCATGGGGAACATCTGCAAACCCGACACGATCCCCAACTTTCACATGATGAACATCTTCCCCGACATATTCGATGACCCCTGCCCCTTCATAACCTAGAATAAATGGGGGTTCACCCACTAAATGATAATTCCCTTTCCTTCTATATACATCAGCAAAATTTAAGCCGATTGCTTTCATTCGAACGATCACTGTCGATTTTGAATGTTCAGGTTCCTCAATTTCTCGCGCATAAAGGACTTCCGGTTCGCCAAAATTATCAAAGACAAGTGCTTTCATCATCCTATCTCCCTTCAAAGGTTCTACATTCTTTAAGATATAGGATGAACCCCTTGATGGCAAGAAACACAAGTAACGAAAAATACCGCCCTGCCCTAAAAAGGCATAAGCGGTCATGATGAGCGATCAATCGGTATTGGTGCCTGGGCCGTTCTTTCGTTTATTCGCAGAAAATTCCTTACCGTGTGCTTCATGTTCTGCAATGATGTCCGCTTTCGGAATATGGTTATTCTTTTTCGGTGAGCCGGTACGGTTACGATGTTTTTTTCCCATGATCTATCTCCCCTTCATCCATTGCTTTTTAGGTTGAACCTAATGTTAGCTTGTCCGATTACCACCGAAAATACCGGAAAAATAGGCACTTCATAATAAAGGAAAAACCTTCATGAAGACCGAATAGATTGAATACTGATATATGAGGAGGGACAAAAATGTTTACTGTATTGAACACGGAAAGGTTACGCTTACGGGAAATTCATGAAAGTGATGCGGAAGCTCTTTTCCAATGTTTATCAAAAGATGAGGTCACCCGTTTTTATGGCCAAGATTCATTGGAAAATGTCGAACAGGCAAAGGATATTGTGGCCTCTTTCGCGAAGAACTATCTTGAAAAAAGAGCCATTCGATGGGGAATGGAACGTAAGGATACCCATGATTTGATCGGCACCATCGGTTTTCATGCACATAGCCCGAAATACAGACGGGCGGAAATCGGTTATGAAATCCATCCTGCACATTGGCGCAAAGGATTTGCGTCAGAGGCTCTTAAAGAAATCATCGCTTACGGTTTCAATGAGCTTGATTTAACTCGTATCGGCGCGGTTGTTTTTCCAGAGAACCAACCCTCCATCGATCTATTGGTAAAGCATGGCTTCATCCAGGAAGGAATTTTAAGGAGTTATATTTACCAAAATGGCATTCCGCATGATACATATATGTATTCTTTGCTGAAGTGATTCATCCCCCTCTATTGCAGACAAAGGGGGGCTCTTTTTCGTATTGAACATAGAGAGTTCATCCGCCTATTCCTTATCTTATCAGTGCAAGCAAACCAAAAAAAGCCACCGAACATGGCAGCTTCCAAGATTTAGTTCACTACAAGATAGTCCTTCAATGCCTGCTGCAGCGTCCCCTTTGTCTCTGCTTTATTTTCGAAATCGACCCCTGCACGGATCATTTTGGTGACCACTTCCGGGCGTAATCCAGTCACCACGGCTTTACACCCCATCATTGCCGTTCCTTCGAGGATATTCAATAAATGATTGATGATTTCAGCCTCCACTTCGATGATACCGGATAAGTCCAAGATCAAGGTCTGTATCCTTAATTTCCCTATCTCCAACAATACTTTTTCCTCAATTATCTTTATACGCGAATCATCGATTGTCCCGATTAACGGCAGGACGCAGGTGGAGGCTGTGATCGGAATGATTGGGACGGAGAGATTTTCCACCAAGTTTTGCTGGGCCAGAATCAATTTGTCTTTGTAATCCGAATAACTGACGAAAAAGGATTTAAGGAAAACATCAACCTTATCATTCATCTTTTTCTCTAAATCAAAAAAGACTTCCGACTCACTAAACACTTCTTGTGAATGTTCTAACTTATAAAGAAAGGTCCAAAGCGTTCTCCGGATCGCCTGGATCCATTCTAGCTTGAATGAGAGCGTCAAGGAGTGGGTTGCCCACGTTACTCCCTCTTTTTCGGCAAAAGTTATCATATCCACTTCATTCTGCTCCACGATATAGCGGATGAGCTTATGAGCATTATTCAAAAGGTCGACATTTCCAATCAGTAAGATTTCTTCGATTTTTTCTCTAACATTGACCGCTTCTGATAAAAGATATTCTTCAAATTCACTTTTATTTCGCAAAAGGAATTCCATTATTTTTTCTTCCTCATAAATAATACTCACTATTCCCCACTCCCTTTTTGTTCTCTTCAATTGTGATTTTTGTCACTGTTTACATTCTTTATCTGTCGAGTTTATTCCTGCTAATCGTACCCTTACTGGAAATTCCTTAATATGGATATTCGTCGGAACATATATAAATAAAACCGGGTTACATCTCTTCGCCTGCAAAAATTTTCTTCGTTGCGGAAGAAAAAATCAGATGGGTGGACGATTTTCCATATTTAATGGCTTCATCGACAAAGTCCTCCAATGTTTCCATGGAAAATGTACTTATTTTAATGAGATAACTGTACTGACCGGCTAACCGGTGGCACTCCAGAACATCTGGATGTCTCAAGCTAAAATTATAAAAGTCTTTACACCTATCTGTTTCAAATAAAATGAATGCTGTAATGCTCCTATCCAGTTTTTCAAGGGATATTTCCGTTTTATATCCCTTTATCACTCCGCTTTCCTCTAATTTATTAACACGTTCTTTAGCAGCAGGCGCTGTTAAGGAAACTTCATGTGCCAGTTCTTTCATTGATATGCGCCCATTATTCTCCAGCAAAGAAAGTATCTTTTTATCCGTTCGATCCAATCCATTCACCCTCACTTTTCATTATTAATAAAAATCATTCTAATACATTATTAAATAAATAGAAATGGGATGATTACATAATTAATCGTATGTATCAAGGGATTTTCTTTTTATATAATAAATACAAATATTAAGTAAGGGAGATGCTACGATGAAAAAAGTATTGCTGCTGCTTTCCAATGGATTCGAAGCGGTTGAAGCCAGTGTGTTTACAGATGTAATAGGTTGGAATAAATTAGAGGGTGATGGTACCACTGATCTCGTTACGGTTGGTCTTCATGAACAATTGAAATGCACATGGAATTTTATCGTGCAGCCTGAATTTACAATCGATCAAGTAAATCTTGACGACTTCGATGCTTTGGCCATTCCAGGAGGCTTTGAAGAAGCTGGTTTCTACGAAGATGCCTATGATCCGAAGTTCCTTGATGTCATTAAAGATTTTCATAATAAAAAGAAAATCATCGCAACAATTTGTGTAGGTTCTCTTCCACTAGGAAAAAGCGGGGTATTAAATGGAAGAAAAGCCACTACGTACAATCACCCTACCAGCGTAAGACAGGGTCAGCTAAAAGAATTTGGTGCGCTGGTCGTTAATGAACCGATTGTCGTCACGGACAATCTCATTACATCCTACAATCCTTCTACAGCATTCGAGGTAGCCTTTACGCTCCTGGAAATGCTCACTTCCAAAGATAATTGTAAACATGTGAAGGAATTGATGGGTTTCCATTAGGAATGTCTTCGAAACCTACACGATTGGATGTTATTTGGATGTTGATTTCCGCTCCAGGCACTCGCTTTCCGCGGGCGGTCGTGTAGCCTCCTCGGCTTGCGCCTGCGGGGTCTCCCCTAGACGCGCTTTTCTAAGCAGGAGTCTCGTACCTTCCACTCCAATCAACTGCAACGTTTTTCAACTAAAAAACTGTAGGCAAACTCGTTTTTTTCGAGTTCATCGTACAAAAGAGGTTCCGAATGAATCGGAACCTCTTTTGTACGATATGTTACTTCCAATAAGCCAATGAACGGGTTTTCATGGATTCACGGAACTGATTTGTTGATTCCGGTAATACTTTATTCGTTGCATAATCGATGATGACTCCATACTGGCGAATCACATCCAGACTATCCAGCTCGCCATTGATGAATTTTTCTTCAACGCTCTGAATGTTTTCCTCAAGCCATTGTTTACGGTTGTTTCTTATATAAGACCTAGCTTGTTCCGTTGCTTCCAGATCTATTTCGAATAAATCGAGATCTTTATCGATTTCCTTGATAACGACTCCATAATCTTTTTCAGCTCGCTCAATTGAAACATACTCATCGATGACATCTTCCAAAACATCTTCGGGACTTCTTTCAAGCGGATCTCCCAGTCCTCCGCCCCCAGCGGATGGACGTACAAAGGAATCTCCTTGCTGAACTTTTACATTTGAGAAAATCGCACCTAAGTATCTTTCGTCTTCCTTGCCTGGATTCAGCCATGCTCCATGCGGGGAAGAAGGAAGCCCTCCAAAGATCCCCCATGTTATCGAACGGGAACGGTCACAGCAATAGGACATGACCGTGTTCTTAACATTCGTGAGTGTACCTCCCTTTTCTACACCGCACCCGCCGCGGTATTTACCCGGCCCGGCAGAGTCCGTAATGATTTCATGCTTCATCGTCACGACAGGTGACAACCTTTCTTGTCCTTCACAAGGCTGCACGCTGAGACCCAAACCGAAAGTAGGAGAAGTGGCGTTCACACCGTCTCGATCAGAACGGCCTCCATGGCCGCCAGCCATCCAGTCATACCACATGAAGTATTTTTCTTGTTCCTGACGTTGATCCCATCCGCCGATAAGTAAATACTCAAGGTTAAAAGAGCATGCGATCGCTCTTTCAGGCATGATGTTAGACCAGAGTTCGAAACAAGCACTCATGATTTTTTCATAGGCCCCTGAACAAAAACCCGTTACGGCAATCGGTGCAGGAGCGTTGACCACTGAGTTTTCCGGCAGTTCAATCTTTACCACTCTATAAAAACCCGAATTCAAAGGGATTTCAGGGAAAAATGTCTTGGTTCCTGAGTATGCTGCTGATAAAGAAGCCCCGAATCCGGCATTCAAAAAGCAGCCAATATAAGAATGCGAACCAGAAAGGTCATAAAGAATCTCGTCATCCGTGATAGTCATCTTAACCCTGATCGGGATCAGACCGTCTCCAACTTCAGGGTCCATATCGATATAGTCCACGGTCTCCCACGTTCCATTCGGTAAAGCCGCAACCTTTGCTCTTGCTAAGCGCTCCACATAATTCTGCACTTCCGAAAAAGCAGACAAAGTCGTATCGATTCCATACTTCTCGATGATGGCAAACAACTGGCGTTCGCCTACCTTGGCCGCTTCCACTTGAGCACGGAGATCGCCTACCCTTTCTTCCGGGACGCGCATGTTCGAAACAATCACATTGACCACATCTTTTAAAAATGTTCCTTTACTATATATTCTAAGTGGCGGAATCCTTACACCTTCACCGAAATGCTCTTTGGCATTGATATCAAAGGAACCAGGTGTTGATCCTCCCATGTCAGCCCAGTGACCATTCGTTTGCATGAACGCTATAAGCTTTTTGCCGTGAAAAACAGGCAAGAGGACCCGTGTGTCATTGAAATGAGTACCGCCCCTATACGGGTCATTCACTAAGAAAACGTCCCCAGGGTGGATATCACCTTCGAAGTCTTCCAGTACCGCTTTTGCCGTAAGATGCAGCGTACCCACATGGACCGAAATATCCTGCGTTCCTTGCATGACTGTATTTCCTTCTGCATCACATAGCGCACAGCTGAAGTCCCGATTATAAATGACGAAGGAATAGCATGTCCGAAGGATTTGTTCTGCCATCTGATCTACAAGGTTAACGAAGCCATTTTTTATCACTTCAAATGTCACCGGATCTAAACCTGTTCCAACTCCAGATTGGTCAATTAACTGTTTATTAGACAATGAAATCCACCTCTTTTTATTTAGTTTGGGAAAGAATCAAGTTCCTGTATTTATCAACTTTGGCTGTAAAGTTTGGAGGGATGACAGTCGTTGTATCAAGCTGATCTACTATGGCAGGTCCCGTGATTTCAGAGAATGCCGGAATGAGTTCCCGGTTATACACGTTCGTATTCACAAAGCCTTCCTCTTCGAAATATACATCACGCGTTTCCTTCAGGGCATCGGCCAATGTACCACCAGGTTCATAAGTGGGAAATTCAGGTTTTGGCACCGATCCGATTGCTGTTACGAGCAGTCCGTATATTTCCACGGTTTGTTCTTTATCGGAGAATGAAAATTCCCGTTCATGTTCTTGATGGAAGCGGTTAAGGGTCTCTTCCAATGAAGAAATTGGACAATCGACTTCAATCGCCAATGACCGCCACTGTCCCATATACCTCATATCAATATAGCGCATCAATGTGGACGCTTCTTTAGCAACCCCTTCTTCTTGCAATAAAGCTCTTGCCTCTTTTTCCATGCCAATGAATTCTTTCTCTAAATCCTCCAAGGACACATCCTTAACATTCTTCACATAGGTTTTCGATATATCATGACGAACATCGACAAGCAGACATCCCATTGCTGCGGCAACACCCGGATGCGGCGGGATGATGACAGTCGGGATTTCCATTTCTTTGGCCAAGTACGCTCCATGCAGGGGTCCAGCCCCGCCGAAAGCCACAAGTGCAAAATCTCGTGGATCATATCCCCGTCTAACTGATATTAGCCTTAATGCATCACACATATTGGCATTGGCCACACGTGTGATGGCATTCGCCGCTTCTTCTATCGTATAATTGAATTTCTTGGCGATTTTATCTACGGCTTCCATCGCTTTTTCTTTATCCAGTTCCATTTGTCCATCCAATAGTTTGGTGCCAAGTCGTCCTAATACGATATTGGCATCCGAATTGGTCGGTTCCACGCCACCCCTGCTATAGCAAGCAGGTCCAGGAACCGCCCCTGCACTTTGAGGCCCGTTGCGTAAAGAACCGCCTTCATCAACCCAAGCTAAGCTTCCGCCCCCTGCTCCTATCGTCAAAATTTCGATACTTGGAAACCCAATCGGATACCCATACTCTATGTACCAATCTTTTGTAATCCGTAATTCCCCTTCATGCATTAAGGAAATATCGGTACTCGTTCCTCCCATATCCAACCCTATTGCATTATTAAATCCGCAAAGCTGGGCGATATGTTTACTGGCGATCGCACCTGCAGCTATACCGGAGCTTGCCAATCTTGCAGCATAACGAGGAACGGTTTGGGAGGTCATTACCCCTCCGCCAGAGTGAAGCACTAAAATGTCATCTTTATATCCTCTTTTATTCATTTCACCTTCAAGGGTTTTGATATAGTTGCTTACTGTCGGTCCTAAAACCGCATTGACGATTGTCGTACTCATACGCTCATGTTCAAAAATCTCAGGCAGGACTTCACTTGAAATGCATATATAGACGTCCGGAAGTTCCTCCTGGATGATTCGTTTCACTTTGGCCTCATTGCTTCCATTTACATATGAGTTCATGAAGCAAACCGCAATCGATTCTGTACCGCGTTTTTTTAATTTCCTAGCCAGTGACCGTACTTCCTCTTCATTGATTTCCGTCAAAACATTTCCTGAATAGTCGATTCGTTCTTCCACCTCAAAGCGATCTCTTCTTTGGATATACGGCTTGGCTACATCATCATAGGTATCCCATAACTCAAGCTTGGTTCCACGGCGGATTTCCGATACATCCCGAAAACCAATGGATGTGATCAATGCTGTTTTTGGCAATTTTCTTTCAATCAAGGCATTGGTGCCCACCGTTGTACCATGGGAAAACACTTTAATATTTTCACAATCAATTTCCGCTTTAGCGATTCCATCCAAAATACCGACCTCTGGGTTTAGAGGAGTTGACGATGTTTTCGTAATCGAAATTTCCTTCGTGCTTTCATCAAAAACGAAAACATCTGTAAATGTTCCGCCTACATCAATTGCGAGCCTGGTTTGCTTCGTACCTATCATATAATTCCCACCCCTGCTACAAGATTTAAAATACTTTTTACCTTTGTGAACATTGCTTCACTCTAATCTCCTTCGGTGAACCCCAAGTGACATAATGCAACCGTTTAATAGAAATGATGTGTGAATGGAGGTCAGCCAGCCGTTGGATTTTATCGGTCAAAAACGGAACAAGATGAATGATGCAATAAATAAAAAAAAACCAGTTATATCAATAAGAAATAATTGATATAACTGGTTTTGATCTAGGGTTAGCTCCGCTGAATGGCGAAGTCTATTAGATTCGACAGTTATTAATAGATTCATTATTACATCATTAAGTCCATTTAAGACGATGCATGGTAGAGTTGAATTTCCTTCGATAAACTAGCTGTATACACTATGGCTATATACTTTATCTTACTTCAATTAACGATAAAGTCAAGGTAGTTTTCGGAATTTTTAAACAACTTTCAGGATTAAGCAGTTTACAAAAATAAGTAAAATTAAGTAAGCACAACTCTTTTGGCCATGCTTACAAGCCTTATTATTTATCAGGTGTTTCCGAGATACCTTCCTCGCTGTTTTTGAGATAGGCTTCAGAAATTCCATTCATGCCTTCCATTAGTTGTTCTTTTGTATATTCCATACTGCCGACCAGTTTATTATGCTTCTTATCATTATTCTCTTCTATCGTGTTAGATTCTGAATCAGTCACATTTTTCACCTCCATCATTAGGATGGCTTTATTAGGTGGAAATATGTCCGATAACCACAGTATTGAACCCTTCTTTCAAGGATAAAATGTCAATATGCAAAACGTTTACATGTATTTTAATGAAGGATTTAGATCAAACATCGGACCTCCCCATTGTGATAGGTCTTTAAATATGCAGAAAAAGATTATTTTAAAGAGATTTTTTTAAAAATCAGCTGTTTTCATGGAACTAAAGGGATATACTATAGGGATAGCTTTTATTACATTTTTACATGTATTTTTTTGTTGCGTTACACTTTGTGTAACTTTTTACAAGTTTTTCTAATCAACTCAACAAAATGCATATTGCAAAGGAGAATTGGAATGTCAGAAACGATTACCCAATCACAGTCAGAACAACTGGATGCACGTCAAAAACAATTGGATATACTGGACCAATTATTAAAGCCTGAGGTTCAGGAATCACTCAATACTTTAGTGGATCAGTTACCAAAACTGACTGAATTAGTGAATATTTTAACAAAGTCTTATGATTTTGCTCAATCGGTAGCGACTGATGATGTACTGAAAAATGATACGGTCAGTGCCATTTCTGAAATCGCAGTACCTGTAGTCGATTCAGTGAAAGGGCTTGCGGCTACTGCCATAGAAGCTAAGGATCGTGCTGAAGTGAATCATGATGTAATTGGTCTTTTTGGTCTGTTAAGAATGATGAAAGACCCGCAAGCACAAAAACTTTTCCGTTTCGCGAATGCTTTTCTTGAAGTCTCTGCAGAACGTAAAAACCAAAAATAAATTCATAAATATTCAATCAGTAAGGACGGGGGATTAACTATGTCAAAACAAATCGTCATCTTAGGTGCAGGATACGCTGGATTACTATCTGCGTTATCCGTACGAGAATATTACAATAAAGATGAAGTGCAAGTTACAGTGGTGAATCAATTTCCAACACACCAAATCATCACCGAATTGCATCGTCTTGCAGGCGGATCCATTTCTGAGCAAGCCATTTCCATTCCTTTGGAAAAACTTTTCAAAGGAAAAGATATCGACCTTGCCATTTCAAAAGTGGAGTCTTTCTCAGTTGATAAAAAAGAAGTGAAACTTTCCAATGGATCCACTTTATCTTATGATGCCCTAGTTGTTGCTTTGGGAAGCCAAACAGGATTCTTCGGCATTC
>NZ_CAKKLV010000045.1 GCF_918698115.1 Peribacillus sp. Bi96
TGTACAGCGGTCTCGTTGATTGATGCCCCATATTCGTTCATATATTTAAGTACCTCTAGTTTAAAGGGCAGAGTGTAATTTGTATAGGATGAAGCAAGTCCTTCCATCCCATGTTTTAGATAGCGAGCGACCCATCTTTTCAGAGGGGATAAACCTACATTTCTTTCTTGTGCAATGGATTTATAGGATTTTTTCCCTTCTAAGTACTCTAAAACTGCATGTAATTTTTCGTCTATCGTATATTTAGTCAAAAAAACTGCACCTCCAATTGTTAGATGTTGTCTAACAATTGGGGTGCAGTTCATTAAGGCAGCTCTTTCTTTATGCAACTAACGGGGCAGATTAGTGGAAAAAGGACAAATTCATTTAAAAGTAGAATTTATACAAATCAAATAGAAATAAATTAATAGGAAAGAGTGGTATTCCAATGACCGTTTCTTTAATTCCAATTTCTAAAGATAAAAAGCATATTTTACAGAACTTGTATTCACTTTATTTATACGACCTCTCAGAGTATACCGATAGTTTAAAGATTTCATCTAATGGTTCCTTTGAATTTGATTCATTTGATTTAATTTGGGAGAGAGAGGGTTTATCCCCGTATTTACTAAAAAAGGATACAACGATTGTTGGATTCTTATTACTCTTGGAAAGACCTTTTTTAGAAAAAGACTATGATTACAGTATTAATGATATTTTTGTGTTGAAAAAATACCGAAGAAAAGGTATTACAATAACTTTGTTAAAAGAATTGTTTGAACAAAAAAAGGGGAAATATTACGTACTTGAATTAATTAGTAATAAACCTGCTATTCTATTTTGGAAAAATGTTTATAGTAAACTTAATATAGCCTTTGAAGAAAAGAAACAGAATGTTGATAATGAAGAATGCTTAATCCAATCCTTTCGTATTTAAAGAAAAATTTATCCTTATTGAACGAATGGGTGCGTTAGCTTAAGAGCGAAGCTGTCTTTAAGGCAGCTTTTTTTTAGGGCACAAACGGGGCAGTATAGTCCAACAAACGTAGTGACTAGAACTGTAAAAAGATGAAGATGAAGCAACCAAAAGATGTTTGAACCTAAGAAGCTATAGTCATTTTTAATCATTTCAATAATCAGTTTATTCTGATATTATAAAAGGGATAAAGATTGGAGGAGGAAATAACATAAAAAGCTTATTTTCAATCTTAGGTACCTTTGTGTTAGTTCTGGTAGGTGGAATGGTATTAGGTACTTCTTCTGCTCAAGCAAGTGTTCCTCAGTATTCTTTTCAAACAGAAGATGGAAAATGGGATGGTGAAATTGGAAATCCTAACCAAGGTAGTAACTTAGAGGTAGAACTAGTTTCCCCAATCTATTTAAAGACCTCATCTCGAAGTAAGTTATTGACTAATTATAGTAACTTATGGTCTCGTCTCTGCAATGCTAGTACTGGAAAGTGCACAGGCTATCATAGCTTAGCAGGTGGAAAGACATTATTCACAGGTATGAAAATAGGTAAATTTTATGTTGATGTGAAAGATGGATATTCCTCTGGAAAAGTATATGGAAAACTACAAATTGTTTTCAAATAACCTGTATTACTTGCTACCCATTCTTAATGGGTAGCTTTTTATATGTAAAGTTTCTAAAATAAATTAATATCTAAATACTTTTGTTTAATTTACTAAAATTGAGCTTTACCACTGCCCTTTTTTCCAGAAAAGAAGTGAAGTTTAGGCTACAAAAGGTACGAGCCATACAGGAAAAGGTGTTTGTGTAGACATGAAATAAAGTTTGATACTTTGTTAATGAACTTACGGGGCAGGTTAGTTGAAGAAGGATTTGCATCTGAAGTTAAAGAATAACTAATGAAATACATTTTACAAGGAGTAATTTTAAAGTGATTAATGAGGAAAAAATCGTTTCGCTAATTAGAGAAGATAAAAGGATGATGGAAATATTAGAATCTGCCAGATCATTGAATTTGCCTGTTTGGTGGATATGATCTGGATTTATCCGATCGAAGGTCTGGGATGTGTTACACGATTTTAGCGTAAGAACAACTATTCCAGATATTGATGTGATCTATTTTGATCCAACAAATATTGAAAAATTAGAAGAAACGAAAATCGAAAAAAACTAAAATCCCTTATACCCAATATCCCTTGGTCGGTAAAGAATGAAGCGAGAATGCATGTTAAAAGTAATATGCCTCCTTATTCTTCGTCTGTTGATGCTATATCGAAGTTTCCAGAAACAGCAACAGCTTTAGGAGTAAAGTTAGATGGAAATGACAATGGAATATTAACTGTCCCTTGTGGAATTAGTGATGTTATTAATTTAAAGGTAAAATCAACACCTTATTTTAAAGAGACTAAAGAGCGAGTGGAAATTTACGAAGATCGTATAACAAAAAAGAATTGGAAATCAACTTGGAATAAGATAAAAGTTAACCACATCAAAATCCCTTCTTAATGTACGATTCTTACAAGAATCATACTGTACAAAAGGGAGCCTGAAAGGCTCCCTTTTGTATGCAGCTTAACTTTTTAATGATCGCCATTCTGCCCATTTGCAGAACTTGATGTTTTATGGTTCCCCTTTTTACCCTTATGCTTTCCTTTCTTACTCATGAAAGAATTCCTCCCCAATACAAGATGTTATTTCTTGATTAGTGTTAGTTGAAGGGCTTTCAGTTATTAAGGGAACTGAAGGAAGCTCATTCACATTTTGGATGATCTTCATTTATGAAGGCATTGATTTCCCCCCTATAATGATGAGGAGCCCAGATAAATAAAACCAGATCATTAGCACAATGATGCCACCAAGACTGCCGTATGTAGCAACTTAAAGAAATATTCACAAAGGATTTTGATATCATTAGTTTAAGGGTAATGAAAAAGATTACTCAACCAAGTGAATTTTTCGGAAAAGAATTTTTGTGGACAAGCTTAATGCAAAGGAAATAGTTGTAGAACTAACGGGGCAGGTTAGTTGAATAAGCTTAGTGTATTCACAAAGCGCTATAACAACTGATGGAACCCTTGCTAGGATTGGTTTATTAAATAGCTCAAAATTTGATAACAGTACTCTTCTAAGCCGGGTTGCTTTTTAGAGTTTTTCAATGATTAAACTTTAAAATATAGATAATGTGTTTTAAGGATGTTTTTACAGAGATTATTCCTTTTTCCATTTAGGTAAATTTTGGTATTGTGAGGGTGGAGGGGGTGGGGTTTTGGAAAATACAATCAAATCTAATAAACAAGAAGCAATACCTTTGATATTAACTGTTGTTCTAGTTATAGCTGCATTAATGGTTTTTTTATCGGCAGGTCGGTACCGAATTTAGATTTAAGGATATCCATTTTTTTATTTTTTTTAATCGATATTGGATTTTTAGTGGCTTTGATTTTGGGAACTAAGGCAAAGCAATTTGGTATAAGAGTAATCAGTGTTTTATCAAATGGCCTATTTTTTATTGCTTTATCTTTTTTTACTTTTGCTCTAGCTTTGGCCTACGGGATTTCGGAACCGTAAAGAAAATGTGGAATTTTGGCTTTAACTAAGCGTATTTTTTTGGAACATCTAGAAATGATCAGTAGTTCCTTTTTTTATTGCAACTATCGGGGCAGGATAGTTGAAAAGTGATTTACTAAAATACAAAATTAAGTAGAATAGAGGATCCTTAGGTCTTTGTAAAAAAACTACAAAAGGTATTAGAAAAGCCACCTAGGAAAGGTAGCCGTCATTTAAGTAATTATCATTTTATTGATTGATTTATTTGTTACTTATACTGCTCTTCACTAGTTCGATAAATTCTTGTGCCTTTTTCTCATCCTTTTTTATCATCTCGACGTTTCCAGGAAGTAAAAGAACCTTTTTAATATTGTTATTATGCCAAATAACCTTAGTGTACCGAGCATCCGCATATAGCTCCCTAAACCATCCTTCAGAACTTAGATTTTCTATTGCCATTTTTAGCTTGGAATAGGAAGTAGGTTTCATTAGGATAATTACATCTGAAATTAATTGAATAAAATCCATTGGACCACCTACCTGTCTTTGAACAACCTAAGAATTATATATATGCTAACACTCTTTAATCCACCTCTTTTAAAGGGATTGCATTTTGTGGGTTAGTTGAAGAACAAAAATAGCCTGTATCAATGATTACTTGGTAATCTAAGATACAGGCTTTATTTTTAGGTAACTATTGTCCTTATATATTTAACAATAAGTGTTCTCTTTTATTTGTTCAAAAATCAACATCAATGTTAACAAAAAGCTAAGGCAGGTAGGAACCACTTAATCTGGTAGATGCGCATTCTTAATCCAGTGGCTCAAACTGCAGGGTTTGACTATACAATCATCAGGGCCACAAAAAACCAGCACCCTGTACGCTAAGGGAACGGGTTCTTATAATTCCCCCAATATACCGCAAATAAAAGAAAACCGTATTATATAACAACAAATTTGTGCTGACTTTCCATACCTTCCTGTTTTATTGTATCCTCAAGTAATTTAAGCATGGGTTGCATAATGTTATCTCTTCTATAAATGAAAGAAGTAGTTACAGTAGCGTCTTTTTTCGGAATTGGGTGACAACGAACCAATCCCTTTGCCTCATATGGTTCAGCAAAGGTTTTGACCATTAAAGCTATACCTAACCCTGCTCTTACACAATTCAGTATTATATCTAAGTTTCCAAGTTCATTTATTTTCGTATGAATAATTCCTTCTTCTTGTAACCAGGATTCTAACTTTAATCGATAATAACAGCCAGGCCGATACAAATACAATTTCGAATTATACAAATCCTTTAGTTCTTTTATCGGAGGGTGAAGTGGCTGGGTGACAAAAACAAGTTGTTCATGAAAAACTGTTTCTTGAACAATTTCCGGATGATCCACATTACCTGCTACAAAAGCGCAATCAATTTCGCACTTTAACAAAGCTCGTATTAGTTCTTCACTTGTGTTTGTTACTAAGGTTATGTCTACATCAGGGTATTGCTCATGATAATTAGAAAATAGGAGAGGAAGTCTGACGGTTGCAGTAGATTCAATAGCTCCAATTATTAAAGAACCACTAGTAGAAACATCTCCTTTTAGTTTAAGGAGGAACTACTTAAATGGGTAATATCAACTAATGTTCTTAATTAGGAAAATGACACAATAGTCTCCATCTCTGTTGATAGGATAAAATTATAAATGTTGGAGGTACCTCTTATTGAGATTACGGGTGCTTTGGCAGCTCTTTTTCTTATGGCACTAACGGGGCAGTTTAGTTGAAGAAGGATAATCCACAATTTGAATAGAATATGTAGAAAACAAATAGTTGTTTGGAGTATCGATCCAAATAACAACCTATGAAGGAAGGGTAAGTAAAATGAAGAAAATGGTTGGTTGGACACTTACTTTAGCTACGCTTTTGATAGGTGGAGTCATTTATTATTTCATAACGTTATCTCTATACGAATCAACAAAAGATTCATTTGACTTCCCAGTTCCTAAAAATGCTGAGCTAGTCCAGGAAAATGAACAAGGAAAAAGTTATGATTGGTCAAAAGCATCGGAAGAAAATGGCATACCATTTGGATATGAATTAGTCATTAAAGCGATTGGATGGAAAAAGGGAGAAAGAGAAGGGGCTTCCGTTTTTTACACAAAAGGAAATCATAAAATAGATTTGATTTCTACAACGAAGCATTTAAACATCCTTAAATTGAATTAATATAAAGGAAATATAGATAACAGGGTGCTTTACTACAATAAGGAAGGTTGCAGAGGCAGCCTTTTTCTTATGGCACTATAGGGGCAGGATAGTTGAAGGTCGTTCAGCTATAAAAAAGAATAGACTAATTTAATAGGAGATTAATTATGTTTGAAATAAAAACGTACTTAGAGTTATTTTCTTATGACCATACAGACCTTGAAGCGAGTTATATATCCATAGATGATTCTTTAAAATTAAGAGAAATTATTGACCATCGGAAATTTACTCCTGAGCATATTCAAATGCTTATAACAATTAGTTATAACAATCAGATCGTGGTAGGAATCGATGTTCCCAGTGGGTTAGATTTATGGTCCAATTATACGGTTGCTATTGAGCGTTATTTAGGCGGGGAGAACGTAGAAATGTTATATGGTGTCGATCCATATCTTATGAAGTTAGTCTCAGTAAACAACAATTTATTGGAGTTCTCTATTGTGGGTGATTGGGAACCTGTTGAGGTTTTTGCACAAGCTGTATTGCCTGAAAAAGAGTTTTTAGAATCCATTTTAGATGGAGCAGCACACTTTTGGAAGACATTGATTGATTATAAGGTGTTTGAGGGAAAAGAGATAAAGAAGACAACATCTAAAGAAGAACCGAAACTAATGATTGAAGAAATTGAAAAATTAAGGGAGAAGGTAAAAACCTTGTTCAACTAACGGGTGCGTTATCTGATGATCGGAGCTGTCTTTAAGGCTGCTTTTTCTTTATGCAACTACCGTGCAATCCGGTGGCTACAATGGTTTCCGACGTTCTTCTCTTATAGATCTACAGGTGAGTTTTTTAATTATACTACATCACTTCCTCAATTTAATTTTAAATTCTATGTATATAACTCTTAACAATATCAAAACCTATGACTAGCAACACATTACATTCATAGGAGCTGACAACATGGCTAGAAATAACAACAGTAATCAATTAGTGGTTAATGGTGCAGAGCAAGCTCTAGAACAAATGAAATACGAAATCGCTAGTGAATTCGGTGTTACACTTGGCGCTGATACAACATCCCGTGCAAATGGATCTGTTGGTGGAGAAATTACAAAACGTTTAGTGCAAATGGCTGAACAACAATTAGGTGGAAAAACTCGTTAATCGAAATCATAAGTATTGTTAGGGATAGTGATTGGGCTATCCCTATTTATATTAAAAGGTATAATTCTACATAACCTATAATAATCTTGATGTAGTCATCCTCAATCTCTGTTTTTTGAAGTTTATTATTTGCATTAACTTCCAAATCATTTTTAAAAATTATTGAGACATAGTCATATCTTTTTATATCGGAGGTGGGATAGAAGATAATGAACAACACGAAGAATTCCTCAGAGGAGAGATGTTAGAAGAGACGGGTTATTCAATAGCAAAGGTCTCTTATATTGGTAAAATCAAGTTAACGTGATTTTACTAAACCAAGAGCTGTACATCAGTCTTTTTCTTATTGAGTTAAAGGAGCAGTTTAGTCAAAAGCAACGCAACGAGGTAATTAATGTTTCACCTGTTCGCAGCCTTTGCAGAATTTGAACGTAATTTGAATGAGGAACACACGGCAGTTAATTTAAGAAAAGTACAATACGAAGAAAAAGCGAAAAAAAGAGACAGCAATATGCTGTCTTTTTTTCACCACCTACAAATCCAAGTCCAACCAAATCCATTTACCCATACTCTCCTACAGCGTGGAACCCATTGCCCGTGTTCCCAATGTCCGCCACCATGACCACCATCGTGTCCATCCCAATGTCCGCCACCATGACCACCACCGTGTCCGTCCCATTGACCGCCACCATGACCACCACCGTGTCCGTCCCATTGACCGCCTCCATGACCACCACCGTGTCCGTCCCATTGACCGCCGCCATGACCGCCGCCATGTCCATCCCATTGACCACCGCCCGGGCCCGGTATTCGTTCTCCATCTATATAATAAGGCACATTATAATGGTTAAAAGCGTAATTATAGTTATACATTCAAAAAATCCTCCCTTTTTGTTTACCCTTTCAGGCTATGTACAAAGAGGGGTTAGTGTCCTATATGGACAAAAAAATTGGGCTGCCTATTTATTGTTGACTAAAAAAAGAGAAACCGTGGGAAGGGCGAGTAAAAGAAGTAGTGTGCCACGTGAAGAGTTATTCATTACGACTAAGTTATGGATAACAGATACTAATTATGCAGGGGCAAAAAGAGGTTTTCAAAAGTCATTGGATCGTTTAGGACTAGATTATATTGATTTATATGTGATTCACCAACCATAAAATAATTACTATGGTGCTTGGCGGGCTATGGAAGAATTATATCGAGAAGGTAAAGTTCGAGCAGTTGGTATTGATAATTTTCAACAAGATCGTTTAGTCGTTTAAATTCTTTCCAAATTTCATTTTTGCGTATGCAATGGTTTTTTCGGATTTCCATGTATTCAAGTGGCATATAAGCAATAGAAATTTTTCATAAAGAACAGGTTTGTGAAGAAGTGTACTTAAATTAAAGGGTGCTTTACTTCCATATGAAGCAATCAAGATCATACGCAGTTTCCTAGAAGAATCGACCGGAACCGAATCCAGTTTCCTTTTTCTGAACTGTGGTGGCGCTGTAAGTAGAATCTCTCCTGAGGCGACTGCTTTTTTTGGCGTAGTCCGAAGTTTTATTTGGAGTGGAATACAACTTGGAAACAAGACTCTGAGGCATCAAGGAATCTTGCATTGGTTGCAAGAACACACCAGCAGTTGAATCCTTTCGTTGAAGGGGCATACGTAAATTCTCCGATCAGAATATTATAAACTTTGGACCGGCTTATTATGGAACCAACTTTGATAGATTACAAAGAATAAAAGCCAAGTATGATCCCGAAAATGTATTTCACTTTCCTCAAAGTATACCTCCTAAATTTTAAGTCTATCTTATGCATTTATCATTTTTTATATTAGTCAGGTAAAAGATATCTAGAATTGTTAGTAGGAAGTAACAACTTCCAATAGCCCGTATTATAGTGTGACCAGATGTCGCTTTTATATAGTGTGGCTTACGCCACTAGAATAGAGAAGTATTCAACGACAGAGAACGTTACTACACATACTCGATTATGAAAGCACCATTTCCGATCGATTATCAATCTACATTCCATGTTCGCATTAAGGGGACCTTAGCCTGCATAGCTGAATAGGAGGAGTTGGTAGGCTAACGGAAAAGGGATTCCTTTAAACATAATACAGTGTCAAACAACATAAATTTATTAGTAAAGGGAGGCCAGTTAGATGAATAACTTTAATTCAATTTGTGAACAATTTGCTACTCTCCTTAAAGGGAAAAGTAACGTAAATCAAGGTAGTTGTTCTGTATCATTACACCGCGATTTTAAGGTGCTAGTTCAAGGGCGCCAAAGCAGTTCTGTTGTGCCGGCAGGAGTCTTATTTGAATCATTGGATCAAAGTGGTAATGCATTAAATTTGGCTGAAATCGCTGTTTTACAAGAAGAGATTCCTAGTTTTATTTATTCAATTGTCCAACAGGGGTTGATTGTGAGTGCCCTACATAATCACTGGTTATTTACTGATCCTGTAATAATGTATATTCACATTCAATCTATTGAACCTCCATTAAATTTTGCAAAAAAGATGGTACACTCATTTTCATTTTTACGCAGTTATCCCGTTGCCTAGGAAAGTTTTAGTTATATAATCTATCATCAAGAATAGGACGCGATTCTTTAGCTGAAGATCGGAGCTGTCTTAAAGGCAGCTTTTTTTTATGGAACTAAAGGGGCAGGTTAGTGGAATGAAAATTCCCCAATAGAAACCCAACCAAAAACCTTTAAATGGTAAAATTGAAAAAGGATTCAATTCGACCATTGAGGAGGAATTAAGTTGAAAAAAATACTCACCGTATTATTTATAATAATGGTTTTGACAGCTTGTGGTTCGGACACCACTAAAAAAGATAATAATCCGAAAACCATTAACAATGATTATAAATTCATAGGAGAAAGCGAACATTGGGAAGCCAAATATTCTTATAAAGGAACCGAATTATGGCAAGAAGATGACGGTAAAACAGCTTACTCTAACGAAGATAGCTATGAACTTGTATTAAAATATAAGGGGTCTTTGGAAGAGCTGTCTTCCATGAAAAAACTTGAATACACTTATGAAACAATCACTGAAAGCGGGAGAAAAACAGAGACATACACTGAACCACCTAGCGAAAAAGTATTTACAACTAGTGGAAGTTCAGAAGGTGGATCAAAAGTAAGTAAAGATGAAGCTATACAAATAAATGTAAAATGGGATGGCTTTGATGAGTCATTTGAACTGCATAATAAAGTTAATTGATTTTGTTGAACTAAAGGGTGTTATACTCCATTATCAGGAGCTTATCAGCAGCTCCTTTTCTTATGCAACTATCGGGGCAGGTTAGTTCCATAAATAAAGGACTTAAACTTTGAAAGGCGAAGTGAGTCTATAAGAAAATACAGTTATAAGGAGAGATAGATTGAAAAAAATTAGAGAAGCAACAGACAAGGATATGGAAGTAGTTTATATGATGGGCTATGATGTTTGGGGAGACAACATGCTTTCTCAGGAATATGTAACGATGTGTCAGGGTTCCAGTAAGTACAAAAAGGGGAAATGGTATGTTCTGGAGGAAACTGATACAAAAGAGTTATTAAGTTCCCTAATAGTATATGAACTAAATCTTTCTGAAGACTTACTTGTTAGAGGGATTGGGTCAATTGCTACTCCTTTACATTTAAGACAAAAAGGGTATGCTTCTATATTAATTGAAGAAGTTATAAACAAATTAGAGAAAAATATAGATTGTAATAATTTTTTCTTATATAGCGATATTGGGTCAGACTTTTATAGAAGATTTAATTTTATTGAAATACCTTCTTCTAAGCAAAAATATAAGGATAGTATTTGTATGTATTATTCTAAAGAAAATGATATTGACTTTATACCTTTTGATATTCCCGACTACTTTTAAAAGATATTCTTAATGAACTATCGAGGAAGGTTAGTTGAACAGTGTTGTTTAACTTGTGTTCAAATATCGGGCCAAATAAGTTAAGAAGGTGGACTCATTATAATTAAAGGGGATATGCACTAATGAAAAATATTTTTAATCATATGCATACAGCAGAAGTTTTAAAGCGTATTGACAAATTGAGTCCAAATTCACAACCACAATGGGGAAAAATGGATGTTGCCCAAATGCTAGCGCATTGTTCATCTTTCCAAGACATTGCAATGGGAAATTCTTTTCCACCAAGGAGTTGGTTAGGAATAATAGTAGGGAGGTTTGCAAAACAAATCATTTATAATGACAAGACACTGCCCCATAATATGTCTACTATTCCAACCATTTTGATTGCAGATGATAGAGAATTTGACACAGAAAAAGAAAAGCTTAAACAAAAAATTATCACATTCCAAAATAACGGACCAGAGAAGTGCACAACTCATCCGCATCCTTTCTTTGGAAAACTTACTTCTGAGCAATGGGGTAAAGGAATATACAAGCACCTTGACCATCATTTTAAACAGTTTGAAGTTTAAACATTGAAAAAAAAAATGAAGCGATGTGAATCGTTAGTTGAAGAAAGTATCTCTAAGCCTAATTACTATTCTCTTTCATAAGATGAACAATGCTTTGATTTATTCTCAATTACTATTTGAAGCAACCAACAGTATGTCTTTTTATAATCTTTTGTTTTGCCTTAAACGGGCTAAATCGGCACAACGAATTTGTTCTTCCATGAGGCGACGAGTCTTGGGCTCAAAAGAAACCAATTAAGATTCCTGCTGGGAGTGGTCGATCATCAGAAATTCGAGAAACTGTTTAGAAAAATACCTAATGAGGTGTATCACACTCGAAAGGAATTACTTAATTCACAAATGACAAGAATCTATATTTGTTTCAATTTGCCTACAGTGAATTGGAAATTATTAAAATCAAACCACAGCAATCCGTAGAACCAATGCCTCTAGAACCAGTAGCAGTGTTCATCGGTGAGCATTTTAATAAGATTCAGATAAAGCATACTGTTCAGGAACTTACATCAATTTAGGTAAATTGAATGCAAGATTTTTATAGTAATTTTCCGCAGTTATCAAAGAAATAGATAAAGTCTTGCCGTGGTCATCTAGTTTACCCTCGGCATGCAGAGTACCGATAAAAAGTGAAGCAAACAAAACATAGTCCCGAAATACACCACCCATGTAGTATTTGGGGGCTACTTGACGTTCACTTTCTTCAGCTGTTGGACAGCTGATTAATAACAATACATCGAATTTGAGTTTACTGAACACGGTTATGTTTGTATTTCTCATTTTTATCTTTTGTTCATTCACAGTTAGAACATGGCTATATTACTTGCGACTTAGAAAGCGTTATGAATTTAGTTTGTAACCTAAAATTTCAAAAAACAGCTCATCCTTTAAAGTTTGAGCTGTTTTTGGATTTCTATCTATTGATTGTTGAAATTATTTCTGTGAAGTAGTATTGGAGAGGTACACTGATAATATTGAGTATTTACAGTGGGAATGGTATTGGAGTTGGATAAGCATGTATGTTTTATTACATATTTCATATAGGATTTTCACTAGACTTAGAGCTTAGAAATAGTGAAAAAATTAAGCACGAGGCGCTGGCCGATAAAAAGAAGAGAGCACCTGTAAACTACACAGCTGCCCTCCTGATTTTCTCCAAGATCCATTATTAATCTCGTACTTCTGTACAATGAAGTATTTAATCTACCGGACGGTCATCAAAATCATAGTCTACCGTGCCAGGAGCTACACGTGCATTTGTTAATGCCGGAGTTTCCGGACGGGCAATTTGATACACACTGGCACCGACAATTTCAGCTGCTTGCTGCAATTTTTCTTTCGATATCTTATCCAGTGTATCTGTAGGCTGGTGATACCAAGGCTCTACAGGGGAATGGATAAACAAGGCGGATGGAATGCCAAGCTCATGGAATGGTTGGTGGTCACTCCTGCCCAGCTGTCCATAAGGAATCGCAACATCCATCGTTCTGGCCCCTGCTGAGGAACCCAGGTCCGTCACAAGGTTTTTCATTCCATCAATGGTATACATAATCAAACCACCTGCAGGATTATCCTCGCCAGCATCACGTCCGCCTATCATATCCATTTGGAAGTGAGCCACCATGCGGTCTACATCCTCTTTGGGAAGCGAATCTGCATAGAAGGATGATCCAACGAGCCCTCTTTCCTCAGATCCGAATGTGAGGAAGCGAATTTCAGTGTCAATTGGCGTTTTGGCCAGGATCCTTGCCAGTTCCAGCACAGCTGATACACCCGAAGCATCATCGTTTGCACCAGGGCCGCCCGGGACGGAATCATGATGGGCTCCAACAGTCACGATTTGACCATTATCCTTATTGGCTTTTGGTTTTAGGGAAGCGATGACATTGTAGGATGTCTTTTCGATTCTTTCAGCTTTTCCCACTTCCAGAGTGGACGTGATTTGTTTAGTTTTAAGCTGTTCGACCAACTCTAACCCTTGGGCTTGGGTAATGGCTATAGCAGGTATATTTTGCCCCGCTGATACTTGTCCGAAATTATTTCCTGATGGTGAGTTGTTGTACATTAAAACGCCAACCGCTCCTTTATTTAGGACATTCTGAACCTTTTCAACAAAGGTAATGTCCCCACGTTCAACTAGTGCTATTTTCCCGGATACATTTTCTCCAACTTCCTCTGGCTTTGCTTTTCCAACATTAACAAGTTCGGCCGTTACCTTCCCGCTGATACTGCCGCTAATGGCACGCGGTGTTCCTCCTAAATCACTGTCACCAATTTTCACTTTTACATTTTGCACCGTATCATAGATGGGAAAAGGCTGAACCTTTGTTTCAAAACCAAGACTCTTAAACTGACTTTCTATGTATTTGACTGCACGGAGCTCCCCTTCTGTACCAGCAGCCCTCGGTTGCTCTGATAGATAGGCAATCGTATTATACATATTGTCCGCACTAATTTTTTTGATAACTTTGTTATCAAAAGCTGTGTCAGACTGGGCATTTGTTGCCCCGTTTGTTTGTGCAAATACTGTACCAGTTGATAGAACCATACCCGCAGCTAATAGTACTGTTAGTGATTTTCTATACATATAATCCCTCCTTCTTCATAATCTTCCTAATTATGTATTTAACTGAATAGTTTGTAAATGAGTCATTAGTCTTTTAATTCCAACTATCAATCGGTGTCTGACACCCGCTCTCATATATTAAAGTATGGCTCTCTTCACAGTAATTTTTTAGATCCCCATCATCACTTACTATGCGTACTTTTTCATCTTGTCTCTTAAACCAATTTTCAAGAGCTACCAATGAAAAAGCATCCGGAAATTCATCCCTCTTTTTTTTGCTAAAAGGTGGAATATCTTTAAAATACATTTTAAAAATAAAGGCAGGAGAAACATCAAATATAGAAAGACATCCACACTTGCGTCCACTAAGAATTGTTTGAATTGTTTAATATTTTTGCCTCTTTTGTAAATTTAGTATGACTATTTTTTATCTTTTCATATACTTGTTCATAAATCTTGGATTCTACTTCATCTATAATTATGTCCGTTAAATAAATAGAGATTAGTCCATCTTCAGAAGCATTTATAAGCCTCTGAAATATATCATTTTTAAAATTAAAATTCTTTTGCACAAAAACTTGTGTATCTATAAAAACATTTGTCAAATCAAACCACCTTTTAGTTCAGAAAATAGATATAGTTAGATTCACATAAAACTAACAATTATAATAGAGTAGGCGCATAAATAAAAAATGCGCCTTTCACATATTATGTCTAAAAGAAACACTGGATGATTGGAGTTAGTATGGTTTCATGGACACATTTTAGTTAAGTCCTTACAATGATTTTTGAGAGGATGTGTCCGTCTTGGAACGTAAAAATACAGGTGAAAAATATAATAATAAATTCAAGAAGACTATTGTAGATCTTTATCACTCGGGTAATTCGGTCCAAGAATTAAGCGGCGAATATGGCGTATCAGAAGTTATCATTTATAAATGGGTTAAAGAATTTACCCCTATTGGTCAACTAACGGGTGCGTTCGTATTATAAGGTTAGCCAGTTTTTACTGGTTGACCTTTTTTTAATAGAATCTATTATATCAGTAGCCAGGGTAGGACGTACGGGTGCGTGGGGCTTGATCCCGTGAACTAAATTGTCCGCCCCTACTTGTAGAAACATGTTTGAGGCTGGTTGGGACGCAGATCTCGTATAACAAGCGAAGCTATGACACTACATGGAGGACTAGGGGTACTGGTTAATAAGTAGAGGAGGTAAAGATAATGATTCCAGTTGTTGGTCTGGATGTGGCAAAAGGAGAGAGTCAAGTTCAGGCATTCTTAGATCAATCTAAACCCTATGGGAAGAGCTTTTCAATGAAGCATATCAAAGAGGAGTTAGAGCATTTTTTAGAATTTCTAAAAGAAATTGAAGAGGTGACAGGGCAGATGCCTATGATCATTTTAGAATCTACAGGGCATTACCATTCTCCCGTTATTCAATACCTGGAGGAACAAGGGATTCTATATATCTTACTAAATCCGATTATTTCTTATCAGGCAAAGAAGTCCAGTTTACGGAAGGTAAAAACAGACGCTATCGATGCGTACCAGTTGTGTGTGCTGTATTACAAAGAGGATT
>NZ_CAKKLV010000046.1 GCF_918698115.1 Peribacillus sp. Bi96
GCTAAATTAGCGATATTCCAATTTATTGAAGGTTGGTATAACCGAAAAAGAATTCACAGTAGCTTAGGATATAAAACTCCACAAGCCATTGAAGATCAAATTACAAAAACAGCTTAAGATTTAACTTTTTTGTGTCCAAAATATTGACTCAAATCCAGTTGTTGGTAGCTTGAAAGGGGGGAAGAGACTAAATGTTACTTATTCTAATGATCTTGCTATTCTTATATCTTCCAGTGGTGCTTTTTAAAGATATTAAGAAGTATAATTTAATTTTTTATTCCATTTTATGCAGTATACCTTTAATAGTTTGTTATCCACTATACTTTTTAATGAATTTTTATAAAATGGAAATAGGAGAATTTTATTCTTTACTTATACTATTAATGATAATATATTATTTTTTAATTAACTTTTTTATTGGCGAAAAAGTTAATAGTCAAGGATTTTATAGGCTTCCTTTAAATAATTATAAAACAGTCATAAACGTAGAAGAAACATTTAAAAAACAAGGTAAGATTGCTGAAAATAAAAATAATCTAAACCTTGAAAAAATCAATATTAAAATTGAGCTTGGACGAAGAGTCGGAATAAAGGAGTTAAGTTTATATAATTTAGAGCAATTAGCATCTATAATCCATACAAAAGATTATTCTTCTCTATTGCATATTATGCTTATGTATGATGGAAAAGTTGTTGATGTCGAAAATATTATATTATGTAAAGTAGTGAAACGTGGCTTTAAGAGATCAATTTATATTACTAATCTATCAGAGCCTAAAATTATCCAAAAGGAAATTGATAAAATAGTTACTAAACTAAAGCTTAATAATAAATCTATAGTTGGCCTATAGAACTAAGTTGTATGAATAAAAAGAACCTTTTTTGAAGATTTGAACTGTGCCCCATTTTACGGACAGTATAAAAAAAGTGCCTAAGCGGCTAATAAGTGGTCCCGGTATTGTACCGGGGCCATTTTCTTTAGCCCCCATTGGTTACGATGTTCATTATATTCTTCAATAACTCGATCAATTTCTTCATTCACATCCGTTAAATTAGTACATGTTTTATATTCTGCCAAATCCTTAAAGTGGCCAAATAAACTTTCCATTGGCGCATTAACCCAACAGTTTCCTTTGCGGGACATGGATTGGGTTATCCCGAGTTCCTTCACTTTGCGTTGAAAGAGCGGATGGGTGTAATGGAACCCCTGTTCAGAATGAAGGATTGCACTCGGATGGAACTCGTGACACACAGCCTGCTTTAGCTTATTTAAAGTCTCGTAAACGATATCCATTTCTAATGAAGTAGATAGATGGTACGTAACGATTTCTTTTGTGGCGGCATCTTTTACGCAGGATAATTACGCTTTTTGGCCTTTCCCATAAAAAAGATAGGTAATGTCAGTAAGCAGGATCTTCCCTGGCACCTCCTGATTGAATTTACGATTAAGGAGGTTTGGACAAGTAAGGTGCTCCTTGCTTGCCTTGGCCATCTTCCGATACGGGTTGGCCCTTCTGATTTTTTGCCAGAAGATTATATTTTGTCATCAACCGTCTGTTTTCTTATGATTTATTACGGCAGAGTAGTCATTCTCCATAATCATTTTGATTTGGAGAACGCCTACTTTTTCCTTTTTATTGATGAAAATATTTCTGATCAATTCTATGTCCAATCCATCCTGTTCTTCACGAAGCTCACGATAAGGAGCTGTTCTTTAACCAATCATAGTAACCACTTCGACTTACACCAGCCAATTTGCATAGATAAGAAACACCCTTCTTTAATTGGTGTATTTTAATCGTTCTTTCAATCAGATAGAACTTCTCAGCAGAAGTTAGAATTATTTCTTTTTCAGAGCCTGCCTTTCTAGCTCTTCCAGCTTTTTTAGGAAGTCATTTTCTGCTTCAAGGAATTTGATTCTCGCCTCGGCCTTCCTAAGTTGTTCTTCTACAGACTGAGGCTTGGAAGTGGGGCGTCCTGTACTTCCTTTTCCACGGCGTTCCGTAAGAAAGCCTTCCTCACCAAACCTTTCAAAGGTACTACGCCAACGCTGGAGGCAACGTTTGGGTTGTTTCTTTCCAATTATTTCGAGATTAATTCCCTGGCCAATGAACATTTGAGAGGGGACTTTCCCCTTTTTATCTTCTTTAACAGCTTTTGTCTTAAATTCCGGACTATAGGAAATAGATCGCTCGGAAGCACTAATGATATTTGGATTCTTTTCAAGTTCTTTAATCTGAAATTCAGTATATATATTCTTACTCATAGAAACCCTCCGTCCATACTCATTACATCTATTGAAACATAAAAAAATCCGGATAAGTGACACTTTTTTATGTGTGTCCGTTATCCGGGGTATAGTTCATTTAAGATTGGTGGTTTTCTTCTTTTACGTGGGCAATTATTTCTTCGATTTCACATTATAGTAGGTCACAAATATTCATCAATAGATATAGCAATACGTTTGCATATGATAAATTTGAAACAAAACATAAATACAACCTTGATTCAAGTAAACTGGTTTTGAGCTAAGGTCCAATTCCACCGTTTTATATCGTAAAGTAAAATAGATAAAAGAACATGGTGAGATAAATGTGTGGTCAATTTTTTTTACAAAGTTATATCTATAATCGTTTATTTTATAATGATTCGCTATATTTCTGGACAAGACCCAAAAGAAAAAGAATATATCTGATTTGAAAGTTAAAACAACTGATGGTTTATATCAAATTAACATTGCACCTAGAGACACTCGAGAAATAAACCAACATGTAGACTTTATAAAACGATTTTCATAAGGTTAAATTATATAACAACCACTTTTATGGTTTTTACAAAAGAGAGCCTCTACTATCCATTAAGTTAATAGAGACTCAACCAAATAAATAAAGAAAATGTGTGGCATTTGATTAATTATTCTTTTGAAAATTTTTGAAGAACGCCTATATGAATGTTGTCATCCGTGCATTAATACAGAAATATTCAATTTACACATATGCTAAAAGAGAAGACTAGAAAATCTTCTCTTTTCCCTTTATTATTTAATCCTTATCAAGAAATTTTGTTCTTTTCTCTCCCAGCAGTTTAGCAGCCTTTTTAGCCTTCTCCTGCTCAGGGTTTGTATAGAGGGCAGCCGTTGTGGTTGACGTATGACCCAGTTGAGTCATCAGCAAATGGATGTCTCCTGACTGCTCCATTAAGTTCGTCCCATATGTATGCCTCAGTTTGTGAGGGGGCATGGATTTATTGGACTTAAATGCCTTCGTGTATTTCTTTACTAGCGCCTCAATGGCGCGGTTGGAAAGAGGGGTGGCTCCATTATTCACCCTAGTCAAGAATACATAGGCCGTATCATTATTTAAACCCCTATAACGTTCCGATCGCACAGCTAGGTAATCTTTTATGTCCTGCATGGACGGAGGAGAGACTGCCACTACATCCTTTTTTCCACCCTTACGTAATACATGTATTTGTTTTTCCTCGAAATCCAAGTCTCGTAGCCTTAAGTTGGATAACTCATTCACCCTGATGCCACTTCCCAAGAAGAGGGATAAGATTGCAAAATCACGTTCCTTGTCTCTTTTAAAAAAATGATTTTGAAAGTTCACTGGAAAAGGAGGCGAACCAGGTATGGTCTAACTTGCCTGATCAACGCCTTAAGAGGGTGGGTTTTTTTAGAAAAGACATCGGTTTGGAGAAAAAGGACCAGTTTGTCCGTACTTATATCAATGAGCGTTTTGTGGAACGGTTGAAAAAAGAAATGAAACTTGGTAAGTAAGTCATGGGAGGGCATGCTTTACATTAACATAATTAATGATAAAAATATTTACAATCACTAATCCAACAGATTCACATAAAAACAGTAAATACATCAGTATCCATCTTATTTCATGGTTTCAATTATGGAAATTCACCTGACAACAAAGTTGTATCAAAAAACTATCTAGCTGAAAAATGCGACAAAAGTCCTTGCAAACAAGTATACAAGGACTTTTATAAGTTACATAAAAGAAATAGCACCACTAATTATAGCTAATACTGTTAAGATTAACGATGTCAAGATGGCCCATTTGTATGCGAATTTCTGATATTCTCCAAGGTCTTTATCAACCATACCAACTAATAGAATGGTTGATGCAACAAGTGGACTCATTAAATGAGCGGGTTGTCCCAATATAGAAGCCCGAGCAATTTCTAACGGACTAATACCATAGGCTGAAGCTGCTTCTGCAAGAATAGGGAGAACTCCAAAATAATAGGCATCATTCGATAAAACGAAAGTGAATGGCATACTTGTAATGCCAACAATGACAGGAAAAAACTGTCCTAATGAAGCAGGTATTATCGCAACCAGTCCATTAGCAATAGCATCAACCATTTTTGTACCGGAAAAGATTCCTGCAAATACTCCTGCCGCAAAAACTAATAGAACAACAATTAACGCGTTTCCAGAGTGTGCCAAGATACGTCTTTTTTGCATTTCCAGATTGGGATAATTAATCATTAAAGCAATAGCGAATCCAACCAAAAATAAAATAGGGGAAGGTACCAATCCCATAATAAGAATGACCATAATGCCTACCACAATTAATAAGTTAACCCACAAAAAACGAGGACGTTTAATGTTAATATGAGGAAATGTTTCAGTGGCTTCATTTTCTACAGTAGCAGCTATTTCATTTTTCAACTCTTCTATGTGTATTACACCAAGTCGTTTACGTTCTTTTTTCCCTAAAATAAATGCGACGAAAATAACCCAAAGAGCACCACCGATCATGGTAGGAATAAGTGGAACAAAAAATTCGGATGCATCAAGTCCCAATACTGCTATTGCTCGGGTAGCAGGTCCACCCCAGGGGGTCATACCACTCATAACACTTAAAGCTAGCATGGCTACTGTGGCTAAAACCAATGGATTCATACCGATTCGTTTATAAAGTGGATACATAGCTGAAACAGTAATAATATACGTTGTTGTACCGTCTCCATCTAGGGCCACGAGTAATGCAAGAATTGTGGTACCTATCGAAATTTTGACAGGATCTCCCTTGACAACTTCTAATAACTTTTTGATAAGTGGGTCAAATAAGCCCGTGTCTATCATAATACCAAAAAACAATATGGCGAATAATAATAGTGCAGCAGAAGGAGCGACTAGCTTAATGCCTTCCATCATCATAGTGCCAATTTTACTTCCAAAACCACCAACTGTTGCAAAAACGATCGGAACTAAAGTTAAAGCAACAATGGGTGATAAACGTTTGGACATAATTAAATAGGTAAAAACGGTAACCATGGAGATGCCTAAAATTGTAAGAAACATTATTATATCCCCTCCTATATTTTGAATGCGCTTTCAAATAATTTCTGGATGACTAAGAAATAATTTTGTGACTCTTCAGAAAAATTAACTGGTAGATTAATAAGTTTTACACTATGCTTATGCGCGCTATTCTTTATTAAAGGTAATACAGAGAGAACAATAAGTTAAATACATATTTTTTTTGTATTGGTATCAAAATAATTTATTCTTTAATAAAGAATGGGGAGGAGAGCAAATAAAGCCATAGGATAAGTGATTCAATAACGAATTTTTTTGAAATTTAATGCTATTTTTAGTATTTAAAAAGAAGTCATCATCTAATTATTGTGGATGATAACCTTCATTTTTTTAAAAATCAGACTTTTTCAGTGTTCTTGAGCAAAGCTCGCTCCTTTTTTATTTAACATTTAGTTTTAACGTTACTGTTCTTGTCTTTTTTTCTTAAACTTAATTTTAATACCAATCTTAGTAATGGAGGCACTGCGGCATAAATAAAAGCCATCCGAAATAGTTGATAGCTGGTAACAGTAGATACATCAGCATTTACTTCTTGTGCAATGATTCCCATTTGATCCATTCCACCAGGGGCTAAACTTAAAAAACCCGTAATAGTTGATAAATCATAATACTGGGTCAGTAGAAAACTAAAAAACATTGTTGCGCAGATCAAAATCAGTCCGTTCATCAAAGCCAAAAATAAGGTTTTTCTTTTGTTGTCAAGTTGTTCCGGTTTTAATAGTAAACCGATATAACCGCCAACCATAAATTGAGATATATCAAGAAGTGAAGGAGGAAGTGGTGGTCCCTGCAAACCAAAAAGGCCTATTGCAGCAACAGCGATTACTGGTCCCAAAAAGTAAGGAGCTGGTAATTTGATTATTTTACCTATTCTTGCTGCGAGGAAACAAATAAGCGCGAACAGAAAGATAAGAGGAAATAAATCACTCCACACTGGAATAACGTTATCCATTATTTTAGATGAGTCGTTGGTACTTTTCGCTGCAAAAATAGGACTGAAAATTAAAAGGGGAACTAAGAAAACAACCATTATCACTCTTGTAACATGGAAAAAGGTTACTGTCGTAATATCAATACCTTTCATTTCTTCTGCAAACACAACAATTTGTGACAAACCTCCAGGAATACTACTCGTTAAGGAGGTAGGATAGTCAATGCCGGAATATTTTGTCATAACAAAAGCTGAACATACACACACAAGGACAATTAAGGTTGTAAGGATCAACATTGAGGGAAGGTGACTAATCATGTCAGACAGTGAGCTCTTGGTAAAAGAGATGCCAATTGAATAACCTACAATAATTAATCCAGTATTTCTCATCGAAATGGGCCAAATTAATTTAACGTTTTTGAAACGTGATGCAATTAATAGGGCTGCCATTGGACCTAGAAGCCAGGGGATTGGCAACCTGATAAGAGAGAAAAGGCCGCCTCCAATAAAAGCAGTTATAAGTGCAGCTGAAAATTGGATTTTCTTGCTTGCATTATTTAAATCCCACTTTTTCATATTAATTCTCTTCCTTTGTACTAGTTTTAATTCGTTTCGTCTTATTTCTATTGTTTAGAATCATTAAGAAAATCTATAAATGCTTTTACTTGTGCCAAATCCATAGTCACATCCCGATAAAAAACCCAAGTTTCTCTAAGCAAATAGCTATTATCGCTTAATACAATGGGGAAAGTATACAGTGGTTCATCATTTTTAATACAGATTTCTGGTAAAATGGCATATCCTAGACCATTAAGAACCAGTTCTTTACATGTTTCAATCCGATCTACCTCCATTGAAATCTTAGGTGGTACCGCAAAGGTTTCCTGCCACCAGTTTTCAATAGTATTCCTTAACGATTGGTCTGTCTGATAATTAACTCTAGGAAGAAAAGGAAGTTCTTTTAATTCAATTTTTTTACTGGAGGCAATACAAATCTTTTCTTCTTGAAATAACACTTTATTTTCCTGCCATTTGTAAGGGCCTCTAACTATCCCGAGGTGTGCTTCTTCTTTTTGAAGCATTTGATGAATTTGAGAACTCCATCCAGTTTTCAAACTAATTTCAACCTCTGGATATAGGTTTAGAAATTCTTTTAATAATACTGGTAGTTTATAACGGGCAAACAAGCCAGATACACCCAATCGCAAAGTTCCTTTTACTTTTTTATCCAAATTTGAAAGGTGTTCTTTTGCAGCTCCTAATTGCTTACGCATATTTTTCGAATATTGAACGAGGTATTCCCCTTCAACTGTAAACTCGACACCTCTTTTGCCTCTAGAGATTAAATTTGTTTTGAACTCTTTTTCCAGCTGTTTTATACGATAGGATAAAGCTGGCTGAGAAATAAATAGTCGTTGTGCTGCCTTTGTTATATTTCTTTCTTCGTAAAGAGTAATTAAAATAAGCCAATCTTTTTCATCCATAAAATTTTTCTCCTTTAACCATAAAAAATATTTATGGGTAATTATAAATAATAATAATTTATTTGATTTCTAAAAGTATAATACAACTAATGAATAAAAGAATCTATCTTTTTATGTACAGCAATAGACTCACTCTAGTTGGCGTTTACTGCATTTTATCATAAAATTTTTCTATGGCAATGAATAAAAAAACAATATTATTTTTATTCATTATTTTCACTTATTATTTACATGAAGAGTTATCACTACTTAACAGGAGGGGTAAAAATGGCAAATACACAAAATTATGATGTAGTTGTAGTAGGGGCAGGAAACGCAGCTTTATGTGCCGCAATCTCAGCAAAAGAGGGAGGTGCTAGAGTTCTTGTATTAGAACGAGGACCATTGGAAAAGCGTGGAGGAAACTCTTTCTTCACAGATGGAGCCATACGTGTAGCCTACAATAATTTAGACGCAATCAGAAAAGTAATACCTAAATTAACAGACGCAGAAGCCGAGTTAATTGTTATGCCTGAATACACTGAATCGGATTATTTAGATGATTTAATGCGAGTAACAGGTGGACAGAGTAATCCTGAATTAGCAGAACAGCTGGTTACTAAATCGTATGAAACAATTGCGTGGATGCGTGATCAGGGAATAAAATTTGAATTGAATTATGAAAATCAATCTTTCGTACAAGATGGCAAGCGCAATTTCTGGGGAGGACTGCCTATCAAAACGGAAGATAAAGGCGTTGGCTTAATGAGACAGCTCTTTGCGCGGACAGAAGAAATTGGCATTGACGTTTGGTACGATTCACGTGCTGTGGAGCTTATATCAGAGAATAAGACAATATCCGGTGTCGTTGTTGAGAACGATCATACAATGGTAACAGTTCAGACATCCGGTGTGATTTTGGCTTGTGGCGGCTTTGAAGCCAATAAGCAAATGAGATGTGAAAATATTGGTGAAGAATGGGAAGCGGCAATTGTTCGTGGAACCGAATTCAACACAGGAGACGGCATTTCCATGGCTATGGCAGTCGGGGCTCAAAAATTTGGACAGTGGTCTGGATGCCATTCGATTGGGACAGATTATAACGCGCCAAAAGTTGGAGACTTCACGAAGCCGGGAGATATTTTTAAAAAGCATTCTTATCCGTACAGTGTCATGCTTAATAAGGAAGGGAAACGTTTTGTTGATGAAGGAGCAGATTTGCGAAATTACACCTATGCCAAATACGGCCGTGAGGTATTAAAACAGCCTGGACATGTGGCATATCAAATTTATGATGCACAGGTACGCCCGATGCTGCGTAAAGAATATGACCTTGAAGAAGCGACTATTTATAAAGCAGATACACTTGAAGAGTTGGCTAGTTTACTGCCGGTCAATCAAACACAATTCCTTAAAACGATCGAAGAATATAACAGTGCCGTACAAGATGGTGAGTATAGACCGGCAGAGAAAGATGGCAAAGGAACGAAAGGAATTACCCCTCCTAAATCCAACTGGGCACTTCGAATTGAGCAAGGGCCATTCTATGCTTTCCCTGTAACGTGCGGAATCACCTTCTCGTTCGGTGGTTTGCATGTAGATGCTACGGGTCATGTGTTAAACAAAGAAGAACAACCGATAAAAGGTCTCTTTGCGGCTGGTGAAATGATTGGGGGGATTTTTTATGAAAACTATCCTGGTGGATCCGGGTTAATGTCTGGAGCAGTCTTTGGAAAATTAGCTGGTTCATCCGCAGCCCACTATATTCAAGAAAAGGTTGAAGCGATCAATAATCATTGAGTCTTTTCCTTTCATAGTTAATTAGATAAGAATGTGTCCAAAAATTCTAGGGATACATTAAATAGAAGAATAAAAAACAGCCAAGGCTTAAAAAAGTTCTTGGCTGTTTGGTACTTCAAATATTAAAAGTCTTTATGCATTGATTAAAACTCACTTATACAAAACAAGGATCATTGAAGTAAACTATTTCGGAAAGAATTTTAGTGCCTTTCATATTTTTGAATAGTTCTTTCGCTTCTTTTTCTGTGTCAAATTCAAATATTTTAATATTTCCTTTTAAAAAGACAGTGATGACCCACATTGCAAAGCCTCCAAGTGATAGATAATTTTTTTGCGTAATTTGCAAATCAATTCAAATCAAGCTAATTGATAGGAAAGCTCGTAATTTTTTTTCGTGTACACGTATCCCTCTAAAATGATTCTCGCTGTGCGTACCACTTTAATAGCGCGTATGTGTCCTGCCAAAAAATCAACTTTTGTTTCCATTATCCCCGCTGGGTGGGCTAATCGAAAAATTTCCTGTTTGATGTTCACCATCTCAGATAAAATCGTTTCCTGTAAGTAAGCTCCTGCAGTTGCACAGATTGCTCCTGTAATAGCAAGAGCTTGATGGGGCTTTTGCATCGACATCATTCTGATCATCAAATCCATCTCTGACGCTTTTCTTTCCGATCCGTTTAAATCGACGTAATCCATAGGAGGAGCAATTAGAGTCATTTTAGGCACAGCAGGAGATTGGACAGTTGCTGATTTCTTATCGGAAAATTGACACATTTCAGCTGCAATAGACCGGATTTCTTCTAGTTCATTTAATTTTTCCTGTGAATATTCAGTGGGCAATTCGCTTCCGTTTAGACCAATATCCTGTGCCCTTACAAAAACAAGTGGATTAGCAACATCAATAATTGAAACTTGAATCAGTCGATCCTTCGTTTTAATCATGTCAATTGGATTTCCTGTAGGGAATAGTTTTCCTGTAACTGCTCCTTCAGCACGAGTAAAAGAAAGATAGATAGGTGATCCTTTACCAGGCACGCCTGGAATTGAGCAGCTGCCTTCTGTTTTCACTTGTCCATTTTCAACCTCTACTTCTGCAATAATCAATTTCTGTGTATTTGTGTTAAAAATTTTCACCGTTGTAACAGGTTCTTTTGCCGGAACTAATCCGTGCTCAATTGCGTAAGGTCCTACAGCAGATGAAATATTACCACAATTCCCTTTAAAATCAACCATTTGATTATCGATGCTGATCTGCGCAAATGTATATTCCACATCGAATTCTGGTGAATCCGATTTTTTAATAATCGCAGCTTTACTTGTCAATGAATTCGCTCCTCCAAGACCATCAATCTGTCTCCGATCCGGACTGCCCATCACGTCAAGTAAGAAACCTTCCCAGTGTGAGCGATTCGAAGGCATATGTTCAAAGTTAAGGAACACACCTTTACTTGTCCCGCCGCGCATTACAACTACTGGTACTTTCATTGTATAACCACCTTTTCTCAACCAATTTATAGCACTACCGGTTCCATTGAAAATATAGTATGATAAGTTCATTAATAAGTAAAATACATATTTTTTTAATAAAAATGATAAAAAAACTTATAATCTAAAAGTGGGAGATGGTTAAGTGGACGAAAAAGATTGGATTGCGATAAGGGTACTATATGAAGAAAAAAACATTAGCCGTGCCGCAGAGCGTTTATATATATCACAGCCGGCGTTAACGTACCGGCTTAAAAATTTAGAAAAAGAATTTAGCACGAACTTATTTTTCAAAATAAAAGGAGGGATTGAGTTTACTTCCGAAGGGATACATTTAGCGGGCTATGCGGAAGAAATGGTGAAAAAGTTGCAAAAAACGAAAGATTATATGCTGAATATGAAAAATGAGGTAAGAGGAACGTTAAGGCTTGGTGTTTCCAGCAACTTTGCCCAATATAAACTACCAGAAATATTGAAAAAGTTTTCAACACAATATCCCCATGTACAATTTAATGTGAATACAGGCTGGAGTACAGAAATCATGCATCTTCTGGATTCCTCTAGTGTTCAATTAGGTATTCTGCGTGGAAACTATGAATGGTATGGAATCAAATCGCTACTGCATAAAGAAAGACTTTGTTTAATTTCTAAGAAAGAGGTAGACTTGGATAATTTGCCAGAACTTCCATTCATAAATTATAAAACCGACAGTTCTTTAAAAAACTTAATAAATGGCTGGTGGCATGATAGATTCCCGGAGCCACCATTTGTAACTATGGAAACAGATCGGCAGGAGACGTGCAAAGAGATGGTCAAAAATGATCTTGGTGTTTCTATTCTGCCGGAAATATGCCTGCAGCCTTCAGATAGCTTGCATACATACGGGTTATCCTACAAAAATGGGAAGCCGCTGTTAAGAAATACATGGTTAATGTATAACCAGGATTCTTTAAAACTATCTACTGTGAAAAACTTTATTGATTTCTTGAATAAAAATTCCAATCTTTAACGAAAAAGCACAATGAAATTTATTGACAATTTCATTGTGCTTTTTCGATTTCTTAATTTAATATAAGATGGATTATAAGTTTTTTTTTCGAAAAAGTAAAAAAATATGTATTTCACTTATTTTAAGAAATGAACTATTCTAAAAATAGAAACCAAATCAACAGGGAAATAGAAAATATTATATAATGTTTTTTAACTATTCAAACTTTTTATCCGATTTGTAAGCGGTTTCTTTAATAGGAGGGGATTCATATTCTTACGTTACTTGGAGTTTCAATGGTCGTTGTCTTTACTTATTTAATCATGTCTAAACGGTTATCACCTGTTAATTCTCTTGTGGTCATTCCAATTATCTTTGCATTAATTGGCGGATTTGGTCCAGAGCTCGGAGATATGATGCTCGATGGAATAAAGGTTGTCGCACCTTCAGCCACTTTGCTATTGTTCGCTATTTTGTTTTTCGGAGTTCTGATTGACGCTGGATTATTTGATCCACTTATTAAAACTATGTTAAAAATTGTAAAAGGGGATCCGGTTAAAATAGCGATAGGAACAGCAGTAATCGCAATGACCGTTGCCTTAGATGGTGATGGTACCACGACTCATATGATTACGATTTCCGCTATGCTGCCTCTTTACTTACGACTTGGTATGAATCCACTTATTCTTGCCACTATTTCTATGCTGGCTGTCAGTATTATGAGTGGTATGACTCCTTGGGGAGGACCTGCAACAAGAGCAATAGCATCTTTAGGTCTCGATGCAAATGAATTCTTTGTCCCGATTATCCCAACACTATTCGCAGGTATTGCAGCTATTCTTTTTACCGCTTATGTACTTGGGAAAAAAGAGCGCAAAAGGCTTGGTGTTGTACATATCAAAGCTGCACCTGAAATGAAAGGAGCTCTTGCTGAAGCAGCGGTAGCTTCCGCTATACAAGACGATTTAAAGCGCCCTAAATTAATATGGATCAATCTTTTGTTGACGCTCACGGTTATGGTCATTCTTGTAATGGGCTTCGTACCGGTACCTGTGTTGTTTCTAATCGGGTTTGTGCTTGCTTCAATCATTAATTACCCTAATCTAGAACAGCAAAAAGAGCGAATCGTGTCACATGCAGGAAACGCAATAACCGTCGTCACATTAGTATTTGCGGCTGGTATTTTCACAGGGATCTTTTCCGGAACGAAAATGGTAGACGCCATTGCAAATTCATTAGTGGCCATCATTCCGGATTCTTTAGGCTCTTTTTTACCGATGGTCGTTGCGTTCACCAGCATGCCATTTACGTTCGTTTTATCCAATGATGCTTACTACTTTGGTGTTTTGCCAATTCTTGCCGAAGCTGGAGAAGCTTATGGAGTGAGTCCTTTAGAAATTGCCAGAGCTTCCGTACTGGGCCAGCCTGTACATTTCTTAAGTCCACTCGTGGCATCGACTCTTTTACTAGTAGGGATGGTAAAAACAGATATCGGGGAACTACAGCGGTATGCATTTAAATGGGCTCTAATTTGTTCATTAGTCCTTATCATTGTTGCTATCTTGTCAGGGGCTATTATTTAAGTACAATGTTATCTAATAAATTCTTCGAACTTAAACAAAGTAGGGCTGTGCCAAAACCAATTATTATTAGTGGTTTTGGCACAGCCCATTCTTTTATTTAATTCCAGAAGTCTCGCCGCTAGCTTGAAAAATTATTTTTACGATTGTTTTCGCAAGGTTCATAACCGTGTATAGACGAGTATCATTTAAAAATTGCATGGTTGGCAGCGGATCTATATAATTGACCATTCCTGTAATATGATAATCTCCCACTTCCGGCAATACTTTTTTTAAAGCTTTCCCTGGGACAAGAGGTCCATCCTTCAAGAAAACATGACCGACCTGGTTTTGATTCCCTAAACAAGCATCCACACTAAAAATAAGAGGCTTTTTGAATTGTTTTTTTATTATTTTCAACGTGTCTTTTAAATTAAATGCATGAACGGGATTTTCCAAAGTACCGTAAACACGATAAGGCACCGTATGTTCTTTAAGCATTGTCCCGACTAAAGGGCCTAATGAATCCCCAACTGAGCGGTCTGAACCAATACACAGAAAGATTACATCTTCATTTTGACATCCAGAAGATTGAATAATCTCTTTGACTTTTAATGCTAAGCAGTTTATTTCTTCGCCTTTTGGTTCCACAGAACAAATTGCTCCTCTTCTTGTAAATTAGACTCACCTTAATTCCCCTTTGTTCTATTATACGAACAAAAAGGACATGATGCATGTAAATATAAGCATATGTTTGAGAATGATAGCTAACACTCTGAAAAATGGCAGTAATTCAAAACATGCCCTTTAATTTATTTGGCGAGGAAGTGGGAGTTGTTTTACAACTAGAAAACGTAAATACCCCTAAATGAAATTTTTCAATATGATATAAATAATATTAGCAGACATTCCCAATATATTACACAAAGGATTTACAGATTGATTGCCCGAATAGCTTAAGTGTAACTTTTCACAATTAATCTTAAATTAGTATGCCTACTGTTCATAATTCCTCAACAATCTGGTCCAATTGTTGAATAAAGATCAAACAGCACTCTTTAACTCCCTCAGTTTAATACGATTTTCTCACAAATACTCGCTTATTCGCAGGATTTCATCACCATTGAATTTAAGTTCACGGTTAATTGGAGTGATTTCAGGACATGAAGATTTCGTGAAGGCATAGTGAAATAAAGGAGTTGTACAACACTCCACATTTTACCATATAATGTACATTCTCCACGCCGCCCCTGAAGGCTTTCCCTCCCATGTCTCAACGGGTCAATTGCCCTATCATTCCTTCGTCATGCCTATCCAAGGGGTGGAGGCCAGCTATGCTATCCTGATGGGTCGGTGCCCTTTTGTTCAAGAAATCTGGTACTCCGTACATATTTGAAATCCTACGAATAAGCCAACATTCGTAAAAAGAAAAAGTCTATGAAAATTAGTTTTTGAAGGTTCCCTTCGAGAACCCTATTAAAAAATCCCCCTTTAAAACTACGCAACCAGTTCAGTTATAGGTTGAACTTTATCTGCACAATAAGACTCGTTTCTGCGTGCTATTCCAACAAATATCCTGGCAAGCTTACCTACCAATTTCATAATCGATTTCATTTTCTTCATTTTTTTCACCTTAACATTATGGGTATGAATGGCTCGAAATTCCGTGTTATTCATCACAAGACTCATGGTGGCTAAGTAAAGGAAACGCCTTAGCCTGGATCGCCCTCGCTTAGAAATGACAATTTGGCCTTTCCACTTTCCAGAGCTTGCTTCAGCCAGATGCAACCCAGCGTGCCGAAGTAAAGAATTACCGTGTGAAAAACCACTTAGATCTCCTGCTTCACCTAATATTCCGGCTAAAG
>NZ_CAKKLV010000047.1 GCF_918698115.1 Peribacillus sp. Bi96
ATATCCATTACTACAATCATCAACGAATCAAGGTAAAATTAAAAGGCATGAGCCCGGTAGATTACCGGATTCATGCCCTCAAGGCTGCCTAATTAAATAAAGTGTCTAACTTTTTGGGTTCACTTCAGAACAGGTTCCTTTTTTCAAGATGCCGGCATCATCATTTGGTCTGACTGAACATGCTTTGCATCATTTTATCCCTGAACATTGGCATATTCAAGGATTTGGTCACTAGAAATCTTCTCAGTATGCCGTTGGATAGCACCACATTTAGCAAGCGGTACCGATTTTTATATCCTGTAAAAACCACTAAACCAACCAAGAAGATTTGAATAATTAATCGAAGCATAACAATCCCTCCTATCATTAGTGTGATATAAGGACAGGATTTTTATGAGCTAAAAGTGATAATTAACGAACTTCTTCGACTAATGGGCATATGTACGAAAAACCTTCGTTGGGGTAATGAGCTTACCGACTGCCTTATCATGCACCTCTATCGGGAGTTCATCCATTATCTGAAGCTCGTATGCAAGAGCCATGGTAACTCCTCGGTAAAAAGAAAGGTAACGGTCATAATAGCCTCCCCCAAAGCCTAGGCGATACCCTTCACGGGTAAAAGCAAGGCCGGGTACAATCAATACATCCAATTCCTCCTTGAGGGCCTTAGCTGTTTCGGATACCGGTTCAAGCAAACCGGAATAAACAGACTCCAGCTGATTGAAGGACGAAATCTTTTTGAATTCCATTGTCTTTTTTTCAGGATCACATTTAGGTACTGCCACTTCTTTGCCCTCGCTCCATGCTTGTTCGATGATCCGTACAGTTGGAACTTCAGGCGGAATGGAAATGGTGATACCAATGGTTTTAGCTTTTTTCCATTCCTCAAGCGAAAATAAGTTTTCAGCTATTCTGTTCGATAGTTCTTCATGGTCCTCTTTGGTCAGCTCCCTTAGACGGGATCTGACTTCCTGGCGGAGCATTTTCTTGTTTTCTCTCATCGTTTCCGACTCCTTTGGTCTACTTCTATTATTATCTCATAATATTTGTTCCTGTACGAAAAATACGAAGTGGGAAGTTGCCGAATCCTTCCCTGCATGGAAAATAGATGCACCAAATGGTGTTCTTGAAAAAAGGAAGGAAAGGATTAAAAAAATGCATAAAAAAAACAACAGGAAAAATCCTGTTGCTTACTTTGTTTCACGGTGAGTCGTGCTGCGTTTTTCTCTTGAGCAGTATTTTTTAAGCTCAAGACGGTCTGGATTGTTACGTTTATTTTTTTTAGAAATATAGTTACGGTCTCCACATTCAGTGCAAGCTAATGTAATATTCACGCGCATGTGTATTTCCCTCCAAACATATTGACTTTTTCACATAGGACTTTTCTATAATAGCATTATTCACTGTGAATTGCTAGTATGTTTTTTGGGAAATCCGACAATAACTTTTTTATTTTTTAACTGGTTACGTTTTGCATCGATAGGAGGAGCTGATTATTTATGGCTTTCGCTTCTTCTTTCGTTTCAGCATGAATCGCCCAAGCCACCGCTTCCACACATTCCTTCGGCAAGATTTCCGTCTCTAATGTAAACATGCTGGTGACCTCACCTTTTGCGAGCGGTGAGTAAGCCAAGAGCCCTTCTTTCAGTGATTTAAAGCAGCCCTCTTGATAAAGGCTCCCTTTACCTTGAATGCAATATTGTGAAATGCTTTTCCCTTTTACCAATCCTCCTAATAAGGCAATGGATTGAGGGGCTACATGTAAAATCGCCCGTTCATTCGGACTGTAAAAAGCCACCGCCTGTCTTTCGAAAGCGTTTTCATAGTGAAAAAATAATTTAGGACGCTTCGTCTCAAATGAGGTATTCCTTATCGTGAACTTCGAAAAGGTCACCTGCCCCTGTGTAAAGGTTTGTAATAGTGTCCGTATATCCCCATTAGGATGACTCATCATGTCTTCCTCAGGATACCAATCAAAACTCTCATCCATCCATAACCCAGCCTTCAATCCCTTACGATATAGATCCTGGTTATCCTGAGGCATATATGCGAATAGCGAATTCATATGATCATCCCTTCCCCTTCGTTATTTTTGTATATCTTATCGTTAGGCGCTGACAGCGAAACTATCCACTTTGGAATCTGCACACCATTTCATATGGGTTTGTTAATTTGTAATATTCATAATATTTCGTTTTTTCAATTTATTATACCTTTATGTTAGCACTGAATTGGCTGATGGACAATAAACACATTTTGTCGAATTTTATGTAAGTTAGCTACCAAAGGGTTTTTTTCCGTTTTAATGCTTTTTTTTTTTTTTCTCGGCGATAGTCATGATGCTTTTCGACAATAATTTGAATACAAAACAGACAAAAAATGAAGTTAACTGCCGCTTCAGAAGATATTAAAATATGAAAATCACCATTTTTTTATAAATATGTGTAAAATATATGTATATGTCGAAAATTATCTTCTGAGGTGAAAACATGGAAACTCTCATCATCCTTCTATTCTCGCTAGCAATCGTCCTTCTTATCCTTTCCTTTTTCAGAAAAGACAAAGTGGCCAAATTAGAAGAAGATTTAGAACAGATGACCATAACATATATGCAGGATATGTACCAAATAAAAAAGAAAATGAAGATTCTTGAAGAAGAATTCGTTATCCAGGATGACCCTGTTCCTCCCATAAAAGAAAGATTCAAACAACCGCCTGTCACTTCCAATGATATCGAACCGATTCACGAAATTCTAAAAAGCCAGGTTCTATCCTTATATAGTCAAGGCCTTCCTTTGGACCAAATCGCCAAACAATCCTCACTAACAAGGGAACAAACCATTTCTGTCATCGAACAACAAAGATTGCGGGGAAATGAAGATGAATAAAGCAAGCATGCAGGGCCTTTCCGCTGGCATCATCTTTACAACAACAATCTTTGCTGGCTGTTATTATGGTACTGGATTAATCAAAGGTACCACCCCGACTACAGAAGAAGCAAAGGAATTGCTGGGGAATGAGGGATTTGTCGTATCACTTCCGATGAAGGAAGCTAAACAGACAGTTCAGACTCCAAAGGAAACGGATCAAGACTTAGAGGAAAAAGCACCTTCAAAAAAGGATCTTTCCATCGTTTCCTATACAATCAAAATCAAATCGAATATGACAACATCGGAAATTGCCAGTAGGCTTTCAAAGGAAAAAATCATCGATGATGCTGCTGGGTTTGAAGCATATATGAATGAACATGATTTCTCAAAAAAAATTCAAATCGGCGAATTTGTGGCTACGAATACTATGACATTTAGACAATTGGCCAATACTTTGACCCATTAATAATAAGAGAGACTTTTTAATGGACTTTGTCCGACCAAAAAGCCTCTCTTTTTTTTCAACTTAGGGATAGGTTCATTCATTCCTGCTAATATATCTCCCTCTTACCAGGAAATAAATATTTTCTGCAATATTCGTTGTATGGTCCGCTGTCCTTTCCAAATATCGGGCAATTAAGGAAAGCTGAGTGACCTGCTGAAGGTTCTTTTCATCTGAAAGGCGAAGGAGACTTCGAATCATATCTCCATAAAAGCGATCAACCTCATCATCCATTTCAATGATTTCTCTCGAAAGAGCAACATCTTCCTTCTCAAATGCTTCTATCGAGAGTTGAATCATCTTTAATGTAATATCATGCATCTCTTTTAATGGTGTTAAAGGCAGAATAAATGGCTGGTCACCGATTCGGATGGCTGATTTAGCGATATTCACACCAAAGTCTGCCATCCTTTCAATATCCGATGCGATTTTTATGGCAGCAATGATACGCCTTAAATCAATCGCAACCGGCTGCTGCTTTGCAATCAGTAAAATCGCAAAGTCGTTAATTTCCTCTTCCAGTAAATCAGCGATTGTATCATCATCAATAACTTCAAGAGCAGCATCGACATTATTGTTTTCCAGTGCGGCATATGATTTTGATATCGCCCCTGAAGCTAAATTAGCCAACTTCACGATTTTCTCCTGTAATTCTTTCAATTGAAGCTCAAAATTTTCACGAACGATCATTATCGCATCTCCCTTTCTCTTTAACCGAAGCGTCCGGTAATGTAATCTTCTGTTCTTTTATCATTCGGATTAGAGAAGATGGTGTTTGTATCAGAATATTCGATGACTTCCCCATTTAAGAAGAAGGCTGTTCTATCAGAGATACGTGCTGCTTGCTGCATGTTATGGGTAACGATGATGATGCTGAAATCTTTTTTCAGTTCTTGGACCAATTCTTCTATTTTCAAAGTGGATATCGGATCAAGGGCAGATGTCGGTTCATCCATTAATATGACATCTGGTTCGATTGCCAAACATCTGGCGAGACAAAGGCGCTGTTGCTGTCCTCCTGAAAGTCCATATGCATTTTCATGCAGTCGGTCTTTCACTTCATCCCAGATGGCAGCCCCTTTCAAACTCTTTTCAACGATCTCATCAAGAATTTTTTTATTTTTAATTCCATGGATTTTTGGTCCGTATACAACATTTTCATAAATGGATTTAGGAAAGGGATTGGGTTTTTGGAAGACCATTCCCACCTGTGTCCTTAAGTCTTCCACCTTATAGGACTGATCAAGGATATTCCTATTCCTATATTTAATCTGGCCTGTCGTTTTCACATCTGGGACTAGCTCTATCATTCGGTTCAATGTTTTGATGTAAGTGGATTTCCCACATCCTGAAGGACCGATGATGGCGGTCACTTCATTTTGATGCATATCTAGATTAATATTTTTCAAAGCATGGTTTTCTCCATACCATAAATTAAGATTGGATGTTTCATACACCTTTTCCGTCAAGGCAGCTGATCCGACATTTTCAACCCCGATTGCCGGTGACTCTTTTTCTCTCGTTAAGGTCATATTCATGCTTCCTTCCCCCTATCAGTATCTTTTCTGGAATTTATTTCGAATGATAACCGCTATTGAATTCATGAATATTAACAGGATGAGTAAGACGATGATTCCCGCGGCAGCAACCTGCTGGAATTCCTCCTGCGGACGAGATGTCCAATTATAGATTTGCATTGGCAGCACTGTAAATGTATCCATGAACGATTGCGGTAAAAAGGCGATGAACATTGGTATGCCAACCACCACCAATGGAGCCGTTTCACCGATTGCCCGTGACAAAGCAAGTATTCCCCCAGTTAAAATGCCAGGTATCGCAGCCGGAAGGACCACTTTCAATATGGTTTGCCACTTTGTTGCACCCATTCCAAATGAAGCTTCCCTTAAATCACGAGGTACGGCACGTATGGCCTCTTGGGCAGCTACTATGATGACCGGGAGAACGAGCAGGCTCATGGTCAAGCCTGCTGCCAATATGGACCGGTCCAAGGCTAGAGCACGAACGAAAACCGTTAAGCCCAACAGTCCAAATACTATTGACGGGACACCTGCCAGATTGGAAATATTCACTTTGATAAAAGTGGTAATCCAATTCTTCCTGGCATATTCCTCTAAATAGATGGCCGTTCCAACACCAAGCAGCAGGGAAACTGGAGCCACCACTACCATCAACCATATCGAACCGATCAGTGCTGCTTTTATACCAGCCTCTTCAGGTTTTCTGGAAGCGAAGTTCTGAAGGAAATCCCCATTCAAACTGCCAATTCCTTGAGTGAATATCCGATAAAATAAGATGGCCAATACGAGGAGGCCAACCAATGTTGCCAAGAAAAATAATCCTTTACAAATCGTGTTAACAGCCAGCCTAGCAGGCATTTTTTTTGCAACATGACTTTTGTTTATCAGTTTCATGACTTAATATTCCTCCCTGAACTTGCGAGAGATGAACTGCGCCAGTAAATTCATGATAAGCGTAAAGACGAACAGTGTCATTCCAACCGCATATATGCTGTAGTAAATCGTTGTCCCGTACCCTGCATCCCCCGAACTGACCTGTACAATATAAGCCGTCATCGTTTGAATCGATGAAGTGACATCCATGCTCATATTTGGGGTCGAGCCACCGGCAACGCTCACAATCATGGTTTCCCCGATCGCTCTGGATAAAGCAAGGACGATGGATGCCATAATACCTGAAATGGCTGCTGGCAATACCACTTTAATTGTCGTTTCGAGTTTCGTTGCTCCTAAAGCATACGCACCTTCGCGAATCGACTTTGGTACCGATACAAGGGCATCTTCCGACAATGAGGCTATCATCGGCATGATCATGATACCTACAACGATCCCAGGACTTAGGGCATTGAACATGTCAAGGGAAGGAAATAAATCACGCAAAACCGGTGTTACAAAAGTTAAGGCAAAAAAGCCGTAAACGATAGTAGGAATCCCAGCTAAAACTTCTAAAATCGGCTTGATGATTCTCCGTGTTTTCTCAGATGCATATTCACTCAAGAAAATGGCTGTTGCAAGCCCTACTGGCACTGCAACCACCGCTGCTATGACTGTTATCTTCAACGTTCCAACGATAAGTGGCATAATTCCAAATGAAGGTGTTGATGCAAATGGCAGCCATTTAGCTTCTGTAAAAAATTCCACGATAGATACTCTGTCAAAAAAGATAAATGTTTCAAATATAAGCGTCAAGATGATCCCTATTGTAGTAAAGACGGAAATTGCCGCCGTAAGGAACAAAAGCTTAGGTATGATTTTTTCCATATTCACTTTTTTCTTACGTTTCTTTTCCAGGATCATTTCCTGTACAGAATACATTTCTGTTTTTCTAAGTTCCAACTTGCATCCTCCATTTCAGACACACAATATTTGGATTTACAAGCTGTTACCCCCGCCTTAATCTAGTAAAGGCGGGATTTCAGTAGCCTGTAATATCGTTTATTTTTCCAGTTCTTTTAATTTATCAAGATCTTTCTGGTACTCTTCTTCCGGCAGGCTGACATAACCCACTTCTTCAGCGAGCTCTCCTGCATTTTCTATGACGAATTGAGTATAATCTGCAACTTGTTCTTTTTCTGCTACCGACTTATTAGCTACATATGTGTAAAGCGGACGTGACAATGGTGCATACTCCCCACTTTTAATCGTTTCATGTGTTGGCTCAACAGCACCTTTACCGTTGTCGATGGAAATGATCTTTAACTTATCTTTATTTTCTGCATAGTAGGCATAACCGAAGAATCCAATCGCATTTTTATCACCTTCTACACCTTGTACAAGAACATTATCATCTTCTGAAAGCGTAGCATTTTCCACCATAGGTTTTTCTTCAAGGATCACTTCATTGAAATAATCATATGTGCCTGAATCGGTTCCCGGAGAGTAGAATTTAATTTCTTCCTTCGGCCATTCAGGACGTATATCAGACCATTTCTTCACTTTTCCATTATCAATCCACAGTTTTTGAAGTTCTTCAACTGTTAGTGAATCGATGAATTCATTATCTTTATTGGCGACGATTGAAATACCGTCAAAAGCCAATTTCAATTCTGTATATTTAACTCCCTTTTCATCAAGTAAGGCACTCTCTTCTTCTTTGACCGGGCGGGATGCATTGGCTAAGTCCGTATCACCAGCGATGAATTTCTTGAATCCCCCACCTGTTCCTGACGATCCCACTGAAACCTTCACATCAGGCTGTGCACCCATATATTCTTCGGCAACTGCCTCCATGATTGGAAAGACCGTTGAAGAACCATCCGTAATCACTTCTCCCTGCAGTTGGCCTGATCCTTTTCCTTCACTGCTGCTTGTCTTAGTGTCATCGGATCCACAACCCGCCGCTACTGCAATTACTCCACCCATCACTACAGTCATTGCCATGCCTTTGAAACGTTTCATTTGTAAATCCCCCTAAGAATTTTATATGAATATTTTGTCCTACAACCAAATCATACTTTTAGACTGTAAACCCCGTTTGAAGCAAATGTAAATATTCAGTAAATTATTGTGTACTAATTGTAAAGATGAAAGAACTGGACTGCTCTCGTTTTTAAAAATGCAAAAAAAACACGTTTTCGGTTTTACCCAAAAACGTGTTTTAACTTTTTATTCATTTTCCTGGCTTTTTCTAACTTCAGCCTGGTCTTTTTGAACTTCTTTACCATTCTCCACTTTCAAATCAGTCGAGGTTTCGGTATTTTCCTTCTTAGCCCGTTCTTTTTTCAGTTTGAAATAAGTATCCATGATTTCTTCACCTATTTCTTTACTCATATCATGGCCCGAATGGCCCTGATACGCCCACGGAACAACAACAGCAAAAGCAACTTCCGGATTTTTAGCAGGTGCATAACCGACCATTGTGATATTCATCGTATCTTGAGGTTCGCTATAATTCGCTCGGTTCGGACCATCATAGAACGCTTGCGCCGTCCCAGTTTTAGCCGCTACCGTATATGGTTTATTACCAAAATACCTATATGCTGTTCCGCCTTGTTCCATTGAAACTTTCTCGAAACCGCTCTGCACACGTTTTATCCATTCTTCCTTCATTTCAAGTCGATTAAGGACAGTCGGTGAAACATCTTCGGCTACGGGACCCAATTCCTCATTATTATCAACCGGATCGCGGATTTCCTTAACCATATGCGGCTTCATGCGGTTACCGCCATTTGCGATGGCTGAAACATATTGCGCGAGTTGCATTGGTGTGTACGTATCATACTGTCCGATAGCAAGGTCAAGCAGCTTACCTGGAGATGTTTCGGAACCTTTGAACCCGCTCATTTCATTCGGGAGATCAATCCCTGTACGGACTCCCAAGCCAAACTGGGCAAATGAATTCCGCATGGTCGAAAAGGCGCTAGAACTAATATTCAATGGCTCATTCGGCACATAATGCGCACCCGCAATATTAATGGCCGTTCTGAACATATAAACGTTGGAAGATACTTTTAAGGCGGTTAAATCATTAATGTTCCCAAAGTTACTATATGAACCTTTAGCGGGGGTACCTTTGATTTTCAACTTCGTATCATAAAAGTACGTACCCGGCTGGATCGCCCCTTGCTGATAACCGGTTAAAACGGTAGCACCTTTAACCGCAGAACCCATCGTATAAGAAGTCGTGATATTACCTAATGCAAAGTCCTCAATGGAAGATTTGCCGGTTTCAGGGTCCTTCTCATATTTCTTACCGGCCATCGTTAATACTTCCCCTGTATCGGGATCCATCATGACGACAAAGGCCCTGTCCAAGAATTTGGTGTTACCCATTTTTTTCTTGGCAATCAATTGCTTTTCAATGATTTCCTCTGTTGCAAGCTGTAAATCCATATCAACTGTCAATATAAGATCTTTTCCTCGCGAACCTTCGGTAACCACTTCGGAATCGACCACATTTCCTGATTTATCGGTCACATTCCTTACTTTCGCTTTCTGCCCTTGGAGGATATCTTCATATTGCGCCTCAATATAACTCTTACCTACACGGTCATTCCGGCTGTAATCACGTGCAAGGTAGTAGTTCAGGCTTTCACTAGGCAATCCTTCTTCAGATGAGGAAACTTTACCCAATACAGATTTAAGTGTTTTATTATACGTATAAAAACGATCCCAATCCGTTGATATATCGACCCCAGGAAGCGAATCAAGGTTTTCACTCACCCTGGCGAATTCTTCTTTCGTTACTTTCTTGTTTTTCACGATCTGCGGAGTAAGGGCATATCCGCTTGCAAACTCCCTATAAATGGCGAGAGTTTCCATATCCTTATCCGAAATTTTCATTTCATCCGCCGTAATCCTTTCGAGCTGAAGCTTATACAAATCACTTTCTTCCATCTCGCCCTGTTCGACTTGTTTTCGCTCTTTATCCGTAATCTTTTTCTCGGCCAATTTTGGATTATTCAATATCCAAAAATCCTTTTTATCGCGCTCAGTCACTTTATCTGTGTCTTTTTCAATCAATTTTGCGAGTTTCTCAGCCGTTTCCACCATTTCTGCTTGTTTCGTACCTTGCTTTCGTGTATATGTAATTGCATCCAGTGGTTGGTTGTCGACCATCAGTTTTAAATTCCGGTCATACATTTTTCCACGGGGCACCGAATTATTCACGGTCACTTCCTCTGTTCTTTCAATCTCACGCCGGTAATCATCACCATATACAATCTGTACAACACCCAAGCGTAAAATTAAAGCGGAAAACAAAACAAACACTAAAAAGAAAAGAATATTCAATCTGAAAGGCACATGCGTCTTTTTCTTTTTCTTTTTATTCACACTAAGCCACACATCCTTTTTACATAGTCATAATAGTCCTATACTATTCTATAGAACATTTATATTTTTTTCTACCTTAGTGTTCTAGAAATATTAAACATCTAACGAACTTTCCATAAAAAGTGACTTACGGCTCATAACATACAAAAACGCAAGGCATCGAAATTGAAAAGAGGCCTCTATGGCCTCTTTTTTAAACTTGGTCATTGATATCGATTTTCCGTACAAACCAATATATCACGGTATGCCCCGCCCCGACGATCAGCAGATAAAACGGAAGCATTTGCTTTAGGTCGAAAAAAAGGACGGACAGAATGAATCCCGATATTGATACAATCCTTCCAAAATGAACGAAAAGCTCCCTGACCACGATATATTCAATCCTCATTTCCGCTGCTTTCCATGCTCGGCCTATAATGTCATACGTCAATGATATATAAGGGACCAAAAGAATCGGATAGGCAGTTGCCACCACCGCCCCATATATGAGAAGTTTTCCGAAAGTGAAATCAAAGGCAATCAGTAAGACCCCTGCATACAACAGGATTCCTCCTATAAGAATCGCCTTTTTTCGCATCGGCTGTTTTATATAACGAGATGCAAGATAATACGCAACGAATGAAATGGCTGAATTTAATAGACCATAGCTCCCTAAGGCAAGCTCACTCTCCGTCTGAATGAAAACGATAATCGAAATGATGAACATGAATGTACCCTCTCGTATACCTTGAAAAAAGTGTGCACGAGTGATTAAAAGCCAATTCCGATTATTTTTACGTTCTTTCAATATCCGAAGGAAAAAGTATTTCCCATGAGCCGGGCGCCTTTTTAATGAAAAGCTAAGAAACACGGCAACGGAAAACAAGAGCAAAGACAACCCGAATACAATGGAATAACCTGTGAATTTTTCAAGCCTCGAAATGATGAACCCTGAAAGAATCGGACCAACCATCCCCCCAAGGGATGATAAAATCCCTAAAAAACCATTGAAGAAGTCTCTTGTTTCAGGTTCCGTAATCTCAAACGTCAAAACATTATAAGCAAGCCAATAAAACCCATAGCCTATTCCTATCAATGCACCAAGCAGCCAAATGAAATCCGTGGCCCGCGTGCCAACCAATAGGACAGATAAATAAAATAGGGCCAAAAAGATAACACCTAGACGCAAAACAATGATTCGATCCACTTTTTTCGCCAGCCTGCCTGCAAAAACAAAGGTTAGCGGTTGAAAAAGCACCACGGTTAGATTATATACGGCAATATCAACAATTTGACCGGATTGTTTCCACAAGTACACATTAACAAATGTATTGGATAAAGCAATGCTTAAACTGTACAAGCCGCCAATAAACAATAGGAGGTGCAGATCCTTCTTTCCTCCCGCTTCACCCAACCATCTCTCTAAAATACCCATTGTTTTAACTCTCCTTTAAATTCCACTCTAGTGTTTGAAAAAACAAGGGGATTTATGTAAAAAAAAAGTAAAGAAAACTCTTCGATTGCCGGAGGCAGAGAAGTAGTTGCACTTATACTGTTTTCCTTTTAGCCTCTTCTACTCCGAAACAGTGTAAAGAAAACTCTTCGATTGCCGGAGGCAGAGAAGTAGTTGCACTTATACTGTTTTCCTTTTAGCCTCTTCTACTCCGAAACAGTGTAAAGAAAACTCTTCGATTGCCGGAGGCAGAGAAGTAGTTGCACTTATACTGTTTTCCTTTTAGCCTCTTCTACTCCGAAACAGTGTAAAGAAAACTCTTCGATTGCCGGAGGCAGAGAAGTAGTTGCACTTATACTGTTTTCCTTTTAGCTTCTTCCACTCCGAAACAGTGTAAAGAAAACTCTTCGATTAGCGAGACAGGATGGTGAAGACAGAGAAGTAGTTGCACTTATACTGTTTTCCTTTTGCTTCTTCCACTCCAAAAAAGTGTAAAGAAAACTCTTCGATTGGCGGAGGCAGAGAAGTAGTTGCACTTATACTGTTTTCCTTTTAGCTTCTTCCACTCCGAAACAGTGTAAAGAAAACTCTTCGATTGGCGAGACAGGATGGCGAAGACAGAGAAGTAGTTGCACTTATACTGTTTTCCTTTTAGCTTCTTCTACTCCGAAACAGTGTAAAGAAAACTCTTCGATTGGCGGAGGCGAAGTCGATGTTCATGAATTCGGAGTGTTTACTCGTGAGTTTTTGGCTTTTACTAATGAATTCGGAGTGTTTACTCGTAAATTTGTGCGTTACTCGTGAATTTCAGGCTTTTACTCGTGAATTCGCGGTGTTTACTCGTGAGTTTTTGGCTTTTACTCGTGAATTCGGAGTGTTTACTCGTAAATTTGTGCGTTACTCGTGAATTTCAGGCTTTTACTCGTGAGTTTTTGACTTTTACTCTTGAATTCGGAGTGTTTACTCGTGAGTTTTTGGCCTTTACTCGTGAATTCGCAGCTTTTACTCGTAAATTTGTGCGTTACTCGTGAATTTGCAGCTTTTACTCGTGAATTCGCGGTGTTTACTCGTGAATTTGCAGCTTTTACTCGTGAATTCGAAGTGTTACTCGTGAATTCCTTTCACTTCTTTTGGCGAAACAGCGTTACGCTTTACCTTTATATTGTTTTTTTCATGTTCCTGTTTGGATTAAAGAAACAAAAAAAAGACAGGATTCCTTTTCACAAAAGGAATCCTGTCTTTTTTAATTACTTATTATTTTGCAGCGCTGTAACGTTTTGCAACTTCATCCCAGTTTACAACATTCCAGAAAGAATTGATGTATTCAGGACGACGGTTTTGGTAGTTTAGGTAGTAAGCATGTTCCCAAACGTCTAATCCTAGAAGTGGAGTTTTACCTTCTGATAATGGATTGTCTTGGTTTGGTGTACTTGTTACTTCTAACTCGCCATTGTTGACTGCAAGCCAAGCCCAGCCAGATCCAAAACGAGTAGTAGCCGCTTTAGCGAACTCTTCTTTGAAGCTGTCAAAGCTGCCGAATTTTGAAGTGATAGCATCCGCTAATTCACCAGTTGGTTGTCCGCCACCGTTTGGTGAAAGGATTTCCCAGAATAATGTGTGGTTAGCATGACCGCCACCATTGTTGCGTACAGCAGTACGAACAGCTTCTGGCACTGCATCAAGGTTAGCGACAATTTCTTCAACGCTTTTGCTTAGAAGTTCTTGGTTGCCTTCCAGAGCATTGTTCAAGTTTGTCACATATGTGTTGTGATGTTTAGTGTGGTGAATGTTCATTGTTTCTTTGTCAATGTGTGGTTCTAATGCATCGTATGCATACGGTAATTGTGGAAGTTCAAAAGCCATAATAAAATTCCTCCCTATGTAAGCTGTTTTTTTTGAGGGCTTCAGTTCTCGAATGATACCTAAAGCTCGCTAGCAATAGAGTATCAAATTTTTATAACCGTTTCAAACCATATGCCTCATTTTTTCATTTTTCAATAATATTTCCTATGAGAATACCACGTATATAAAATATCCAATCATCAAAAGTTGAATGATACCTTTTGTAATCACACTGCTTATAAAACCTACAACGGATCCCAGGCCGATTTTAGAAGCTGTAACCGGATCTTTTTTATGAACTAGGATTTCTGCCAGGAATGCCCCGATGAATGGGCCTATTAATATTCCGACGAATGGAATCACGAATGGTCCGACAAGGAGCCCAATCGTACTGCCCCAAACTCCCGCTTTCGTGCCGCCGTATTTTTTGACCCCAACCATGTTTGCGATATAATCAGCCGCGAACAGAAGGATGACGAATAAAATTTGGACCGTCCAGAAGAACCAGCCAAATGGTTCAAAAGAATAAAATAATCCATATAACAACATTCCGCCAAATATGAATAAAACACTTGGGATGATTGGAAAAATCAGACCGACAAAGCCCATTATGAACATGAGGATAATTATGATCCAAAATAGTGTATCCACAATTAAAAACGCCCTTTCTCATTTCATTTGTAATTTGCCTCTTTCTCTCCATAATTGCCTCTTTATTGATGGTTGAAACCAATGTAGCAGAATACAGGTTGTTTTATTTTTCCCATATAGTTAAAATTGGTTAGGAATCTTATATAGTTAGGTGCTGAAAACATTGAACATATTCAAACAACTATGGGTAAGCTTATATTCTCCTAAAGATATCGCTTCCTTTCAAAACCAAGGTATCGGCAAAACGATTTTGTACGTATTTTTTGTTAGTCTCATCGCTTTTCTCCCTTCAGCTTATTATTTCGGTACAATGATGGTTGATGGGCTAGATGCCATGCACGAAACAGTATCTGAAGACTTACCTCAATTTGAAATCAAAAATGGCACATTGACGACTGAGAATGGTGAACCCTTCACCATGAATAAAAATGGATATCAAATTTTTGTAGATGGTACCGGGACCTTGACTCCGGAAAAAGTGGCTGCAAAATCTGATGAAGCTGTCGCCCTTTTAAAGTCTGATCTCGTTTTCGTATCTGGAGGCAACGTACAGTCCTCTCCATATTCCCTTTTGGAAGGTGATAATCAGAAAATATCCACTTGGCTTGATTCAGTCGAGTCTGTGCTGCCGATTATCCTTCCATTGCTACTACTTATATTATACTTGTTTACTGCTAGTGGGATTTTCATAAAAGTGACAATCCTTGCAGCTTTCGGTCTTCTTTTCAAAAGTGCCCTTGGCCGTTCGACTTCCTATAGGCATCTATGGAGAATTGGTGCTTACAGCATTACGCTTACCACTATTTTCTTCACCATCATGGATTCCTTTCAAGCAACGGTTCCATTCGCTTCACTCATTAGCTGGTTTGTGACATTGATGATGTTATACTTATCCATTAAAGAAACCTCAGCTAACAAGAAATTAGATTGACCTAAAAAGCATAAAGATCCGGACAAATTCTGAAGTGAACCCAAAAAGTTAGACACTTTATTTAATTAGGCAGCCTTGAGGGCATGAATCCGGTAATCTACCGGGCTCATGCCTTTTAATTTTACCTTGATTCGTTGATGATTGTAGTAATGGATAT
>NZ_CAKKLV010000048.1 GCF_918698115.1 Peribacillus sp. Bi96
TGTACAGCGGTCTCGTTGATTGATGCCCCATATTCGTTCATATATTTAAGTACCTCTAGTTTAAAGGGCAGAGTGTAATTTGTATAGGATGAAGCAAGTCCTTCCATCCCATGTTTTAGATAGCGAGCGACCCATCTTTTCAGAGGGGATAAACCTACATTTCTTTCTTGTGCAATGGATTTATAGGATTTTTTCCCTTCTAAGTACTCTAAAACTGCATGTAATTTTTCGTCTATCGTATATTTAGTCAAAAAAACTGCACCTCCAATTGTTAGATGTTGTCTAACAATTGGGGTGCAGTTCAATCACAGCTCTCTAAAGAACTAATTCACCCGTTAGCCATCCATGAATCGCAAAGAATGAAAATGATTAGGAAGTGTCAATACTAATACTGACCTTAATCCAGTCAACCCTAATCCATAGACTAATTAATTAACGCTCTCCTCTTTTTTTAAACGATTGAGCAGGGTCTATTTTTCATTTTTAAAGAAACTTATTTTTATGGTAGTTCTATAAAAAAAGCGATTCTTATTAAAGAATTGCGCCCGATTGTTGAATTACCTAAATTAAAATATTTAAGATTATTTTCTGTTCCGATTAACTTTATTCTAGAGATTTTTTATAGAACAAAAGCTCATTATACACAAGGGTATTCTCTATTAATTGTTCTTCCTAACCCATTTTCTAGAAATATCAGGATTCGAAAATAAAAGTGCTATAAGAATGATTAATATGCCAATCTTATGCCGCAAAAATAATGCATCTTTTAAAATAATATAGCCTAAAATTACACCAATAACCGGGTTAATATAGTTGCTAAAAGAGGCAAATAATGCTCCCTCTTCTTGAATTAAGAGATTATACAGCATATAGACAATTCCTGCATGGAATATACCTAAAATGGTAATATATATTACTTGTGAATGATTGATATCGATTTGTAATGGCTTTTCAGAAAGGAATGACATTGGCAATAAGACAATACTTGCAATCCATAAAACATTTCTAATATGGACCACCGGAGAACCATCTTCTAATTTTTCCATTAGAATTAAAGACAATGCAAAACTTATAGCAGCAAGAATGAGCAACACATTACCCAATATATTACCTGAAACGTTCATAATTCCTTGCGTTGGCCACGATAAGATCACAATTCCTAAAAATCCCAATACTATGCTGACTATTTCAAATTTGCTTGCTTTCTTTTTGAAGAGCAATACGAAAAATACTAATGTGAAGATTGGGACCATTGCGATTAGCATAGATGCAATACTGCTCGATACGTACTTTTGGCCTTGTGCAATAAGAATAAACGGCAAGACTACTTCAAAAAGTGCAATCCAAAAATATTTTTTAGTATTGGTTGTGTAGTTTTTCTTTGATTGGAACAGACTAATCACCGATAAACAAATTGCACCAATCAGTGCTTTCAAAGCAGACAACGAAATGGAACCTACATCATTCGTTACTAATTCCACGAAGAAAAATTGAGATCCCCAAATGAGGCTTATGATTAGCAAGAGACTATATTTTTTCATTTGATTTGCCCCTTGCACCAAAATAGTTTGTACCAACAACGCCGATGATAATGATAATTGACCCTGCTATGTGGTATAAATGAAATTCCTCTTTTAAAAAAATGACCCCTGCTAAAATGGTAATGAGCGTAGCAAAATTACTGAAAACACTCATTTTCGATGCGTCTATTTTTGATAATGCATAGTTGGAAAGATAGGACGTTCCTAAAGACGATAGGATACCTAAATATAAAATGGCAAGAACAAAATCCCAGTGTCCAAAAGGTTGCATAAATTGATCCACTGTTCCATTCATTATATGGTTTGTCAGTGCCAGTCCATTAAAAGCTATAAACCCAAACAAGGTCATGATATATGTGATAGTGAATAACGAATAGCGTTGTGTTAACTTTCTGGCAAATACGTTGTATAGTGAGGAGGTAAGTGCTGAAAGTAAAATTAAACCAGCCCCGAAGAGACTTGTATTTGTGCCCCCTGCCCCGTTCATGTACATAATATACATCACACCGAGTACAGATAAACCAATAGCTATTTTTTGACTGCGTGTAGATGTTTCCTTTAATATGATACTTGCAAAAATCAACGTAAAAATTGGTATAGTTGCTTGAATAATACCAGCTTCCGATGAAGATGTATGCACTAACCCAAATACTTGAAAAGCAAAAAAGAGTGTCGGATATAAGATGGCTAACAAGGCAATCTGCTGTACATCTTTTTTCGTTACCTTGATCGATTCTTTTTTTAACACGAACAACACTGTGGCAGCGATCCATGCAATGGTAAACCGATGAGCCAATGTATCTAACGGTGTTGCAACCGTTAATGTCACTTTAACAAACATAAATGACAATCCGATAATGATTGCATAGATGGTTGCTGAGATATATGCATTTCTATTTTCACTCATTTCGATTACCCCCTTATATTGATCCGGCCGGTACCATTATCGTAAGAGATAATAATAACTTTTACGATATAAAAAATACACATCTGTACCGATACAGATGTGCAAGGAGGTTTATGATGCTTAAATATGAAACAATCTATCAATCACTCCTGATGCAAATTCAGTCTGGTGAATTTTCGACCGGTGCAAAATTACCATCCATTCGAAATTTATCACAACAATATGCTTGCAGTAATAGCACGATATTGACCACTTTAAAAAAATTGGAGGAGCAACATATTATTTATGCCCTACCGAAAAGTGGTTATTATGTTGTGGATAATCACGTCTTCAAAACCCCATTGTCCACTGACATAATTGACTTTGAAAGCGCATCTCCTACTTGGCATGCATTTCCTTATAAAGAATTTCAACACTGCATAAACAAAGCAATTGATACCTATCAAGAAGAATTATTTCGCTACGGTACGCCAAAAGGTTGGCCGCCACTCATAGCAGAAGCTAAAAAACTGTTAGAATCTTACCAAGTATTCACGCATAGCGAACAGATTTTCATCACTACAGGTGTTCAACAGGCTCTTTCTTTAGTAAGTATGATGCCCTTTCCGAATAATCGTTCCACCATTCTAGTTGAACAACCTAGCTATCATTTATATATGGATCTGCTGAAAACCTTACAGCTGCCTGCAATAGGAATTCAACGTACCGAGAAAGGTATTGATTTAGGTCGACTTGAACAAATATTTCATGAAGAAGATATTAAATTCTTTTATACAATGCCCCGCTTCCATAATCCTTTAGGATCTTCATACGGTAAAAAAGAAAAAGAGGCTATTTTACAATTAGCAGACCAATATAATGTATACATTTTAGAAGATGATTATTTAGCAGATTTTGAATACAATCCGAAGAACGACCCTCTTTTTGCTGATAATCACCACGATAAAGTCATCTATTTAAAAAGTTTTTCAAAAATTATGTTTCCTGGGTTAAGAGTTGGATTGGCGGTTCTCCCTCCTTCAATTATTGATATTTTTCAAAAATACAAAATGACAACGGATATCGACAGCTCTATGATTTCACAAGCCGCATTATATCTCTATTTGAAAAATGGGATGTTTGAACATAATAAAACCAAAGTCAGTAATATCTATCATACTCGTGCGAAAATTCTGCATCAATCAATACAAGATCATTTATCTACGTACGAATCATCATCAGAAATTGTAATGCATAGTCATATTGTGCTGCCCAAGCGTGTGAATTTGAAATCATTTGTTTATCATTTGCATGAAGAAGGAATATATCTGGATTCAGTTGAAAGAAATTATTTAGATGACTTTTACCACGAACGGATTTTGAAGTTGAATGTTTCAAATGTTGGCGCCCATCGAATTGAAGAGGGAATCAGGAAAATTGCAAGTGCATTAAAAAATCCTCAAAACTACTTTTTATAAATTCTTTCATCAAGGTAAAACTATCCTTGTTCCAAAGCATAAAGGGTGAGGGATATTAAACATGACTAATATCCCTCACCCTTTTACTCTTGTCTAATACATTCATCTTTATATTTTGTCTCACGGCTCCTATAGTATTCCTTCTTCGAAATCAGATTTATTTTATCATCGTCTGATAGATTTTCACATTAAAAAAATCCACTTACATTCGTATATTATTCTAAATTCTCACTCTATTAAATGGCCCAATTGTTGAATAGAGGTCAAAGAGCACTCTTCAACTATCCTCCCTCAATAAACTAAACACAATCTCACGATTGCTCTAGAATTCAAATGTTGGTGGTACGCCTTTTAGTAAATGTTCGTATTTGAAGAGTCATTTCTTATAAAAGAATGTATGTGTACACATATGAAAGGTATCTGCCAAGATGAGGTTCAATTAATCGAATCAAAATGTGTAACCTTCACATTCTTAAAGATCGCTTTGCCGCCCTCGGAGAAGAGAGTAATTCCTTTATCTTCAGCATGAGGGAATATTAAGTTTGAATAAGCAGCCTGTCCATCATCCACAAAAACTTCAATACTCGTTTTATCGACGAGAATCTTTAAATGAACCTTCTTCTTACTGGCATCAAATGGTGCAGTACTTTCAACGAACTGATTCGTTTCGTCAGGTTGATCTGTGAATGCTCGATTGACATAAGAGTAATTTTCTTTTGCAGAAATGCCTACGTCAACGTGGCGTTTTTGATCATCTGACTCCCTGAGCCTTAATCCTGCTTTCTTAAAATCCGACCATGAGAGATCTGCCTCTATTTGATAGGCATCTACTTTAACATCAAGTGTTTCCGAGCCATCCACTTCGATTTTATCAAAAGAATTCGTTGAGCTTGTCAATTCTTTTAATGCTTCTGAAGGCTGTGAAGAAAGATAATACTTGTTCTCGCCTTCACGCTTTAGTTCAATTTGACGGACGATCGAATCCATTCCGTTAAACCCTTCTTTTAATGTCGGCGTATTGTCGGCGTAGGCCCAGTTATTCATCCAAGCGAGGGCATAGCGTTTGTCTAATTTGTCACTTGCCTTGCCATCTTCAAACGTTACTCCGCCATACCAATCGAAACCGTAGTCTAGCCATTGCGGTTCATTGTTATCTGGAAGAAATTCTGTTCCATTAAACGTTCCTGTCCAGTATGCATAGGTGTTTGGTTTCCCTGCTGCTTTTCCGTTTGCACTGACGCCCAGCACCCACTTAACTGTCCCGTCATCAGCGCGGATCTGGTAAAGGTCAGGGCACTCTAAAACTCCAATGTTCTCAGTGAAAAAGCTACTCGTATAGCGCCAATCTTTCAGGTTATCAGACTCATAAAAACCTATTTTCGATCCTTCGGCCATGGTCATGATCCATTTTTGATTCGTGTTATCCCAGATGATTTTTGGATCTCTAAAATCCTTCGTTCCTGGATTTTTCATAATAGGCTCGTCACTGTAAGAGGTAAACGTATTTCCTTTGTCCGTACTGTACCATAGAAATTGTTCTTGTTTCTGGCCATCCTTAGAGGGTTGTGTTGCGATCGCCACAAAAGCGTCTTTCCCAAACCCAGCTGTATTTTCCTTGTCTACAACTACTGACCCTGTCCATGGATCCCCATTTTGATTCGTATATTTTGGAATGGCAATTCCTTCATCCTTCCAGTGAACCAAATCTTTAGAGGTGGCATGTCGCCATTCTGTGCCGTTGCCATCCGGGTAATCTCCATTATAGAGGTAAAAATAATGATAATTTCCTTCATAGTAAACGGGCTTCTGTGGATCGTTTTTCCAATGATCAGGAGAAGTAAAATGGTAGGCAGCCCGGTATGAGTACTTTTCTACCTTATCTGGCGGATTAGCTTCTTTTGTTTTATAAAATGAATGAATCAAAATTCCTGTGCTAATAACCATCCATAATCCAAGAATGAATAATCCAACCATCTTATATTTCTTTTTGTTCACTTAAACTCACCACTTTTCTTTTAAAAATAGAAAAAAGAAAATGCCAAGTTTCCTGACATTTTCTTTTTCTTTTCACTGGTAACTACTTAACCGTAATCTGGCCTTGTTCAAGAATACTGTCTTTTACTACCGATGTTTTTTTCCCTTTAATGTTAAGCTGGAAGCTTGGGGCAAAGGTGGATTTATTGTCTTCAAAATAACCTCTGTTTGTCATGTAGCTAGTCACTACAACATTATCACTGCCAGCCTGCGGGATTGCATAGTGAGCATAGTTCCAAGTGATGTCATATGGATCTAGATCCTGATGCAGGACGATGCCCGTTTTATTTAATGGTTTATATGGGCCAGTTAAGGAATTAGACGTGTAGCCTAACATGTAAATATCTTGATTATCGATTCCATCAATGGTCATTTTTGATCCTCTTGAACTTGTGAATAAATACCACTTGCCGTCCTTTTTAAAGATGTTTGGACGTTCGATTTCATCTGTGACCGTATTTGAAACAATCAATGGCTTCATTTCTTTTTTCAATGAATAATCGTCGTTTATTTCAATAATTCCAATTGCACCGTTTGCAAGTTCAGCTAACTCTTTTTTAGGGCTTTGCATAAGTTTGCTTTTTTCATCCTGGAAGAATTTATTGCTGTTGCCATAGTAAGCTCTATTGTATAGCGATTCCTCGCCTTGGTAGCCATATTCTGTACCCGTATTTGCTTCAAATACAAGGTATTTGCGGCCGTTGTCTTCTACATAGTGAGGGTCTCTGAAGGTATGATTATCAGCGGAATTTCCGTCCTCTACAAATTTATCTACAGTTTGATAGTACTTGCTGTCTTTGCCTTCATAGATGGATTTGTAATCCTCAACACCATCCACTTTTAATGTTTCAGAATCTGGCTCTGAAAGGTTTACTTGAGCGGTCGTTAAGGTTTGTTTCCCATAATTTCCTGACTCAGGTGTATACGGTTCACGGTTTGTATAGAATAAGCGAACTTCCCCGTCCTCAGTGAAGGTTGCAGAACCTGACCACTCTTCGGCTTGCTCTTTTAGGTAAGGATCATTTGGAACGTTTTTATCATTGTCATCAAATACTCTTCCAGCATTCTTCCAAGCATCAAGGGAATCGTCGCCCACTTTTTTGTAGAACATGTAGATGAACGTATCACTCGCGTTTTTAGGATCGCCTGCTAATCCAAAAACGATATGATATCCTTTGTATTCTGCAACAGTTCCATCAGCGTTTTGCAATGGCCATGTATCCCACACATCTAAATCAATGGTTTCGCCTGATTCCGTTACTTTTTTGGCAGAAGGGATGTTTTTAATTGTGGATTCGTCAAACTTAGGAATGGTATATCTAGTATCACCGTGCTGATTAATCATATCTTTCATAGCTGAACGAGTGATTTGTGAAGTATCGTACGTTTCTTTGTAATCTGCCGGATCCTTTGGTGCTGCAAATGATTGGGTAACAGTACCGCTTAATAGAATGCCAGTACTGAGTATTACTGCTGTTGCCTGTGTGGCAAGCCTGCTAAAGTTCATAAGTCTTCCTCCTGGTTTTATGTATTTGCTAGTACAGTAGAATTATAGGCGATTCCTGAAAAGAGAGGTATGCCACATATTGATTGGAATTTAGTCGTATATTGATATCGCAATTGTGGAAGGCAAAAAAAGCCCCGGCAAGAGGCTATTCCTTCGAAAACCTCTCCCAGGACTTTTGATATTCATTGAGCAGCTGATTGCGGTTCAGCTGTTTCCCGACATAGAGCTGAGTCGCGGCGCCGAATTCTTCTCTAATTCCAACAGGGAAGTGAAACCAGTTAGATGGGACGGTGTTCCCATCTTTGTAATTTCGAAGAGTTTCTTCTGCGAGCGGCCCTATATCATCAGTTTTAATGTTCTTAAACGCAGGAATGAATTTGAATTCTTCCGTCATGAACCGTTTTCCTTGTTCTGACGACACCATCCAATTTAAAAACTTTTTGGCTTCTTTTTTCTTTTCAGGAATGGACTGTTTATTTACGGCCCAATAATTTGGAACGCTGACGACAAGGGCTTCCTTTATAGGTCGGTCATTAATCGGAATCGGCATAAAACCGATGTTCATGTCAGGCGCAGCTTGATCGATCATCGGCTGAATCCAGTTGCCTTGCTGAATGATGGCTGCTTTTTCGGAGGTAAACAGATTCACTTCCATTGTATAGTCCGTTGTCAGCGGATTATCGTTTCCGTACTTTATGGTGAGATCCAGCAGGGCAAGGAGATCCTTAAATGTTTGATTGGTACTGATTTTTTCCGTTCCGTTATTTAAATTTCTTATAAAAGCATCAGTATCCTTCTGCTGGGCAAAAGCAACATTCATCAGATGGTCGCCCAATTTCCAATCTTCATAGTAGCCTGTTGCAAAGGGAGTAATGCCTGCATTCTGCAGCTTTTCGGTAGCTGCTGTCAGTTCAGAAAGAGTGGCGGGCTGTTCAGTAATGCCGGCATGTTTAAATAAATCCTTATTATAGATAAAGCCATACCCTTCAAGGTTAACCGGCATTCCGTAAATTTTCCCGTCCAATGTGACCGGCGTCAGGGATTCTTTGTATGCTTGATTAATCCAGGGCTCCCCTGTGAGATCCTCCAGATAGTTCCGCCACAGCTTGGCATTTTCATAGCCGCTGTTTGTAAAGATATCCGGACCAGTGCCGGTCGCCATTTCGGCTTTTAGGTCGGCGAGGTCATCCATTGCGCCTCCAACAGTATGTACCCTGATATTGACGTGGGGATTTTCCCGTTCATAAGCACGCGTCATTTCTTCAAATTGAGTGGAGATTTCCACTTTCGGATTCCTTAAATCCAGCGTGATTTTTCGCTCTGTCTTTTCCGTTTTTTCTGGTGGGGCTTCGTCCTGACATGCAGAAAGAGGCAGGCTGACGGCTCCGATTAACAAAAGGGATAAAAGCCTGTTTTTCATCATGTCACCCCTTTAGATTCATGTTGATCGTTCCTGTTCCTGAACTCAAAAGGCGTCATGCCGACGACCTTTTTAAATAGCTTTGAAAAGTAGATTTCATCTTGATAGCCAAGCATGGTCGAGATGGAGTAAATGCTTTTGTCTGTTTCTTTCAGCCACGATTTTGCCTGGCTGATTCTAAGCTCCGTGATGTATTTGGACAGGGTCATTCCGGTTTCTTGCTTATACTTTCTTGAGATATGCTCGCGGCTTAAAAAGAAGACATTCGACAGCTTTTCCAGACTCAAATCCTCCATATAATACATGTCAACATAGGAAACCATGTCTTCCATGCGGCGGGCGGCATCTATTTCATCCAGACGGTGGATGGATCGGAAGTTTTGTTCCTCTAGCTTTTTCTGCAGAGCCTGAAACGAGGTCCTGATATCCGATAAAGTTTCGACCTGCTCTTCAGTTACAAGCCTTACAGGGATATCGAACTCCTGGCTGATCCATTCCTCAACGGAGAGCCATTGATCGCGAATGGTGATAACAAGGCAGAGGTTAAGATCCGTCTGCAGGGAAAACGCATTTCCTAATTTGCGGTCCGTAAGCTCATCTGAAAGCTTTTGGATATAGAGATCCGGATTGTGCATCTGGTAAAAGGAGAGCAGTGTCAGCTTATAGCCCTCCGATTCAGGAAGAAACTCGGCAAGGCTGATTGAGTCTGAACGGTCCCCCAGACATATCGCAGTGGCTAACTGGTTTCTCCGCAGTTTTTTCACATCTTCCAGCACTTCAGCATGTTCAAAATCATCCTTCCAGGCTTGTACCGATTTTTCCAGTGTATGATTGAACGCTTCATACTCAATCGGCTTCAGCAGGTAATCAAAGCTGCTGTGCTGAATGGCTTTGCGCATATAGGAATAATCGTTATATCCAGTAATGAAAATAACTTTCCCCGGATAGGAAATGGAATCCAGCCACTCAATCAGTTCGATTCCGCCCATACCGGGCATTTTCACGTCTGTAAAGATAATCTCCGGGCGTTCTTTCTCAATCAGTGATTTTGCCTCATGGCCATTTTTGGCTTCCAATAGCTTGGTGATGCCGTATGTTTCCCACTGGCCTAAATGGCGTATGACGTCCCGCACATTGAATTCATCATCGACAATCAGTGCTTTCACCGTGGTCATCTCCTTTCCTGAAGTAAGTCTTTATCATTCCCAAGGACGGTCTTTATCGGGATTCTCATGCAGACGGAAAAACCCTGTCCGTCATTCGAATCTACTTTCATTTCTGCACTTGGTCCATACTCCAGAAGCAGCCTGTCACGAATATTCTTCAGGCCTATATGTTCATGCGAATAAGTCCCTTCGTAAGGGGGTGTATAGATATGTTCCCGCAGAGTCTGAAGCTCTTCTTCCGTCAGACCCGGACCATCATTCTCTACAGTAAAGCACAGATCGTTTCCTTGTTTTTCCCCGTCAATGGACAAATGAGCGTTGCTGTAACCTTCCTCATACGTGTGTTTAAAGAAATTCTCTGCTAGGGGCTGCAGAATCATACTTGGAATAGTCATGTCCAAAATGGACTCATCGATATTGACCGAGTAACTTATATTTTCACCAAAACGCTCTGTTTGAAGGGAGAGGTACGCTTTTGTATACTCAGCTTCATCCCGAACCCGTACCCATTGATCTGCCTTCATTGAGTAGCGCATCATTTTGGACAGCGAAGTCAGCAATTGATAGACCTTTGGTGCATTCGACCTGAGGGCAACAGCGCCGATGGATTGTAAAGCGTTAAACAGAAAATGAGGATTGATCTGTGATTTTAACGCCCTGAACTGGTTCTTCCTGTTTTCAATTTCAAGCTTATATTCACGGTCAATGTGGGAATTAATCCGGTTCATCATGTCCTTCATGTGTGACTCCAAATGGCCAATTTCATCGCTTTTGGTATCATCAAAAGGAACATTCATATTTCCGCCTTCAATGGAGCGGACTTTGCTGCTCAGCCTCGTAATGGGACGGGTAATCCTATTTGAGATAATGCCTATCATCAGCAAACCCAGTATTCCTACGCCGATGCCGACAAGGATATTGGTATAGGCGGTTTTCCTGACATCTTCATATAACGCCTGACTCGACATGATCTTAATCAATTCCCAGCCGTTCAGTGACCCTGATAACTCCTTTGATAAGAGAATATCGTCATCATGCCGGCTCCTATTCCCATTAAGACGCTGCTTTTCATCGGCAGGAAGAGGTTTTCCAATCAGGGCACGATCATTTGCATACATGACGCGATCTGCTGAATCAATAAGCAAAACAGAAGATGCTTCTCCCTGGACAAGGTTATTGCAAATGCGGGCATACTCGCCCAAATCAATGTCGATTGTAATCATCCCAAGAAACTTTTTAGAAAGAACGTCTGTAATTTTGTGGTGAAAAGTCATCACCATCGTTTTGTCCGATTTTGGAACAATGGCTGCATTATTGTAATTCTCAAGAGGGTGGGGCGGCTCAATCAAATATTGTGAGTCAGATGTATACAGCTGTTTGATCGGGTCCTGTTTCAGAAAATTCGGCTGATACCTGTGTGTGCTGATCACTGCATTATAGACTGTAAATGACTCATTGTTTTTAGCAATATAGAAACGGATTTGCCGGAATTCGTTTCTCATTAGATAAAAGGTCTCGAGACTCTTTTCCATGGTCATGGGGCTGAAATAAATGGAGTCTTCAAAGCCGTTATTAAAAATCCGAAACAGATCAGGGTTGCGGTACAAAAAAATATATGGATAATCAATCATGTCGTCAAAATACTGCTCCAGTTCATCCGCATTCTTCTGAAGCTGCTCCTGGCTGTTTTCAAGTTCATACTTCTCCACACTGTTTTTTGTATAAGTGTAGATGAAAAAAACGGACAGGAAATAGGGCAGAACGATGAAAATCAGCAGCATGATCAATAAGCGGCTTTGTATGCTTTTCACAGGAGGCACCCCCTTTCGCAGAAGGCTCTTTTTTTAGTCTGATCTTATCTTCTCACTTTAGCATCCTAAAACTATATCAAATCAAAAAACCAAGTCAATCATGCATAAGTAGGATTCATGTAAGGGCATGTATCCTTATATTTCGCAGTTCGGGCTTATATTATGTTCCAATCTGCGCTGCGCCAGAGATTTGAAGATGATAAGGCAAACAAAAAAGCTGAAGACATCTTCAACTTTTACAATAATATGTACTTTTTCTCCTACTGCAGAGTTCATTTTTATTATATATATTCTAACGAGATCTATGGTTCAAGATAAACTTGCATTTATTGATTAATCAAAAGGAAAGCCCGTTCGTGACCGCAATGTCTAGCTATAACTAGGCATATTTCCCAATGTTTTTAATGGAGCAATCATCATCGCAGGCTTTTCAACTTTGACAGTTTCACTTTTTTCAGTTACCAATTTACTTGTGACATTAGCTAAAGACGATGCGATATGCTTGTTATCACCAAAACCACCACAATTTAGATGGAGTGGTGGTTTTGGTTAATTCCGGAATAAGTGCATAGAAAATTTATAAATAAATGAAAAGCAATTAGAGCTTATTTTCACTGGGGATTAGTAGGTTCTGAGTACAAGATCTCCTCTTGCTAAAGTTTGATAATATTCGATAGGTCTTTCGAATAAATCTTAAGTGGTGCCTTCAATTGAAAGGCAAGGGTTTTCATTTCCTATTTTGAGCAATTTACTTTCATTCGGATCCAACAAAGACATTCGCATATATTGTTTATAAACAATGCTTCCTTACACAACAGTCATTTGGTTTAATTTTCTTATTTATTCTTATAGATGGAAGCATTGAATTTACTTGAGGTCCTCCAAGCATTCTAATACACTTAAATTAAAAAATGAATCAGGAAATTAAGCAGCATTACCTGATCCATTATTTCTTATATGATAATGTATAAAAAGGCCCTCAAATTGGGGGCTTTTCATTTAATTTATTTTCTTTTTATAAATATAATTCAATATTAGGAACATTAATTACTTCTAGAACTGCGCATTGCTCTCCGGCGGTCGTGCAGTACCATCAGGATAATTATTCCCATCATCACTCCCAAGACGCTACCTAACTCGGTGGTTAGTACATATGCAAGTGGGTACTCTAGAGCAGGTTGTGCATCGGGGCGAGTGGCGGACAAGCGGTTAAAGAGGTTATAAGAGAACAGCATTCCCGACGAGATCCATGCTGCTGCCATAGGAGGGAAGAACCTCTTCGACCCGCGGCGGGTGGTCAGTACCAACAAACCCCACGCCCCCGCGAAGGCCCACACACCGGTACTCAACGACAATAGGTGCCACCATAAATCGCGGTTATCCAACATAGCTGGGTTGATGCCAATAGTTCCACCAATCGCCCAGAATAGCTTAATAAATCCAAGCAGGATACAGCCAACCGCGACAAGCCTAGCCAAGGTGATATGCAGTTTCTGGCTGTTGCCCGGGAGTAATTCAATGTCGATTGGATCAGTAAATGCCTCAGGCCAACGCGCTTTAGCGTATCCAGCTAAGGCGAAAGGTAGGCAGATGCCGACTCCAACCAGTGAGACCATTACGAAAATCTGCTCATATACCCAAACGTTGGCAGCTCCTGCCTGCTGATCGCGTATCATAGCAGCAGGACCAAGCACAGGTGCCAGCAACAGCATAGGAATAAGTAAACCAGTACCTACCCAGACGGGCAAGGCAACCAACCAGGCGGGCAGTCGCTCACCCCATGTCATGCTAAACGCCAATGCTAACAGGATACCAACTGCAGCTAGAACCATTGTTACTGCGTTTGCAGTGCGCCAACTTGGGTCGCCCATTTGTTCGGTCGGCATGAAGAGACCGAAAGTCCAGGCGATTTTGATTAACAGATAAGGCATTACCGCTATAGCGGCACCATAACCCCAAAATCTACGTTTCTTCATCAAATGTGAAATTGGCTGCTTTTTCATTAATGTCATGAGGTCACCTCGGCCGCCAGACCAGTGCGTTCGTAAATCTCTACCTCTACAATGAACAGAGCGCTTCCAATTAAACTCTCATTTTTATTTCTATTTATAACTATAAATAAACACCCCTTAAGAATTATAATTTAAACTGTTTTAGTTTTAATGAATCATAGGACTATTCACGAAGATAATCATTTCCCCCATTACTCTCACCATCAATACCCTAAAAACTGCTCTGCTCGCTTTGGTTTTAACATAATATTCCAATTTAAAATCCCTTATTCTAAAAAATTGACACAAGAAGATCGTCTTCATTGACGACCTTCTTGTGTCAATTCTTCTTGAACTCCCTCAGTTTAATACGATTTTCTCACAAATACTCGCTTATTCGCAGGATTTCATCACCATTGAATTTAAGTTCACGGTTAATTGGAGTGATTTCAGGACATGAAGATTTCGTGAAGGCATAGT
>NZ_CAKKLV010000049.1 GCF_918698115.1 Peribacillus sp. Bi96
CTTCTCTCATGCGAGAAAAGAACGTATCCGGTATTAGCTCCGGTTTCCCGAAGTTATCCCAGTCTTATAGGCAGGTTGCCCACGTGTTACTCACCCGTCCGCCGCTAATCTCAGGGAGCAAGCTCCCATCGATTCGCTCGACTTGCATGTATTAGGCACGCCGCCAGCGTTCGTCCTGAGCCAGGATCAAACTCTCCGAAGAAATGTTTGACTTGCTCATTTGCTTTTTTGATAGTGTGTGCTCACTTAAAATTTAACGTTGGCGCTTTGTTTTGTTCAGTTTTCAAAGAGCAATTTTTGTCGTTTATCTCGTAAGCGACTTTATTATCTTATCATTTACCCATTCTAATGTCAATGTTTTATTTCACATTGTTTTTTTGACTGGGAGTTTATTCCGTCGTTATTGGCGACTCCTAATATATTATCAGCTTGATTAGCTTTCGTCAATAGTTTAATCAAGTTTTTTTAAAAACATTAATCAACTATAACATGGATAAAAACCTCAAGGAGATATCCATGAGGTTTAAGCCCTTTAAACGATCCAATAACCAATGGCTGCCAACGCTGCAACTCCTGGAATTCCAAGCAGACCGGCGACCGCTGAAGTAACCGGATTAATAGGTACATGAATGCCAGCTTGATTCCCAAGTGTATTCAAAAAGAACAAAAAGGCTGCACCGATAATGATTTTTATAATCCCCTGCCCTATGAACCGGACGGGTCTTAGGGGCGTCCCGATAATGAGTAACATTAAGATCAGGCCGCCAATTACAGCAACAAAGACAACAGGTTCCAAACTCATTCCTCCCCGCAAGCTTGTACTACACTTATATGAAGGGATGGTTGGATTAAGAACCCAAACAAAAAAATGACTATGAAGTCCATTCCTTCATAGTCATCTCCTTATCATCTTTTTATACGGACGTTCCTTCTTTTAACTTCCCTGAATAAATAGAAGTATTTCACTTCCGCCAGTCTTGTTTGAGTGATTACTTCCTCAGATGGATCCACGCTTTTTTCAAGTAATGATTTTTGATTGTGCCAATTCCATTTCAAATGTTCAAGCTCTTCGATTAATGACTCATTGAATTCATTTCGGAGCCTCTTTTTTTTACGAAAGAACAAGTGAAGTCCTCCCAGCTATCTATATTTCTCTTCTTCCTTCTATTGCTTTTGATAGCGTCACTTCATCGGCATACTCCAAATCTCCGCCAACTGGAAGTCCGTGGGCAATTCGAGTCACTTTAATCCCTGATGGTCTGAGCAACCGCGAAATATACATGGCCGTTGCTTCACCTTCAATGTTAGGATTAGTCGCCAAAATGACCTCCAGCACTGTTTCATCTTGCAGGCGCTTCAATAAATCAGGAATATTTATATCTTCCGGCCCGATTCCATCCATCGGTGAAATACTGCCATGCAGTACATGGTATAAACCATTGAACTCTCTCATCTTCTCCATGGCTATTACATCTTTCGGGTCCTGAACCACACAAATCAGACTTCTGTCTCTCTTTTGATCTTCACAGATATAACAGGGGTCTTGATCCGTAATATGACCACAGACTGAACAATACATAAGATTCCGCTTTGCATTCACAAGTGCTTTTGCAAAATCCAAAACAGTATCTTCCTTCATGCTTAGCACATGAAAGGCTAATCGCGCAGCCGTTTTAGGCCCAATCCCCGGCAATTTCATAAAACTATCAATGAGCTTGGAAATTGGTTCTGGATAATGCATCAAATTCCTCCTATAAACTCCAAAAGAAACCTCCAAAAAGGAAGTTTCTTTTGGAACTTGCTTAAAACATACCCGGAAGGTTCATTCCTTTAGTGAATTGTCCCATCGTTTGGTTTGTCAGTTCTTCTGCCTTTTTCAAAGCATCGTTAGTTGCAGCCAGCACTAAATCTTGAAGCATATCGATATCATCAGGATCGACAACTTCAGGTTTAATGATTACATCAACTATTTCTTTATGGCCTGTCACGAAAACCGTTACCATTCCACCGCCGGCAGTGCCTTCAATCTTTTTTTCTCCTAATTCTTCTTGTGCCTCTGCCATCTTCTTTTGCATCTTTTGCATTTGTTTCATCATGTTTTGCATATTACCGCCACGCATACCCATTTTCCTTACCTCCAATTATTCTTTAATTTCAAGTAAATCATCGCCGACTAATTTTCTAGCCTCCGCTATAAAGGGGTCTTCCTCTTTTGAATCCGTTTCTTCTGGACCGTCGAATTGCTGTGTTGAAATGAAGTCCTCCCGCAACCCTTGCCACTGACTATCCGGAACACCGGCTATCTCCATTCGATGCCCTGTCAATTGTTGCATGATCGAGGCAATCACTTCCACGAAACGGTTATTTTCCATTGCCATTTGACAATGAATATCATATTTGAATTTTACCACAAAAGCTTCCGTTGACGCAGCAACAGGTTCTGCCTCCGTTAATAAAGCTGCCAATGACTTTTGGTTTTGCAGTCCTAACTGTTCAAGGATTTCCCCCCACTTACTTTTCACAGCATGAAGATCCGGTTTTGTAGCTTGTTTCAAAACTTGATTGATCTTTCCTGCAGGTGCTTTATACGCTTTTTTAATGGCCCTCTGTGCTTTCGCCTGTTCAGCAGGTTTTTCTGTTATAGCCGCCGGGATGCCATTTTTCTGCATTTCCAGTAACTTCTTCTCTAAATCCTCTATTTTCAACTGCAACTGCTGAAGCTGCCCATTATCCATTTGAGTTGGCCTTTGCTCATTACATAGCTTCACAAGTGCCACCTCAAGAAAAATTCTTGGATGATTTGTCCACTTCATATCCTGCTGTGTTTGATTGAAACTCTCAATAATGGAATAAATGGATTCAGAAGAGATCACTTCTGCCAATTCTTTAAATTGCGGATCTATCAATACACGCTCAAAGGACTCTGCAAGGGCTGGTGCCGTTTGAAACAAAAGCATATCGCGGAAATAATAAATCATGTCTTCTATAAACCTAGCCGGGTCTTTACCCATGGCTAGTAATTCTTCAAGGACTTCAAGTGCCACTGCCACTTCTTTATCATATATAGCTTTTGCCAACCGGCTTAAAAATGCTTGCGAAACAGAACCAGTGACAGTCAATGCATCTTCCACAGAAACAGTCTCCGCACTGAAGGAAATAGCTTGATCAAGCAGACTTAGTGCATCACGCATTCCACCTTCGGCCGCTCTCGCTATGATATGTAGGGCTTGTTCGTCACAAGAAACTCCCGTTTCTGCGACAATTTGTGACATCCTGCCGACTATATCTTGCGGTTGAATCCTTTTAAAATCAAACCTTTGGCAGCGGGAAATGATCGTTAGTGGAATCTTATGAGGTTCCGTCGTCGCCAATATAAAAATAACGTGCTTTGGAGGTTCTTCCAATGTCTTTAATAGGGCATTGAAAGCTCCTTGTGAAAGCATATGTACCTCATCAATGATATAAACTTTATATGTAACCGCGTTCGGTGCATATTTGACCTTATCACGAATGTCACGGATTTCCTCGACACCATTATTTGATGCTGCATCAATTTCTATAACATCTGATATGGAGCCATCAGTGATTCCGCGGCAGGTAGCACATTCGTTACAAGGCTCACTCGTAGGGGCATGCTCACAATTCACGGCTTTAGCCAGAATTTTGGCAGCACTCGTTTTCCCTGTCCCACGTGGACCGGAAAATAAATAGGCATGCGAAACCTTTTGTCCGACCAGGGCATTCTGCAACGTTTTCGTTACATGTTCCTGCCCAACTACATCAATGAATTGTTGCGGCCGCCATACCCGGTATAATGCTTGATACCCCACGGAAATCCCTCCTTTTTTCTCCATCCTGTTTATTATACATTACTGATTTCATTAATTTCAAAGTCTAAAAATAAAATTCATTAATTGCCTCATTCTTTTCGAAACGCCATAAAAAAAAACCCACCCGAAACGAATGAGTTTTTTGATTATGTAAAATAACTGCCGTGCACCTTCTGTCGATTAGCAACCATAAGCGTTACTTAAGCAGTTAGCTCGGCCCAGGCAACCCTGCGGCACATGAGAACTTCCACTTAATGCTGCTTCCTTCCGGACCTGACATGGTTCATGGAGTCCCATTGCGCAGGACCCGGGCGTCAACACCACTTACTTAAGGCAGGCCCTACAGAATGCTAACCTCGAGAAGGGATTCAACCTCGCTAGAGCGGATTGCGAGTACAGGGCACCGCTACCTCCCCGTCTAGCACGGCAAATGTAATACCAAATTCATAGCGTCTTACCGACGCATAATTCATTATACTAAGGTAACAAAAAAAACGCAAGTGTTGTTCATTGAACAGAATGGTTTCAATATTTTTCAACAGAAGAAAAGCTGCGCGTTCAACGATCATTATTTACTTTTATTTATTTTCTTCAATACGCTTTAGTGCTTTCTCTCTTTTCAAAGTCTTCTTTCGATCCCTAAGCTCTTTAAAAAAAGAAGTCAATATCCCACCGCACTCTTCCCCCAATACACCGCTTGTTACTTCACATTGATGGTTGAAGCGTTCATCTTGAAGTAAATCCATAAATGTCCCTGCGCAACCTGCCTTTGGATCAAACGCTCCAAAAACAACCCGCCTTACCCTGGATTGCAGAATAGCACCCGCACACATCGGACAAGGTTCCAATGTGACATATAACGTTGCATCCTCAAGACGCCAACTTCCAGTAGCACGGCAGGCCTCATTGATCGCAAGCAGCTCAGCATGTGCAATTGCATTCTGTTCCGTTTCCCTCAAGTTGTGCCCTGTCGAAATAACTTTATCATCTATTACGATTAAGGCGCCAATCGGCACTTCATTTAACATCTGCGCCTTTTTGGCTTCCTTTAAGGCTAAATTCATGTAATAAACATCATCCTTCATAAAAAAGCCCCCTCATATTAAGTAGGAGTAAACAGACAAATATAGAACAAAATAAAGGTCATACTACTTATTCTAATGAATAGTAACGCAAGCGGCATACCAGCTGCAAGTAAATTCTCACAATAAAAGGAGGATATAACATGAATCGACCTAAATCGCCTTCCTTTGCCTTGCTTATCATTGATATGATCAACGATTTCGAATTCAAACACGGTGATATGCTCCTTGAACATACCATGCTTATCATCGAGCCGATTTTGAATTTAAAAAAACAAATGAAAGAAAAAGGTTTTCCGATCATTTATATCAATGACCATTATGATTTATGGCAAGCTGACTTCGATAAAATAATCGACACCTGTAAAAACGAAGGAAATGCCCGATTGATCGAAAGGATAAAACCGCAGCAAGACGAGTTTTTTCTCATCAAGCCTAAGCATTCTGCGTTTTATGGGACAGCACTCAATACACTACTCAAACGATTGAACGTGGAAACCTTAATCATTACCGGCATAGCTGGAAACATCTGTGTACTTTTCACGGCTAATGACGCTTATATGCGAGAATATGAATTATGGATACCTGAGGATTGCATCGCTTCAGCATCAAAGGAAGATAATCATTATGCATTAAAGATGATGAACCATGTTCTCAAGGCTTCCATTAAAAAAAGCGGGGACATATAAGGTACTCAGCCGAACTAGGCAACATATCTCCTCGTAAAACACTCTTTCATTCTCCTTCATTATCAACCTGACAAAAATATCACTTAAGTCCCAAGTCTGTGATACAATATCTCTTGGCTGAAAAACCTAATAAATTGGGAATTTCGCCTTGATACCTCATTGAAGGAGGACAGTTAGGATGAAATCCACCCCATTTATCACTGTCGAAGGACCAATCGGCGTGGGAAAAACATCACTGGCAAAAGTTATCGCGGATCATTTTCAAATATCATTATTGAAGGAAATTGTAGATGAAAATCCATTTCTCGGAAAATTCTACGACAATATTGATGAGTGGAGCTTTCAAACAGAAATGTTTTTTCTATGTAACCGATATAAACAATTGGAAGATATCGAAATAAAACATCTAACGAATGACAAAGCCGTGGTGGCTGATTACCATATATTCAAGAACTTGATATTTGCTGAGCGAACGCTGAAAAACAGACAATACGACAAATACCTTGAAATATTCAATATTTTGACACGGGATATGCCAAAGCCTAATATGGTGATTTACTTGCATGCAAGTCTTGATACACTTCTGTCACGAATCGGCAAAAGAGGGCGTGAAGTCGAAAAAAATATATCCTCCATTTATTTAGAGCAGTTATCGGCGGATTATCAGACATTCATGGAAACGTTTGAGAGACAACACCCTGATATTCCTGTTCTTACATTTAACGGAGATGAACTGGATTTCGTCGGGAATAAGGATGATTTGAAAACGATAATTAGCCAAATAGAGAATGCCCTGCAAAAAGGAGTAAAGTCAAATGAACTTACGAAAGAAATATAATATTCCAAACAACGCCGTCATTACGATAGCAGGGACGGTTGGCGTAGGAAAGTCGACCATGACCAATGCATTAGCCGATGCCCTTCAATTCAGGACATCCTTTGAAAAGGTTGATACGAACCCCTACCTGGATAAGTTTTACGATGATTTTAATCGTTGGAGTTTCCACCTGCAAATCTATTTCCTCGCTGAACGTTTTAAAGAGCAAAAGAAAATCTTTGAATACGGGGGAGGTTTCATCCAAGACCGTTCCATTTATGAAGATACTGGAATATTTGCAAAGATGCATTATGAAAAAGGGACAATGAACGAAGTGGACTATGAAACATACACTAGTCTTTTCAACGCCATGGTAATGACGCCCTACTTCCCGCACCCTAATTTACTTATCTATCTTGAAGGCTCACTGGACGATATTATCGATCGTATCCAAGAACGAGGCCGTCCAATGGAACAGCATACCCCAATTGAATATTGGCAGGAAATGCACGGCCGTTATGAAGAATGGATCGATCAATTCAATGCATGTCCTGTCCTTCGATTAAATATAAATGAATATGACCTTATGCAAGATGAGGCAAGTATCGAACCTCTTATAAAACGGATTGCTGAATATATGGAGCAAACTAAATTGTTACGAAATATGTAAAACAGAAAAACCACCGGTAACCCGGTGGTTTTTAGTATATTAGAAAACAAAAATCCCGTTACATTTCTGTAACGGGATTCATCGATATCCAATTTATGCGCTGTGGTTATTAATAAGTTATGGAGGAGGTAGAGGGATTCGAACCCCCGCGGGATTTGACTCCCCTGTCGGTTTTCAAGACCGATCCCTTCAGCCGAACTTGGGTATACCTCCGTATCAACATTTATTATAATACATGGAATTAAAATCAAAGTCAAGCACTCTAGAACGTTTTTTTAAAATAATTTTTAAGCTTAGATAAAAAGGAGAATCAGCCCCTTTTAAAGAGGCCGATTCCTTTCCTTAACTTACGGTTTAATGACTTCCACACCACGCATATATGGTCGTAATACTTCAGGAATGATCACACTGCCATCTTCCTGCTGATAATTTTCAAGAAGAGCGGCGACTGTACGGCCGATTGCCAAACCTGATCCATTTAAAGTATGGACATGTTCCGGTTTTCCTTTTGCATCACGTCGGAAGCGGATATTGGCCCGTCTAGCCTGGAATCCTTCAAAGTTACTGCAAGAAGAAATTTCGCGATACGTTCCATAACTCGGAATCCAAACCTCAAGATCATACTTTTTAGCGGCAGTGAAACCAAGATCACCCGTACACATACTTAGTACTCGATATGGAAGTCCTAACAATTGAAGGACCTTTTCGGCATGACCTGTAAGGTTTTCCAATTCCGCATAAGAATCTTCAGGCTTCACGAACTTCACTAGTTCAACCTTATTGAACTGGTGCTGACGAATTAACCCGCGGGTATCACGACCAGCAGACCCTGCCTCTGAACGGAAAGAAGCGCTGTATGCCGCATAGCTTATTGGCAGATCGTCCATACTCATGATTTCATCACGATGGTAATTTGTCACGGGCACTTCTGCAGTAGGAATCAAGAAGTAATCTTCACTTTCAATTCGGAAGGCATCCTCTTCGAACTTTGGCAATTGACCCGTACCAGTCATGCTTGCACGGTTCACCATATATGGAGGCAGCATTTCTTCATATCCATGTTCTTCAACATGAAGATCAAGCATGAAGCTAATTAAAGCACGCTCTAATCGAGCACCAAGACCTCTATAAAATACAAATCGGCTGCCTGTCACTTTTGCTGCCCGTTCAAAATCAAGGATGCCTAGATCTCCAGCTACATCCCAATGCGGCTTCGGTTCAAACCTGAATTCCGGCAATTCGCCCCATTTACGGATTTCAACATTATCGTCTTCCGTTTCACCCACCGGCACACTTTCATGCGGAATATTAGGAATGGAAAGCATTAACGTTTCTAACTTGGCCTCCACATCACGAAGCTCATCATCAAATCCTTTGATTCGGTCACCAACTTCACGCATTTCAGCAATTAACTGATCAGCATCTTTTTTCTCCCGCTTTAGTACGGCTACTTGCTGTGAAACTTCATTTCTTTTGCTTTTCAATTTTTCCGTATCGGCAATCAAAGTTCGACGCTTCACATCCAACTCCTCGAACTTACCTAAATCAGTTAAATCTTCTCCTCTAAATTGCAGTACGCGTTTCACTTCTTCAAAATTATTTCGGACATATTTTAAATCCAACATGTTAAATTCCTCCTCAATATTTTAATGATATATCAAAGAACGCAAAAAACTCCCGTCCCCTGAAGAAGGGACGAGAGTTAACCCGCGTTGCCACCCTAGTTGAAGGCATATGAAAAACGCCTACCACTTATCACGATAACGGCTTTTAACCGAAAGTAATTACTGACCCAATAAGGCGTTCCATACTCTGCTCCAGGAGGGATTCACAATACTCTCACACCGATTTCCACCAGCCACCGGCTCTCTATAGAAAGAAATACTTGCTACTATATCCTGTCATTGCTTTCTTATAATCACATTGTTTTCCATAATGTACTATAATTTTATACATTTCGCAACCGTTTTATACACGAAACTTAGAACCAGCCTTTTACAGTAGAAGCTACACTGCTCCATACATCCCCAAAGAATCCGCCAACTGCACGCATTGACAATACGAACCAGTTTGCCTTTTCAACAGATTCAGCAGCTACGACGCTAACTTTCACTGGTTCTCCGTTAATGTATCCGTAACTTTCGCCTTTTTTAGGAGTGACTGTGATGTAACCAAGCTTTTCGCCTTTTTTGATCGGTGCAGTCAACTTACCATCTTTGTTCAACTTGTTTTTATCGATCACTAAGTCTGTTTTATAGTTATCTTTCTCACCATTTTCAACAAGTAGCTCGACCGCTTTTTCAGATTGAATCTTAACGTTCTTTTCCTTACCTTTTATTACCGAAAGGGTTTCTTCCCCTTTCACTTGGTAATTAGCTGGGAGGACTTTTTCTTTTTTAAACGTTGCATAAGCATAATTCATCAGCTTAGTGCTATCTGCAAATCGTTCATTTTTATTAGTGGACTTCATTACAACCGTTATATAGCGTTGACCATCCCGGATAACGGTCCCTGTATGGCCATAACCTGCATAATCAGTAGATCCTGTTTTTAGTCCATCCACGCCTTTATATTCAAATATCAGGCCAGGCAACATCCAGTTGAAGTTCGGATATTCTTTTCCATCACGGAACTTCAATTTGGAAATACTGGCGATTTTCAATACTTCCGGATAATCGTTAATTAGACGATACGCAAGAAGAGCGGTATCTTTTGCTGTCATGACATTTTCTTCATCTTCTCTGCCAGTAGGATACTGCCCTAATAAATCGGTGTTATTCAAACCGCTGGCATTAACGAATTTATGGTTTTTCAAGCCTAATTTTTTTGCTTTTTCATTCATCAATTTAACAAAATTCTTTTCACTGCCAGAAACCAGCTGTGCTAATGCTACTGTCGCTGCATTACCTGAATAAACAGCCATAGCTTGATAAAGTTCCTTAACTGTATAATCTTCACCTTCCGTCAAACCAACATTCGACAAATTAGGTGCTTTCGAAAGATCATGCACATACTTATTTATTTTAACTTTTTGATCCCAACTGATTTTCCCATTTTCAATTGACTCCATGATGATGTACTCGGTCATCATTTTTGACATGGATGCAATCCCTAATACTTTATCGGCATTTTTTTCATACACGATTTGTCCTGTTTTACCATCTATAATGATGGCTGCCTCTGCTTTTAAACCTAAATTATCAGATTCAGCAAAGGCTTCCCCCGGTTGATAGGCAAATTGCGACATAACAAGAGCAAAAACAAAAGTGAAAATTAGGGTAATCTTGCTGATTTTTTTCAATTTCCAATACCTCCAACTTTTAAGCTAATCCCTATAACAAAGAAGAAACTTTATCTAATTCCCTTGACACCTTGTCTAGTTTATCACAGAAAAAATAAAAAAAATAGACAGAGTCATCGTTGACTCTGTCTATTTTTACAATAAATTTTAATGACGATTATATGTTAATTTTATTACAAAGAATAGTTCGGTGCTTCTTTTGTAATTTGGACATCATGTGGATGACTCTCTCTTAATCCTGCACCAGTCATTTTGACAAATTGAGAGTTTTCTCTCAATTCTTCCAATGTAGCTGTACCGCAATATCCCATACCTGAACGAATGCCACCAATCAGTTGGAAGATGGTATCTGAAAGAGGACCCTTATATGGCAGGCGACCCTCAATGCCTTCTGGAACGAATTTCTTGTTATCTTCTTGGAAGTAACGGTCTTTAGATCCTTTTTCCATGGCTGCAACAGAACCCATACCCCGATATACTTTAAAACGGCGTCCTTGGAATATCTCCGTTTCACCTGGGCTTTCAGTTACACCGGCAAGCATACTGCCAAGCATTACTGCATGTCCGCCAGCAGCTAAAGCTTTTACGATATCACCAGAGTATTTAATTCCCCCATCAGCGATAATCGTTTTTCCATATTTTCTTGCTTCTGTTGCACAATCGAAGACTGCTGTGATCTGAGGGACACCTACACCAGCAACAACCCTTGTCGTACAGATTGATCCAGGTCCGATTCCCACTTTCACTACGTCAGCACCGGCTTCAATCAATGCTTTCGTTCCTTCAGCCGTTGCAACGTTTCCAGCAATGATCGTTAATTCAGGATATGTCTCGCGAATCTCTTTTACAACATCCAGGACGCCCGCTGAATGTCCGTGAGCTGTATCAAGTACAATCGCATCCACATGGGACTTAACAAGCATTTCTACACGCTTCAATGTATCTTTAGTCACACCGACAGCGGCACCGGCAAGCAATCTTCCTTGTTTATCTTTCGCCGAATTCGGGAACTCAATGACCTTCTCAATATCCTTGATCGTAATAAGCCCTTTAAGAACGCCATTATCATCTACAAGGGGAAGCTTTTCGATTTTATATTTTTGAAGAATTTTCTCTGCTTGTTCCAAATTAGTGCCTACTGGCGCTGTTACCAGATTTTCTACAGTCATGACACTGGAAATCTTCAAGGAGAAATCGGAAATAAATCGCAAATCACGGTTAGTAATGATACCCACAAGTTTTTGATCCTCTATATTGTTGACTACAGGAACACCTGAAATGCGGTATTTGCCCATTAAATGCTCTGCATCAAATACTTGATGATCTGGAGTCAAGAAAAATGGATCGGTAATAACACCGCTTTCTGAACGTTTTACTTTATCGACCAGTTCAGCTTGTGCTTCAATGGACATATTTTTATGAATAATACCTAATCCGCCTTGGCGGGCCATGGCAATTGCCATCTCAGCCTCCGTTACGGTATCCATTCCTGCACTGATGATAGGAAGGTTGAGCTTTAAATTTTCGGCTAAGTTGACTTGAAGGTTAACATCTTTCGGCAAAACCTCTGATTTCGCTGGAATTAATAGGACATCATCAAAGGTTAAACCTTCTTTTGCAAATTTATTTTCCCACATTATTTTCCCCTCCTGCTTAAAAATATTATTTGTAGGTTATCAATTGGACATACTACTGTCAAGAAGAGAAATAAATGTTTGATTATTCTATTAATTCAGAGGTGTGGCTGCAATGCCTGAAAACAATGATAATTTCGATAAATATACACCACTTTTTTCCGCATCTTCCTCACAACTTTTTTTGCAAAAATGTTACACGCACGAAAAAATAGCAGATGCGGAAATAAAAAGTTACGAAAATTGTTATCCGTTTATTTACCATCTTGAACATGCACAAACTTATTATAATCAGGCAGCCATAGCTCCACTTTCCATACAACCGATCCTCTCCTTTTATGGGTTTGCTCAATTGTTAAAGGCCTGCCTGCTCACGATTGATCCTAACTATCCTGAATCCACTTCGTTACTTGCCCATGGGGTAACTACAAGAAAAAGAAAAAAACAACAATACGAGTTTTTAAAAGACGAGGTGAAAACGCAAAAGCACGGACTGTTCACCTGCATTGCCGAGAAATTGTTCCATATCAAGCATCTGGAAGGTGAAAAATATTCGATGGGGACACTTTTAAAGGAAATTCCAGATATGCAGAGCCATTCATGGACTATTTCCCGGAAAAACTTCGTCACCCTATTGCCCTCTTCGAACGGTTTTCAATTACCCTTAGCCATATTGGATAGCTATCAAATGTCTGGCAGTCGATTGGAGGAATTTTTGTCATCTAAAACGAAACAGATTTATCGCATCACTGAAGCTCCTGGGACACTGCACTTAAAAACGGATGATGGTCTCATTCATAATGCATCTTCCCCAATAAAGTATAACTTGGCAGAAGGACATTTCATGCTATCTCTTAATAAAGACTCTTCGGCATTTTCCTTACCTGAACTTTTGATACATTATTTGATATCTTATAACCTAAGCATAATAGCCCGTTATGAAACAGAATGGTGGGCAGAGCTGATGAAAACCATGCCTAACGATGATTACCCCTGCATAGTCCAATTCCTTAAAATAAGCCAAGCTAAGGTGCCATTCCTAATATTTGAATGGATTAAGTCAGAAAGGTTTAACTTTTGATTGTTTTAACTAAAAATGGCGAATGGATCGTCCCTATCCTGGAACAACGAAAAAAGACCAGCCGGATGGCTGATCTTTAAAATGGCTTGGCGGCGTCCTACTCTCACAGGGGGAAACCCCCAACTACCATCGGCGCTGAAGAGCTTAACTGCCGTGTTCGGAATGGGAACGGGTGTGACCTCTTCGCTATCGTCACCAAACATATCAGGAACGTTGTTCCTTCAAAACTAGATAATAAGAAGGTATTTCATTTTTCAAAAAGCGTTGGTTAAGTCCTCGATCTATTAGTATCAGTCAGCTCCACATGTCGCCACGCTTCCACCTCTGACCTATCAACCTGATCATCTTTCAGGGATCTTACTAGCTTGCGCCATGGGAAATCTCATCTTGA
>NZ_CAKKLV010000050.1 GCF_918698115.1 Peribacillus sp. Bi96
ATTTATTTTTATTTTCTAATTCCTCAACTCTCCTTTCCATGTTCTTTATTTTTTTGATTGAGTGAAGGGCGAGCCCTAAAGCTATTCCACCTAAAGTGAATGCTGGAAAAACAAAAAAAGTAAACCATTCCATCTTTTAACACCTCCCTAAAACTACTAAACAATCTGGCCCTTTTCTGGAATAACAGACATTTTCTATTTTTAGATTGCACATCTTCTATCTATATTCCAAAACTCGTCTAAAACTTACAAGTTCTAGAGACTTGAAAAAACACCTAAATTCCCCCTCAAAATAAGCCTTCACAACGTCCAGAAGTTAGTCTAAAATAAAAATACAGAAGTTAATAAACTTTTAGACGAATGAAAAGAGGTTATACATAATGGCTATTATAGGATACGGACGTGTAAGCACCATTGATCAATCATTAGATTTACAGGAAGAGAAGTTAAAAGAATATGGCTGTGAGAAGGTATTCATGGAGAAACAAAGTGGTGCTAAAAGTGATCGTGAGGAACTGATTAAGGCGTTGGACTATTTAAGGGAAGGTGACAAGCTGGTTGTTTACAAAATAGACAGACTAGCTAGGAGTACATTTGATTTACAAAAGATTGCTAAGGAACTCGAAGAACGGGGAATAGCTTTAGTATTCATCAAAGAGCAGATTGATTTTAGTACACCATCAGGAAAGCTAATGTTTACTATGCTGGGGGCTATTGCTGAGTTTGAACGTGATCTAATTAAAGATAGAACGGCAGAAGGCAGGGAACGTGCTAAGGAACAGGGAAAACATATGGGTAGGAAAGGGAAGGATGAGAAGGACGTTAAGAAGGCTTTAAAGCTGTATGATGAAAGAGAATCTAACGGTTTAAGCGTTAATGATATAGCCAAAATGACAGGTGTCCCACGTTCCACTATTTATGCTAAAGTGAAAGAGATGACTAGCGATAGCTAATCGTCTTTTTTCTTGTGGAACTTGGTTGTGTAAAACAAGCGTTAAATCGTACTTAGGGCTAGTTAAAGCAATAATTGATCTTGCGGTTAACCTGCTTAGCCAGTAATGGGGGTACGGAAACGATTCGCAGATTGAGAGGCCACTATGGAAAACACAGCCAAACGTGAACAATTAGACGTTAAATGACAATGAAATTGCTCCATTAAAGGGCGCGATTGCTGAACAATGAGCAGTCGCTTTTTTACTAGGCGGATCCGAATAGTTCTATAAATGATTAGATGTAAATAATTAAGAAACCCAGCTAATCTTCTCATGTGAAGGTAGTTGTTTTTTTTAAGTTGGATGTGCAAAATAAAACTTAAAGTATACGCAAATTATTAGTCAAAGTGACAGGTGTAGGGGAGCTAATATAGGCTTAGTACGGTGGGTTGACAGTTTCACTCCTATCAGTTTAATAAGAATGGTGTGTAATATAAATTCTAAAATCCACTTAAATTGTAATAAATAATAGGAGCTATTATTTACGATTAAGCATTTTTAGAGTGTTACTGTTGTAGCAAGACTTCTATACATATCTAACTAACTTTTACAAAAGTTGGTTAGATGCCGATTATAAATAGAAAAATTCGTAATGTAAATTATAAAAAAAACAATAATAATAAAGTATTTTGATATAAATTATAAAATGGTTATTAATTCATAAAATATTTTTTAGAATTTTCATTATATAATGAAAAAAATCAACCGAGAGGCAAAAAATGAAAGGGGAAACAAATGAAGATGGTAATATTCAAGGCGTCGATATATAAAGTAAAAGGATAATGGTACAGGGAGCCTTTAGGCTCAGTCATTATTCCAGTTGTGATGATCACATTGATTCTTTCCTTTGCTACGTCTACTGTTTCAATGGTCCGCACAATTGCTACGATGTGTACTGTAAACATTCGACATGACGAAGATCCAGCAAAATGGAAAAAGCTTTTGTGGGCACTATCTATTGGGCCATTGCGTTCGTTATGGTAGCCTACGCTGGTGGGGCACAAGGGGTTGATGGTGTTAAGTATCTAGCTGCACTTGGCGGCTCAGCCGTCCTGTTTGTTTTCGTGTTGTAAGTGGTGTCTGTGATTAAAATGTTCTTCATTGATAAAATTGAAAAGTGAAGTAAGGGAGGAGAAAAATATGTATGCCAAAGATAAAAAAAAAGTAACCCTTGGTGAGACGATTAGTCTCGAAGAATTTGTGGCTGTTGCACGTTTTGGTGCCTTAGTTGAATTTTCCGATTGCTACTGTCAACGGGTAGAATTGTCTAGTCAACTCGTCGAAAAGCGGATAAAAGAAGGAAAGGTAATGTACGGTGTCAATACTGGTTTCGGTGCTCTTTCTACAGAGTTGATATCCCCGGAAAAAACGGCTCAATTACAAAGGAATATTCTTCTCTCCCATGCCACGTCAGTAGGAGAACCGCAAGCGGTGGAAGTCGTACGGGCTACGATGCTCATGGTTTTGCAAAATTTGGGACAAGGGTATTCAGGGGTGCGAGTTGAAACTTTGGAAATGTATCGACAGTTTTTAAATCTCCACCTGACCCCTTTTGCCCCCCGGGAAGGATCTGTCGGGTATTTATGTTCGGAAGCCCATATAGCGCTTGTATTGATTGGTGAAGGAATGGCGTATGTGAACGGAGAGCTCCTACCTGCGAAGGAAGCTTTACACAGAGTTGGTATGGAACCTATTGTGCTTTCAGCAAAAGAGGGGTTGGCGCTTATCAACGGGACAACAAGCCCTACAGGCATTGGAGCATTAGCATTGTATGATATGTTAAAGGCGGCTAAGGTCGCCGATATTATCGGATCTATGACTCTAGAGGTGTTAAAGGGAACCACTCGTGCTTTTGACGACCGGTTGATGAGCGTTCGCCCTCATGAGGATCAAAGAAATACCGCGTTTAACATTCGAAAAATGTTAAGCGACTCCATGATTGCCAAGAATTCCGTCGATTATCGATTACAAGATGCGTTGTCTTTGCGTGCTATTCCCCAGCTGCACGGAGCCGCCAAGAAAACACTACACGATGCATGGAAAACGATCGAGATTGAGATGAATGCATGTTGTGACAACCCGATTTTATGGCCAGACGAGGAAAACGGAGGAGCAATATCGGGATGTAATTGTGATTCGTCGTATGTGGGAATCGAGTTAGATTCCGCATGTATTGCTGCAACAGCAATTGCCAAGATGTCAGAGAGGCGGAACAATCGTCTCATTAACGGTCAGCTTTCTGGCTATCCTTCTTTTCTAATACAAAAAGCTGGACTCAACTCTGGACTGATGATTCCACAGTACACACAAGCCGGTCTTTTAAATGATATGAAAATATTATCCCATCCGGCTACGGTGGATAACATCCCAACAAGCGCTGATCAAGAAGATTATGTAGCAATGGGATACAATGCGGCGAAAAAAGCCCGCGAGGTGACGGAAAAGCTTGAATATGTGTTATCTATTGAACTGTTATCTATTTATTCTGCCCATCAGTTCGTGGACAGCAATTTATTACCTGGATCTGCCTCAAGAGCTGTTTTAACCCGGATTGCCCAATCAGTGCCAAAAATGGAGGAAGACACGTACCTTTATCCTCATTTACAAACGTTAAAGGAGATAATCCATTCCGGCGAAATCATCGATTGCGTAGAAGATACGATTGGAAAACTACTTTAGGACCGATTTGGGGTTCCTTAAGGGGTAGCGTCAAGGAAAATGCGGATTTACAACGGTAAAAGTTTTCCATCATAAAAAACCCCGATTTATCTATGAAAAAAAGATAAAATCGGGATTTTTTTTTGAGCGAAATACTTTTCTCTGATTCTAAAAAGGGCATCCACAATGTTTTAAACGGTCCTGGTGTATAGTTGCATTCATCCTTAGTTTACATAACCGTTTTTTTGGCAATATAAAAAGGATCTTCCAAATCGAAAGTCCTTTTATATTGTTTCTTCATCTAAGCTCAGATGTTATTCCATTAAAGGGCGCTTTCCTGGAACAAGGATAAGCGCTTATTTTTCATTTTAGGGCCAGATGATCTATGGATATGCCCGGGTAAGTACGACCCCCTAATGGGTTGGGCTTTTTCATTTTAGGGCCAGATGATCTATGGATATGCCCGGGTAAGTACGACCCCCTAATGGGTTGGGCTTTTTTATTTTTTATGGTATAGCGAAAACTATCAGAACCTTTGTAGAATCTTGTTAATTATGGTTGCTTTACCAGTATGATAGAGGTAAAATTATCAGTAACTTAATAACGAACGGATAAACAAAAAAGCCATTTCCAAATGTTAAGAGTCCTACCTCTCAACGGAAATGACTTTCTCAATTAACCTAGTGTCCTACCACTGGTTAAAGTTTTAGCCCTGACGCAACAGGACTATTTGATACACCTATTATAAACTCTTTGTCTACTGGATTTCAACTAGCAAATGCTAGTATCTTTCATACATATCCGACAAAGTTCTTAATAAGGGCGTTATCTCTTTAACTTGGTAAGCTGACAGGTTAAGAGGTGACGCTTTTTTGTGTTCTGTTCAGGTGCAATTGCCTGAAAGCACCTTAAAAACTGATTGGATAGCCTGCGTTCGTGCAGAGAGTACCTAGTATACTCTTACAAAGTGGGCAACCCTCAATGGATTCCTATTCATCTGTTGGGGGAAGGTGAGAACTACCTTAAAAGGTTCGGGTGGTAGCCATTAGCATTACGGTGCTAGGGAACACGTTCAGCTTGTCGCATAGGGGTGGCTTTATGTAGAGGACAAGCCTTTAGGTAAAGGGCGTGTACGGTGAAAACTGTTGAGTGAATAGGGTCTATACATACGGATACATTGCGAACTGACGCAAGTAAATTAGACGCTTATCCCTCCTATTCTGTTAGATTGCTTTTTTTAGCTTTCTTTCAGTATAGGGGATAAGACTGCCTTCCAGCCGTTTCAATGCTTCACTTCAGCAAGTCAAACACCCTAAGACCTGTCAAGCATAATCAGCTAAATAGTTGAAAGAATTGCTGTTAAGATAACGGGGTTTAGGCATTACCACTACATAAACTTATATTTACTATACAAGCATATATAGTTTGGTGAAAGATAGCCTGGAGTGAAAATGCTTCAGGCTTTTTTCTTTTTAGGGAAAGTTGGGATTCCTTTTTTTTCTGAATGAATAAGAATCTTCTTTAATAATTCTTTGCCTTCTGCTTTAGTCATGTTCACTTTTTGTTTGGCCATGATCCATACTCCTTTTTATTTATTTTGATTGTACAAGTATGGTCTAAATTCAGAATTATTAAACATCTCCCTTTCTACTGGAATAGTTCTTATTTCAGGTTCATATGGATAGTGTACATAGCTTATTTTCACTTTTGGGAGGGGGAAGGACTTATGAAAGAGGGAAGCCAGACAGCAAAAAGAAAAGTCAGATCTGACAAGAAAAGAGATATTAAACCAACTGTTTCGGCTGCTTTAAATGAATGTGTACATAACTTATCGTACATTTTGAATCAGCCTATAAAGGATATAGGGGAAAAAATAATAATGGCAGCTATCAATTCCAGGGAATGTATTGAGAGCTTGTCCATGTATTTCAAAAGAGACTACAGGCACGATAATACGATTTTTAGGGGTGACCTTGAAGCAGAGGTAATTCAGAAGAGAAATATAATACAAAAGGAAAGGTTACATTTAAGATTCAAAGCTTGCGAACATGAAAGAATTTCAGGCTTGGCCTATTCCATGGATTGTAGTGTTAGTTTAGCCACAACTATGCTGCTGATTGCTGGTATTAGAAATCGAGACGTCTTTACACAAATGGTGGATTCAGAGGTAATTCGTTTACTTGATCCGGGAAGGCTTAAAAGTTTAAAGATGATTCAGAAATACATTTCAAAACTGAATGACGAGCACATTTCACTTTTTTCTCTAATTTCATATGTAGCGCATGAAGTAGTGGATACTACAAAAACGCTTCATGAAAAAGTGAATCTTTGGATAGATGATAATATAAAAAATATTGATTAAAATTATATGGAGAATAATGTGTTTCAAGTCAAAACGGGTGAGGAGGAATGAACATGAAAATGTTTAAAATGAGTGCTGTGGCATTGGTCGCTGCGTTGTTGTTCCCTTCTTCTACATTTGCAAGTGGATGGGATTATTTAGGAGAACAAACTCTTTATTCTAATGGCGCTGAAAGTGATCAGTTTCCCTCTACTGGTGGTGATTATAAGATTTGTCGGGATCCTTACGTGGGTCCAGCTGGTAAGTTAAAAGTTGAATTATGGGAGTATGATCCTGACAGTTATAATGATTATGTAGGGGTAAGATATTTAGATCGAGGCGAATGTGGTATTTTCCGGGGTATTGGTAACTTTGTTGATGGAGGAAATGAAGCAGAATTTTTTGCGAAATCAAGGACTAACAGTGATATGCATTTAATCTTTTATGATTAATTCACTAACTGAATGAAAAAAAGACCTGGGATTGATTCGTAAATGCTAAAGGATATCCTTTTAAAATGAGTGCGTAAACACCTTAATATGACTGTTAATATATAAGGTGTTTTAGGTTGAAGTATTTCACTTCAGCCTTTTCTTATGCAGAAAAATATTCAATGTGTAAACTTCTTTAAAAGCTATATTTTCAATATGATTATTTGTGTTTTATAAAGAGCAAAGGTTTTTCACATGGTCCTGAATCCAAAATGAAGAAGGGCTGCTGAATTTTGGAAAGCTGTTTTTTTGTATGGATCAGAACGATTAACGGAAATTATGGACAAGCAAAATGAAAGGTCAGTCGGGAAGGCCATAACAAAGAATAACCTCTGACAACTTTTTTAAGGTTGGACTCAGAGGCAAGGTAGCTACTTTTCACTTAGTAATATCCCCACTAAATCGGATACTATTCATCGGGGCAAGAATCGGGCATGAAGATTAAGAGAAATTTTATTATCTTTCAAAATCTACCCCTCTGCCTTTCTCTCTGCTCACCTTTTTTTCTTGTTTCTCATTCTCTTTCACTTTCAAAAATATTTGAGCTCCATTCACTTCTTGCTCGTCTGTGAAATGCTTTTTTAGTAATCGCTCTCCCATTTTATCTAAGACTTGGGCCTTAAAAGCCCCAACATGATGGCTGAAGTCCTTTACTTTATCTTTGTAATAGCTTTTTACCTTCTCAAGGGTACGAGTTAAAAAAGTATTTTCTCTAACTAATTCTTTATTTTCATCTCTCAAACGATCATTCTCTTTTTTTAACATGCTATTTTCATCTTTTAACCGATCATTTTTTTGCACTTCTTGAATCCAATAGCCCTCAAGTTGCTCAGATTTGATTTTAAGGCCCTCCGAAACTTTAGCTAGGGTTTTAATACCTTCAAAGTCTTCTTGGGCTAATTCGACTGTTCTAGAGCGAACTAAGCCACCCTTCTCTTTTAGTTCCACCTCATCCACTTTTTTAACATGATTTAAAGACTTTCCTAGGTCGCTTAAGCGACCCTCTATGTCCTTAACGGACTTCTCCAGTGATTGCTTATCATTTAGCTTTTCTTTCAATTCATTTTCTAATGATTTTACTTCTTCCTTTACGCTTAATGCTTTGAATCGTTGGGCTTCTATATGCTTTCGGTCACTAGAAACGCCACGCTCTAAATCAAATCCCTTTTTTGTCACATGCTCATGAAATTTATCTTGAAGTTGCTGCAGTTCTGTTTTTTTGCCAAAAAACTGTTTGGCTGCCAATTTACCTTCCAAAGTAATCGGAACCATCCCCACATGCATATGGGGCGTTTTTTCGTCTTTATGTACGACCGCATAGACCATATTTTTTTCACCATAACGATCCTGGAGAAACTTCACGCTTTCTTCAAAGAATCGCTTTTCTTCTTGTGGATCTAGACCATCAAAAAAAGTTTTGTCTGACGTGACGACAAAAGAGCATAGTTTGACCGCATCTTTCCTTATCGCTCGTTCCCCTAAATAGCGTTCATCAATTTCTTGTTGAATGCGCTCGTCATAATCAATCGGAGCATGATTCAACAAATCATAATTCAACGAAGAACGCTCCTTATCAATGTCCATATTCGTCTGACTCTCTTTTTCTCGTTGATTATGAATCTGCATGCCTTTGATGTCCGCACTCTTAAATTTTTTCATATGTATGACCGCAAAACTCATCAAGACCACCCCCAAATATATCTCCCTCTATCCATTGTCCGAGAAAGAACTTTATTTGTAAAGTGGAGCTTACTACACTTTGTACCAAAGTGGTAAGCTCTGCGAGGCGGTTTCGGCTGTACCGAAACCATGCTAAAGCATGGCAAAAACAAGACCGCGGGCTCTTGCCCACACCTAGCCAACGTAGCACGTTGGATCGCAATAAAAACATCAACCCCCACCCCCCAATTCTTGGGGGCACCCTCGCCGGTAGGCAGCTCAAAAGGTGTTTCCTTTTGAGACACCAAGAGGGTCTTGGTGAAGTGAGTCTGTCAACTCCTTATCCTCCCTTCGGTCCGGTACCGTTGACAGACGCCAAATAGAAAAAGGTAATTCAACAGATGCACTCCGAAATTTGGCAGGTGAGGGCATGTCACTAAGCCGAACATACTCAAAACAAAGTTGATTTTGAAACCCTATCAGTATTTTAAAATATCTTTTTCATACACTTTATTCTATTTTTGTGTTATATTTGACATTACATGTAAATATTGGAGGAGTTTTAATGAGTAAAAAATTGATGTATTTAATTAGTTTTGTTTTACTGGTTTCATTTGTATCTTTTGGATTTAATGGTTTAAAAGTTTCAGCTGCAACAAACAATGAAGATACTATGTCTGAAATCGAGGATATTATTGAAAATAACAATTTAGAACTAGTTGATCCTAATTTGATTCCTGAAGATCAAAGATTGAATTTTGATACAATAGAAGAATTTGAAAAATTCATTCAGGAAGATGCCAGTACTTTTAAAGATGAAAATGCTATGATAGAGGATGAAACTAACAAAATTTCTAGACTTGCAACTACCAGTGTGAAAACAAATAAATACATAGAATCTAGTGGTATTGGTAAAATTACAGCTTATGTTAGGTTTACAAAAAATAATTCTACTAAAAAAGTATCTGGCGTGAAGGTATGGAGTGAACAAACGGGCATTCTCATGGGAATTACATATACTCCTAATGATACAGCTTCTTATTATAAAATGAATTCAACTAAAACAGGTGGAACAGCTTATGCAAAGGGTTTAAAGTTATATGGAGTAAATGTTGTTGGACAAGCTGTTGGTTATCAAAAGTCAGTAACATACACTATTAAATTTTAGCATTAAGAAAGGGGAATTATTATGGGTACCACAGAGTCTAGTATTAATTGGTTTGATACGGTATATCAAATTGGCTTTGTAGCTCTTGTAGTTGCAATAGGATTTCTTATATACAAAATTATCAAAATTAAGAGAATGAATAAGCCTAAATAATTTTAATAAAAAAACACCTCGATTTTATCGGGTGTTTTTTTATTAAAACCTTTTCTCCGGTTTAGTAACGGTTAGTTTAAGACAGGACTGTTCGTGGTGACGCGGAGGTCTAAACGGAGTTTCTTTGTTCACTTTCCGATAAGTCGAGCAAAGAAACCCTTTTTTTGAGTATCTGGGTTAGTATCCGGGTTTTCGTTAGCAGCTGCTATTAACTTTTTCTGTTCCTTGGCTTCTTTAATGGCTTTCGTTAATTGATCATCACGTTCGATACTTCCCCTTTCAAACTTTTGGAGCTGTTCGACTAGGGCTTTATTAAAGTTTTCTTGATTCTCCAAGTAAAGTTTAATTTCTTGATTTTCTTCCCTAAGTACGGCTAATTCTTCACGCATAGCCTTTAATTCTTCCGCAATCATTTCCCCTGCTTTCTTTTCGGGCTCAGGCTTGAATGATTCTCCGTCAGTAGCAAAATAATGTTCAATTTGCTTCATAGACCAATTTTGTTCGCGGTGAAGAGCTTGTATCTCTTTGAATCGTTCTATTCCATCACGCTTATAGACGTTATAGCCATTGCCGTTCTTTACGTGAGGGATATATTGGCGCAGCTCTTTAAACCAGTTCCTAATGACGTTTGGGGTTTCATCTATAAAGCTTGCGACTTCTTTAACGGTAAAACCTTTATCCAAGTTAATATCATGCTTTTCCTCACCTTGATTTTCACTTTTATTCACGTTTTTTACCACCTTTCTAATCTAGATCTAAACATGGTTAAGTTGGATAAATAGGGTGGATAAGCAAATTTATAAAGGATTTTATCTATCTCTAAGAGCTATGTATTTATTATTAATCATGAACCTGGTTAAATCCTGCCAGGTATCTAAGTATAAATGAAAAATCAATGTTTTCATAAGGAAAAATACTTGTTTATTAAACGTTCATTTTTTGAGCATTATTATATAATCAGAGAAAAATTTTAAAGACTTCAGCAAGTTTAGCAGTCTAAAGGGATTTAACAACCTGGAGAGAAAATCTTTCGGTGAAGTGTGGATTCCTTTTTAATTGAGTAAATAGGTTGATTTGGTTGAGTTTTGATTTGAATGAAATGCTCCTGCAAATCGGATAACGGTCATGTTTTCTGAAAGATAATTTGAAAGTATGATAAAGTGAATTTTGTTTCATTACTGAAAATAGGCAAATCCCTTATGTACCAAGGGTTTAATAAGCAATTATAATCTGCTGCAGGAATCAATCTAAATGGAATTAGTAGAGTTTTAATTTGTTAAAGCATCCTTCGGTGTTGCTTTTTTATTGGTGTTGCTTTTTATTAGATAACAGTCTAAAACTTATAAGTTCTAGAGACTTGAAAAAACACCTCAATTCCCCTTGTCACTTTAGGAGTTATTTTGCACTATAAGCAAATATAAAAAAGCCCAATTTCTCATTTTTAACTTAAAATTGGGCTTTATCGTTCCTCAAGAAAAGCGCCCTTTTATGGAATAATCATTGTAAAAATCCACTTAAAGTTTAGCTGGGACACTTTATTGAAAAGTCATAGATTTATTTATTTTTATTTTCTAATTCCTCAACTCTCCTTTCCATGTTCTTTATTTTTTTGATTGAGTGAAGGGCGAGCCCTAAAGCTATTCCACCTAAAGTGAATGCTGGAAAAACAAAAAAAGTAAACCATTCCATCTTTTAACACCTCCCTAAAACTACTAAACAATCTGGCCCTTTTCTGGAATAACAGACATTTTCTATTTTTAGATTGCACATCTTCTATCTATATTCCAAAACTCGTCTAAAACTTACAAGTTCTAGAGACTTGAAAAAACACCTAAATTCCCCCTCAAAATAAGCCTTCACAACGTCCAGAAGTTAGTCTAAAATAAAAATACAGAAGTTAATAAACTTTTAGACGAATGAAAAGAGGTTATACATAATGGCTATTATAGGATACGGACGTGTAAGCACCATTGATCAATCATTAGATTTACAGGAAGAGAAGTTAAAAGAATATGGCTGTGAGAAGGTATTCATGGAGAAACAAAGTGGTGCTAAAAGTGATCGTGAGGAACTGATTAAGGCGTTGGACTATTTAAGGGAAGGTGACAAGCTGGTTGTTTACAAAATAGACAGACTAGCTAGGAGTACATTTGATTTACAAAAGATTGCTAAGGA
>NZ_CAKKLV010000051.1 GCF_918698115.1 Peribacillus sp. Bi96
CATTGCGCATAGCCCTATTCTAGACAAAACCCTTAATAATGCTTATTGGCAACATCAAGGGTTAGAAAATCTATATGAACGATATACAAAACTGCGTCAGACTTAAACTGAACCGCCGTATACCGAACGGTACGTACGGTGGTGTGAGAGGTCGGAGGCTAGGCGCCTCCTCCTACTCGATTTATGCAGCAAACATTTGTTTATTTCTTTCGCTGGATATTCAGGGTCAATTTCTTTAGGTGGTCTTTCCAACCGTGCTTACTCATTAAGTTTATAGCATCTCCATCAAGTCGAAATGAGAGTGTGTAATTTTGAAGCATAAAATAAAAAACCACTCAGAGTGGTTTTTTAATCGCGCATTGCTCCTGCCTCTCGGGAAGTCATTGCACCTTGTCCTTCACTTACATCTTTTAGAATTTCTTGTTTTACTTTTTGTGCATCGGTTCCGGCAAATTCTGGTTTCGTAATAGAACCCAAATTCTCTTTAGCTTGTTGATCCTGTTGCATACACGTCCTCCTCAATTTATTTATTAACAATCTTATTATTTACAAAAAAGCACTCATTATATCATATCCCGAGGATTTGAGCGAATTTACCTTTGAAAAAAGGAGGGCTTTCGTTGAACAATCGGTTTGCGCGGCAGTCACTTCCCTTTGCAATAAAAAACATTGGCCAATTTCCTGCATCTGGAGAACCTTTAGGTGGGATACTTTCCCCTGGGTAAGGATATTCCGTCCTTCTTCTGTAACTTGTTCTCATAAAGACCACCCCTAATAAATGTTCTCCTTGTTCCTTATGATTAAGAGTAATGAAATATGACCTTTTAACTTTTTGCTCCCTTATCAGAGGAGAATCAGGGGGAGAGCTGACATAGTTGTTTTTTTTTTCCTGATGTGAAGTTAAACACTTTTAAATTAAGATGTGTTTTACTTCAATTCCTAGGTTGCTGCCGCATCCTTTTTCTTAATTCAACTAACGAGGCATATCAGTTGAACAAGCCAATCAATGTCTATGCTACAATTCTTACAAGCATAGCCATTAAAATAAGTTAATGTTTGGGAGATCATTATGGGAAAAATAAAAATAGCTTTATTACATCTATTGCCTATTGCTGGTGATGTGGAGTATAACCAAAATCTAATTGAACAAGCCATTCATATAGCATCAAAGAATAATGCCGAATGGATTATAACACCAGAACTATGTGTCAGCGGACTTCAATTCAATCATAAGATAGGGACTGGATGGATTAACAGGCAACCTGATACTTGGATGAGTAATTTGAGCCGTCAACTAAAGAATTTGAAAAGCACTGTATTTTTGGGTTGCCCTGAAAAAGGCAGTAACGGAGAGTTGTATAATTCTGTGTTTATCATAGATAAAAAAGGTCATATATTAGGTAAACAGAGAAAAATCAGTGTTATTGATGATTGGTCAGCTTCAGGGGATGTAATAGAGCCAATCAAAACAGACAATGTTGAGGTTGGTATTATGATTTGTGCGGACGCATATACCAAAGATATAGCTTACAACTTATTTGAAAAAGGAGCAGAAATATTAATTGCACCGTCTTCCTGGGGTCCTGGATTACATGGTCCAGAGGGAGAATGGGAACAAAGGTCATTGGAAACAGGACTGCCCGTAATTGTCTGTAATCGTACTGGCGAAGACAAAACTGTCCGTTTTTGGGGTGCAGAAAGCATGATCATAAAAAATGGTGTACGCCTCCTAACACATCAATCAAAACAATCAGCCATACTTACATTTGAATGGGATTTACAAAGGATGGAATTAATATCCTCTCATTTCGACATCGTTTACATATGATGGGGGACCATTTACTGCATACACTACACACTTGTTGAACTAAAGGGTGCGCTCGTATTATAAGGTCGACCAGTAAAATTACTGATTGACCTTTTTTTAATAGAATCTATTATATATGATAAGAAAAAATCAGAAGGAAAACCTGCCAAAGTGTCAATCGTTGCCTGTATGAATAAGTTGCTTCATTGGATTTTTGCTTGATTTAAAAGAAAAGAAACGTTCCTAGATTTAGCTAAATTAACAGTTTTGTGAAACAGAGAAAAATCATTCATGTATTTATTAACATAACAGTCATGTTATTCAGCAAACTGGTTAGAAAATGGAACTATACTTGGATATTTATTTTAAGTAACGGGCAGTTTAGTTGCATAAGAATAGATTCCAGAAGACCGTCATTAGAGTCGATCTTTTCTTTTCACTGTTTTAGATAAAAAAGTTACTATTTGAAAGCACGTTTCAATCAAATATATAGTAATAATATTTAACGAATTGGAAAAAAATAGTGTTTAGGAAAGGAGGGATTCGAATGTCTGTGAAAAAGTGGGTAACAGGATTGGTCGTTGTGCTTGCAATGGTTGTAGTTGTGACAACTCTAGGCTCACTCGGCGTATTTGCCGAATCCAGTGCTGTAACTCAGCCTATGGAGACGGAGAAATCGATAGAGGTCGAGTTGAACGATGATTACTTTAATCCGAAAGACATCACTATTCCGAATGAAACAACCACAACGTTGATATTGAAAAACAAAGGTAAGAAAAAGCACACCTTCACACTGGAAAAGCTCGGTATTGACGCCGAGGTACAGCCAGGTCAAGAAAAAAACATTACCGTGAAACCGAAACAGCCCGGTACATATGAACTGATATGTCGGTTCCATTTCCAGGAGGGAATGGTTGGAAAAGTAATAGTCGAATAAAAAGCAGGGCCATAAGGCCTTGTTTTTTTTAATAGGCAAAGGAAATTACTTATGTTTACCCAGACATCATCACAACAGCTAACTTCCTTATGTGAACTAATGTTCTATTTTTGTATTATCGGTTAAGTTTTAAAGAGATTTTTTATTAAGCTTATTTTTCATTACTCAGGATATTGATGTTTGGATTATTAATAATTGTTCCACCTCTAATAAATGGTAAATATAATGTATGGTAACGTATAAACTATTTAAAATGAGGTGGAAAGGTGTATTTTTTAAAACCTATTTCTGATGAGGTTCGTTCATCTCAAATAATATTCAATAAACATAAAAAAACGATGAAGCTCATTTTAGGGTCTATTTTTGCCTGTATGGCTGCTATTCTACAGGCTGCTGCTGGATTTTTACCGGGTATAGGATATTTTTTAAGTCCGCTAGCCACTGCACCTATTCTGTTATGTTCCATGTTTTCCATTCCATTTGGAGTAATGTCCTACTTTCTGACAATAATGTTGTTATTCATCCTACAGCCAACTGAACTAATTGTATTTCCTTTTACAACAGGATTGTTAGGACTTGGCATAGGGGCATCCTTTTACTTGTTTAGGAAGAGATTAAGTATTATTGCTACTGGTGCAATTCTTTTAATGTTAGGAATTATGAGTCTAATATTTATTTTTCACTTTCCAGTTTTAGGTCCAGCGGTCTCTGTTTCCTTTTCATTTCTTACAACTGGCTTTTTATTTGCTTTCAGTTATAGCTGGTTATGGGTTGAAATTGCTTTAATCATTTTTAAAAGATTAAAAATGATTATCATTTAGTGATTCTCCATCACTTGGTTTAAATTTCGATTCATTAAATCCATGTAAGAGATTTATCAAGATTTAGTAGAATTTTATAGTTATGATTCATGGAACTATTTCAAAAACTTTGCCTTGGTTAAAATCATTCACTTTCATAGAGCCATAAACCGCTAAATATAATTTGGTTTGATTCAGATTCGTTCCCAAACTAACATAATAGGCTGATTGAGAACCAAAATCATAATCGGTTTGTATCACACTAAAATCATTTTGTTCACTATTTGGTCTTACCATGGTATAGGCTAAAGCCCCTCTAACCTGAGGTTGAGATTCTTTCCGGGCAAGATCAGTAAACACAACGCTTCCTGTTAAACCAGGGATTCTTTTCCCCATATAAGCTTGCACTCCTGTAAGTGCAGTTCCTTCAAACTTATCGGGTCTGGTATCTTTATGAAAATAGCTTGTTAAAGGCTGAAGACGACTCTCTGAAAGTGCTACTGCTTCATTGTAATAAGCGATCGTTTTCTCATCCAAAGTCGAATTTTCAGTGCAGCCTCTTATAATCGAAGAAGGAAAAGCACCTTCCCAACCTCGCCACCCAAAGTTTATAAATCTTTCTTTGTCAGGTTCAGAATTCATGAAAGAAGCCTGAATAAGCTGAGTAACCGGTATTGGATTATAATGAACGAATGAAAAAATCGACTCGACCAAATCCTGACCGACATTTCCCGCATATTTAATATACTGATTAGAAAACCTTTGAAATGAAATGCCTGGTATATTGCGAACCCCTTTGGCCATTACCATGAGCGTTTCCTGAATAGTTATGGGAAGTTCATTAAAACGTGTGACAATGGGTGGATTATTGATGGATATATTCTTACCTACGTCAATTTCAATTATTTTACCAGCGATTTCTAGATCGTCCTGGCTTAAGTTAAATGTATCATAGCCGGATCCACCATCTCCGGTTGTTAAAACAAGTTTTCCGGTTTCAGGTGAAAAATTTAAACTATTGACCCCATTATGATTTGAAAATGGTCTTCTTAAGTTAAGTAATGTCCGACGTTTTTGGGGTTGACCATTCGATTGTAATATCCATTCTTCAATTGTATCAATATGATCATATTGAGTTTCTCTATTTATCCACCTTAGGTTTAAAGTTCTAGGATCACATGGGTTAGGATTAATAGATTCAGAAAGAGCACCTGGTCCTTGTGTTCCAGCTAATGAATAATGAAGATAAAACAGACCGTTATAATAAAATTCGGGATGAAAGGCTAGCCCTAGCAATCCCCGTTCATCATATCCTCCACCAGAAACACCTAGTTTTAGGATTCGCGGTCGAATATCTAAAAAAGTCCTTATAACTCCGTTTCCTATGTAAAAGATCTCTCCTACCTGGGTTGCAATAAATAATCTTTCAATTGAGTCACCTGGAAGTATGGTTGTTTTCAAAACAGTAGGTAAATTTATCTTACTTACAATGGGCCGTAAACCAACCTTCACTTTAATCAAATGACTTTGCACTCCTTCTTATTGTTTTCTTTTATAAGAATATGATTAGAGCTGTCTATTAGTACCAAATTAGGTCGGGGTATCTGATAAGGCATTGCGACACTTTCCGCACGGGCGTAATTAAACTATAGGTGTGCGTTAGTTGAACTAAAATAAAATTTTTAGAATGAGGATAAATTCAAGTTATTCCATTAGAGGACGCTATTCTGGAACAAAGATAAGTTCTTAATTTTCATTTTAGGGCCATATTCTTTAATAAGGGATATCATCAGGAAAATGCGTATTTATAATGATAAGCATTCTGATACAAGTCAAATGAGAAATTATGAAATCTATTTTGTAGGTGATTGGATTGTGTCTCAAAAGGCTCTACACTATTGAGATTGTGAAAGAATGTAGTTAAACTAAAGAGGTAGGTAATTTGGATAAATATGTTAATTGTTAGTATTAGGGGGAGTTGAATGAAAAAGAATGAGGAAAAAATTGACTCGGCCAGTGGAGTAGTAATAGCTGTAAGTAAAAGTGATAAACACACATTTAGTAAGGAAAATTGCAGTCGTATAAAACTGTTGAAAGGTTTGGGCGTTGAAGGAGATGCCCATTTAGGTAAAACCGTTAAGCATCGTTCACGTGTAGCGGCTAACCCCAATCAACCTAACCTTCGACAAGTTCACTTGATCCACTCAGAATTATTAGATGAATTGAAAGATAGGTTTAATGTTACAGCTGGACAAATGGGTGAAAATATTACTACAAAAGGTATTGATCTGCTTGAATTGCCGAGGGATTCGTTACTATATATTGGGGAAACAGCAGTTATTAAAGTAACGGGCTTACGAAATCCATGTGTCCAAATTGATCAATTTAAATCAGGACTTATGAACGCAGTTTTAGACCGGGATAAGCATGGGAACTTGATACGTAAAGCAGGAATCATGAGCATAGTATTGGAAAGTGGTGAGGTTCACCCTGGAGACCTGGTTAGAATTCAATTACCACCTTTACCTCATAGCCCTCTTGAAAGGGTATAATGTTTTCAATAAAACTGTTTTTATTTTCAATAAACTAATCAAACTATCTGGTTGCTCAGGCAGCCTTTTTCTTTTGCAACTATGGGGGCAGGATGGTGGAAGAAAACGATGGTAGAATATGGTGTGATATTAATCGCACGGCTGAATAAGGAGGTTGTGAAATGAGTTTTAAAAACACACTTATTACCATTTCAGAGGATTCAAAAGTTACTGCAGCAAAGGTACCTGTCTTCAAAAACGATAAACCCACAATTTCTTATATTGAGCATGATTTAATTAATAATAACCCATATAAATTTACACAAGAAGACGTACAATTTAAAACATACTTAATCAAGAATCAAATAGAAGAGGAAAATGTAGTTGAACTTCGAGAACAGTTTTTTAAAAAATCCAAGGCTTGCTTCAGAGCTTCTCCTTTGGTGAAAAATTATGGTTGGGGAATTCATTATAATAATCAAGGGAAAATTGCTATATATGATGTTAAGAGTGAAATGTATAACCAATTGCTTAATCAAGTTGACATTACAAAACTAAATGGTATGCGTTCCAAAAGAAAATAAATACAAAATTTCTTTTTTAAACTAACGGGGCAAGAATGAAAAAAAGTAAACGAAATGCTGAAAAGTACATATGGGGAGATAATGGTGATAGGTGGCATTTAGGTGAACGTATGCCTGCTGACAACTGAAAAAAACATTATCATCAATACCCACGCCAATTTTTCTTTGTTTTTCAAAAGCAACCATTGAGTTAGATGGTAAGGAGATTACTTTCAATCCGCAAGAGGGGGTGGAAATTCTTCCTTTGGTGCCACACGCAATGTTTAACAAATGAAATAATCCAGTTGAGTTTTTGGCAACAAAAGGGGCAGGAAAGTTGAGATGAATGTTACTACTTAGTTAGTTCTAAAAGGAGAGAGGTGGGATTCCAGCGTATTAAACACAGGGTAATTTCAATGAGGTGCTAGTACAGCTCTTTTTTCTTATGGCACTAAAGGACAGGCTCATTGAATAATGATAAGATATAATTTGGATTAATATACAAAATCTTAATAAATATTGAAAAGACGCATGTTTATGTAAGAAATAGGGTTGATTTTCTTATTTATGAACGTGGAAAAAGGCGAAAAATTGGTGTTTTGAAAAGTAGTCAAGTGGAGTGATGGAATAATGTCGAAATCAGTAAAGTTGTATCAATTAAGCCGAAAGGTACATAAATGGACTGGATTAATTTTATCCGTTTTTTTTATGTTCATCGCAGTCACAGGCCTCGTGCTTGTTTATATGATACCACTCGGAGTGGCTGATGAGTTAAGAACGGGGAAAGAGGCGAGTCCAGATCAAGCGATACCCATGGAGAAGGTCGTGTCAATTGCTACGTCTCAGGGGCTTCCAGGTGTAGACTCGGTTGAAGATATATTTAGAATCGAATATAGACCAGGTGCAAATGTTTACCAGGTACGCTTTAATAACAGTCAAGGTGTTCAAGTAGATGCGAGTACGGGTAAAGTGTTATCCACAAATCCAGATTACTCAACTTTCCTCATCACTTTGCATGATGGATCATTCTTTGGCAATTGGTATAGATACACTATCCTCACAATGACCGGTTTATCCTTAATACTGCTGTCATTTTCAGGGTACTACATGTTTGGCTATCCTGTTTATAAGCGTCTATTGGCCAAAAAAAAGGCAAAAGATTTGGAGATTTAGCATTTTTAATATAATTATTTAAGTAGTCTTATTACGGGGTGGTAAAGTGTCTATAAAAGGTTTGAATCACTTTTTATTTTCAGTTTCTAATTTAGAGAATTCCATTGAGTTTTATCAAAACGTTCTTGATGCAAAATTGTTGGTCAAGGGTAGAAATACAGCCTATTTTGATTTGAATGGAATGTGGATCGCTCTGAATGTAGAAAAAGATATTCCACGTAATGAAATAAGCCAATCATACACACACATAGCTTTTTCAATAGAAGAAGCTGACTTTGTAAAAATGTACGAGAAACTAATGGAATTGAATGTAAACATCTTGTCAGGTCGTCCAAGAGATGAAAAAGATAAGAACTCTATTTATTTTACTGACCCAGATGGTCATAAGTTTGAGTTTCATACAGGTACTTTACAAGATAGAATAAATTACTACAAACAAGAAAAAGCTCATATGGAGTTTTTCGATTAATAAGTAAGGTACTGTATATAGAGTCTATTATGTATATATCGAATTTTCAGTATGATTATTAGGCGATGTTGCTCTGTCTTTGGAAGGCAGGTGCCGAAATAAATATATAGAAGAAAAAGTCAGTTTACCGATTGTACACATTGCTGATTCAACAGCAAATCAAATACAAAAGTCCAATATAAGTACGGTTGGTATACTTGGAGAAATTGGATTACTAGTAAAACCAGAGGTTTCAGAAGTGCCATTATTTGATAAGGCATTAGAAAAATAATTGGATTAGACACACTCTACTTAATTCACTCTCTTTCTTCATAAACTGACGGGTGCTTAGTTTATGAGGGAAGGGGCTATAAGGCAGCCGCAATTAACGGGGCAGATTACTTCAACAAGGTGATAGATTGTAAAAGAAGATGGTAAATGAACTTAAACTAACAAGAAACCACCACCCGAAGGCGGAGGTTTAGAAGAAATATGATAAATTACTGTTCTTTTAAGCTGGTTACAGAAACACTTTGTTTTTTATTAGGTTCATCAAGCGGATGGATTGTAGCTGTTCCATTTTGTTCATCCACGTGCTCAATGTAGATACTTTCCTCATTATAGGTTACATTAGCCATAATTGGCGAAGAAGCAATTTCTTCTGCTCGTTGTGCGTTCATTTTAGCCACCTCCTTTGGATTTTCAACAGTTATAATATTTGTTCCAAATTACTTAGATATACTTGTTGTAATTAAAATTCTTCCAAGAATCCCTTACACCCTAAAATGAACAAACGGGGAAGGTAAAGGTTGATTACAATGAATAAGAAGAACATCTTACTAAATATCGTAGGGTCACTGCTATGTTTTACTATGTTCTTTGTAGGAATGATGTATGCAGAACAAGCTCCTTTATTAATTTTAGTAGGAATTATAGGTTTAAGTGGCTTTTCTTACTTAGTTTCTCGAATTGTACTGGAAGTTGCCAAATAGAAGAAATATTCTTATTCAGGTAACAGGCTGAAGATCAGAACTGTCTTTAAGGCCGCTCTCTTTTTATGGCACTATCGGGGGAGGAAACCCTTTAGCTGGAGAACTTGATAATGTGATGAGTTATTTATCAAATCACGTTGAAGTAGGAAATAAAATCTTAGTAATTCCGTTTGCGACAGAGGATTCAAAACTTGATGGATGGTTTAGCTCTGTAAAAAAATCATTTGAGGATATAGGGATAGAGCATATTAAACTTCTCGACTATCGACTCACAAATCAAGAAATGCAAAATGAAATAAAAGACCATAATATTCTGTATTTTACTGGCGGAAGACCAGAGAAGTTAATGGAAAGTTTGATTGCAAAAGAATTGATACAAGCAATTAAAGGTTTTTCAGGATTAATGGTGGGTGTTAGTGCTGGGGCGTTAGTTTTTTGTAGAGACTGTATCATCACAAAAGATGAATATTATCCCGAAACACAAGTTATAAAAGGTTTAGAGTTAGTAGATTTTAGTGTAGAAGTTCACTATGATGGAACCCTTGATGAAGAATTATTCCCTTTATCAAACAATAGGGATATATACGCTATTCCAAATGGTAGTGCAATATTTTGGGATAACGAAGTAATTACACCTATTCACAATGTGTCGCTTTTTAGAAAAAGCAATAAACAAATTTTTGGTGAAGATTAGAAAGTTAAAATATATGAACTCCTTATTAAAATAACGGGTGCATTAGCTGAAGATCGGAGCTGTCTTTAAGGCAGCTTTTTTATATGAAAATACATTAGTAAAAAAGCCATGCTAAAATAAACCCTCCATATTCTCATTTTTTTTTGATGGGGGTAATGAACTATTGCGTTATTTTAACTGGTTATGAAGTTTGTTGTTCAGATGGAGCAATTGTATAGCCTTTCTTATTTAGGTATTCGATCATTTTTAATTCTTTGTTATTTTGTTTTTCTTCAAGGTAATTTGAGCCTAGTTCATGATAAGGTTCTCCTGTTTTTAAGATGTTGTAAGCAATCGTTACTAGTAAATGGGCAG
>NZ_CAKKLV010000052.1 GCF_918698115.1 Peribacillus sp. Bi96
AGACCGAAGCGTGGATTGCGCATGGTAGTCGAAGATAGAAATATAGGAGGTTTCCAACCAGAAGCTTCTGAAATTTAAATGAATATAAGTTGTATTAATGAACAAAATTGTCACTCTACACCTAAGGTAGTTCCCCCTTTAGTTCCATAAAAAAGACTGCAGCATCAACCCTAGTTTTTGAAGTAAACCAGCTAATAGGATGTCAATATCTTTCTCTGAAATTTTCATTTCCCTTATGATATACTATTTTTGGCCATGCCAAATACCCCTCCAAAACCCTTTGGAAGGATTTTTCTCTGTTTCAGAATCAAATGTCCGGTAAGTAATAAAACCCAATAACAAAGATACGATAGGAATAATTATATACTGTGGCCCAAAAATAAAGGATGCTAGACCTAATAATAGAGTTAGCATCCCATAAGGATTTTGTCCTTTTATAGTATTTAAATGCACAATATCCTCCGGGGTCAGACCTTCGTGTTCGTACTTAGTTATTATTCGTTTAAGTATCCCTTGCACCATCCCTTGAAAAATGATGTATATAACAAAATTAAGCTTACTATTATTGTGAATTATTGGTTATCTTGATTTGTAAAAAAATTGCAGCAACATCACAATACCCTCTTACAACTTCCCTTATATTAAGAAGCCAGTTTTCGCCCTGTAATTCAACTAACGCACCCGTTAGTTTAAGTACAATCCTTCACAAATTATAAGAAAAATGCACCCAAAGTATCTCTCAACAAGTTAGTGAAACTTCTGCTCATTTACTATTTTTATACCATTTATCTGTTTTAAATTCCTCTGGAATCGATTGCTCAACAGGGTCATCAAATCCTAATTGTTCAAGGATTTCAAACCATAAATCTCTTTTAGAATCTGGTAATTTCGTGCCACACCACGGACAAAAGGTTATTTCTATACTTGAGCTGCCTCCATCGTGGATTAGTAACCCATATTCATCAAACCTTTTATTATAAGTGATCAAAATGTCTGGACAATCAAATGGGTTAGCGTGAATTTTGCAATTAATATTAACTTGGTCTTTCATAGCTTCGCAGCAGTGATTATTCATAATTATCTCCTTGGGATCAACCATTTATTGGTTTCTATGTACATATTTATCGTAATTTTATCATAGTTCCTTGTAGAACTTACCTGTCCCGTTAGTTGCAGAAACAAAAGAAGCTGCCATATGGCAGCCGGACTTCTATTAAAGCACACGTAATTTATAATGCGAATCGGCCCCATCGCCTAACCTAGGTTGCACTTGGTCATAATGTTACTATCAAATTATGTATTGTTGTATCATGCATACTAAAGGACGCCCAAGATCTATCCTAGACTTTTCTCCGTCTGTTTTACTTTTCAAGAAAAAAATTAAAGATTAAGGAGGCGGCAAAGAAGCATTCACGATTCTTGTTTAACATGAAAAATTTTCTTATTCAGTCTAGGGATATACATAACTAGAAAACCAGATCTACCCATACTAAAGACGATGAAGGCGAGCCATAAGCCATGATTGCCCCAGATGGGAGTTGTAGTGACTTGCACAATAATATACGCAATCAACGCGTAAATCATAGAGTTTCGAACCGGTACAATTTCAGTTGCTCCCGTAAAGACACCGTAAATGACGAGTCCGAAACAGGCTGCAAATGGGAAAATAATTAGCCAAGCTCCATATTTATTCGAAAGCTCAATTACTCTCGGTAAATTTGTGAAGAGTCCAATAATCTGTTCTTGAAATAGTCCATAGGCGCAAGCAATGAAGAAGGCGGATAGAATTGACCATTGCCAGGACAAAGTGAGCGTTTTTTTATATAATTTTTCGTTATTTGAACCAATCGCTTTACCTACGAAAATACTGGAAGCATTTGCAAACCCATCAAAGAAATAAGCCATAATATAATGAATTTGAATCAATACAGCATTTGCAGCCAATTGTTCAGTACCAAAAGAAGCACCTTTTGCTGTAAACAAGTTAAAAACGGCTAATAAACAAATCGTTCGAATAAATAAATCCCTGTTAACGATAAACATCTTTTTCATAGAATGTGTATCTATAAGCGTTCCCACAGCTGGCATTTTCCATTGAATCGGTGATGCCTTCAATAATAGGAGTAAGCCAATTAAGAAAGCGGTGATTTCTGCGATTAAAGTTGCCATAGCCACCCCTTTTACGGCCAAAGAAAAGACATGAACAAACAAAATGGCAAGAACAATATTTAGAACATTCATGAACACTTGTAAAAATAAAGATACTTTAATCTTCGACATGCCCATCAACCAACCAAGAATGACATAATTCATCAAAGTGAAGGGAGCTCCCCAAATTCGAATTCGAAAATATTCCGCTGCCAATTTGCTAACATCGGAATCAGGGGCAATCAGTTTCAAAGCTGCGTATTCAATCGGCCATTGTAGGAGGATAAAACAAAGACCTACAATGACAGCTAATAAAAAAGGGCGAAACAAAGCAAGGGCTTCCTGAGCTTGATTGTTTGCCCCATTAGCTTGAGCGGTAAACGCAGACGTGCTAACTCTTAAAAAACCGAATAACCAATATAAAGTATTAAAAATAATGCTGCCTACTGCAACTCCTCCAATATACGCCGGATTTGGAAGCTGACCAACAACTGCTGTATCCACAGCCCCTAATAAAGGGGTTGTCATCGTTGAAATCGTTAAAGGGGTGGCTAAAGCAAGGTATGTTCGATAATTCATCTTTTCCCTCCAATATGTTCTTCAGAAAAAATATAAACAAGAGCCTCGATTTTCAAGTTGAAATCGAGGCCTTCCAATCAATAAATATAGATTCTAGACTAGGTCTTGTTAATCCTCGTTGGAAGAGAACGAAAACGCGGATGCTCAGCAAGGATAGAACCTCTCATCTGTTTGACGACAGGATGTTCTGATGAAAAAAACTGAGTTTTAGAATCGTAAAGCTCGATTAATTCTCCTTTTTCCAGTACACCCAAAGTATCCGAAATTGAATAGGCCGCTTTAATATCATGTGTAATAAAAAGATAAGATAAGCCGAAGTCTTTTTTTAACTCATTTAATAATTCTAAAATTAGTGTTTGATTAACCATATCCAGACTACTTACGGATTCGTCTAAGACGATTAGCAGTGGCTTAAGAGAGATTGCTCTAGCAATATTAATTCTTTGCAATTGTCCACCGCTAAATTGGTGTGGGTATTTTTTTAAATCCTTCTCACTTAGTCCTACTCTTTCCAATAACTCAATAACGGTTCTTTTTTGTTCGGCTACGGTTAGTTTTTCATAGTTTTCTAATGGCTCGCCTATAATATGCTCGGCTGTCATTCGTGGATTGACAGATGAATACGAATCTTGAAAGACGACTTGTAGATCTCGGCGTATCTTTTGTCGAATAAGCTTATCAGCCGTATAAATATCATGCCCTTGAAACAGAACTTGTCCTTGCTGTGGACGTTCTAAGCCAAGAATCACTTTTCCTAATGTGCTTTTTCCAGCTCCACTCGTCCCAAGTAGTCCTAAACATGTTCCTTCGTCAATAGAGAGGGAAATGTCAGTGAGTACTTTTTTTGAATGATCTTTCCATTTAAAAAACGTATGAGAATTGTAGCTATGAGTTACTGCCTTTACTTGTAATAAACTCATTTGTTCCCCCCTCAAAAGAATGCAATCTATATTTCACAACATATAGGTGATAGGTTCTTCATGATTTAAGATAAGGCGGGCATTTAGCAGTTTCTTTGTATACTCATGCTGCGGATTATCAAATAATTCAAATACATTTGCAGTTTCTACAATTCTGCCATGTTGCATAACGACTACATCATCAGCCATTTCAGAAATGACTCCCAGATCATGAGAAATGAGTAAAATGGCTGTTCCATATTCAGCACGAATTTTATCCAAGTGGCGAAGTACTTGTAATTGATTATGAACGTCGAGTGCAGTTGTTGGCTCATCAGCAATAATAACGGAAGGATGTAAACATGCGGCCATCGCAATCATCACGCGTTGAAGCATACCTCCACTCAATTGAAAAGGAAAGCTTTTTAATAGTTTCGCGGGATCTGGCAGATTTACATTTTGCATCGCATCGATGGCAAGCTCTTTTGCTTGTTTTTTATTCAATGAGGTATGAGACCTAATCGTTTCGATAAATTGATTGCCAATTGTAAAAACAGGCGTAAACGAATTCATTGGATTTTGCATAATAAAGGCAATATCCTTGCCACGAATTTCACGTATTTCTTTATCGTCTAAACCATTCAATTCTCGTCCTTGGAGGGTAATGCTACCTTCAATCGTCGTTGTTTTCCGATCAAGAAGCTGCAGAATGGACATACTCGTAACAGTTTTACCACTCCCACTTTCCCCAACAAGACCTAGTACCTTCCCTTTTTCCAGTTCAAAATTAATATCCTGAACGAGGGTGGAAGCACCATCTTTTGTTTGTACTTGTACATGTAGATCGCTCACTTTTAATACATTCGACCGTTCTGTTCTCAATCTTCTCATTCCTTTTTATTAACGACGTTTGACTCCAAAACGTTCTGATAGCGCTTCGCCTAATAAATTGAAGGTGACGACAACGAGCATAATCATCAAACCTGGATATAGCATTAATTCTGGATTCGTCCGGATATATGATTTCCCTTCATGAATCATCGCTCCCCATTCTGGTGTAGGGGGTTGCACACCTAAACCTAGAAACGACATGGCGGATATATCCATGATGGCCCAACCCATTTCTAATGTACCCATAACAGCGAGCGGAGGGAGAACATTTGGAACGATATGTTTCTTTATTATCTTCCATTGAGAAGAACCGCTTATTTTAGCTGCCGCTATATAGTTTTGTTCTTTCAGACTAAGTACCATTCCTCGGAAAATTCTCGCATAATACACCCATTGCACAAGCATCAATGCTAAGATGACCTGTTTAAGGCCAGGACCCAATATACCAACAAGTCCAAGAATGAGCAAAAGATTCGGAAATGCCATAACACCATCACAAAGTCTCATTAGCACCTGGTCCAACCATCCACCTTTATAACCAGCAATGGTTCCAACAATCAAACCGATGCCTAAAGATGAAATAAAAATTAATGTGGCAAATCCTAACGAAATGCGAGCTCCATATAAGATGCGTGATAACGTGCATCTTCCTAAATGATCAGTTCCCAGTGGATACTCAAAGGAAGAGGGCTGTAGTTTATTAGCTAAATTGACAGCAATAGGATCATTTGGTGCAATCCAAGGAGCCAAGATCGTGATGATTAATAGGAAGCTCAATATTATCGAACAAAGGACAACCACTTTCTGACTTCTCATCATAATGCGAAGACTTGTTATCATTGATGTTGCCCTCCTTTTCTGGAGATGCGTGGGTCGATACACATTTGAATAAGGTCAACTATCAAGTTACTAATAATGAATAGTCCCGCTGCTAAAAGCACATAGCATTGAATGACAGGAACATCCCGATTAAAAATAGCTTCAATAAAATAACGACCAAATCCTGGCCAGGAAAAGACCGCTTCGACGATAATGGTTCCAGTCAGTAGCTTTCCTAAATTCATCCCTAGACCAGTAATCATAGGAGATATGGCTATTCTCAATACATGTTTCCCCATAATGACTTTTTCATGAATCCCTCTTGTGCGAGCAAAAAGGATATAAGGTTCCTGTAAATTTTCAAGAACGCTAGCACGTAATAGTCGAGTATACAAGGCTATTAATGGCAAAGCTAAAGTCACGGAAGGGAGAACCAGATGTTGCCAAGTCCCGATTCCTTCAACAGGGAATAGGTCGAGTTTAACAGAAAAGAAAAAAATCAATAAATAACCAAGCCAAAAAGAGGGGATCGATGCCCCGAAAAAAGAGAGAAGTCGACTAAAATGGTCGATACCACTGTTTTTCTTTATGCCTGCCAAAAAACCAAGAGGGACACTGACCAGGACCGCTAATATGATGCTACCTAAAGCTAACTGAATGGTCGCTGGCATTCGATATGTAACCTCGTCCCAAACAGGTTTATTCGAAAGATAAGATATGCCAAAATCAAATTGGCATATCTTAATGATAGAGTTTACATATTGAACATGGAGAGGTTGATCTAAGCCAAACTCATGTCTTTTCTGAGCCAACATCTCATCTGTGGGTTGGATATGTGCTGCCGATAAATATGCCTCAGCTGGGTCCACGGGTGAAAGGTGAATCATTCCAAACGTTAGAAGGATGGCCAAAAGAAAGATGGGAATAATGGCCATAATTCGTTTCAAGATATAAGTGCCCATGAAAACCCTCCTGTAACTTACTACTCGATGCTAATTCCTGTGAATGGATGTTCATCCCGGTTAGCAGGGAATGTAAAATTAGATACATTTTTTTGATAAACAGCTATTTTCTTAATATAAGAAATAGGAACAATCGCACCTTGTTCTTGTAGTGATTCCAAAATAGTGGAGTAAAGTTCTTGACGTTCTTTTTCATCTGTTGTTCCAGGAACATCTGCAATTTGTTTTAACAACTTATCTCTGTTCGGATAAGATGAAATGGCTTCGTTAAATCCAAATCCTTCTGAACCAACGATGTTTACAAAAGTATGGGGATCATACGGTGCGCCATAGTTACTAAAGAAATTCAATTCAAAATCATTAGCTTTAAATCTTTGAATTTGTACCGTAAGCTCAACTCCAACGATATTTAATTTAACACCTAGTGCTGCCCACTCAGATTGTAATGTTTCAGCCATTGCTTTTTGAATCGATTCTGCAGAGTCGTACATTAACTCGATTTCAAGTGGTTTTCCGTCTTTTTCACGAACGTTTTTTCCTTTTGGCAACTTCCAACCTGCTTCATCTAATAAAGCTTTTGCTTTTTCAACATTATAATCAATCGGTGTTACATCAATGTCTGAAGTATAAGGGAAGTTTGTCGGTAAAATAAAATCTGCCTTCTCTTCCAACCCAGAAGTAACTCCGTCAACCATTGCTTTTTTATTAAATCCATATTGTAACGCTTGACGAACACGTAAATCTGAAAGCTGTTCTTTCTTCGTATTCATAACTAGTTGTCTTGTCGCAACCGGATCAGAAATACTAGTCTCATAGGTACCTGTTGTTTCTAATTGTTTGAAAGCATCTAGACTGATAACGCCTTCACCATAAATAAGGTCTAGGTCACCTTTTTCAAAAGCAAGAACTCGGGTTTCAGCATCAGGAATGATCTTGATTTTGATTTTCTTTACTTTAGGGAGTTCACCCCAATAATTTTCATTGCGTTTGAAAATAGCATATTCATCTGCTTTATATTCTTCCAAAATCCATGGACCTGTACCGACTGGTTTTGTAACGCCTTTTGAAGTGTCACCATCTTTAGGGAATCCAGCATCACCTAAGAAACGGACTGGACGAACGACGGCTAACTCTTGAATTGTAGGATAATAGGGCTCCTTTAATGTTAGTTTAAACGTGTTTTGGTCAATTACTTCCGTTTGATCCACTTTCGGAATAAAGCCTAACCAACTATGTAAATCAACATTTTTTAATATAGTATCAAAGTTCTTTTTCACAATTTCAGCATTAAAGCTAGTACCGTCAGAAAATTTCACATCTTGACGTAGATTGAACGTATATTCCTTCCCATTCTTGGAAATTTCCCAAGATTCAGCTAAATGTGGTTTCAGCTTGCCTCCATCTTGGTAGCTAACCAAAGGTTCATATATCATCGATTGAGCGAATAATTGAGAAGGATTATAGACATGCGGATTCATTTCACCTATATCCCTAGGCCAAGCAAAAGTAAGCATGTCTTTATTTGAAGTTGAATTTTCTTTTGATTCATTTGTACATCCAAGTAAAAGCGTTGATAAAATTAAAACGATTGCTGATATAAATAACACTTGTTTGCTGTTTCTTCTTTTTGACATAACATTGGTGCCTCCAGTACAATATTGAGAATCATTTTCAAGTGTAATGAGTAACTATATTATTGTCAATATAATGTCGAAATTCTCGAAAAATATAAATATGTCCATTTCTCCTGTTTATCCAACTACCCCTTTAGTTCTATAAGAAAAGGAGCTGTTTCCAGCCCCATATAGATGTAATGCACCCTTTTCGTTTAATTATGTGCTTGTTAGTAATATCAGAAAGTTAACTAGTTATTTCCTTTTAAGACTGTTTATTAAGAAATGAATAATGCCAACAATCAGAAAAATATAACCAAATCCAATTAACAATTCAGAATTATTCATTTGCGTAGTAAGCTCTTCTAATAGACCTTGAGCAAAACTTGAATAACCTATTGATAAAAATAGTCCTCCTCCTACTAGATAAAGAATTGCTATACTGTATTTTTTCAATCTAAATTCTCCTCAAAAAATATTGTTCGCCTGATGCTAATTGTCTCCCTAACTTCCGTTGTATAAAAAATTCTTTAAATATTTCAATACAATTAACAATATACGGCTATATTTATTACTACATTTATAACAAAGAATTTCCCATTCCAAATCTTTATAATTTTTAACATTAAAAATTCATTATATTTCATTATGTATTTCCTTATTCAACTATCCTGCCCCGTTAGTTCCATAAATCGAGTAGGAGGAGGCGCCTAGCCTCCGACCTCTCACACCACCGTACGTACCGTTCGGTATACGGCGGTTCAGTTTAAGTCTGACGCAGTTTTGTATATCGTTCATATAGATTTTCTAACCCTTGATGTTGCCAATAAGCATTATTAAGGGTTTTGTCTAGAATAGGGCTATGCGCAATG
>NZ_CAKKLV010000053.1 GCF_918698115.1 Peribacillus sp. Bi96
TGTACAGCGGTCTCGTTGATTGATGCCCCATATTCGTTCATATATTTAAGTACCTCTAGTTTAAAGGGCAGAGTGTAATTTGTATAGGATGAAGCAAGTCCTTCCATCCCATGTTTTAGATAGCGAGCGACCCATCTTTTCAGAGGGGATAAACCTACATTTCTTTCTTGTGCAATGGATTTATAGGATTTTTTCCCTTCTAAGTACTCTAAAACTGCATGTAATTTTTCGTCTATCGTATATTTAGTCAAAAAAACTGCACCTCCAATTGTTAGATGTTGTCTAACAATTGGGGTGCAGTTCAGTTTCTCCGGCCCTTTTTGTGCATTTTTTTAGGCGAATGAATATCTTTAAATTCTTGCAAGGTAGATTGTTCCACTTATTAACGATTCTCTCCAATTACCACTTTTACTTTTGGGATTATATGTGCTAAAAGAATGGTTTTTCTTGTAAAAGAAGGAATTTGCATTTTGTTAAAGAAAATATATTTACATGATCTTGTTTATTGACAAGGAATGGGGGGTAAATAAAAGTAACGAACTAATAAAAATAATATGAGGGCCGAATTGAGAGTTAAATGAGAATTGTAGCTAGGTATTTTCAATTAGAAAAAGTGGTTTTAATGTATTACATAAAAAAATGAAATAGCTATAGTACAGGCTAAACAAGAAGTTTTAAAGGATTTTTTCAAATTTCAAAAAGGGTATTCATTTTAAATAAATTAGTGTATAATAAGGAATATGAAATACTTAATTAAAATTATTTCAAATTAGAGTGGTACTTATGAATACTAATAGTAGATTTCCCCTCATAGATCACCGATTCTATATTTAGGGAGTGTGAGTAAACATGGTAACATTATATACATCACCTAGTTGTACTTCATGCAGAAAAGCAAAAGCATGGTTAGAGGAACATGAGATTGGATATAAAGAAAGAAATATTTTTTCAGAACCGTTAACAATTGATGAGATTAAAGAAATTCTTCGAATGACAGAAGATGGCACCGATGAAATCATTTCAACACGGTCAAAAACTTTCCAAAAGTTAAACGTAAATTTAGAGAGCCTGCCTCTTCAAGAATTATATAAATTGATCAAGGAAAATCCAGGTCTGTTGAGACGTCCAATTATCCTTGACGAGAAACGGCTTCAAGTGGGTTATAACGAAGATGAGATAAGACGCTTTTTACCACGTAAAGTTCGTACTTTCCAGTTACGAGAAGCACAACGTATGGTCAACTAATAAGGTCTTTCAAGCTCTGCCAGGAATTGTGCAGAGCTTTTTCTTTATACATAACCGCTTTTTCGCCTGATGGAAACTTTAAAATCCGGACCATGTCCGATTTCATAGGCAACAGCTGATGTGTGGGATTTCCGGGAATATCCTATAGTCAGCATCATTAAAAGATAAAAGAAGAATGTAATACATCATGCTGTGTATATAATAAGGCATAAACGGTAGTTCGATTAATGTAAAGAAAGCACTGTGATAGTTGCATGCGGATGAATTTTTTTATAGAATGAATGGAATATTAGGCAAACAATTGTTTTTTAGATAAGTAACGTTTTTTATTTCCCTTCTTCAAGGTTTTGTCATAAAATGATGTAAAATAGTCTGTTTTAATGACTAACATGATTTACAGTATTCACTTACGGGTAAAGAGCTTTTAAGAGCAATTTTCGCTTGGGGGTTATTATCCCTTCAAAATGAGAAAGGAAGGGAGAGGGGAATCATGGAAATCGAACGCATTAATGACGATACAGTTAAATTTTATATTTCCTATATAGATATTGAGGAAAGAGGCTTCGATCGCGAAGAGATTTGGTACAGTCGTGAGAGAAGTGAGGAACTTTTTTGGGAAATGATGGATGAAGTGCACCAAGAAGAAGAATTCATGATTGAAGGACCTTTATGGATTCAGGTTCAAGCTCTTGAAAAAGGCTTGGAAGTTTTGGTCACAAAAGCTCAGCTTGCCAAAGATGGTCAGAAACTCGAGCTGCCTCTTTCGGATGATAAGTTAAAGGATTTGAATGTATCAGATAAGATGGATACTCTTCTTGATCAACATTTTCATGGTAAGGATGAAGAAAGCGGTATGACATTCGAAGATGGTATGATTGAGTTCATTACGAGTTTCGAGGATTTTGAAGATGTCATTTCATTAAGCAAGCGTCATGGCTTGGATGACTGGACGACAAAGCTTTATGTTTATCAAAATAAGTATTATCTTTATATCGAATTTTCCGAAGCGGAAATTGACGAGGAAGAAATCGATAATGTTCTAAGTCTTTTATTGGAATATAGTCAGGAGTCACCGATAACGGTGCACATGCTTGAAGAGTACGGAAAAATAGTTATAGAAAATGATGTATTCGCGACGGTCGATAAATATTTCGCTTAACTGTTGGGGCCGATTTCAGTAGAAATCGGCCTTTTCGTCCTAGAATGAATATGTTTACCTTAGGCAGGGAGTTTTTTTCCTGTCTCCCTGTGTTGTAAATTGGAGGTAGTCTAGGTGAAGAATATAGTTGGCATCAGTCTGCTTATTCTCTTGTTGGTCAGTCCTTGGTATTTTATTACAAATGAAGTCAATGGCGGGCTAATGTTTTATTCCAGCCTTATATTGACCCTTTTCTTGGCGATAACTGGGTTTGTGATTTTCCTGGAAAATCGAGATCCCATCCAAACCATAACGTGGCTTGTTGTTTTTTGTGCTTTCCCTTTCATCGGTTTCATATTTTACTTTTTGTTTGGCCGCAATTTCCGGAAAGAAAGGATATTTCGCAAGAAGTACTTTTTGGATAAGCAAAGATTCGTGAAAATGAGCGGCGAAGCGGAACATAATGATCGGATGAAGGAGATGGACGAGAACTCACAGCAGCTATTCTCTCTTGCAAACAGGCTAGGGAATAGTCCAATTTCATTTACAACCGAAACCCGAATTTTGAAAAATGGTAACGAGACATTTGTCAATATCATCGAAGAAATAAAAAAAGCCAAACATCATATCCATTTAGAGTACTATATCGTTAGGGATGACCGGATCGGCGGTGTGTTAAAGGATGTCCTGATACAAAAAGCAAGAGAAGGGGTAGAAATCCGTTTTCTCTATGATGCGGTTGGTTCATGGAAGTTGGCCCGCACCTATATCCATGAACTGAAGAATGCTGGGGTTGAAATGGTCGTCTTTGGTCCGTTGCATCTCCCGTTAATAAATAATAAATTCAACTTTCGTAACCATCGGAAAATAATTGTGATAGACGGCTCTATCGGTTTCATGGGAGGCCTCAATATTGGAGATGAATACTTGGGACATGATCCGAAATTCGGTTCTTGGCGTGATACACACCTTATCGTAAAAGGGGAAGCAGTCAGGACTTTACAGCTCATATTTTTGCAGGATTGGTATTATAGCACCAATCATAGCTTTTTAACGGATGAGTATCTCTTGACTGGCAGCCAGCTTCATCATGAGCATGGCGGAGTTCAATTGATTGGTGGCGGCCCGGATAGTGAGTGGACGATCATTAAGAACATTTTTTTTAAGATGATTACTTCAGCTGAAAAGTCTGTCTGGATTGCCTCTCCCTACTTCGTTCCTGATGACGATATCTTTCAGGCATTGAAGGTGGCGGCTTTAAGTGGTTTGGATGTCAGACTGCTCGTTCCCAAGAACCCCGATAAGCGTATTGTATTCCATGCTTCGAGAACCTATTTTCCTGAAATGCTCGCTTCAGGAGTTCGTATTTTCCAATATAATGAAGGCTTCATGCATAGCAAGATCATCATCGTTGATGACCAACTGGCTTCAATTGGGACAACCAATATGGATATGAGAAGCTTTCATTTGAATTTCGAAGTCAATGCCTTTCTCTACCGGACGGAAAGTACCCAACAGCTGGTGAATGATTTTTTGGAAGATATAAAGGTATCCCAAGAAGTGGAGATTGATGCATTTTCCAAGCGTAATATCGGTTTGAAAGTACTGGAATCCACTTGCCGATTACTTTCACCCCTTCTTTAATTGTACAAACTCTACTATTTGCCGATAAGGCATTTTTTTTTGCGAATTAAAAGGGATTCATAGCGGTACAAACGAATGTATTGGTTGAGGAGGAGATGTATGCTAACTGCGATAAAGAAAGATGGGACTTGGATTACCCTACCTGAAAAGATGCCGGCAAACGTGCTTGCAAAATGGAGAAAGTCAGAGAATTATTACTGCCCTTGTTGCAAGACGGAAATGTCCATCAAAGCTGGGAATGTCAGAATCCCGCATTTTGCCCATAAAAGTAATTCTTCGTGCCGTGCTTCTTCAGAACCGGAATCCGCTTATCATTTAATGGGAAAAAGAAAATTGTATCAGTGGTTTTTATCACACGATTATCAAGTCGATCTAGAGGCTTACCTGCCCCAAATAAAGAAAAGGGCAGATATCTTAGTTACGATAGGAGGATATCGCTTTGCGGTAGAATTTCAATGCTCAGTTATCCCGGAGAATGAATTCATTGAACGGACAAGAGCCTATCAAAGCGTAGGCATCAAGCCGATTTGGATCCTTGCTGCCAAAAGCTTAAAAAGGAAAAGTATGCATGAATTCCGATTATCCGGCTTTCAATGGCTCTTTGTCACCGGCAGTTGCCATCATCCGTTTCTATGGATGTATTGTCCGGAAACTGATCGATTATCCGTTTTGAAGAACCTCACACCTTTTTCCCCTAGAGTCGTCTTTGCCGAATTGACAACCGCTTCTTTAACAATCCTCAACCCTAGCCGATTAACCCCCAAAAAAAGCTCCTGTTTCCCTTTTTTGCCTTTTTGGAGATATAAACGAAAGGTCTGGTGCCTCCACCGTGTGAAAGCTGCACGTAGAAGCGACCCTTTTTTAAAAGGGCTTTATTTACATCATATTACACCTCCGACAATACCCATCGAAATAGGGGTACCAGTCAGAGGGATGCTTTTAATCGAGACTCCCACGATAGAATGGCAAGCGTGGATTTACATGGATGTGTTTCAAGAGAAAAAACCTGGGGAAAAGATTTCTATGGATGATATAATCCGTTTTTTTAAGAAGCGGACAAAAAATGGGGAAATAAAGCTTAGGTCGTTGCCTTTGCTTCATGAAAAGCCGATGGTGTATCCTGTAGGGCAATATATCCAGCTTTTAGAGGATATGGGCTGCATATCAAAGGCGGAGGAGGAGGTATTTAAAGTTGAAAAACGTTTATCTCTACCCTCCAACAGTGATGAAGGACAAATGATGGAAAGAATTTTCTATAATGAGCATAAGACAACGATAGAAAAGGGGAACATCCAGTATAATCAGGATTAACATCTCAGGTTCATCTTGAATTCAGATGAATTGGCAGGATTATTTTTGTCAATGGAGAAATAGTAATAAGAACGAGGATTTACAAACTAATAAAGCATGAACGCCGTATGAAGATTGCAGCATTCAATCCGGTTTAACGATGAGTAGCTGACTGGCGAGTTTTCTATGGAATGGAGAGGAATATTTTATGGCACAGGAAACAAAAGTGAATACTTTACCCTCAAGAAGTGAAATAGCTGCTGAAGATACTTGGAGACTGGAAGATATCTTCGCGACAGAAGAAGATTGGGAAGCTGCCTTTAAAGCAGTAAAAGAAGATCTCAAGAAAGCGGAGGCACATAAAGGGACGTTGGGTGAAAGCGCAGAAAAGTTATTTGCGGCCCTCCAACTACAAGATGAAGTATTTGAGAATCTAGGGAAAGTTTATTCTTATTCACATATGCGCAATGACCAAGATACAACCAATCCTTTTTATCAAGGGATGGAAGATCGGGCGAAAGCTTTATACGCCCAGGCAGCAGCGGCGTTTTCTTATATGGTTCCGGAACTGTTGAGTATTGATGAAAGCAAAGTTGAAGGGTTTTTGGAAGAAAAAGAAGAATTGAGTTTATATAAACATTCATTAGAGGAGATCAGTCTTCAGAGGCCTCATATCTTATCTGCTGAGCAGGAAGAATTATTGGCACAAGCATCAGAAGTGCTCGATGCATCAGGCAATACGTTCGGAATGCTAAACAATGCCGATTTGAAATTCCCGACCATCAAGGATGAAGAGGGAAATGAAGTGGAAATAACTCATGGAAGGTATATCCGTTTTCTTGAAAGTGAAGATCGCCGTGTACGTGAGGACGCTTTTAAAGGGGTATACAGCAAGTATGGAGAGTTCCGCAATACATTTGCTTCCACCCTATCAGGTGAGGTGAAGAATCATAATTTCAATGCGACAGTTCGTAAATATGATTCAGCACGCCAAGCTGCTTTAAGTAACAATAACATTCCTGAGAGCGTATACGATAATCTCGTTAAAACGGTTAATGACAATTTGCCGTTACTGCACCGTTATCTTGAATTACGTAAGAAAGTACTCGAATTAGATGAACTTCATATGTATGATTTATTCACCCCGCTTGTGAAGGAAGTGAAGATGGAAGTAACATATGAAGAGGCGAAGGATTATGTCCTTAAGGGTCTTGCTCCGCTCGGGGAGGACTATTTGAATGTTTTAAAAGAAGGATTTGAAAATCGTTGGGTCGATGTACATGAAAACAAAGGGAAACGAAGCGGTGCCTATTCTTCCGGTACATACGGGACGAATCCTTATATTTTAATGAACTGGCAGAATAACGTCAATAACTTATTCACGCTAGTGCATGAATTTGGGCATTCGGTCCATAGCTACTATACGCGTAAATATCAGCCATACCCATATGGGAATTACTCGATATTTGTAGCGGAAGTTGCATCGACCTGTAATGAAAACTTATTGAATGATTATTTATTAAATACGATTGAAGATGAAAAGAAACGGATCTATTTATTAAATCATTATTTAGAAGGTTTCCGTGGAACATTGTTCCGCCAAACGATGTTTGCGGAATTTGAGCATACCATTCATTTAAAAGCTCAAAGTGGGGAAGCATTGACAGCTGATATGCTGACGAAGGAATATTATGAGCTGAATAAAAAATACTTTGGCGAAAGTGTGACCATTGATGAGGAAATCGGATTGGAATGGGCTCGTATTCCACATTTCTACTATAATTACTACGTTTATCAATATGCGACTGGAATCAGTGCAGCTACAGCATTAAGCAAGCAAATCCTTGAAGAAGGAGAGCCTGCTGTCAAAAGGTATCTGGAGTTCTTGAAATCAGGAAGTTCCGATTATCCGATTGAAGTACTCAAAAGGGCAGGCGTCGATATGACAAAAGCAGAGCCTGTACAAGAAGCAATGAATGTATTCGAGGAAAAATTAAATGAGTTGGAAGAACTTTTGAATAAATAGGATGTGAAAGAGACCCGAAAAGCTTCGGGTCCTTTTTTGGGAGGTCCACTATAATCCTTTAAAGCGATTTCTTTGATTTAAACTGTTAAGAATAATGAAGAAAACGAAAAATAAAATAGGGGAGGTAAAGTACAGGGGAATGAGTTGCATGATTCCGAGTAGCTGGACGAATAGCGACCCTAACAAGAGTATGAGTAAAATAATGGCTTTCAATTTGGTCACCTCCAACCTGTTAAGTGATAATAGATAAAAGCTTCTTTATTAGATTTTATGTGCTAGAATAAGCAGTATTCTAAGAATATGACAATAATGTGAAATGAAGCACAAAGTTCTTGCAATTAATGTGTGTAATCTGCTATAGTACAGATATAGAAGTTATCACATCCCAAACATATACCCCTTTGTTTGATCGTCGTGAAATTTCTCCCATCCCCTTTGTTCGTATAAATTGATAAAAACCTCAGCAAATTTCGCGATTTGCCGGGGTTTTTTCTTTGGATGATAGGCAAACGGTATAAAATGAGGCTGAATGCAGCAAAAGATGAAAAAATATTTAGATGATCCATCGAATAGAATTGTGAAGATTTTCACAAATTAACGTATCCATTTTTTACCGAAAATCATCTGGATCCAAATCGAAAAGAAATCGGGTTTGCTAGTGTTGCCAAGATAAATGCAAGATGAAAAAATTATTTTGTGAACAATTTGTGAAAAGTTGCACATATAGTTGAAACATAAAATGGTTACTGTTATATTATTAATTGTGAAGTTAATCACAAACAAACTTATACCCCTTTGTTTGATCGTGAAAAGTTTCTCCCATCCCCTTATTTCATATAAAAAACCATGCAATCGTTTGATTTGCATGGTTTTTCCCTTTTAATATAAAAGAAGTTTAAATAAAAAAGACTGTAGGTAAAAGAGGTTTTATCTAAATTTATAACAAAGTTGATTGGAATTGGTGTGCGTGTCTCCTGAGGGAAAAGCCTGTCTAGGGGAGACCCCGCAGGCGTAAGCCGAAGGTGGACAGTCGGCGAAAAGCAAGTTTCCTACGTTACAATCAACGTTCAAATTGCAAAAGCCATAAAAAAACACCCCGTAAATGTTAGTTTGGTGTCTAACATTTGCGAGGCAGTTCAACTCGATTTCCAACGAGTTTGTCTACAGTCTGAAAGCAGTCATTTTCATGACTGGTTCTTTGTATATCTCCAAAACGTCCCGTATTTTGCTGGAATTTTCTCTGCCACCTGTTTTAAAACAAGTTTCTTCATTTCCAACTCGACGTTATTCTTGGTCATATTGTAAACCGTTTCGATTTCCTTAGTGGCCACTAGTTTGAAACAGCTTAAAAACTCTTCTAGGGAGGGTGGTTTTGCAGGGGCGGGAAGTCCATTCAGCATATCTTC
>NZ_CAKKLV010000054.1 GCF_918698115.1 Peribacillus sp. Bi96
TTTGTTTATTCATCATAACACGCTATTGATTAGTTGTCAACTTCTGCGAAGTTTTAAACTTATTTTAAATCGCTGTGTTTTTCAGCGACCATTTCATCTTATCATTTTCATAGTAAGAAGTCAATAGTTATTATTTCTTTCAGTTAATCTACCAAAAGTGGATGAAGTTTTTTGTTTGTCATACTTGGTGCTTATTTATATTAATGCTTTCGAACCTTAAAGTCAACTCATTTCAAGCAATTCTTTATTAATTAATTTATTCAATTATATAGAGGTATTAAAGGTACCGTCAGGACTATGGCTTCTCCTTAAAAACACATCCACCAAAACCTTCTCGATCCCTGTTCATTTCATCCAATCTTTCCTTCAATCGACATCCATTATATTAATATCAAAGACCCATTTGAATCACACTTCCCTTCTACTTAATATCTGCATTTAACGATATCTTTAAAACCATATGAGAAAAAGCCTTCGATAATTAGTAGAAGAAAACTGAAAGTTGGAAAACGAAATTAACAACTGATTGTCCTTAATAAATGGGGTAAGTGATTTTAGAAATAAACGCTTATCTCTCGCACATTCATTGTCCAAATATTATAAAATATTTTTTTACAATTTTACTTTCTTGTACTATAATAAATTTATTTTAAAAATTTCAGAAAGACTTTTAATCATTATAAAAATAGTTGGGAGAGGGATTTATAAATGATTAATAAAAACACATCCTTGAGGATGCAAAGTATCGTTTTTATTGGCTTTATGGGGGTAGGAAAAACGACGATCGGACAGAAAGTAGCGAGGAAACTATATAGGGACTTTATTGATATAGATCAAGAAATTGAAAAGGAATTCAATATGCCCACTACAGAAATATTCAAGAAATTTGGGGAAAAAGCTTTTCGCGAAAAAGAAAAAAGTGTGATCGATAGCTTTAGTCAACAACAATTGAAAATCATTTCCGTTGGAGGCGGGGCATTCTTACAAGAGGATATACGGAATATCTGTTTATCTAATTGCATCGTCTTCTACCTTGACTTATCTTGGGAATACTGGAAAGAGAGAATAGGCTTACTTATTGATAGTAGACCCGTTTTACAAAGTCGGACCCTTGAGGAAATCGAAGAACTCTTTTACACGAGGCAGGAAATATACTCATACCATCATTCAAAAGTGAATACCAATGATCTTGATGTTGATGAAGTGGCAGACTTTATAGTCGATTCATTGAAAGTGGCCTGGGATATTTATGAACCGCTCAAATAAGTCACTTTCCACGTTTTAAATCAATGCCCCCAATAAAAGAATAATAGAAAAGATGAAAAGGATACAGCGATAAGAATACCTACCCTTACATCCTGTAAACTAATCACCTTTTTATTTTTCTTTATTAGGAAGACTCTCTAATAATCAGTTCTGGGTTTAATATGATACGCTGTTGTTCACGTTCGATTTTCTCCATTTGCTGGTACAAGAGATTCGCTGCCTCTTTTCCAATACGTCTAGGAAATGAAGAAATGGTCGTTAACGGAGGATGATAGATTTCTGCGACTGGAACGTTATCGAACCCTACGATATCTATATCTATTCCAGGATTCATTCCCTTCATCCTTAATCCTTGCATAACTCCGAATGCTATTAAGTCGCTAAAGCAAAAAATGGCAGTTGGAGGATTTGGATTCTCAAGTACTTTCAATACAGCCTCCAGCCCTCCCTCCCGTGTGGGGGCACTATCTATCACCAACGATTCATCCACTTCCAATCCCGCTCTTGAAAGGGCTTCACGGTATCCCTCCATTCTCTCGATCCAGGTAGAGGATTCCTTGATGCCGCCAAGGAGCGCAATTCTTTTATGTCCCTTTTCAATGAGATGATTAACAGCAATTCTGGCTCCTTCTGGATAGTCAATGCCTACATAATCGCTATTCACTTCCGGTAATTCTCGAACAGCAAGGACCATCGGCGTGTCAATCTCATTTAATCGTTCAATTGTATCTTGTGAACTTTCAGAGACAGGACAAAGAATCAGGCCTCCCACCCTATGTTCCAACATCGTTGAAAGGAGATGGTCTTGCTTGGCAACCGAATCGAATGTCGTTCCCAGCAACACCGTGTAGCCGACCTCATCCAATGCATCGTGAACACCAATAAGGAATTCAGAAAAAAAGGTGTTTGATATGTCAGTAATAATGATTCCTACAGTATCAGAACTCTGCGACCTAAGGTTTGCAGCAATTCTATCATAAACATAGCCCAATTCATGCATGGATTTTAAAACCTTTTTTCGCGTCGCTTCCGAAATTCGAGGGTTATTACGAACAATAAGGGAAGCAGTGGACGTAGATACGCCAGCATGTTTCGCTACTTGTTGCAACGTAACTCGACCTTTTTTGGATTGTTTCATAGTTCAATCACCATCTTGAATGTATTTTTGATGTATTTATTATGCTGTTACTATAATAATAATATAGTTACTCTTATTATTATACCCTTGCTTTTTGGACAGGGGCATTTCATCATTTAAAACCCCGTAATACATCTCTTTACACTATTCATTGTCGCCACACTAGTTCTAGAAGGTTAATTTTTAGTAATCCATCACAAATGGTTAATCATAGTCTGGTGCTGTGTCAATTTTTTATACCGATAATTAACAAAAGCTGCTGCTAGGATTCCTATGGTTGCAATAAAACAATCGAATAGAAATATATGCGATATATCACCACTCTTAGCAATTAACCCTGTTGCAATTGGTAAAATGACGCTCGCCAAACTAGAGGCTGTTGCAACGATACCCGTTACGGTTCCTTTTTTCTTCCAGAAAAGTTCAGTCATTATTGCAATGCTTAATTGAAATATCCCAGCTGTTGATGCTCCAAGGAAAAAGGAGGTAATACTTAAGACAATCGGTGATTGAACCGTTAATATAATGATCACTGTTAGTAAAGTAATCATGGGATAAAGTAATATCACTGTCACGGGCTTGATCACCTTGTTTAATAAGACGGATAATAGAAGGACGGAAAGAAGCGATCCAACACTATAATAGCTCAACAATTTAATGGAACCGGAAGTCGACATTCCTGCGACTTCGTGGCCGAAACTCGGCAACCATATTTGTGAAACGGTAAATAATGCAGTGGAAGTAAATCCAATAAAGATTAGCGCAAGTCCTTCTCCCCAGAATTTAGGTTCAGTTATGAACCTATTACTTTGTATATCGTCTTCCTTACTGACACGACCGGATTTGCTTGTCGGGAATGAAGCGGAAAGCATAAAAAGCATATTAATAAAATAGATGACAGCCGGCACTAAAAATGCTAAGCCATAAAATAATTGATTCTTAGAGAGAAACAAGATGATGAAAGGTAAGATGGTTGCACCCAGTGAACCAAAAGCCTTAACCATTACACTCGCGGAACCTGCAGATTTAGGAAACATTTCCGTTAGCGCCGGATATGTTCCAGCATCCATGGCAGAGTTGGAAATGCCCGCAAGCAAAGCAAAAACAAAGGCTATTTCATATGTGGGGGAAAATGGAATCCCAATTAAAAAAACTCCCATAACGATCGAGGAGATAATGATTAATGGCTTTCTTCCGAATTTATCTGATAATACTCCCGATAGACCGTACGTGAGTAATCTGCCAATCCCTATTGCGGCAATGAGATAACTGATGCCAGTTGAATCTGTATCCCATTGTTCTGTTAATGAGGACATGTTTGAGGCGAGGATTATATTAACAATCCCCAACAAAAAATAGTTAATATACATACCTGATGCCGCTTTAAAATACTGATTTTTCATTATTACACCCCTATAATAAATCACGTTATGATATTTCTCCCCTGTAACACTTATTTAAACATCCAATTTATATTTGCATTTTGTATTATAGTCTCCCCTTTATGTTATCCATTTATATGAAAACCACTTTTCAAAAAAAAATGCTAAGAAAAACAAGGAATTTCACTCCCTGTTTTTCTTAGCTCCGAGAATTAACGCACACAATTTGCTGCAAATATTACTTATTCCATTCACTTATGATGCACAGCATGTATGAGAAAACCTCAATTACGATAAAATGGAGGACAATCTTCACAGTGGAAGCTTCTTATTCTGCAAACATTTGCTCTTTGATGTAATCTACCGGCATTTGTTGACCTGTCCATAGTTCAAAGGCCAATGCACCTTGCCAGAGCATCATCCCTAGACCATTAATGGCTGTAGCACCCGCAGCTTCAGCTTGTTCCATTAGTTTAGATTTACGTGGAATGTAAACAACATCCGTTACGATTAAATCGGGACGCAGCATTGATTCATCTTGAATGACACTTAAACCTTCAAGTGGTTTCATACCAACGCCCGTTCCATTTGCCAGAATATCACTTGTTAATATTTCAGCCCTTAATTGTTCAATATTTTCAAGAGGGTAAACATTCGCTTTCATATTTAAGTGCTTCATATCTTCATTGATGATTCGTACATTCTCCTCTGCTTGCGGGAAGAAAGCATCATCACGTGCAAAAATGCTAATTTCAGCTAATCCTTCTAACGCAGATTGAATGGCAATGGGAGTAGCGGCCCCACCAGAACCGATAAGAGTCATTTTCTTTCCTTTAATATCTATACCATGTTCTTTTAGGTTCCGAGTATACCCCATTCCATCTGTACTGTGACCTATGAATTTTCCATCTACATTGACAACTGTATTAACAGCGCCCGAAAATTTAGCACTGTCAGCCAATTCATCTAGGTATGGAAGGATTTTCATTTTATTTGGCATAGATACGTTAAACCCTTTTACATTTAATGCACGCATACCTTTTACCGCATCTTCCAACTGTTCATTTCCAACCTCAAATGCCAAATAGGCGCAATTCAATCCTAATTTATCAAAAGCCAAATTATGCATGGCGGGTGACAAAGAGTGTCCGATAGGTGTTGCCAGTAATCCTACTAATTCTGTTTTTCCATTTATTCGTCCTAGGTTTTCCATGTTCTATTCCCCCTGATATTATGGTTTTATATAAATTCCTTCTTGGAAGAAATTTTGAAATTTAAATATTTTGATCAATGATTTCCAGTACACTTCTTAATTGAGTAACAGGAATTTGTCCTGGGGCAGATGCTTCTTTTCCGGCGCCGAATGTACAAGCCGATCCAAATACCGCACCTGATAATCGACTGACCAGGCCAGTACCCGCCATTGACATCGTAATGAACGGACGATCCGCATATTTTGTTTTCATCGTGTGGGTTGCATCCAATAATACGAGTACATCACCGACACTTTGAGGCATTACAGCAATTTTGGGGATATGAGCTCCAAATTCCTGCATTTTACGCAATCGGTAAATGATTTCTTCCTTTTCCGGTGTCTTATCGAAATCATGGTTACACATAATTACGTATACGCCATTTTCCTCTGCTATCTTCACAGTCTCTTTTACTGCAGATTCTTCAAAAAACAACTCTACATCTACAAGGTCAATATTCTTTGTTCTGATCGCTGTATGAAGTAGTTGAAAATAATATTCATCAGTGATTTCCTTGTTCCCGCCTTCTTTATGGCTTCTAAAAGTGAAAAGAAGCAGAGTGCTTGGTAAAGCACCTCTAAGTTTTAAAATCATTTCCGATACAGCTTCTAAGTTTTCAACATGTTCATACACGTCTACTCGCCATTCAATGATATCCGGCTCTAAAGCATTTACCGTTTCAACTTCTTTCAGTAGTTCTTCCTCCGTTGTCCCCATCAGTGGAACAATGATCTTTGGAATCCCTTCTCCGATCGTTACGTCTTTGATGGTAATGGTTTCCATGCATGTTTCCCCCTTTTATCCTTCTCATCAGCTAATCCACTGATGTTTGCTTCGATTCCTTAATTTGATGAAACTTTAATGACCTTTTTATATCGATAGGCAACGAATACGGCCAATAATATACTAACTACCGCAATTGCTACGTCAAACAAGAAGACTGCAGTTAAACCTGCACTCTTAGAAATGATACCTGTAACGAAGGGTATGATGATAAAGGCAGAGCTAGCTGCAATGTTTACATATGAAGTAATCGTCCCTTTATTGGCAGGGAAGAATTCTGTAATGATAGTCATGGCTAATTGAAAAACTCCTGCAGTTGAAAGACCTATGAAGAAAGTACTCAAGACCGTCATAAATGGTTGTTGGATGTAAATGAGTGACAATAAAGATAATGCAGCAATAATTGGATAGATAATCATGACGGTAATGGGCTTTATTACTTTATTCAAAAGAACCGCTAGTAAAATGACAGAAACAAGGGATCCAATGCTATAGTAACTAAGCAATTGAACAGCCTTTGCCTGGGTAAGCCCCAATACTCCTTGTCCAAAGTTCGGTAGCCATACTTGAACGAGCATGAATAAAGCTGTTGAGGTGAAGCCTAAAAGTATGACAGCCAATCCTTCCTGAGCAAACTTCGGTTTTGATAGAAATTGGTGTTGAACCCCTGCAACTTGCTCGTCATTTTGGGTTCCATTTGGAGCTTTATGATTTGGGAATGAAACCTTAAGCAAGAAAAGTCCATTAACAAGATAAACAGCAGCCATTAAGAAGAATGTATATCCGTAAAACATGTCTCTAGCTATGAAGAACGCCATGATGAAAGGAAGAAGTGCCGCACCAACTGAAACGAATGCTTTTACTAAAACAGTGGCGGAACCTGCTTTCTTTTGAAAAGCTTCAATAAGGGCTGGATAAGTACCAGCATCTAAAAATGAGTTTGCAATACCAGCGCATACGGCAAATATAAATGCCAACGTATAGTTAGGAGCCAAAGGTATACCTATGAGGAAGATAAGGTATATAAAAGATGCCGAAACGACAAATGGCTTCCTTCCTAATTTATCCGACAATCTACCGGCGAAAAACAAGGAAACCAATTTACCAATTCCTATAGCAGAGACCAAGTAGCTGATCCCCGATGCACTTGTATTTAATTGTTCGGACAAATTTTCCATATTTGATCCAATGATAATATTGATCATGCCTAAAATAAAATAGCTAATATATAAACCTGTTGCCATTTTTATATATGGATTTTTCATGAAACACACCCCTATGTTAGTTATTCAAAAATAATCAAAATGCAATTTGATTCTTAAGCCTTTCAGAAGTTTCCCCCTTGCCCCATATCATAATTTAAGAAACAAATTACGTTCATCGATTAAAAACAATACACTTCATTCAGTTAACGACTTCAGTTAGGTATATCGTTCTACTAACTTTATTACACACTAGTATATCGTTCTACTAACCATTTCGAGAATTGGTATATCGTTCTACTAACCTCGCATTTGGGTATATCGTTCTACTAACTAATTAATTCTTTACTCGTATTAAACTATGGATGATACTGAAGTAAAATAGTTAACTTTATTTAGTATATCGTTCTACTGAAATTATTATACTGCTCTAATTTACGTGTGTCAAACTTATGAAGCAGTCCTCCATAACTATGAAGCACTTTCCTTATACCAATATTTTAAAATTCTTCCTAGAAGCAATAAAAACAAGAAATCGTTCCAGTTTAATGCATCAGCTATAGGTCCAACCAATATAAGCATGAATAACGATAACGCTAGAACGCATTAATTGGTTTGTGGACGCTTCAGGTCGAATTATGTAGTGTTTAGGACGAATTATTTCACTTTAGGCCGAATCAGAAGCCGATTTGCCTTATTTTCAAACCATAGAGACACAAAAAAAGACCAGCCGGATGGCTGATCTTTAAAATGGCTTGGCGGCGTCCTACTCTCACAGGGGGAAACCCCCAACTACCATCGGCGCTGAAGAGCTTAACTGCCGTGTTCGGAATGGGAACGGGTGTGACCTCTTCGCTATCGTCACCAAACATATCAGGAACGTTGTTCCTTCAAAACTAGATAATAAGAAGGTATTTCATTTTTCAAAAAGCGTTGGTTAAGTCCTCGATCTATTAGTATCAGTCAGCTCCACATGTCGCCACGCTTCCACCTCTGACCTATCAACCTGATCATCTTTCAGGGATCTTACTAGCTTGCGCCATGGGAAATCTCATCTTGA
>NZ_CAKKLV010000055.1 GCF_918698115.1 Peribacillus sp. Bi96
GCTTCCTTCAGATTCCACGTCACCGTGGACACCCTTGCATTAAGCTAACCATTACTACTGCCTTCATGGTTCGGGACTCACACCCTATAGATTGCACCCATGCCGGGCGCACGAAAAAGCTGCCTTAAAGACAGCTCTGTTCTTCAGCTAATGCAGCACAAACAATGAAAATGGTTAGAAGGTGTCAATACTGGTACTGACCTTAATCCAGTCAACCTAATCCATAGACTAAATTAACGCTTTCCTCTTTTTTTAAACGATTGAGCAGGGTCTTCTTAAGTATTGTCATTTTTCCATTCTTAATGAAACTTATTTTCATGTAAGTTGAATAGTAAGCGTCAAATATTCCCACCTACTACTTGTAAATAGCTCATGAGATAATCTCCTTACATCATACATGTGGATTTTTTTATAAAAAAACTTTATAAAGAAAGATTGGGACTCACATCCAAGACTTTAAAGAAAGTGGATTATCAAAGGCTGCGGATCTGAAGCCTTTTTCATGTCCAAGTAACTCCAGAGCTCGGTTAGCAATGATTTCATTTTTATTCATAATCAGGTGTACCAGCCCCTCTTCTATAGGATCGACCATGAAAGCATTGTCGATCTTTCCTTCAATGATCTCATCTGCAGCTTCAACAATTACATCCTTAATTCCTTCATATAAACATTTCAGATCCATATTGGCGAGAGCCGCAGCTTTTTTAACTAGTTCTAAAGCTTTAATCAGCTACAGCCTCAATAACAAATTAGCAAATAAAGAAGCCCGTTCAGGGAGTGTATCAATTTGAATATGTTCATATTCTGCATGAATTCCTTTTCCACACGAACCTAAACCGTCAAGAGTTGGAACACCAATAGCTGCTGTAAAATTCCCATCACTTCCTCCACCAACAGATGCTTCTTCTAATTTCATGCCAAGTTCGTATGCAATAGATTGAGCACATTCAAACAGTTCTCTTGTTTGCTCAGATTTCACCATTGGTGGTCGATTTATGCCACCGGTTACTTCTAATTTGATTTCTTTTAAAATTGGTTTTAAATTTAATATAATATTCGTCACTCGTCTTGCTTCTTCTTCTGTTGAGACACGTAAGTCAACATGAGCTTCTGCATATTCAGGAACCACGTTTCTTCCACTTCCTCCAGTAAACGTTCCAACATTGACAGTTGTTCCTTTTTTGTAATTGGTCAATTCTTGCAGTACAATCACTTGCCGAGCTAGTTCTTCAATGGCATTGATGCCTTCTTCATGATGATTACCAGCATGGGCAGCCCGTCCCCATATTTTTATATCGAAAGTTCCTGTTCCTTTGCGAGCTGTTTTTAAAGCTCCTGATCCAGCTACAGCAGGTTCAGCAACTAATACAACATCACTTTTTCGTGCTTCTTCTTCAATGTATTTCTTAGAAGCGACTGAACCAATTTCTTCATCTGAATTGCAAAGAAAAACGATTTTTTTATTTAACGGAAGATTTAGCTCTTGAATGGCTTTGATTGCCCATAAAGATTGGATAATACCACCTTTCATATCTAAAATACCAGGGCCATACAGTTTATTTCCTTCCTTTCTAAGGCTAAGCCTGCCTTTTTTCCAAACTGTATCAAAATGCCCTATGATCAAAATTTGTGGTTTACCTTCTCCGATTGTAAATTTCAGGTGATTCCCCACATTTTTTTCTTCTATTAATTCGTATCCTACATCCAATCGCTTTTGAAAGAGCTGGCTTAAATATGTACCGCACTCATCAACTAATTCTTTATTATATGAAGGTGATTCTTTTTTTACAAATTCAATCAAATCACCCAACATATCTTGTTTATGAACTTCGAGATAGCTAGAAACGTCATTTTCGATTAGTACCTTACTCAAAATAATTCCTCCTCTAAAACACTTCTGTACATTTTTTTTATTCAAATAAAGTATCTGCAAGAATTATGCCAATTTTTTTCTTTATAAAATCAACTACCTTTGTTTCTGATTGCTATTTATAGGCTATTTTTTAAGTTTTATAAACCTATAAAACAACCTATAAATGATCCTTTTATTTCATATAAGCCGCTTTGAAGAAGCTATTCCGTTCCTCATAGAATTGGCATGCTTTTTGCATTATGTTTAATTGTGAGTATTCGTACTCGAATCTTAGTTCAAAATTAAGGAAATACAAGCAGAGGAGGAGAGACTTTCAAGCTTTATCATTGAATTGCTATAATGTAATAAGGGGGAAATATATTTATGCAATCTACGGCTCAAAAACTGGTTCCTAAACCTATTAAAAGAAAAACAATTAAACAACCTGATGCTTATGTTCTTTTGTTTTATATTTTAATTGCCTGCACCATTGCGACATATCTTGTACCAGCTGGGGTATTCGATCGAATTAAAAAAGGTGATATTACGATGACTGTCCCTGGAAGTTATCATGTAGTAAAATCCACTCCTGTTAATTTTCTTGAAATTTTTACTGCAATTCAAAGTGGAATGGTCGCCGGTGCTCCTTTGATTTTTCTTATTTTATTTACTGGTGGTGCATTGGCTGTTATTGATAAAACGGGAGCGATTGATACTTTCATTCGGAGTATTATTAATTTATGTAAGGGGAAGGTACTTCTACTCATTATTCCTATTTGTTTCATGTTTTCTATACTTGGTACTACCGAAATTATCGTGAACTCCGTTATTGCCTTTATCCCTATAGGTGTAATGATTGCTCGCAAATTAAAATTAGACGCTATTTTTGGAGTATCTATCATTTATCTAGGTACCTATGCAGGGTGGAATGTTTCTCTTATAAGCCCACAAACATTAGGCTTATCACAGCGTATTGCTGAGCTTCCATTATTATCTGGAATGGGTTTCCGTATTGTCATTTATCTAACTTTCTTACTTTGTACAATATTATATATATATCGATATGCACGTAAAGTTCAGAACACTGGACACAGTATTTTAGGTTTAGAAAGATTTCCTAATTCTTTAGGTGTCAGCGAGAACGAAATACAAACACAGAAATTAACATTACAACATAAGCTTGTTTTATTATTTTCAGGTGGATCTTTACTAACATTTATTATTTGCACACTCGTTTTTAAATGGACTGAAAGCGAAATGGCAGGTTTATTTATTTTTATAGCTATAGGTGCTGGGCTTATCTCTCGAATGAATGTGAATGATATTGCTAAAACATTTATGGCCGGATGTCAGAAACTTGTATACGGTGCATTAATTGTAGGAATGGCCCGAGCTGTAATTGTTGTGCTTGAACATGGCCAACTTCTCGATACCATTATATACCATCTTTCAACTCTTTTGGCTCCACTCTCTCCTGTTACAGGAACCTTAGGTATGTTTTTAGGAAGTGCAGCTCTTCATTTTTTAATTTCCTCTGGTTCAGGAGAATCAGCTATGTTAATGCCAATATTGGTGCCACTTGCTGATCTGTTGCATATTACTCGTCAAGTAGCTGTACAATCTGTTTTATTTGGGGAAGGCGTAGTGAATTGTATTAATCCAACCTCAGGTGTGTTAATGGCAATATTGGCTACTAGTGGTATTTCATATGGCAAATGGCTTAAATTTATGATTCCTTTATCGATCTTATGGGCAATCTTAGCAGCCATTTTCTTAACAATTGGTGTATTAATTAAATGGGGTCCTTTTTAAGTTACCTTAAAATCTGTTAGAATAAGAGCAAAATGTAATTGTGTGGTAAGGAGAAGAAGATGAAAAAGCCTACTATACTTCTTGTAACTAGCACTAAAACAGTAAGCAAAACATTTGAAGAAAATCTTCAAATGTTTTTTGGTTCAAAAATTGACATTGATACATGTTATGAAACATTGCCATTAAATGAAAAGGTTATCCATAAAGCTGATTTAATTTTACTGTCTAGCCCAGTACTAGAAGAAGATTTTAGAAAATTGGATTTAAATATTCCTCTTATGGTTGCTCGACGTTCTATTCGAATTGCAAAGTTAGAACAGCTTTTGGATTTGCCTGCTAAAACAAAAATTTTATTAGTTACTAACTCCATGATAGTGGCTAGAGACTCTATTGATGTTCTACACGCCTTTGGATTTGGCCATTTAACGTTAATTCCTTATATTCCTGGTCTTACAAGCGTCGAACAGACAGAGAAACTAGAATTGGCTATTACGTTTGGACAAGATGAACTTGTGCCGAAACATATCAAAAGCACTATCTATTTAGAAAACCGACCAATTGATTTAACAACTATGCTTGATATTGCTCGTCTTTTAAACCTTTCCTTAGAAAAGGCGCATTTCTATACGGCAGAATTCTTTAGAGATTTTGTGAAAATGGGAAGGAATTTATCATTAGCAATTCAAAATGAAAAACAATTAACACAAAAATTAGAATCAATTTTAAATGCAGTACATGAAGGGATTATAGGGCTAGATGAAAAAGGCATTATTACATTGATAAATGAAGATGCCTATCAAATTCTACAACTCCCTTCTATAAATTTTATTGGAAAGCACTTTAGTGAAATTCTACCTGATTTTCAGATTAATGAGACATATTTAGATCAAAAAGAACAACTTGATATCTTATTTCAAATAAACAATCGCTCTTTGCTAGTATCGAAAGTTCCTTTAATCTTGAACAAACAACTAGTAGGCCTTGTCATCACATTTCAAGATGTTACAAGGGTTCAAAGAATGGAGCAAGAAATCAGACGGAAAAGTACAGAGTTAGGTTTAACCACTAAATATTCATTTGACAATATTATTGGGGAAAGTTCTTTGATTTTATCTGCAAAACAAAAAGCAGTTCAATTGGCTAAAAGTGATTATACTGTGTTAATTACTGGAGAGAATGGTACTGGAAAAGAAGTATTCGCTCAAGCTATACATAATAGTTCCGAACGAAAAGATGGTCCATTTGTGGCTGTTAATTTTGCAGGACTAAGCGAAACCCTAATAGAAAGTGAATTATTTGGATATGAAGGTGGGGCATTTACAGGTGCTAGAAAAGAAGGGAAAATGGGCTTATTTGAATTAGCCCATAATGGAACTATTTTTATGGATGAAATTGGGGATGCTTCCCTAGGTCTTCAAGCATCCCTTCTACGCGTTCTTCAAGAACGTCAAGTTATGCGTGTAGGTGGCAATAAAATAATACCGGTAAATGTACGAGTTATTGCAGCTACCAATCAAAACTTACATCAAATGATTCGAGAAGGTGCCTTTCGTGAAGATTTATATTATCGTTTAAATGTTCTACCATTGCAAATCCCTTCACTTAGAGAAAGGAAGCAGGATTTATTTATATTTATAGATTTCTTTTTAAAATCAAATAAGAAAAATCTGATGTTTGAATCAAATGTAAAAAATCTTTTAATGAATTATAATTGGCCAGGTAATATTCGAGAACTTGAAAATTTTTTCCATTTTTTAATGGTCACTGTTGAAGGGAATGTAGTCACTAAACATCATCTACCAGATCAGATTTTACTATCACAAGTGACTGCTAGCTCCTCTGATCATTCATTATCGGAGATTGATGAGTCACTTCTCTTCTTAAAAACGGGAAGTTTTATAGAAGATTATAAATCGATATTACAAATACTATGGAATTGTAAAAAGATAGGAAAGAACGTGGGAAGAGGTGTGATACAAGAAATGCTCCCTTACTTTTTGTCAGATTCCAAGTTGCGCCATCGATTATCAATATTAAATAAAGCTAATTGCATTAAAGTCGGAATTAGAAAACAGGGAACAGAGATTACAGAAGTTGGAATAAGGATACTTAATAAATTAAACGAATGAATATTGCATTCAAATTGGATTTTGGAAGAAAAACTTTAAGTTTCTAAGTAAGATAAAAACAGACAGAAATAATTCTTATTCTGTCCGTTTTTTATCTTAAAATGCGTATGATTCACAATCAGTTGGCACTAAAACATTAGAGGATATTCCTTTAGCCGCATAGGCCCTTTTTTATGGTTTTTTTATATTAACGATTAGTATAATTAACGTTTTCTTAGCAAAATACGGTTGAAGAAAACTCTATATATTCTAACGAGGTTTATTTTATAATATAAAAAATCTTCACGAGTTCTTGCACCTGTTAGCATTCCTGTAGAGCGTTAATTATCAGCTTTGAAAAAAACAGAGCCCCTCAGTATGATGAGAGTACCCTTTTAGCGATATATTAAGCATATACAGGAATTGTTTCTTCTATCATACTTACCATCTCTTTATTTCCTTTTTGTCAGTAATCTTTAAAATAAGCCTGTTCTAGCTTATAGTATGGATCAACAATTTTTTGGAACCATGAATTTATATAATCCTTTAGTTTATTTATATGAACCGAATATTTCCTTTGCCAATCTACGCCCCGTAGGAGTGGCAGCCAGGCCGCCCTCTGCCGTTTCGCGAAGCGCAACTGGCATGGTCAAGCCAATTTTATACATGGCATCGATCACTTCGTCACATGGAATGCGGCTCGTAATGCCTGCAAGTGCCATATCAGCTGCCGTTATCGCGTTAGATGCTCCCATTGCATTACGTTTCACACAAGGAACTTCAACCAAACCTGCCACTGGATCACAAACCAATCCGAGCATATTTTTCAATGTGATTGCCATCGCTTCTGCGGCTTGACTTGGTGTACCGCCGGCCAGTTCTACAATCGCAGCTGCCGCCATTCCACTTGCTGAACCCACTTCTGCTTGGCAGCCTCCAGCTGCTCCAGAAATAGAAGCATTGTTTGCAACCACGAACCCGAAGGCAGCGGAAGTGAAAAGAAATTCAATCATCTCTGCTCGCGTCGGGTTTAATTTTTCTTTTACGGCAAATAACGTACCGGGAACAACGCCCGCAGAAC
>NZ_CAKKLV010000056.1 GCF_918698115.1 Peribacillus sp. Bi96
TTTGCCGCTTGCTTCCTTCAGATTCCACGTCACCATGGACACCCTTGCATTAAGCTAACCATTACTACTGCCTTCATGGTTCGGGACTCGCACCCTATAGATTGCACCCATGCCGGGCGCACGAAAAAGCTGCCTTAAAGACAGCTCCGATCTTCAGCTAACGCACCCGTTAGTTCTATAAGAAAAGTAATTCTTATTAAAGAATCGCGCCCTTTAACGGAACAACTCTATTACCACTCAAAGATTTCCTTGATCCATTTTTAAATTTCAGATGTACTTTATCTTTTAGACATAAAAACACCCCTTTAGAGGATATTATCCAAAGGGGTAAAACGGTGCAACTTTATTATAAACGTTCGCCTTTGCTTTTCCTGCTGTTGCAAAGTCATAAATAAGCTGCTCTTGTACCGTTTCCTTGTCACCTTCACCAACGAAATACCAGCCTTTTTCGCCTGAATTTCTATACTCATAACCAGCTTTATTCAATGCTTTTCTTAGTAATTTTTCTGAAAGATGAACATCAGCCCTTTTGGCAATATTCGCTGGTTTATCAGTTTTAATTAACTCTAAGATTTTACCGATTTTCATTTAGTACGCTCACGGGAAAACCAATACTTTGTTTTGATATTTCGATAAGTCCCAATGTCTTTGATCAGCTCGGCAATAAGATCATAACCGCAATATGTGTGCCTCAGCGTGCTAAATTCATCCAATGTGACATAATCATCACTTTTTAATTCAACGTGACACTCTCCACAACAAATCCCCATATCCAACACCTCCAAAAAGTATATTGATATATTCGTCGAAACTTGGTGGTCATCCTTCTTTCGTACAAAAAACAGGTCTATTGACGGTCCTTTAATGTTTCTTAGTTTTTCAAAATTATCTAGACCTAATTATAAAAAACCTTAATAAATAAAGGAGAGTACATATTAGCCATGTATAATATGTACTCTCCTTTTTTCTTTTAGTGAACTAACGCACCCGTTAGCCATCCATGAAGCGCAAAAATCAGCGCTTCACCACAGAGAATGAAAATTGGTCTCTATGTCGATAATGTTTTAATGGCTGGCGAAGAAGGTCGTTGAACTATGGTGCCTTTGAGCCCATCCGTTAGTCTGACTCCGACGACCACGGTGTACCACCGACTGTCGCGCCCTTTTTGGGTAGCACTCATGGGAGATTAATCCTTTTTTGGTCGTCGTGCTAGCCTCTACTTAATTTGCTATGATTGGAGGTTTTTGTTTAACGATTTACCAAACTCAATCAGATCACTCATAAGGCTCAGCCTTTTTTTAAAAAGCGTTTTTACTGGGTCTATTTTGTTGTGGTTTTTTCTGGATTTTGAGCTTTTTTAATTTTCATGGGAGTTCTATAAGAAAGGCACATTATTTGTCTATCTCTTTTACATAATCTTCGATATAGGAAGTTCCACTGCTTAAAAAGGAATACATATAAACTTATGAAAAAGAAAATATGTTTTTTTAGAAATAAAAATAGCCCCGATTAGGGGCTGGGCAACGTAATATTCGAAAGAGAAAGTTAATTTTTCTTTCAACCAATTAATTCTCGTATCCGTTTACTACAACATCCAATTTTCCCGTTTCCGGGCAGATGACAAGTCCATGAACACTAACATTATTTGGAAACATCGGATGGTTTTTGACCATCTTAACGCTTTGTTCGACACTTTCCTCAACCGATTGAAATCCTGTTAACCAACTTTTGATGTCAATACCTGCATTACTTAAGGTTTTTACGACTTCTTTATCTAATCCAGCCTGCTCACATTTTTCTAAGAAAGAATTAGGTTCTAACCCTTTCATCCCACAACCATGATGTCCAACGATAGCGACTTCCTTTGCTCCAAGTTCGTAAATTGCAACTAATATACTCCGCATCACACTTCCAAAAGGGTGTGAAACGATTGCTCCTGCATTTTTAATAAGCTTTACGTCACCATTCTTAATATTCATCGCTTGCGGCAATAATTCAACAAGTCGAGTATCCATACATGTAAGAATAACCATTTTTTTATTAGGAAATTTAGTCGTTTCGTATTTTTCATATTCTTTATTTTTAAAGAATTGTTTATTGTGTTCAAGAATCTCTGAAAGTAATGTCATTTAAATCCCTCCTAATAGTTAATAAAATTATTTCATATCTTTCTTTAATTTTCAATATCCCAACGATTAAGCCTCTATAATTGATCTCGAAGTTATATTTCGTACATTAAAATAGCCGCCAATTGGCGGCCTTCTTATGGCGCTAACGCACCCGTTAGTTCATTAAGAAAAAGGCTGCCGTAGCAACCTTATTTTGAAGTAAAGCACCTTATAGTAGTACAAGTACAGAAATTATTTATTACCTTTTCTGTATCTTTAACTTTCGTTCATCAATATTGGAGTTAGTATAGTTTCATGGACACATTTTAGTTAAGTCCTTACAATGATTTTTGAGAGGATGTGTCCGTCTTGGAACGTAAAAATACAGGTAAAAAATATAATAATGAATTCAAGAAGACTATTGTAGATCTTTATCACTCGGGTAATTCGGTCAAAGAATTAAGCGGCGAATATGGCGTATCAGAAGTTACCATTTATAAATGGGTTAAAGAATTTACCCCTATTGGTATAGGGGAAGAGTCCATGACTCCAAAGGAATTAGCCGCCATACAGAAGGAAAACCTTCGGTTAAAGCAAGAAGTTGAAATCTTAAAAAAGGCTATGGCCATATTCGCGAAAAAGTAACCGAGACAGATCTTACCGAATTTATTGAGGAACACAAGAAACAATATACTGTACAGAAGATGTGTGAAATACTAGAAATCCCAAGAAGCAGCCATTATCAGTCCCTCCAAATAGTCATATCAAATCGCGAACAGGAAAACCAAGAACTCACAAAGGAAATCCATCTCATTTACTTGGAAAGCAAGGGACGATATGGGGCGCCAAAGATTCATGAAAGCTTATTAACCAAAGGGTTTTCCCTAAGTCTAAAGCGTGTTCAACGTTTAATGAGCAAGGCAAGAAGTCGTTCTATTACTAAGAAAAAATACCGTCCCTATCCATCTAAAGAAAAGGTTATTCAATTGGATAATTTGCTAAAACGAGACTTTACTACTCAGACCATTAATGAGAAATGGGTAGCAGATATTACGTATATCCACACGTTAAAAGACGGATGGTGTTATTTAGCTTCGGTATTGGACCTTCATTCTAAGAAAATAGTAGGGTATTCATTTTCTCGTTCAATGACGACAGAGCTGGTCATACAAGCTTTCAATAACGCTCACTTTTCCCAAAATCCCTCGGAGGGCTTAGTTCTTCATACGGATCTTGGCTCACAATATACAAGTAGTGAGTTTACTCAACATATCCAAAATCATCATATTAAGCAATCCTTTAGTCAGAAAGGCTGCCCGTACGATAATGCCTGTATTGAATCCTTTCATGCCCTATTAAAAAAGGAAGAAGTCAACCACGTACAATATCTAGACTATCAAACAGCTAAATTAGCGATGTTCCAATTTATTGAAGGTTGGTATAACCGAAAAAGAATTCACAGCAGCTTGGGCTATCAAACCCCACAAGCCATTGAAGATTTTATTAGGAATACAGCTTAAGATTTAACTTTTTTGTGTCCAAAATATTGACTCAAATCCAATATGTATAGAAAAAGAAAGTACAAGTATTGCTAATGTCACAACTAAAAATAACCAAGTTAATTCTATATCTGTGAAATAATCAACCGTGAGTATAATAAAATTTACAAGATTGAGAATTAAGAATAAATTATTCTTTTTATTAGGTATCTTTTTTTCAAAAAACAATCCCATTGCATATTTAAACTTATTTGACATTAAATTCCCCCTATAAAACTTCAAACTGAACTTAATGGGGTACCACCAGCAAAACGCGGATTTACAACGTTAAGGATATTCCAGCATTAAAAATCCCAATCTCTCAGTGATATAAATGAGAAATTGGGATTTAATTATTCAACAATTGCGCCCTTTTGCGGAATAACCACCAATCCTTATTTGTCATTCGTATGATGTATTGAGCTCTCGTTCTTCGTTAGCTTAACGAAGAGGCCTTGATTTTTTCTTGTTTGAGATTATTATTTTCTTTTCATTTTTAGACAAAATCCAGTCTGCAACCAATCGCTGCTGCTTTTTTCAACCCGTCTTGTCCTCTCTTCATATCAGTCTTTGAACGGGGCGGGAAGGCTGCCATAAAGAAAGAACGGAAGCCGCGTTTTCCGCGCAGCTTCCGTCCCGATCTTCCGGACAACTAACTCAAATACCGATTTCGGATGACCCCCATGTGATGAATCTCGTGTCCTGCGATGCCGTACGCGAGGGCACGCGCCGTAATGCTTGCGTTGTTGGCTGTGCCTTTGCGGGACCACGCCTCCGCCGGTAACCCGCGCAGCAGTGTGATCGTCGATTGCCGTACGGCCCGGTAGTCTTCGGCCAATTGCGCGGTTGTCCAGCTTCCGAAAGGAGGCATGAACAATTCCTGGTCGAAACCGGACAGAGGCGTCTGGTCCCCTCTTGCGAACCGGAGCAGGCGGTAGGTCATGACGCGTTCTCCGTCTGCGATGTGGCCCACGACTTCTTTCAGCGTCCATTTTCCTTCCGCATACCGATACGCGCCATGGCTTTCGGTCAACGATGCCAGCAGCTCGGTCATTTGCTTTTCCTGGGCGAGCAGAATGTCGATGATGTTGCCATCCGGCACCAACCGGATATACTCTCCGAAGTCCCCGGCATATTCTTCTTCTGACGGTCTTTGATTCATGCGTAATCACCTCTCTATGGAGTTATAGAAAATTAAAATGCTCTTTCCAATGCCTACCGCGATTTTTCTGCGAATTTCGTAATTTCGGCATGTATAATGAATTCGCGAAAGGATAAAACTTTCCTTCCAATAATTGAGTGTAAGTAACCACTAAGTTGGTCGGTGGCCACGCTAAACTGCCCTTTAACTTAATAATAATCATCTCAATTTTTCATAATTTCCACAATAAGTTATTCAATATAATGGCCCTTTAATGGAATAACATGACTAACGTTTTTAAACAAATGTAAGGTTTTTTTCATGTTGTAGCTACTGTCAAAAAGCATACTTTATGACACGTAGAAAGATAGCTCTAATCTGTATGTCAAAAGGTGAATTAACTCATTTTGACATATGTCATTTCTTTAAAGGACTTTTTGAAATAACTTTTCTGATTGAACTTAATCCTTAGCGTGGTTTTTTCGCGTTTGGCTGGTGGTACCCCTTAATAAACTATACCATATCGCAAACGGGTCTTCTTCAACTAAACTGCCCCGTTAGTTTAAGTGAATTACTTCACAATAATGAACGATTTACAAATGAAGAAAGTAGTTCCACTTCTAATTGAAGAGCCGATAGTAAATTTAGTGATTAAAGCTTAAAAGAGGGCTCTCGAGACTTTCTCGACAGCCTTTCAGCGATTACCATGGTTTCATTGGTTGTTTGTTTTTTCTTTACTCCCACCAATGCTTCTTTTCACTGAATCCAACGTCCCATAGTTTAGCGTTCCCGGAAACGATAATCGTAATTTCGTTTACCTTATCAAAAAATGGTATCTCTAAAGATTCTGCCCCTTTATTATTGTACTGAGCTCTTACGTTTCCATCTGCCAGTATAGTAACTTCTCCCTTGAAATTACCCTTGTCTGGAATGCCATAATAAGAATAGAACGTCACATCTTTCTTGTTCCCCAAGATGTAAGTGTATGATTTGCTTTTATCCCCTTCACTATTATACACGTTCATTTTAGGTTCTATTTTATTTCCTGCTACGGTGAAACTTGGAAGATTTTCAGTCATAGGCATGGTTCCATTCATTTCTTTCACATCGTGTAATGCTTGAATCGTGCTTTCTCTTGTCGCTACAACATAATTGATAGTTTCCGAGACCACGATTACCCCAACTAGAAGAACACCAATAGATAGAGCCGAAGCAATAAGCTTTTTATAAGAAATTTTTGAAGAAAATCCTACTCTATAGGCGATAAAACCTATCGTTGCACCTAATGTATTGGATATAACATCATCTACATCAAAGCTGCCAAGATAAGTTAAAGCCTGCAGCGATTCCAGAACGAGAATCGTCAAGACAAACAAGGATATGAACTTCCCAAAACTGGAACGATACAACAAAGGAATTACTACTCCAAAAGGGATAAAAGCAGCAATGTTTCCAAATTGGTATAACCATGAAAAAGTTGGTTTTGGAAATCGAAGAGGAACGTTTTCCGGAACAAGCATAAATACATATTCATAATCGCCGGTTGCATGATTTAATCTATTAAAAGCAAAGAACATAAAATATAAAATTAAAATTGTATAAAAAATAGTTCCTATTAAGATGGGTTTCCTTAATTTTATTTCCATAATGTCTCCTTTGATTAATCATATATTTATCCATTATTGTATTATTTTACTAACCCGATGAACAAATCCTATATAATCATTATTTTCTTTACTCCATTGTTGAGTTATTTTCAAAATGATCTCTCCCACTCATTTAATAATGTTTTCTCATTATACCGCACAGTCCGAACACACTTTGCTTATTGAACTATCCTGCCCCTTAGTTGCATAGAATCGAGTAGGAGGAGGCGCCTAGCCTCCGACCTCTCACACCACCGTACGTACCGTTCGGTATACGGCGGTTCAGTTTAAGTCTGACGCAGTTTTGTATATCGTTCATATAGATTTTCTAACCCTTGATGTTGCCAATAAGCATTATTAAGGGTTTTGTCTAGAATAGGGCTATGCGCAATG
>NZ_CAKKLV010000057.1 GCF_918698115.1 Peribacillus sp. Bi96
CTGCATTTTAAAATTCATATTAGGGTTCCTCCTAAGGTTTTGAGTTAGAGTGATGTCTTACTCATATCTTACTGAGGAGCCCTATTTTTTTCAAAGTTAATAATTAACGCTCTACAGGAATGCTAACGGGGCAGGTTAGCTCAACAAGAACGCCAAAGGCGTTAGATGTGAGAAAGGTATGAAGTAAGTGGTTATAGAAAAAGTTTTACAAGAATACATAAAGGCCTGAATTGAATATGGAGTAGGTACACAAGAAGGTAATTATAAAAAAACGAATAAAGCCTATGACAATTTTATTAGTTCATACAATAAGCATGTTTCCACTTGAATAGATTTTGCTTTTCCATACTGATCACGCACCTTTTATAGAGTAATCATATCAGTATGTCAAAGCTTAGAAGATTACTTGCAGATAGTTTGGAATTTTTGCACTAGAACCTAGTAATGTGTATCCCTATTTTGTATAGTAGTATAGTTCGTTTTAAACGATTTAGTATTGATTTCAAAAAAGGAGAGGATTCAATGAAACTTATATTTAAGATAATAGTATTATCTACATTGTTATTGAGTTTTATACCGATTTCAATGATTCAGGCATCTGCGGAAACACTACAAGAAGGTGATTTCAAATATAATGTTTTAAATGGAACAGTTGAAATTGTAGATTACTTTGGAGACGCTAAAAACGTGGAAATTCCAAGTAAACTGAATGAAATGCCAGTAACAAGTATTGGAAATTATGCTTTTAGTAGTAATCAACTAACAAGTGTAATCATCCCGGAAAGTGTGACTAAGATAGGAGAAGGTGCATTTAGTAGTAACAAACTAACAAGTGTAGCCATCCCGGATAATGTGACTAGTATAGGGGAAGGTGCATTTATTTGGAATCAATTAACAAGTGTAACCATCCCAAAAAGTGTGACAAGTATAGGAGATAGTGCATTTAGTAGTAATCAACTAACAAGAGTGACCATCCCAGAAGGTGTAACTAGTATAGGAAATTATGCATTTAGTGATAATCACCTAACAGGTATAACCATCCCGAAAAGTGTAACTAGTTTAGGGTCATCTGCATTTAGCGATAATCACCTAACAAGTGTAATTATCCCGAAAAGTGTAACTAGTTTAGGATCATCTGCTTTTAGTGATAATCACCTAACAAGTGTAACCATCCCAAATAGTATGACAAGTATAGGGAATGATGTATTTGGTGGTAATCAATTAACAAGCGTAACCATTCCGAATAGTGTAACAAGTATAGGAGATAGTGCATTTCGTTCTAATAAATTAGCAAGTGTAACCATTCCAAATAGTGTGAACAAGATAGGGAGTGAAGCATTTCGTGGTAATCAATTAACGAGTGTAACCATTCCGAATAGCGTGACAAGTATAGGTGAAAGTGCATTTTATTCTAATCAATTAAAAAGTGTAACCATCCCAGAAAATGTGACTAAGATAGGGGAATCTGCATTTTTTTCAAATCAATTAACAAGTATAACCATTCCGAAAAGTGTAACAAGTATCGAGGATTATGCATTTGCTTTGAACCAATTAACAAATGTAACTCTCCCGAATAGCGTAACGAGTATCGGGGATCATTCATTTCATTGGAATCAACTAACAAGTATAACCATTCCGAACAGTGTAACGAGTATCGGGAATCATGCATTTCATTCGAATCAACTAACAAGTGCAACCATTCCGAACAGTGTGACAAGAATAGGGTCTTATGCATTTCAGGATAATCAACTAACAAGTGTAACCATTCCAAACAGTGTGACTAGTATTGAATCTCATACATTTAGTGAAAATCAATTAACGAGAGTAACCATCCCGGAAGGCGTGACAAGTATAGGGGGGATGGCATTTCATTCGAATCAACTAACAAGTGTAACCATTCCAAGCAGTGTGACTAGTATAGGGATTTATGCATTTAAGGATAATCAACTAACAAGAGTAACCATCCCGGAAAGAGTGACTAGGATAGGGTCATCTGCATTTGAGGATAATCAACTAACAAGTGTAACTATTCCAAATGGTGTGACTAGTATTGAATCTGATACATTTAGTAGAAATCAATTAACAAATGTAACCATCCCGGAAGGCGTGACAAGTATAGGGGATGGAGCATTTAGTGATAATCAACTAACAAGAGTAACCATCCCAGAAAGTGTGACTAGAATAGGATATTATACATTTAGTAGAAATCAACTAACAAATGTAACCATCCCGGAAGGCGTGACAAGAATAGGGGATGGGGCATTTAAGGATAATCAATTAAAAAGTGTAACCATCCCGAAAAGTCTAACGAGTATGGGGAGAGCTCCTTTTGGAAGTACTGAGGAAAACCACTTATTTGTCTGGTATTTAGACAGAAATTACACAACAGTTTGGGATCAATCTACAACAGGTGTAACGATATATGCTAAATGGTTGTATCCACCTGTATTTGAAGGGGTAGAAGCTGTAACAATTAAACTAGGAGATGGATTTGATGTTACAAAAGGCGTGATTGCAACAGATATAGAAGATGGAGAATTGACATCAAGTATAGAAGTTGCCGGAAGTGTGGACCCAATGAAGGTGGGCAGCTACACCTTAACGTACAAGGTGACGGATAGTGATGGATATACAACAGAGGTTAAAAGACAAGTGAGAGTAAGAAGTAATGATAAGCCTATGATCAAAGGGACCAAAGCTGCAACAATCAAAGTAGGAGATAGCTTTGATATTAAAAATGGTGTGACTGCAACAGATACAGAAGATGGAGAACTGACATCAAGTATAGAAGTTGCCGGAAGTGTGAACTCGACGAAGGTGGGTAGCTACACCTTAACGTACAAGGTAATGGACAGTGATGGAAACACTGTAAATATAGAAAGACATGTAACGGTAAACCCTGCTCAAGTAAAAAGCTTAAAAGTATCTAGCAGAGGGACAAACTCTTTAAAACTGATATGGACAAAACAAAGTGAAGTCACAGGCTATAAAATCTATCAGTATGATAGTAAGGGTAAACTGTTAAAGACAATTACAAGTAACGCGAACAGTTATACAATTAGCAAACTAAGTGCCGGAACAACGTATCAATATAAAGTTCGTTCATATAAAACCGTAGGGAAAACAAATTATTATGGATCCTACAGCAGTGTTCTCACTTCTACAACAAATCCGGCTACTGTTACATTATCGAGTGTTAAAAAGAGTAGCTCAACAAGTATGAAAGTGAACTGGAAGGAGATTTCTACTTCTACAGGGTACCAAATTCAGTATTCTACTAGCAGCAAGTTTACTAGTAGTACAACAAAGAATGTGACAATCACAAACAAAAATACCGTATCTAAAACAATAAACTCTTTAAAAAAGGGTGAAAAATATTATGTTCGATTAAAAGCGTACAAAACATTGTCAGGAACAAAATATTATGGCTCTTGGAGTTCTGTAAAAAGTATAACTATAAAATAAATATAAAAAAGGATTATAGAAAGATATTGACAACCTATTAGCTGGTATTGTTTAAGTAGAATTGAGTGTTTTTAGGGCTGATCGAGATTTTAATTATTCCATAAAAGGGCGCATTTCCGGAATAGGAAAAGCGTCCTTTTTGCACGAAAGGGCCATTTAACGGAGGAAGAATCTTAAGAAATATTGAATACTTATGGTAATGCTAGTATGGTGTTTGTGAAAGATTGTACTTAAAGTAACGGGTGCGTTAGCTGAAGATCAGAGCTGTCTTAAGGCAGCTTTTTCGTCTTTAACTGACAGGTGTTATTGTTTAATGAAAAATCTACTAATCTAGTATAATAGTTCTTCTTTTGTCTATACTGTCTATTAATATGGTATAGATTGGAGAGAAACAGGTATGATCTTAACTGATGTATGGGGTTTATATAAGGCAGATAAGCAAATCCAAGGTTATTCTCCACAAACATTAAAGGCCTATTACGTCCAATTTAACTTGTTGGTGAATAGTTTTGGAAATATATCCATTCAAGAACTTTCAACTAATTCTCTTAAAGTTTATCTGGGGAAAGCAGCTGAAAAGCTTAAGCCATCCAGTCTGGGTCACAGAATTCGATTTATTAAATCTTTATTCAGATGGGCTCAGGATGAAAATTTAATTAATGGAAATCCTGCTTCCAAAATCAAGGAACCAAAATTAGAATTAAGGGTTCCAAAATACTTGTCTGAAGAGGAAATTGAACATTTGCGGGAAGCTTGTCATACAACATTCGAAAATGCTTTATTTGAGTTTATGTATTCAACAGGATGCAGAATTGGTGAAGCAATAACTCTAGATAGAGCCTCAATCAATTTCTCTAATCAATCAGCAATCGTATTAGGTAAAGGACATAAAGAACGAGAAGTATATTTCAATACTCGTTGTGAAATATGGTTGAAGCGATATTTAAGTGAGCGAAAAGATCATGAGGAAGCTCTATTTGTGACAACACGTGCACCCCATCGAATGAGTATTTCTCAAGCGAGAAACATTATAAAACTGGTAGCAAAGAGAACGGACATTAAAAAGAGCATTCATCCCCACCAGCTTAGACATAGTTACGCCACAAATTTATTGAATAATGGAGCGCCTCTAGAAGTCATTCAAAATTTAATGGGCCATGAAAAAAGTGAAACCACAAAAATTTATGCATATCTAAGTGGTGCAATGCGGAGAGACTTGTATAGAAAGTATTTTTAAGGGACCAAGGGTCCTTTTTATTTTGTTCTTAATAAACTAACGGGGCAGGATAGTTCCATAAGAAAATTAAAGTTAACGGGTTAAATTATCAAAAATATAAACAATCAATTATTATAGTAATGTTAATAAAATTTGAAAGGAAATACCCATCAAATGAAAATTGCTCTATTCCTTTTTATGGGTTTTTTAGTATATCTGTTGCTAACAGAGTTGTATAATTCTCATTTCGCTACTTCTGGTTTAAGCTCTGCGGTAATATTTTTCATATCAATAGTTGTAATCTACTTTCTAAAATCATTACAAAACTTCGCATTAAAGGGAAAATGTGAACATCCCTCATTGAAAGTTGAAGCTGATTTTAGTGCGGACCCTATATGGTGCAATGTTTGTGGTTTTAACTTAGACATTGATGACTTCCCTTTATCTGAAGAACTAAAAGAGGAACTATTTAACTGGGTTCAAAATTATAAAGCAATACCTATTGATAAGCATAATAAAATAGGTATCGACTTAACTGCAAAAGTTAAGGGTGAAATAGGGAGAGATTACCCCATCATATTTATTGAACAGTAGTAAATAACTAATATTATTTTTCTTCTTAAGCTAAACGGGTGCTTTACTTCCAGGAGCTGATCAGCAGCTCCTTTTCTTATGGCACTAACGGGGCAGTTTAGTTCAACAAGACAACTCTGTACTATTTATATAAAATTAGAATAAAAATGAATCGGGGATAACGACTTGGAACTTGAATATTTTAGATTTTATGAAAGACCAATTAAAGCAATCGAACTTATGAAACTTTATAATGATGCAGGTTGGTGGGAGGAAAGAAAAGAACAAGATATTGAAGAAATGTTAAAAAGGGAAATTTCAATTGGTGTATGGAAAGACGGTACTCTTATTGGGTTTGCAAGAGCTGTTTCAGACGGTAAATTTAGAGCATACATTGAAGATGTTGTTATACATAAAGCATATCAAAAGTCAGGTATTGGAAAGAATCTTGTATCAAAATTGTTAGACGAACTATCTCATATTGATGTTATTAGTTTGTTTTGTGAAGAACATTTAATTCCTTTTTACAAAAAAAACAACTTTAAATACAGTAAATCACAATTTGTATTACATAGAAAAAGATAACGGGTGTAATAGTTCTTTAAAGAGCTGTGCGATCAGCTCTTTTTCGTGCGCCCGGCATGGGTGCAATCTATAGGGTGCGAGTCCCGAACCATGAAGGCAGTAGTAATGGTTAGCTTAATGCAAGGGTGTCCATGGTGACGTGGAATCTGAAGGAAGCAAGCGGCAAA
>NZ_CAKKLV010000058.1 GCF_918698115.1 Peribacillus sp. Bi96
ATTATAAGTGTGTATAAAGGAATACTATTAATAAACGAAATCAAAGTGTTTATGAAATTGTAAAGGCACCCATCCCTGGTTGTCACTTTCTTTTACTAATGAAAGCAGGTATGTATGGAACTACCTTCAAAAGTTATTATCTTGTTGAACTAACAAATATGGGGTAGGAAATAGCTCCATTTTCTTATGCAACTAACAGGGCAGATTAGTTCAAGTAGCATAGTTTATTCGAACTATGCAACATAATCATTTAAAAATTACTTTGGAATATTTTTTGATTTACTACGAATCCTAATTTTAGGAGGCGACAAAATGAAAAAACAAGAAAAATCAAAAAATCTTGGCCTCAATAATAAGTCTTATAGAACTAACGGGTGCGTCGTATTATAAGGTTGACCAGTAAAAATTACTGGTTGACCTTTTTTTAATAGAATCTATTATATCAGTAGCCAGGGTAGGACGTACGGGTGCGTGGGACTTGATCTCGTGAACTAAACTGTCCGCCCCCTACTTGTAGAAACATGTTTGAGGCTGGTTGGGACGTAGATCTCGTATAACAAGCGAAGCTATGACACTGCATGGAGGACTAGGGGTACTGGTTAGTAAGTAAAGGAGGTAAAAATAATGAATCCAGTTGTTGGTCTGGATGTGGCAAAAGGAGAGAGCCAAGTTCAGGCATTCTTAGATCAATCTAAACCGTATGGGAAGAGCTTTTCAATGAAGCATACTAGAGAGGAATTAGATCATTTTATAGGATTTCTAAAAGAAATTGAAGAGGTGACAGGGCAGATGCCTATGGTCATTTTAGAATCTACAGGGCATTACCATTCTCCCGTTATTCAATACCTGGAGGAACAAGGGATTCTATATATCTTACTAAATCCGATTATTTCATATCAGGCAAAGAAGTCCAGTTTACGGAAGGTAAAAACAGACGCAATCGATGCGTACCAGTTGTGTGTGCTGTATTACAAAGAGGATTTAGAACCTCATAAAATTAGAGGCATTCAGCTATTAGACCTTCGGAATTTGTCCAGACAACAGGAAATCGTAACAAATATGTATGTGGAAGCTAAACTTCAGTTTCACACCATTTTAGATCAAGTGTTTCCTGAATACCGGAAGGTTTTTGGGGATTTATATTCAAGGGTTTCTTTATTGATATTAATGGAATATCCCACTTCAGAGGCGGTATTAACAGCCGGGGAAAGTAAGCTATCAGAGAGTGTTATAGAGTTCTGTCCTAGCCGATCGGGTCAATGGGCATGGGAAAAAGCAAAAAAAATAATGGACTCCGCATCTCGAAATCCATACCAAAAAAACGTGTATGAAAGTCACGTAATCAATCTTCGTATGTATATTGAGTTGCTTTTTCATTACCAGGGACACCTTTCTGATTTGGAAGATCGTATAGTGGCCCTGGCAAATGAACTGGAAGAATATAAGATCATCCAATCGATTCCCGGTATAGGAGAAAAAATCGCAGCCACGATTATCTCTGAAATTGGTGAAATCGACCGGTTTAATCATCCGAAAAAACTAGTTGCCTTCGCTGGAGTAGATCCAAGTGTTCACCCATCGGGTAAGTTTACGGCAACCATTAATCGTATGACTAAAAGAGGTTCGAGCAGACTACGTCATTCTCTGTATCTTGCCGTACTATGCGGCATAAGAAGTTCAAGGAACAAAAAGCTTAAAGCATTCTATGATAAGAAAAAATCAGAAGGAAAACCGGCCAAAGTGTCAATCGTTGCCTGTATGAATAAGTTGCTTCATTGGATTTACGCTTTATTAAAGAGAAAAGAAATGTTCCTAGATTTAGCCTAATTAACAGTTTTGTGAAACAGATAAAAATCCTTCCAAAAGGGTTTTGGAGGGTTATTTGGCATGACCAAAAATAGTATATCATAAGGGAAATGAAATTTTTAGAGAAAGATATTGACATCCTATTAGCTGGTTTAGCTCTATAAGAAGAAGTAAAAAAGTCGATTCCTTAAGGGTGAACTGACCGGCGATTATTACTTATTCTCCATTCGAAAAAATAAGAGTATTCGAGTTTCATTTCGAATACACTATTAATTTGAAGAAAATCAACTAAATTGGAAGGTGCCTGGCACTTCTTTTCTTGGGACTGACCCAAATGTCGCTAACTCTCCTAAAACCAGGCGGCATGGCCGTGCATCATGCCCGCAGAGCTTCCGTGTCAAACAGACTATCATTATACCTATTATAATGCATATTCCAAATTAACTAGCTAAGATCCTACTTTTTATAATTAGTTTAAATTAACTACAAAAAAAGTATAGAAAATCCAATAAATTTAGAAGTATTTTTAAGTTCATCACCATGTAAAGTGGTAAATTCTGCCTGCTGTAAGATAGCATCTTGGTTTTTCTTGCTAGTTTTTATAAAATTAAAATAATTCCAATTATTCATGTAAATTAACTTTTATTAATCTATAATAAAGTATATGGAAAATAATGGGGGGATCGATATTGAAGAAAAAGTTTATTGTTCCTGCAGTTCTATCGTCAGCGTTGTTGGTAGGTTCTATCCCAGCCGGTAATGTATTTGCAAAGCCGGTTGATTCGAAGGTGGCAAGTAGTGTACAAGCTTCTAAAAAGTGGAATGAGAAGGCAAGCGTTCCTGTTTTTGTGAAGGAGCGATTTGCTGAGAAATTCTCTTCTAGCAACCCTTCCAATGCACTAAATTATTTAAAGAAAAACGAAGGTAAAACCGGAATTAAAAATCCAGATAAAAACCTAAAAGTAAAAGATTCACAAAAAGATAAACTCGGTATGACCCACGTTCGCTTTAATCAATCAATAAATGGAGTGAACGTAGAAGGATCCGAAGTTATTGTTCATTTTAATAAGAATAATGAAGTCGTATCCGTCAACGGAAGAGTAAATCAGACGATTGCCGATGATGCGGTGGACACGACTGCCTCCTTAAGCAGTGATGCAGCACTAAAGCAGGCACTATCATCTTTCAATGCCCCTGAAGAGCTAACGTATGAGCCAACTTCTGAGCTTGTAGTCTATCCTTTTGAAGGAGAGAATCATACAGCTTATAAAGTGAATGTTAACTTCATGGGGGATGAGCCTGGCAACTGGTTTGTCTTTGTGGATGCAAACACGGGAGGAATCATCGATAAGTATAATGGTTTAATGCATGCTGATGAAATGAAAACACAAAATGGTGCTGGAAAAGGGGTACATGGTGCTCACAGGGAATTACATATTACCCAAGTGAAGGAACCTAAATCTGGAACTCAGTTTGCGTTAGCTGATTACTCTCATAATGGTCTTGATGGAATACTTACGTATGATGCTAAAAATGATAATAGTTCCAGTAATGATACTCTATATGTGGGGAATTCTGCTGCATTTATCGGCGACTATGATCGGGCTCTTGTCGATGCACACTATAATTCGGAAAAGGTATATGATTATTACCTTAATGAGCATGGCCGAAATTCTCTTGACGGTGAAGGAATGGCAATCATTTCTAAGGTCCACTATGGCAATAATTACAACAATGCATCCTGGAATGGGCGTTGGATGACCTATGGGGATGGTGACGGTGAGTTCTTTATTTCACTATCAGCCGGTCTTGACGTTGCTGCCCACGAAATGACTCATGGCGTCATCACTCATACAGCAAATTTAGTTTACCGCAATCAATCTGGAGCACTAAACGAATCATTTGCTGACGTCTTTGGTGCACTTGTTGACGACGATGATTGGGAAATGGGCGAGGATATTATGGCACCAGCTGCTAAAGCTGACGGTGTAACGAGATTGCGCAGCTTGAGTAATCCAAACAGTGTTGTAGTAAGTAATGCGGAAAGAGCTGCATATGGCAGTGGAGTCTATCCGGCTCATATGGATGAATTTTATCACATGCCAACTTCGGTAGATGGCGGCGGTGTCCATGTTAACTCCTCGATTACAAACCACGCTGCATACTTGATTGGTCAAGAAATTGGAAGGCACAAGTTAGGACAAATCTACTATCGTGCAATAAGCGTTTATTTAACGCCAAATTCCGATTTTAGTGACGCTCGTAAAGCTATTGTTCAGTCTGCAATTGATATTTATGGTGAAGGCAGCAAGGAAGAGGCTGCAGCTGCTGCCGGATTTGATTCGGTGGGAATTTACTAAGTATATAATTGGATCCGCCCGCAGGAATCAATATTTTTAGCGGATTTTAGAAGAATATTGAAGTGCGTTTTATGTTCCCCCAGAATAAGAGTTTGGGGGATTTTTTGTTATGGTCTCACCAGCATCCCATGTGTTGCCACATACACTCTGGACATGTTGAGTGTGGGAACATATTACTGTATGTAGTCAAATCGGTTTGGTTATCGAATATTAGCAATCTATATAAGAATAACGGAGGGAGTTCTAAAGATGGAAATGATTAATCTTTTTTGAGAGGTTGCTCTTTCCAGTTGTTAATTTTTCATGATTATGTCATGAAAGAACGGTCTCAACGAGTACTTACCAGATTTTTGAAAGTAAATACCTTTTTGACTTGTGAGGATTTAAGTAAAGAGTTCAATATTAGTGAGAGTACTTTTCGAAACGAATTGGTCCTGATTAATAAATATCGGTCTGAAAATAATTATCCATCAGGTCTAGTTTCAACCCTTTTCTTCTAGTAGTCGTAATAGCAGCTGTATTGGTTGTAGGGGGAGCTCTTCTTACGATCTGCAGTATGGTGTTAGAAAAAAGAAAGTGAATAATGATTTTCCTATTGTGAAATTATGCACTTTAACTAACGGGTGCGATAGCTTAAGTTCGGAACTGTCTTTAAGGCATGAGTAAGACACCACTGCCGAAAAATCAATTTGATTTTTCGGCCATTTTAAAATTTGAAAATGGGGAATTCAAGAATTATTTCTCTACAGATGCAATGATGTCTTCAGCTAAGACTTTAGAACCACTAGCACCTTTTAGATATTTCAATGTTCCTTCACTAGACAAATCAAATATCTTTATACTGCTCATTCTTTTATTTACTTCTTTAATGTTTAACTGGTTAGAAACAAAATTATAATTTGAAGGAATAATTTTATTGCCCGCTCTAGCTAAAGCATTTAAACAGACTATATGAGTTAGTCTATATTGCTTATAATCACTCCATTCAACAGGAACACCTCTTTTATACAATTAAAATAAGAAAGAGTTATATTAAGTATTTTTCCCTTAGGAAATTCGGCTTATCTTTGTATTTTTATTGTAAAGTAATATACTTTTCTTTAGTTCTTTTGCCAATTAACGTTCCTTTATTATACAAGGGGCTGTTAGGGGCAATAATTAGCTGTGTTGCAATCCAACTAAGATTATCAATTTGGATTTGAGTCAATATTTTGGACACAAAAAAGTTAAATCTTAAGCTGTTTTTGTAATTTGATCTTCAATGGCTTGTGGAGTTTTATATCCTAAGCTACTGTGAATTCTTTTTCGGTTATACCAACCTTCAATAAATTGGAATATCGCTAATTTAGC
>NZ_CAKKLV010000059.1 GCF_918698115.1 Peribacillus sp. Bi96
CATTGCGCATAGCCCTATTCTAGACAAAACCCTTAATAATGCTTATTGGCAACATCAAGGGTTAGAAAATCTATATGAACGATATACAAAACTGCGTCAGACTTAAACTGAACCGCCGTATACCGAACGGTACGTACGGTGGTGTGAGAGGTCGGAGGCTAGGCGCCTCCTCCTACTCGATTTTATGCAACTAACGGGGCAGGTTAGCATTCCTGTAGATCGTTAAATATCAGGTTTGAAAAAAATAGAGCCCCTCAGTAAGATACGAGTATAGAGACCAATCTAACTCAAAGTCTTAAGGAGGAAGCCCTACTATGAATTTTAAAATGCAAAACAAACAAAATCAACTAATTGAGAGAATTACGGATCAACATCTAGTTGTTGGTGTGGATATTGCCCAACACTTACACGTGGCCCGTGCTGTAAACTTTCGGGGCATTGTGGTCGGGAAACCCTTGTCTTTTGAAAATAACGAAGAGGGTTTTACTCGATTACTAAACTGGATCCAGGAACTAAAACAAATGAAAAACCTAGACACAACGATAGTCGGAATGGAACCTACCGGACATTATTGGATAAACCTTTCAAAGTGGCTAGTCAAACAAAACATGGATGTCGTCACCGTCAATCCTAACCATGTCAAAAGAAACAAAGAAAATCGTGATAATACGCAATCCAAAAGTGATAAAAAAGATGCCCTTGTCATCGCTGATATGGTGAAGAATGGCTACTATGCCTTCGTTCGTTCCACTTCAGAATCATTTGAAAAACTTCGTGTCCTTATGGCTAACCGAGATGTGATCGTTAAGCGTCATGTTAGCTCCATCAACCAAATTAATCGCTGGGTGGATGTGGTCTTTCCCGAGCTCCGGCAAGTGTTTAAAGACGTATCATGTAAAGGGGCAATCGCAACCCTACGCCTCTTTCCTACCCCAGCTGAATTATGTTCCTTACAGCCTCAAGATATCGTAACCGGTTGGAAATCATGTATGAAGCGACATTCCGGGCATAAAAAAGCCCGTTCCCTGCTTGTATTGGCCAAGCGTTCAATTGGTACGAAACAAGCCCTTGATGCGTATAAACTTCACTTGGGACAATTATTAGAGGAATATGATCTCGCTTCATCCCAACTCGAAAGAGTGACGCAAGAAGTCACAAACGTCTTGGAACAGATTCCATTCGTTAAGAAAATACTTGCCATTAAAGGAATCAGCGAGATTTCACTAGCGGGAATCTTAGGAGAAGCTGGAGATCTGAGTGGGTTCGCTCACGGGAATGCGCTCCTTCGTCATGCAGGATTGCATCTCGCTGAAGCAAGCTCTGGGAAGTGGAAAGGCCAAATTGTTCTTTCCAAACGTGGAAGATCACGCCTGCGGCGTTACCTCTTCCTTGCGACCATGAGTCTAGTGATGAATAACCCTGAGTCTAGTGATGAATAACCCTGAGTTTAAAGCCCTACACTCGAATAATGTTAAAGTGAAGAAGATTAAGAAAATGAAATCCATCATGAAACTTTGTGGAAAACTCGCCCGTGTCCTAGTAGGTATAGCTCGTAATGGCTCTGCCTATAAACCGGAAATGATCTTCCCATTTGAACAACTAGCAGCGTAAATTTACATTCACATTGTTATTTAACGAAAGTTGGCTTATTCGTAGGATTTCAAAGAAAGCACGAAGTACTGGATGTAATGAACAAAAGGGCAATGACCCGTTCCGTTAGCAAAACCGGCCTTCACCCCTTGGATAGGCATGACGAAGGAATGAAAGGGCATAGGATTATGACCCGTTGAGACATGGGAGGGAAAGCCTCCAGGGGCAGCGTGGAGAATGCGTGCAGTATATGTAATAATATGGGATTTTCAACAGATCCCCTATTTCAATCTGCCCTCATCTTATCAAAACGGTCCTATCTCTTGCGTTCATCTATAGCAACCTATACCATGTGGTTTGAAATCCTGCGAATAAGCGAGTATTCGTGAGCATTATCTATTAAACTGATGGAGTTCATTAAGGAACATAAAAATGTTCAATCTTTTTTATAAAAGAATAATCCAATTAAATAGTATAAGGGCAGGTTTTGATTAATCTTTTTCAAAACATGCCCTTTCTATTTATTCATTTATCAAGGTTGCTTGTATTAAAAAAATACCCTCGTGTCGTTTTGAAATAAAGTTGCGACGTTTTAAAAAAATAAAGAAAAGACACCCTAAGGTGCTTTTTTTCCTCTCTAGAATCCTCAACTCGAAAATAACGAACCGACAACCAAAGACAACGTTTGCTTGTAAACGGCATGTGCGGACTGCACATCACCAAAATGTCCGCACATGTAAAGATGGATAACACCGTGGAGCGACGCCCAGAAGATACGGACGACGGTTTCCGTGTCATACGGACCGGTAATCAGTCCCTGCTCTTGTGCATTACCAATTACTGTCAATAATTGCCGCATAGCTGTTACGGTGCCGTGTATGCTCTCCTGGTCTGGTTTGAAATCCGCGAAGGCTCCTCCGAACATCAGCTTGTAATAACCGGAGTAACGCTGTCCGAATTGCCAGAAGGTTTCGCCTAAATTAAACAGCTGCTGCATCGGATCGTCAGAGCGCGGCGTTCCCTCGAATTCGTTGGCGAGAAGCTTGCAGCCGTCGAGATAAAGCTGCTGAGCCAGTCCATCTTTATTGACAAACAGGTTGTATATGATTTTGGTAGAGCAATTCATCTTCTGCGCAACTTTACGCACCGTCACAGCTTCAGGACCCTCATCGTACAAAATCGTTGCCGCAGCATCGACGACGAGCTTTCGAAGATTTTCAATATTTTTCAAGCGAGCCTCCTGATACGTTTCCAACTTTTGCGTATTTGCATCGAAGGAATTATTTTGGTCTGTCATCGCTATCACCCTCAATTAATACATTTTTGATAAGAAACAATGTTTCCAGCTCTTAACAGGAATTTTAATATAATTGTCGGACCGTTGTCAATGTTGCGAGGGATGCCAAAAACCAACGATTCAAAAAACGATGTTGACTTTCTTAAAAAGCTCAGTTACAATGATTCCAATTAGAAACAGTGTTACCGGAACGCATCACAATTCTTGACTCTTATGAGAGTCAGGAATTATTTTTAAGGACAAAGTAACACTGTTTCCTAATTATAAAAAAGTAGATAGGAGAGTTGCACAATGAACATAAAAGGAAATTGGGCGCTTGTCACGGGAGCTTCATCCGGCATCGGAGAGCAATTCGCCCGACAATTGGCCAAAGAGGGTGGCGACCTTGTACTCGTAGCCCGATCGAAAAACAAGCTGGAGAACCTGGCATCGGAGCTTAGAAAGAAGCACGGCGTCAAGGTCGAGGTGATTCCTACCGATCTTGGCAAAGAGGGCGCGCCAGGCGAGTTATATCGGCAATGTCAACTTCTGAATTTAGAGATCGAACTGCTGGTCAACAACGCAGGCTTTGCCACGCACGGTTTGTTTGAACAAGTGTCAGGCGTGCGCCAGCATGAAGAAGTCATGCTCAATGTTGCCGCTGTTGTAGATATGACGCACTTGTTCTTGCCGGATATGTTGTGTAGAAACTCCGGGGCCGTTATCAATGTCGCATCGACCGCTGGATTTCAGCCCCTTCCCTATATGGCGGTATACGGAGCAACGAAAGCCTTCGTTTTGTCGTTTACCCAAGCCTTGTGGTGGGAAAACCGCAACAGTGGCGTCCAATTTCTCACGCTTTGTCCCGGAGCGACGGACACCGGCTTCTTCAACGTCGTAGGCACGGAAGAAGCCGCCGTCGGTAAGAAAGACACACCGGAGCGAGTCGTGGAAGTTGCGCTTCGGGCATTGAAGGACGGGAAGCTGTATGTCGTTCCGGGTACACAGAATTATATAGGTACGCAGATCGGACGATTCATGACGAGGAAACAGGGACTTCGTCTCGTTGGCGGCATGCTTCATCCACGCGACGGCTCCACCAACAATAAGAAGCCGGCCGGTCCGTCCGATCTTGCAGGATGGATGATCCAGGAGGCGCACTGATGGCTAATTCGGCAAATATTTCAGCTAATGCTTCTGTCCATCAACCCATCCGGGACCGAACAGGTGCTGACCGTGATCATATGGACGACCAGCACGCCGGTGAAGCACAGGCTTGTTTCAGAGATCAGCCCGGCCGGGAAAGTCATGGAAAGCTGGCACATTCAATTCGAGAAGGCAGAATAAACTTTAGATACACTGAAATTGATTAAAATATTTTATAAAAATCAAACTGAAATATTCTGGATAGGAATCTATTTTAATCAATCTTTTTCAAAATAGATTCTTTTTATTTATCGTAAAATGTGGGTTTGCGAGATATTTTTGATTAAACTTTATTTAAAGGCTACACCTCGAAAGAGGGTGGAGTTTGATTGAATTACTAGTAGGATAAAGAGGTGGAAGTATATGGAGTAACCAATTGTACTAACGGGGCAGGTTAGTACATTTATATGTTATGATGGAAAAAAATAGATTTTTTTGGGGGGTTAAAATGGTTACATGCTATTTGAAATATGTTATTGACCCATATAAATTAAATGAGTTCGAGGAATACGGTAAGATGTGGATTCGATTAGTTAATAAATTAGGCGGTACACATCAGGGTTATTTCCTTCCACATGAGGGTGCTAATAATATTGCTTATGCATTATTCACTTTCCCAAGTTTAGCAGCATATGAAGAGTACCGAGTAAAAATGGCATTGGATGCAGAATGTCAAGAAGCATATAAATTTGCAGAAGAGACTAAATGTATTTTAAGTTATAAGAGAAGCTTTATGCGTCCTATATTCGAATGAACATACATTAAAGTTGAAAAATAATCTATACATACCTTGTTAAGCTAACAGGTGCTTTACTCAATAAGGGAGGTTGCTGCGGCAACCTTTTTTTTATGGAACTAACGGGGCAGGATAGCATTCCTGTAGTTCGTTATTTTTCAGCTTTGAAAAAAATAGGGCTCCTCAGTAAGATATGAGTAAGACACCACTCTAACTCAAAACTTTAGGAGGAACCCTAATATG
>NZ_CAKKLV010000060.1 GCF_918698115.1 Peribacillus sp. Bi96
CTGCATTTTAAAATTCATATTAGGGTTCCTCCTAAGGTTTTGAGTTAGAGTGATGTCTTACTCATATCTTACTGAGGAGCCCTATTTTTTTCAAAGTTAATAATTAACGCTCTACAGGAATGCTAACCTGCCCCGTTAGTTCATTAAGAAAAAGAGCTGCTAAAGCAACTCCCTTATGAAGTAAAGCACCTGTTAGTTGAAGGTGAAAAGTAATTATTTTTTAAATAATCTTCTTATCAAGCCGTCACCTAAAAACAATACAATTGCACAAATTATTAAAAACCACCAACCAAGTCCTTTCCAAAACGTTGTAGCTAAAATCGTAATTAGAAAATACCAACCTATATTTACTAACAAGTATAAAAACTTCATTTAAACGCCCTTTCAATAAAAAAACTCAATAACATAATTATTGTTAAAGTAAACTGCACAGTTTGTTCAATAAGAAAGGCGATCCCTTATTAAAGAATCGCACCCTAAAGATAATTAACGAAGAGAATTAGTGGTCTTTTTTTTATATCCCATAATTGTTGTATAAATCGGATATAACAATAACAGACCTCCAAATATCCATATCCCATATTCTTCACTAGGAAGATATTTATCTAATAAATCATTCAAAAATAGATTTCCTGTTATGATGAAGATTAGACCTAATGTGAAAAATGTTAAAGACGTTTTGAAAAAACTTTTCAGTTTAAATTTCTTGTCCTTAAAACCATTAATTAAGCCTATAACCACAGACAAAATAAGTAAATCAGTGACATTCATACGCCTTAACCTTCTTTTTTATTTTCAGCATAAGCGAAAAAAATTCTATTTCATATATGAAAATATTTCCACCTTATTGAACTAACCTTCCCCGTTAGTTGTATAAGAAAATGGAGCTGTTTCCAGCCCCATATAGAAGTAAAGCACCTGTTAGTTTAAGAACTTTGAGTATTATTTTGAACTATAATCCTAAAAACTTAACTGTAAAAATGATTAACAATAAAATGATATTTAGCCAGACAAAAAATTTAATCATCAACTCAGCCCATAGCTTCCTACGCAAACCAAAATAAAGGATAATACCAAATTAGAATAACAAATATTCGATGATTCCTTTGGAAAGTATATTTTAAATAAAAGAAAAGTAACCCGTTCAATTATGAATACGGGTTACCATTATCATTTTTACCTGCCTACAGCTGCACCATCACTTCTTGGATCGGCACCACCATGAACAAAGCCTTGATCATCTATTAAAATTACATTTGCATGACCCATAACACCATCAAATTCTTTTACTCTATTAACTAAATGTCCTGCTTTTGCTAGCTGTTCAATTACGCTAAGATTAACTCGTCCTTCTATTTTTAATTCTTGTGTCTCAGCTCCCCATGTTCTTCCCCAAACAAATCTAGGCTCACTGATTGCTCTCCCGGGATCCATACCATAGTCGATCATCCTCGTGATGATGACAGTTTGGGTTTGCGGCTGTCCCTCCCCTCCTTGTGTACCGTATAGAATCCGCGGTCGTCCATTTTTTAATGCCATCGCTGGCATAAGTGTGTGGAACGTTCTCTTATTTGGCTCTAGACAGTTTACATGTGATTCATCAAGAGAAAAGAATGACCCTCTATTTTGCATAATAATCCCCGTATTACCTGCTACGACCCCAGAGCCAAATTCGAAGTAAAGGCTCTGAATAAAGGAAACCGCATTGCCTTCCTCATCCATAATGGCAGCATGAGCTGTATCACTACCGACTGATTGCGTTTGAATATCCCTTGCAATATGTAGATCAATTGAATCTGCGATTTCTTTCGCATAGGATTTACTTAATAATTGCTCTAAGGGAATGGAGTGAAAATCAGGATCTGTTAGTACTGCATTACGATCTTGAAAGGATCTTTTTAATGATTCTACTAATAAATGATAATATTCATAAGAACCTTCTGGTATTAAAGAAAGATCAAAATTCTCTAATATATTAAGAGCCATTAATCCGACAAACCCATGTGAATTTGGAGGAACCTGGTATATTTGATAATCTCGATATGACGTTGAAAGCGGATCAGTCCACACACCTTGATGATTAGCCAAATCTTCCAGCGTTAACATTCCACCCTTTTCTTTTAAACTCGAAATAATTCGAGCTGCCAACTCTCCTTTATAAAAACCTTCTCTTCCATATCGAGCAAGACTTTTTAATGTAGTTGCTAGATTAATTTGTACAAATCTTTCATTTAAATCAGGTATTCTTTCATTTGGTAAAAAAATTGCTACTGTATCCGGATCAATCCGTAGTAAATCAGCATTTTTTACCGTATTTTCATGCTGATCCTTTGAAAAAGGAAAACCTATTGACGCATACTGAATGGCTGGCTCTAAAACTTCAGCTAAAGATAGTTGCCCATATTCTGTTAACACAGCATCCCAACTATCCACCATTCCAGGTACTGTAATGATACTTTCTACACCACGATGGGGAATTGATTTTTTCCCCTTAAATACTTCGCGTGTAAGTTTAGAACCTGAACGGCCACTCCCATTATAAGCACGAACCTTTTGATCCTTTACACTATATGTAAGCCAAAAGGAGTCACCACCAAGTCCCGTCATATGTGGATATACGACTGCTAAACAAGCGCTAACTGCTACTGCAGCATCAAATGCGTTTCCGCCTTTTTGGAGAATGGAATTTCCAGCTTGTGATGCAAGATAATGAGGACTAACTACCATTGTTTTGGATCCAACAATTGTTTTATTCATCATGCTGTTTCCTCCTTAGACAAATTCATTGATTTTGAAGTAACGACTGTTGCTTTTAATCGTTTATCCGTAAACATAAACAACATTGCTCCAATTAACAATAAACCTCCTGATAGATAAAAACCGAATTCTAGGCTCCCTGTTCTGTCAGCGAAATATCCAGTAATATAAGGGGCGAATATGGAAGAGAGCATTCCACTAAAGTTGAAAAATCCATATACTCTTGAATACATAGAAGAAGGAGTTATATCTGCCAGATAAGATATTAATACTGGATCAAGAGCCAACTTTCCAAGGAATCCATATAAGATTAATCCAATAAGAAGCAAGGAATAGTTACCAATATACGGAATTGCAAACTGACAAATAGCTCCCGCAATTGCTAATATGATAATAAGTGGTTTTTTGCTTTTTATTTTGTCTGACAAGTAACCAAAGATAATTGCTCCTGGTATTGAAGCCCATGGTACCAACGATGCGATGATTCCTGTTTGTGAAGCTTCAACTCCACGCGTTGTTTGTAAATAGTAAGGGAGCCATGTCAGCATTCCAAAAAATCCATACAATGAACAAAAGATTAAAATATATACCAATATATGATTTTTTGTAAATAATTGTTTTATACTATCTTTTTTTTGTATTACCTGTTTTTGTTTCTTTTCTTGTTTTTGATTGTCTCGTACAAATAGTCCAATTAAAATCGCAACAATGATAGTAGGTATAGCAAAAACATAAAATGGAAATTGCCATCCTTTATTTAAAGTATATGTAAAATAACTCGATGCAATAAATCCAAGAGAAATACCGAAGGCCATTCCACTATTTATAAGTGCAGAAATTAGTCCCCTATATTTTTTAGGAGTTATACTTGATGAAATTCCATATTGTGAACCATAATATGTACCTTCGCCAAGACCTGTTAACGCACGCATTAATAGAAAAATACCAAAGCTTGCAGCTAGTCCACTAAAATATGTTCCAACACCGAATAATATATATCCAAGAACTAAAACTCTCACTCTTCCAAACTTATCAGCTAAAAATCCAGTTGGAATTTGCATAAGTGCATAAGCGGCAAAAAATACAGTCGACATTAACCCTAATTGAGAATTATCAAGTCCCCATTCATCACCAATACTCCCCATAACTGGGGAAAGTATGTTTCGATCAGCATACATAAAAACCCAACCTAAAAAGAAAAGAAAAATAACAATTGCTGGATGTGTTTTTTTCATTCATAAATCCCCCTTTAGTTTTCCTAATATTGGGGTCATTATAACAACAAACATTACAGGAAAAGTGGTTTACGTTAGATTTTCTTACATAGTTTTTTACATTATGAAATTAATATAACTATTTTACTCTGTTTCGAAAGCGTTTTTCGTATTTTCATTCCTAAACGGGGTCTCGCCATGGCGGGACCCCTAAAAGGAGTAGATTTCGAGTGTTTTAAAATTTTAAATCTTATTCATCGAAAAGTTATATTTATATCCAAAGGGAGATAGATTAGCAATTAATAATCCCATCGGTCCTGCGCCGAGTATCGCCACCGTATCTCCCACTTTTTTGGGGTCCTTTTATCTCTACTAATACACGCTGTAGGATTTTTAATTCTAAAAAAACCTGAAGATCTATATGATTTTCAGGTTTTTTGCTGCTTCCAATATGAACTCGGTTAAAATATAGTTTCTTTAGAAGCTAACCCGTTAGTTCCATAAGAAACTTCTATGGCGGCGCTCCTCGCCGCCACCATCTACTACGAAAATCTAAACTCAAAAATAGAGTCTAACCCATTAACCCCTTGACGATAATGGATGATAACAATACAACCAGGCTGAGC
>NZ_CAKKLV010000061.1 GCF_918698115.1 Peribacillus sp. Bi96
ATGCCTCCATGAAACCAAAATGATCTGAGCTCATTGCTTTTAACCGTTAATGTATTTTCAAGGGTTATGAAATCCTGCGAATAAGTGAGCATTCGAGAGATATAGCTATCATACTGAGGGAGTTCAATAAGAAAAAAGAGTTGCGTATGCAATTTTTTTTGCAGAACGTGTGCCAGTGCAGTTTTTTTGAACATCGTTGAAAGCCTTGTTATATCTAGGTTCAAACGATTGTGATAAAAAGCTGTATAGGAATAGAATAAAGAAAAACACTTAAAACATTGATATGACAACGTTTTAAGTGTTTTGTTGTATCAACAAACTTTGATTTGGGATTGGTTTCTCAGCTGCGTATGTATAATTATTCTTATTATTTTTTTCAAAGTAAGCTACTCACCTGTGTGTGAATCCATAAGCTTTCCTGTCTTTAAATCGTAAATTTTATAATCCATTTCCCACATACGGTCTTTGGTCACCGTAATCTCACAGTAATAAGGAATTGATTTGCCATAAGCATCAAGGTCAGGAATCTCCATGAAACTAAATTGTTCGTCTGTATTAAACATATTGAAAGTCGAATCAGAAGAACGACCAGATGAAGATATTTCTATCGTACATTTTCCATTAACAACATCAAAGTCTTTCGTTATTACATCTTTTAGACTTGGAATGGTCATCCATAAAAGCAGGAGTCCCACTAGAAAACCGCCCAGCATTTTAATAGTCTGCCAAAACTCAATTTCTCTCTCTATATACATATGAATAAAAAATATCACTGTGAATATAACTAAAAACACACCTAAACCAAATAAAAAATAATAAATTAAAATAATAATCCCTTCCCTACAATAAATAATTACTATATTTACGTTAATTCAATTATAAAAGTTTCAAAAGTTATCATTATAACCTTTCCAAAGCGAGATTTGATATGTTCATTTCCGATCATAGCAACATTCAATATAGTTATGGAATTTATAGTTTCACTTTTGTATATCTGTTTAAAGTAACTTTCTACTCCTTCATATTCAACTAAACTGCCCCGTTAGTGCCATAAGAAAAAGGCTGCCGCAGCAACCCCTGTTAATGAACTAAACCAGCTAATAGGATGTCAATATCTTTCTCTGAAATTTTCATTTCCCTTATGATATACTATTTTTGTTCATGACAAATAGCCCTCCAAAATCCTTTTGGAAGGATTTTTCTCTGTTTCACAAAATCGTTAATCAGGCTAAATCTAGGAATGCTTCTTTTCTTTTTAATAAAGCGTAAATCCAATGAAGCAACTTATTCATACAGGCAACAATTGACACTTTGGCCGGTTTTCCTTCTGATTTTTTCTTATCATAGAAGGCTTTAAGCTTTTTGTTCCTTGAACTTCTTATGCCGCATAGTACGGCAAGATACAGAGAATGACGTAATCTGCTCGAACCTCTTTTAGTAATACGATTAATGGTTGCCGTAAACTTACCCGATGAGTGAACACTTGGATCTACTCCAGCGAAGGCAACCAGTTTTTTCGGATGATTAAACCGATCGATTTCACCAATTTCAGAGATAATCGTGGCTGCGATTTTTTCTCCTATACCGGGAATCGATTGGATGATCTTATATTCTTCCAGTTCATTTGCCAGGGCCACTATACGATCTTCCAAATCAGAGAGGTGTCCCTGGTAATGAAAGTCACGTAATCAATATACATACGAAGATTGATTACGTGACTTTCATACACGTTTTTTTGGAATGGATTTCGAGATGCGGAGTCCATTATTTTTTTTGCTTTTTCCCATGCCCATTGACCCGATCGGCTAGGACAGAACTCTATAACACTCTCTGCTAGCTTACTTTCCCCGGCTGTTAATACCGCCTCTGAAGTGGGATATTCCTTTAATATCAATAAAGAAACCCTTGAATATAGATCCCCAAAAACCTTCCGGTATTCAGGAAACACTTGATCTAAAATGGTGTGAAACTGAAGTTTAGCTTCCACATACATATTCGTTACGATTTCCTGTTGTCTTGACAAATTCCGAAGGTCTAATAGCTGTATTCCTCTAATTTTATGAGGGTCAAAATCCTCTTTGTAATACAGCACACACAACTGGTACGCATCGATAGCGTCTGTTTTTACCTTCCGTAAATTGGTCTTCTTTGCCTGATAAGAAATAATCGGATTTAGTAAGATATATAGAATCCCTTGTTCCTCCAGGTATTGAATAACAGGAGTATGGTAATGCCCTGTAGATTCTAAAATGACCATAGGCATCTGCCCTGTCACCTCTTCAATTTCTTTTAGAAAGTCTAAAAAATGATTTAGTTCCTCTTTGATATGCTTCATTGAAAAGCTCTTCCCATACGGTTTAGATTGATCTAAAAATGCCTGAACTTGGCTCTCTCCTTTTGCCACATCCAAACCAACAACTGGATTCATCGTTTTTCCCTCCTCTACTTACTAACCAGTACCCCTAGTCCTCCATGTAGTGTCATAGCTTCGCTTGTTATACGAGATCTACGTCCCAACCAGCCTCAAACATGCTTCTACAAGTAGGGGGCGGACAGTTTAGTTCACGGGATCAAGTCCCACGCACCCGTACGTCCTACCCTGGCTACTGATATAATAGATTCTATTAAAAAAAGGTCAACCAGTAAAAACTGGCTAACCTTATAATACGAACGCACCCGTTAGTTCATTAAGACTTATTGTAGAGTTGACACAAACTGTGCGGTGATGAGTTTTCATTTAAAAAAATAGTCTCTTCTTAATTAGCTATTAAGAAGAGACTATGGCTTATTAAACTTATTCGTTTTTATTCAATGAGGTGATCTAGAATTAAACCGTTATGGTTTTATTTCCCTTTGATAAAAGTCATATAATTGATTAATAGAGGAACTGGACAAGATATGACTGGCTCGTTCAATTTTCTCACGTTCCCAATCGAACCAACGCATTTCCTTTAACTTTTCGATTTCTTTGTCTGTAAAGCGTTTCTTTATCTCTTTAGCAGGGTTGCCGCCTACTATCGTATATGGTGGGACATCTTTGGCAACAACCGATCCAGCCGCAACAATGGCACCTTCACCTATTGTCACACCGGGCATAATCATTGCGTTCATGCCAATCCAGGCATCACTCTCGATGATTGTATCCCCTTTTGGTTCGTAAGAAGTTTCAATCTGCTCCACAAACGGATACACGGTAATCCATTCAGGATGATGATTGTGATTTCCACCCATTAAAATAATTACACCACTTGCAATGCATACGTAATTTCCTATAATCAACTTATCTAAATGCCATCCATGGTCTTCGATGGGGTTAAATAACTTTCTTGATTTTTCATCTCCCCATAGGTATCTAACGCACCCATCTTCAAAATCATGATTATCGTAACAACCAGAATAGTAGGAGTATTTCCCTACTTCAATCATTGGGTTGGTGACAATATCCTTTAGATACTTAATTTCAGACCAGTGGTTAAATCGATGTTGTTTCATTCTTTTCCCTCGCTTCTAAGTAGTATAAATCATTTTTTTACTTAGAAGCTTAATGCCGTAGCAACATTCTTAAACCGTTTCAAACGACGAACCATCGTCCTCATCCTTTTCCTATTTGATGGGGAGATTGTAACAAACGAATCATCTGTTCGTCAAATCTTACCTCACAGTCCGAATACACTTCGCTTATGGAAGTATCCTGCCCCTTTAGTTCCATAAGACTTATTGTAGATGTGACATATAATGTGACATAAAAAAAGACGGTTTTACCGTCTAATAGATTGCACTAGTTTTCTTAGTAAAAACAAAACTAATATTGCGAAATGGATTTGAGTCAATATTTTGGACACAAAGAAGTTAAATCTTAAGCTGTTTTTGTAATTTGATCTTCAATGGCTTGTGGAGTTTTATATCCTAAGCTACTGTGAATTCTTTTTCGGTTATACCAACCTTCAATAAATTGGAATATCGCTAATTTAGC
>NZ_CAKKLV010000062.1 GCF_918698115.1 Peribacillus sp. Bi96
TTTGCCGCTTGCTTCCTTCAGATTCCACGTCACCATGGACACCCTTGCATTAAGCTAACCATTACTACTGCCTTCATGGTTCGGGACTCGCACCCTATAGATTGCACCCATGCCGGGCGCACGAAAAAGCTGCCTTAAAGACAGCTTCGATCTTCAGCTAACGCACCCGTTAGTTTAAGTACAATATTTCACAAACTTTCTTTTGGTAAAAGAAAAAGAGGGAATTCACCCCATAATCCATTCATATAAAAAATATCCGCCTGTACCTATTAAAAAGTATTTAAGAAAAATCAAAAGTTTACTTGGCTTATCGTGATTTGCAAGTAACATAACTAATCCAAATAGAACCCCAAATCCAAGTGATTTAAATAAAAGTGTCATTTTAACCGTCCTTAAACAAAAGTTAATGTGATTATAAATTTCAGATAACAGTATTTTTTAAAAAGTAACCTGCCCCGTTAGTGCCATAAGATAAGAAAAAAACTGTCTTAAAGACAGCTCAGATCTTAAGCTAACGCACCTGTTAGCTTAAGATAACTATAACTAATAAATATTACTTTTTGTTCTTTAAAATTAGCAATTCAAAGACGAAAGCAATTAGGCATAATCCCAATACTAAATCAATTATAATTTGAACTAACATTGAATCAATTTTTAGAATATTAGTAATAATGTCAGTACCTAAAGTAAGAAAGAAAAACAACTGCAGTATTTTTTGCTTTTTTGAAAGATTAGAAACAGGTTCAAAAAATGTAATCGACTTCATAAAAACTCTCCAATTTCCCTAAATTATATATATATCATTATACCTAAAATATTATGATAAACTGTCTTTTCATTTGACCAAATATTAATATTTCTTGTGGAACTAACCTGCCCCGTTAGTTCATTAAGGGTAGTTTTTCACTTGAATATGAATGTATGATAATTGTAAGAATCATACATTCAAAAGGCCGCCGATTGGAAAATCGGAAGCCTTCTTCTTTACTTGAAAATGAACTAGTTCACAGTTAATTAGGTTGAATTTCCTCGGCAGTAAAGACAACAGTAATTCAACAAACATACAATCTATGGCAATTATCGCACGATCTACGGATATGGGGCCATATCGTGCAGAAGATAAAAAATATGGAGCTAGATTGTATACTGCTTGGGTTAAATTAAAAAGTGCAGGGGTCACTGTTGCTACCTTAAAATTAAGTAGTCATTATTCTGTTGGTGATTATGGGTTGAAAATGAGATATGCTGATGTAGCAGGAACAAATGGTACTGTTTGGTCAGCTGTAGATGCTTCATGTGAAGTTACTGATTCAAAAGCTGAAAAAGTAGGTTGTTATGATATGAATGCTGTAGGAACTTATAAATTAAATGGTAAACTTAATCATGGCTATATAGTTCTTATTAGTTATATCAAACTTACTTCTTTAAATAAAACTAGTAAAGTTGCTCGTGTTTATCAAAAATACACATAAAGAGATTAAAATTTTTAATGGGGTTGAATTAAAATGAATGTATCGTCTTCTTATTTTATATTTGGTTTAATAAACATGATTTTAATGGTTGGAGCTATACCAGCTATCATATACGCTTTATATTTATTACGTAAAATTTCAAAAAAATAAAGAAAAAAAGGAAGAGTAACTTTTGTAGTTCCTCTTCCTTTTTTGTGTCTTTGTTTCTTCAGCCTGGACTTTTCGGGATTGCTTGTTTAGAAAACAAATAAGGTAAACGTTTATGTAAAACAAACTCATCCCTTGGTGTTTTATGTATGATAATACAAAGAATCGCACGTTCAAAAGGCTGTCATTTGACGGCCTTCTTAATGAACTAACGCACCCGTTAGTTTAAGTACAATCCTTCACAATCTTACTAATTTGCCCGTTAGCCACTGGTAGTTCAACAAGATTATATTGTGTTAGTTCTATTTCTATATGGATATAGGACCGTATCGACCCAATTACGAAACACTTCATAGGCTTCTTCGTCTGTTTTAACGTTTCCTAAAAATACCCCCATAAAGTCATCATAATAATGTTCCTTGCCTCCAAATAACGCTTTAAATTCCTTGTCATTTTCAAAACCATCGAAAAATATATCCATTGTTTTATCTTGTCTTTCCCAAGCAATCGCCTCGATATAAGGAGTAAACTCATTTGTGTAATTGTCTATATGTAGGTGGTTACCAGTAAAATTTTCATTGCCAAAATATCCGTAGTCATTCATATCTAAGCCTCCTAATGATATCCCAGATTTATTATAGCCCTTGTTCAACTATCCTGCCCCGTTAGTTCCATAAAAAAAGAGCTGTTTCCAGCCCCGTATAAAAGTAATGCACCCTTTAATTGGATCAAAGATTGGAACCTCAATTGTCAAGGTAATATATATTTGCTTCATTTTTTTTAGTTACATAAACGTTCATATTTCCTAAAGGTTTATCATTTAAAAATAGTTGCAATTCCCAAATACCTGACTCGTTGAATTTAATTGAAGTGGATGATATAGATGCAGGGAAAGTTAAATTAATTTCTATATCTTTTTCTATATTTTCTTCAATACTCTTATTAATACTAACTGGCTTTGGGGTATAATCTTTAGGTAATTCTTTTAAAGGTGTCTCTTTTTTTACTATCTCTCCTTTTGATATTATACTCTTACCACTTTCGTTTTGAACTGCTTTTACCTTTAGCTCGCCTAACGGAAGCTGTTCATCCATTGTCCAAAAAAGCCATTCCAACTTAATTTCTTTATCCATTATCAAAGGTTTATCGAAAAAACCAAATTCCCGATTTTCACCCCTTACTTCATATACCATTATTACATCGTTTACTTTTTCATTTACTGTGAATGTTGGTGTTTGTATTGAGTTGCTGTTAGGTGAAATAATGTTAGAACTTGAATTTAATTTAATACCTTGTTCCTTTAGGCCATCTTGTACTTCTGCTTTCGCAACATTGTCATTCTTTTGCTTGGAAGAACAACCAAACAATAAAACTGAAGATAAAACTAAAACAACAAAATAGTGTATTTTCATTATTTCTCCTTTCAGATTTAGGTTTAATATTATTGACGTTATATGTCCAATATAGTTTCAATCTTATGGTATAAATTTACACATTAGTCCTCATTTCCTTATGGAACTATCCTGCCCCTTTAGTTCCATAAGAAACTTCTATGGCGGCGCTCCTCGCCGCCACCATCTACTACGAAAATCTAAACTCAAAAATAGAGTCTAACCCATTAACCCCTTGACGATAATGGATGATAACAATACAACCAGGCTGAGC
>NZ_CAKKLV010000063.1 GCF_918698115.1 Peribacillus sp. Bi96
TTGGTTAAGTCCTCGATCTATTAGTATCAGTCAGCTCCACATGTCGCCACGCTTCCACCTCTGACCTATCAACCTGATCATCTTTCAGGGATCTTACTAGCTTGCGCCATGGGAAATCTCATCTTGAGGGGGGCTTCATGCTTAGATGCTTTCAGCACTTATCCCGTCCGCACGTAGCTACCCAGCTATGCCTTTGGCAAGACAACTGGTACACCAGCGGTGCGTCCATCCCGGTCCTCTCGTACTAAGGACAGCTCCTCTCAAATTTCCTGCGCCCGCGACGGATAGGGACCGAACTGTCTCACGACGTTCTGAACCCAGCTCGCGTACCGCTTTAATGGGCGAACAGCCCAACCCTTGGGACCGACTACAGCCCCAGGATGCGATGAGCCGACATCGAGGTGCCAAACCTCCCCGTCGATGTGGACTCTTGGGGGAGATAAGCCTGTTATCCCCGGGGTAGCTTTTATCCGTTGAGCGATGGCCCTTCCATGCGGAACCACCGGATCACTAAGCCCGACTTTCGTCCCTGCTCGACTTGTAGGTCTCGCAGTCAAGCTCCCTTGTGCCTTTACACTCTACGAATGATTTCCAACCATTCTGAGGGAACCTTTGGGCGCCTCCGTTACTCTTTAGGAGGCGACCGCCCCAGTCAAACTGCCCACCTGACACTGTCTCCCACCCCGATAAGGGGCGCGGGTTAGAATTTCAATACAGCCAGGGTAGTATCCCACCAACGCCTCCACCGAAGCTAGCGCTCCGGCTTCTCAGGCTCCTACCTATCCTGTACAAGCTGTACCAAAATTCAATATCAGGCTGCAGTAAAGCTCCACGGGGTCTTTCCGTCCTGTCGCGGGTAACCTGCATCTTCACAGGTACTATAATTTCACCGAGTCTCTCGTTGAGACAGTGCCCAGATCGTTACACCTTTCGTGCGGGTCGGAACTTACCCGACAAGGAATTTCGCTACCTTAGGACCGTTATAGTTACGGCCGCCGTTTACTGGGGCTTCGGTTCAAAGCTTCGCTTGCGCTAACCTCTCCCCTTAACCTTCCAGCACCGGGCAGGTGTCAGCCCCTATACTTCGCCTTGCGGCTTCGCAGAGACCTGTGTTTTTGCTAAACAGTCGCCTGGGCCTATTCACTGCGGCTTTTCTGGGCTATTCACCCTAAAAAGCACCCCTTCTCCCGAAGTTACGGGGTCATTTTGCCGAGTTCCTTAACGAGAGTTCTCTCGCACACCTTAGGATTCTCTCCTCGCCTACCTGTGTCGGTTTGCGGTACGGGCACCTTACATCTCACTAGAGGCTTTTCTTGGCAGCGTGGAATCAGGAACTTCGGTACTATATTTCCCTCGCCATCACAGCTCCGCCTTAATGGAAACGGGATTTGCCTCGTTTCCGGCCTAACTGCTTGGACGCGCATATCCAACAGCGCGCTTACCCTATCCTTCTGCGTCCCCCCATCGTTCAAACGATGTATAGGTGGTACAGGAATATCAACCTGTTGTCCATCGCCTACGCCTTTCGGCCTCGGCTTAGGTCCCGACTAACCCTGAGCGGACGAGCCTTCCTCAGGAAACCTTAGGCATTCGGTGGAAGGGATTCTCACCCTTCTTTCGCTACTCATACCGGCATTCTCACTTCTAAGCGCTCCACCAGTCCTTCCGGTCTGACTTCAACGCCCTTAGAACGCTCTCCTACCATCGACACCATACGGTGTCAATCCACAGCTTCGGTGATACGTTTAGCCCCGGTACATTTTCGGCGCGGAGTCACTCGACCAGTGAGCTATTACGCACTCTTTAAATGGTGGCTGCTTCTGAGCCAACATCCTGGTTGTCTAAGCAACTCCACATCCTTTTCCACTTAACGTATACTTTGGGACCTTAGCTGGTGGTCTGGGCTGTTTCCCTTTCGACTACGGATCTTATCACTCGCAGTCTGACTCCCAAGAATAAGTATTTGGCATTCGGAGTTTGACTGAATTCGGTAACCCGTTGGGGGCCCCTAGTCCAATCAGTGCTCTACCTCCAATACTCTCATCTTGAGGCTAGCCCTAAAGCTATTTCGGAGAGAACCAGCTATCTCCAGGTTCGATTGGAATTTCTCCGCTACCCACACCTCATCCCCGCACTTTTCAACGTGCGTGGGTTCGGGCCTCCATTCAGTGTTACCTGAACTTCACCCTGGACATGGGTAGATCACCTGGTTTCGGGTCTACGACCTCATACTCATTCGCCCTATTCAGACTCGCTTTCGCTGCGGCTCCGTCTTATCAACTTAACCTCGCATGAAATCGTAACTCGCCGGTTCATTCTACAAAAGGCACGCCATTACCCATTAACGGGCTTTGACTACTTGTAGGCACACGGTTTCAGGATCTATTTCACTCCCCTTCCGGGGTGCTTTTCACCTTTCCCTCACGGTACTGGTTCACTATCGGTCACTAGGGAGTATTTAGCCTTGGGAGATGGTCCTCCCTGCTTCCGACGGGATTTCTCGTGTCCCGCCGTACTCAGGATCCACTCAGGAGGGAACGAAGTTTCAACTACAGGGTTTTTACCTTCTTTGACGGACCTTTCCAGATCACTTCATTTACCCCGTTCCTTTGTAACTCCATGTTGAGTGTCCTACAACCCCAAGAGGCAAGCCTCTTGGTTTGGGCTAATTCCGTTTCGCTCGCCGCTACTCAGGAAATCGCATTTGCTTTCTCTTCCTCCGGGTACTTAGATGTTTCAGTTCCCCGGGTCTGCCTTCAGTACCCTATGTATTCAGGTAAAGATACTGTTCCATTACGAACAGTGGGTTTCCCCATTCGGAAATCTCCGGATCAAAGCTTACTTACAGCTCCCCGAAGCATATCGGTGTTAGTCCCGTCCTTCATCGGCTCCTAGTGCCAAGGCATCCACCGTGCGCCCTTTCTAACTTAACCGTTAAAAAAGATCTTACTGATGCTTTGAAAAAAATTAATTGCCTTCTATCTATTATCTAGTTTTCAAGGAACAA
>NZ_CAKKLV010000064.1 GCF_918698115.1 Peribacillus sp. Bi96
TCAAGATGAGATTTCCCATGGCGCAAGCTAGTAAGATCCCTGAAAGATGATCAGGTTGATAGGTCAGAGGTGGAAGCGTGGCGACATGTGGAGCTGACTGATACTAATAGATCGAGGACTTAACCAACGCTTTTTGAAAAATGAAATACCTTCTTATTATCTAGTTTTGAAGGAACAACGTTCCTGATATGTTTGGTGACGATAGCGAAGAGGTCACACCCGTTCCCATTCCGAACACGGCAGTTAAGCTCTTCAGCGCCGATGGTAGTTGGGGGTTTCCCCCTGTGAGAGTAGGACGCCGCCAAGCCATTTTAAAGATCAGCCATCCGGCTGGTCTTTTTTTGCGTCTCTATGGTTTGAAGAAAAGGCGAATCAGCTTCTACCTAAAGTGAAATAATTCGTCCTAGATACCATTTAAGGTATAAAGATCGTGCTTCTAAGTTATAGAGGATTACTTCCGCTCTAATAAATACATTTAAAGTTGGAAGCGTTTTTTAAGTTTTGGCTCTGTTAAATAACTCTGTTGATATTTGAATAAAGCGAACGATTGTTCTGTAATATAGGAAAATGAACGAGAGCGAGTGAATTCGAATGGCATTAAAGGAGATTATTAAAGAGATAAAGAAACTTAGTACCGCAGACCAATATCGCCTTAAAGAGTTTTTTAACAAATCTCTCGCATCTTCTTCTTCAAGTGAACCAGTCTTTAAAGAGGTTTCCGAGCAAAAACATAAAGATGGATACACTTGTACTCATTGTCATTCGAATAATGCCGTTCGTTTTGGTAAGTATTCAGTCAAACTGGGAATGCAAACAATAGAACGGCAGCGTTATCGCTGTAAAGATTGCGGAAAGACTTTTACGGATGTAACCAACACGCCTTTACACAGGACTCATCTCCCCATAAATGGTTGGATTTTGTGCAGTGTATGATTGAAGGATACTCTTTAAGAAAAGCATCTGAGATAATTGAAGTCCATTTCGTAACCCTTTTCTATTGGCGACACAAGTTGTTATCAGCAATAAAACAAATGGATTTTGAACAATTCTCAGGAATAGTGGAAATGGATGAGACATATTTTCTTTTCTCGGAAAAAGGGAAGAGAAAAATAGATGGTCGTAAGTCTCGTAAGCGTGGCGGTTCCTCAAAGTACCGAGGTATTAGCAAGGAACAAGTGTGTGTCCTTATTGCAAGAGACCGCCAAAAATCCACTTTGTCAAAAGTTATTGGACAAGGTAGAATTGTAAAATCTCGTTTAGAAAAAGCAATCGGTTCTAAGTTATCGCCAACCAATATACTTTGTACCGATGCTTGGAGAGCATTTAAGACTTATTCGAGTGAAAAAGGATTAGAAGATTACCGCTTCAAATCAGATGGAAAAGAACGAGTAAAAGGTCTTTATCATATTCAAAATGTAAATAATTATCACAGCCGTCTTAAAGGCTGGATGAACCGTTTCAATGGCGTACAACAAAATACCTCGACCATTATTTGAGCTGGTTTTATTTCTTGGACATTATCAAACATCGCAATGATAATACAACAGTAAGTAAAATGATTATTGAAAGCTGTCTATTCTCAACAAACGAAACTTATAATAAGCTCAGATTATCGAGATTTACCATTTAAGGGGTGATTATATGATTGAAATAATCTATGATGTCAGTACCCTCGAAGGCTCTTGTTACATAGAGGTTCTCCCTGACAAGTATAAAGGTGAATGTTGGAATACTTCTTCCATCTTCTTTACAGAAGAAAACTTTGGCTATATTATGCCTGCCTTTGAGAAGTGCTATAAGAAATTCGATTATTTTGCTTTCAATGAAATAGGTACAGATACTTGGAAGATGATTATTAAGGAATTGGAAAAAATGAAACAATATCTAGCTAATAATCCTAATCCACAATCACTAAAAGATGTTTTAGGGTTTCCCTTCACCTATTCTGAGGAAGAGTTTATGGAAAACTATGATACAAATATTAAGCAACTTATCTCGATGATTACCGAATTCCAATCTTGGATAGATGAAAAAAGTGTATCCACTAAGTTCATTTCCGTTTTAGGAATGTAATAAATGGACTCAAAGGGCTTCATTAGTTAGAAGTCCTTTGCAAATATTAAAAATCAACATTATTGTTTAACAGAGCCTAAGTTTTAAGCCATCGGGAGAAAGGCCATTCTTAATCTATCATGCAGAATGTGAATTATTTATTATGAAATGTATTGACTTTAAAGTGAAATAGGATTAATATAAATAAGCACCAAGTACGACAAACAAAAAACTTCATCCACTTTTGGTAGATTAACTAAAAGAAATAATAACTATTGACTTCTTACTATGAAAATGATAAGATGAAATGGTCGCTGAAAAACACAGCGATTCAAAATAAGTTTAAAACTTCGCAGAAGTTGACAACTAATCAATAGCGTGTTATGATGAATAAACAAACGTTCGAAAGAACGATTTGTGAAATTGCTCTTTGAAAACTGAACAAAACAAAGCGCCAACGTTAAATTTTAAGTGAGCACACACTATCAAAAAAGCAAAATGAGCAAGTCAAACATTTCTTCGGAGAGTTTGATCCTGGCTCAGGACGAACGCTGGCGGCGTGCCTAATACATGCAAGTCGAGCGAATCGACGGGAGCTTGCTCCCAGAGATTAGCGGCGGACGGGTGAGTAACACGTGGGCAACCTGCCTATAAGACTGGGATAACTTCGGGAAACCGGAGCTAATACCGGATACGTTCTTTTCTCGCATGAGAGAAG
>NZ_CAKKLV010000065.1 GCF_918698115.1 Peribacillus sp. Bi96
TTGCCGCTTGCTTCCTTCAGATTCCACGTCACCGTGGACACCCTTGCATTAAGCTAACCATTACTACTGCCTTCATGGTTCGGGACTCACACCCTATAGATTGCACCCATGCCGGGCGCACGAAAAAAGGCCGCCAAATGGCAGCCTCATTCTCTATCTGTATTCATATAATGGCCCTTATTGAAGGCTATGCAAAACTAAACTTACCTCCCTCAAAAACTTATACCTATTATACAAATGAGTGCTCATAAGCCTTTTTGCCATGATACCTATATAACTTTCTCTTTATTTTTTCTTTTTTTCACCAAAAAATAAGCAGTAATAAAGGCAGTAATAGGAATAATCAGGGCTACTCCTGTTCCAGCACAAAATATTGTGATCATTTCAGCACTAAATATTTTTGAGTTTACGATTTCTCCAACAGAATAGGATAAATCTTTAAACCATATAAGCAATGCCAAATAGCCTCCAAAGAAGGCAAAAAATAATGTATTCGTAGTTGTTCCTAAGATATCCCTCCCAATACTTATTCCAAATGTGAATAAATCTTTCTTGCTAATGGATGGATGGTGATGAAACATTTCTCGCATGGGAGATGAAATGGCCATGGCTGTATCGATAATGGCTCCAATAGTACTCATAATAATGACTGAAGCTCCAATTTTAACAAAATCTACTCCAATATAAAGGGAAAAGATGCTAAGCTCTTCTATTTCTTCTTCACCAAAACCTTGTATCATCGCATTTTCCGTCACAATGACAATAAAAAAGAGTACAATAACAATCGTGATAATAGTAGAAATGAATGCTGTTTTTGTTGTACTATTCACTTCATTAATAAAAAATAAATTAATATAACTAATCACCGTACATGCAATCAATGTTACGATATACGGATCATTATTTGGATTTGTCATAAAAATGATGGTAAAAAGAAACACACCAAAGTTTAGGAAAAAAGCAAAAAATGAACGTGCTCCATTTTTTCCACCAATCAAGATCATCAATATTAATAATATGAACGCTAGCAACACTAATACATTCATGTTCTTTCCCTCTTTCGATTAATGAAAAAAATAGAAATATATAGACCTATCGGAATAGTTAACACGATTCCAATACCACCAGCTATGGCACGGGCCAATTCCAATGTAAGGTTCATGGAAAGGGTAAATCCTAATGCAGAAGAATTTTTTAAATACAAAATAATCGTAGGTATGGAGCCACTTATATAGGCAAAAAACAAAATATTTGTCATGGTTCCCATGATGTCTTTTCCAATCTCTAATCCTGAAGTTTTAAGTGCTTTTACTGATATGTGGTTATTCTTTTCATACAACCCAAAAATCGAAGAAGACATGGTAATGGCTATATCCATTACGGCTCCTAAAGATCCGATAAATAACCCTGCCATAAACACCATTTTATAAGGACGAGTGAGAAATTGCATTTCTTCATATCGAAGGCCATTTCCGGAAGTTAACCACATAACAAGATAAATAATGAACAGTGATAAAAAAGTCCCTAACAGTGTCGCAATAATAGCTGCATATGTTTTTTCATTAAAACCGTTAACGAGTAAAAGGGAAAGGACCGTAAATAGAATGATACTTATACTGCATATCAATACCAAACTAATGTCTGATGTATTCAAATAAAAATCTAATGCATATGACAACAATATGGCATTGACTGCCAAACTTATAATTGAAAACAGTCCTTGCTTTTTTCCAACGATTAGTAATGTCAAGATAAAAATCCATGCTACAATCAACACAAATTTATCACGCTTTACGTCTTTTATGGTTCCAGTTAACTCTGAATTTTCTTTTGTCTTCGTATCAATCGAAACAAATAAATCATTTCCAACTCGATATTCTTGATCATAAGCTCCGGATAAGGAATATTCATTCTTTAAATGAATAAGTTTTCCCTTTTCTTCTCCATTTTGTAATTCGGCTATTATACTCTGGGTAAATAGACGATCTTCATTTTGATACATATCATTCAATTCAGTTGTATTTTCCAGATTTGTTTTGATGACTTTGGCTATAGGAAGTTCATAGAATGAATAATTGTGATTAACAAAGAAAACAGAGGCGACAAAACAAAGTGCTATGATGGCGTACAAAGAAACATGCTTGTAACCCATTTTTTTAAATTTATTTACGATAACATTCAAATTAAAACCTCCAAATATCGGGTGGGCAAAAAAGGCAGGATGGAGCCAGAATTGACTGACCTCCGCCCTGCCTTACTAGTATTTGATTTTTTTATCTTATCATGAATAAATTTAATTTGCGAAATAAAAAAATCCAATTGGTAACCAAGGGGATTTTTCTATTGGGTTTTGAAAGTATGATTATTGTAAGAATCGTACATTAAGTAAGGAGTTGACTTAACAACTCCTTTAAGAACAAAATTTATTTATTAGGCACTAATAATACTGGTTTTATTTTTAAAGTATGGAGTTAGTATAGTTTCATGGACACATTTTAGTTAAGTCCTTACAATGATTTTTGAGAGGATGTGTCCGTCTTGGAACGTAAGAATACAGGGAAAAAATATAATAATGAATTCAAGAAGACTATTG
>NZ_CAKKLV010000066.1 GCF_918698115.1 Peribacillus sp. Bi96
GTTAGCATTCCTGTAGAGCGTTAATTATTAACTTTGAAAAAAATAGGGCTCCTCAGTAAGATATGAGTAAGACATCACTCTAACTCAAAACCTTAGGAGGAACCCTAATATGAATTTTAAAATGCAGGACAAACAAAATCAACTCATTGAACGAATTTCTGATCGACATCTCGTTGTTGGCGTGGATATCGCCCAACAATTACACGTTGCTCGAGCTGTAAATTATCGAGGAATCGTGGTAGGTGATCCTCTTACTTTTGAAAATAACGAAGAAGGCTTTAACAGATTTCTAGAATGGATTAATAAACTAAAAGGTAAAAACAGCTTAGACACAACTATTGTCGGTATGGAACCTACAGGTCATTACTGGATTAATCTATCGAAATGGTTATCTAACGAAAAGGTTGATGTCGTAACAGTCAATCCTCACCTTGTAAAAAGAAATAAAGAAAATCGAGATAACACTCAGTCCAAAAGTGATAAAAAAGACGCTCTCGTGATTGCGGATATGGTCAAGAATGGATACTATTCTTTTGTTCATGTGGCTTCAGAGTCTTTCGAAAAACTTCGAGTTCTTATGTCCAACCGTGACGTAATCGTAAAACGTCTCGTTAGTTCTATTAATCAATTAAATCGATGGGTAGATGTTGTCTTTCCTGAGCTACGACAAGTGTTTAAAGATGTGAAAGGAAAAGGGGCAATCGCAACTCTACGTTTGTTTCCGACACCAATCGAGTTACGATCGATGCAACCTCAAGATATTGTAGCCAAATGGAAATCGGTAATGAAGCGTCAGCCTGGGTTGAAAAAAGCTTATCAACTTATAGATTTAGCTAAACGCTCTATCGGATCCCACCAAGCACATGATGCTTACAAGCTACATTTAGAACAACTACTGGAAGAGTATGATCTAGCTTCAATGCAACTCGAAAGAGTGGAACAAGAAGTCACTAACGTGCTTCAACATATTCCTTTCGCAAAGAAACTGTTGGCTATTAAAGGGATCAGTGAAATCTCTTTAGCTGGAATTTTAGGGGAAGCTGGAGATTTAAGTGGATTCGCCCACGGTAATTCTCTACTTCGTCATGCAGGGTTACATCTTTCCGAGGCGAGCTCTGGTAAATGGAAAGGTCAGATTGTCATTTCTAAACGTGGGAGATCCAGACTACGGCGTTTCTTATACCTAGCGACGATGTGCCTTGTCATGAATAACCCTGAGTTTAAAGCGTTGCACGCTAATAATGTTAAGGTGAAAAAAATAAAGAAAATGAAATCAATTATGAAATTGGTTGGTAAACTGGCTCGAGTATTTGTAGGCATAGCCAAACGAAATGAATCTTATTCCCCAGAAAAATTACAACCTTTTTCAGCTCTAGCAGCCTAGTTTTTATTGAATAAATCATGCTTTACAGGTTCTCGAAGGGAACCTCACTTGAAAATAATTAATACTTTATTTTCAGCTTATCTTTTGTCGAATGTTTTCTTATTCGTAGGATTTCAAAGATGCACGGAGTACCAGATTTCTTGAACAAAAGGGCACCGACCCATTAGGTTAGCATAACTGGCCTCCACCCCTTGGATAGGCATGACGAAGGAATGAGAGGGCATATTTTTCGATGACCCGTTGAGACATGGGAGGGAAAGCCTCCAGGGGCGGCGTGGAGATTATGTGCATTATATGGTAGAATATGGAGTTTCTTATTACTCCTTTATTTAACTATGCCTCCATGAAACCAAAATGATCTGAGCTCATTGCTTTTAACCGTTAATGTATTTTCAAGGGTTATGAAATCCTGCGAATAAGTGAGCATTCGAGAGATATAGCTATCATACTGAGGGAGTTCAA
>NZ_CAKKLV010000067.1 GCF_918698115.1 Peribacillus sp. Bi96
CCTTAGGTGTAGAGTGACAATTTTGTTCATTAATACAACTTATATTCATTTAAATTTCAGAAGCTTCTGGTTGGAAACCTCCTATATTTCTATCTTCGACTACCATGCGCAATCCACGCTTCGGTCTGAGTGTAATAGACGGAAGTGGCTTTACTTCATGATGGTCAGGCGCCAGCCTTATCCGATATCGTTGAGCAATGCATGCTAGGACAAGCACAGCTTCCATCACTGCAAAATGATTACCGATACAAACTCTCGGACCTCCGCCAAATGGAAAGTAAGCGAACGGAGGTAGGGTTTTCATAAAGTTGTTTTCAAATCGCTCAGGTTTAAAGGAATCTGGATTATCAAAATACTCAGGCTTGTGGTGCATCACATACTGACTCAACAGGATCATATCGCCTTTTTTAAAAAGATACCCTCCAATTACCACATCCTCTGCCACTTCCCGTTGTATGATATAGGCAGGCGGGTATATGCGCATTGATTCATAGATAACATTTTGTGTGAATGTTAATTTCATAAAATCGCCAGTTGTTAGATTACGGTTGCCGATTACGCTATCTATTTCATTGAAAAGTTTAGTTTCCACATCAGGGTGTTGGGAAAGCAAGTATAAGGTCCAGGAAAGCACATTTGCTGTTGTTTCGTGACCGGCAAGGAAAATGGTCATTAACTCATCACGTAACTGCTTGTCTGTCATAGCTAAGCCATCCTCATCATCTCGAGCATCCATTAGAATCCCAAGCATATCCTCATGTCTCTCTGCCTCTGTTCTACGTTTTTCAATAAAGCTATAAATCACCTTATCAAGTCTCTGTTTCGCAATTTTATATTCACGGTTGTTTTTAGTTGGAACCCATAGTGGCATTTGAAGTGTTCGCATTCTTTTAACGGCAATTCTCATGAAGGCTTCTATAGGTTCCCCGAGCATGCCATATCCTTCTTTGAGGTTCATGCTGAACATGGTCTTGCTGATAATACCCAGTGCAAGGCTCATCATATCCTCCGTAATAATCCTTTCTTCTCTGTTTTTCCAAGTGGAAATATAGTCCATTGTTATATCAATCATATCCTGACCATAATTGCTAATATGAGACTTTTTGAAAGAGGGTTGAATAAGCCTTCTTTGGCGCATGTGAATTTCTTTTTCACTTGTAAGAAGGCCTTCTCCGATTACTGGTTTTAAAGCAGAGAAGTCCTTTGATTTCAAGAAGGATTTTTGTTTTGTTACAAGTACCTGCTTAATTAAATCTGAATTTGAAATAAGGTAAACATTATGGAAAGGTCCAAAACGAATTTTAGCAACTTCTCCATATTCTTTTGCTAAACGGGTAAGAAAGCCAAGTGTATCTGAAATAAACTCCTTTGAATGGCCAGTAATTAATTTTCCTTTTGGGCCTGGAGAATCATTTGAAAAATTTGTGTCGCTCATTGGTTTGTTTCCTCCATTTCGGTATAATTACTTGTATTCATTCTATGAGAAAAGTATTGATTGGTTTGGACAAGTTGTTAATAAGAAGACTAACAAATACAATATTTTTTTAAAAAGATAGTTAATCAATTTGAATGAAATTATAAGTGTGTATAAAGGAATACTATTAATAAACGAAATCAAAGTGTTTATGAAATTGTAAAGGCACCCATCCCTGGTTGTCACTTTCTTTTACTAATGAAAGCAGGTATGTATGGAACTACCTT
>NZ_CAKKLV010000069.1 GCF_918698115.1 Peribacillus sp. Bi96
CATAAGAAACTTCTATGGCGGCGCTCCTCGCCGCCACCATCTACTACGAAAATCTAAACTCAAAAATAGAGTCTAACCCATTAACCCCTTGACGATAATGGATGATAACAATACAACCAGGCTGAGCTTTTTTTGGTGGATCTTAAGGAAGATACCCTGTATAAGAAACTGGTTGTGACAGTATGGAAGAACCATTTAGTGTACTGCTAGTACGTATACAAAAATTTTTGTAACAAATCTCCTGTCATATGTATTGTTAATCTTTTTTTGAGGTGATTCTCCTATGGAAGCAATGATTGAACGGTGTGCTGGCCTAGATGTACACCAAGAAACAGTAGTAGCCTGTGTATTATTTGGTCCATTAGATAAAAAGCCAAAAATCTCTATTGAAACGTTTTCGACTACAACAACAGGACTCTTGGCTTTAAGTGATTGGTTAACTACCCTTCAGGTATCCGATGTTGTGATGGAAAGTACTGGAGTCTACTGGAAACCAATATGGAATATACTCGAAGATTCTTTTCACCTTGTTCTTGCCAATGCCAGACATGTCAAAAATGTTCCAGGGCGTAAAACTGATGTGAAAGATGCCGAATGGCTTGCTAAGCTTCTAAGATGTGGACTTATTGAAAGCAATTTTGTTCCACCGGAGGATATTCGTGATTTACGTGATCTTACTCGTTATCGAAAAAAATTGATTCATCATCGCACATCAGAGCAGAATCGCATTCACAAAATTCTTCAAGATGCTAATATCAAGCTAACATCCGTTCTATCAGACATTTTTGGTGTATCGGGACGCCGTATACTTGAAGCCATTCTAAACGGTGAAAAAATAGAGACCGATGGTCTTCGAAAAATGGTGGATTGGCGAACAAAAGCAAGTATTACTGACATTGCCCATGCAATTAATGGGCGTATTCGCCGTCATCATCGTGATATGTTGCGTTACCATTGGGAGCATATGGGTTATTTAGAAAAAGCCATAGAAGAATTGGAAAAACAAATTGATCAACTCCTGTCCCCATATCATAAGGAAGTAGAATTATTGGATGGTATACCTGGTGTGAACAAAGCTGCCGCAGCCACTTTTATTGCAGAGATGGGCGTTGATATGTCCGTATTTAAGTCGGCTAAACATCTTGCCTCTTGGGCTGGTGTAAGTCCCGGAAATTACGAAAGTGCTGGTAAAAAAAAACGAGTAAAACCACACAAGGTAACAAAGCTTTGAAAACGATGGCCGTAGAGTGTGTATTAGCGACTTCAAGGCAAAATAATCGAATTGCTTCACATCGAAAAAGAATTACCAAACGAAAGGGAAAAATGAAGGGACGAATTGCTTCTGCCCATTTACTAGTAACGATTGCTTACAACATCTTAAAAACAGGAGAACCTTATCATGAACTAGGCTCAAATTACCTTGAAGAAAAACAAAATAACAAAGAATTAAAAATGATCGAATACCTAAA
>NZ_CAKKLV010000070.1 GCF_918698115.1 Peribacillus sp. Bi96
ATGCCTCCATGAAACCAAAATGATCTGAGCTCATTGCTTTTAACCGTTAATGTATTTTCAAGGGTTATGAAATCCTGCGAATAAGTGAGCATTCGAGAGATATAGCTATCATACTGAGGGAGTTCAACAACAAAGGGAAGTTTCCTTGAATGGAACCGTTATTCTATTTACTTAGATTTTAAAGATGAACCTTATTAATTCCTTTTTGGAATAAAGAACAATAAAATTTTAAATGGTAAAATGAATTTATTGAAAATTGCAATAAACACAGGGAAGGGGAATCACGTTTGGATACAAAAATGGCTCGAAATCGTGCTGAATTATCTGGAAAGTTAACAAATGTATTAGACTCCAGAACGTTAACAAACTCACACAAAAGGCTTGCAGAAATTATTACGGAAGGCATGGCAATTCTTGATATTGGATGTGGTACAGGGGCAATTACTAGAGGCATAGCAGAAGCTGTGGGTCCAAATGGACGTGTAGTAGGAATTGACAGTAATCCAACCTTAATTCAAAAAGCACGTCAATCATATGGCGAAATACCAGGATTATCATTTGAAACAGGTGACATTTATAATCTTCCTTATGAACAACAATTTGACATTGTTACCTGTTCACGGGTATTAATATGGTTATCCGACCCATTAAAAGGATTGAAAATGATGACATCTGCTGCAAAAATTGGAGGTCGCATTTTAATTGCGGATTATAACCATGAAAAGATATCATGGAATCCCCTGCCACCTTCAAGTATGCTCAACTTTTACGCTGCCTATTTGAAATGGCGTACGGAAGCAGGTATGGATAATACAATTGCCGATAACCTTCCTGGGCTTTTTCGAAAAGTTGGTATAGAAGATATTACTATAACCCCCCTTCATGAGGTAACAAATAGAAGGGACCCTGATTTTCAAACTCGCATTGGGATATGGGCTGATACTGCATCAAGCAGAGGAGTTCAAATGGCGAGAGACGGTTTTATTTGTGAACAGGATTATGTGAGTGCTGAAAACGATTATCGTGAATGGATGATGCGTGAGGCTGAATCTTTAACGATGTATATGTTAGCAGTTGAAGGTGTAAGGGTCTGTTAAAGCCCCACTCAAAATTTAGCCACTAATAATGCTTATACTATGTTGTTAATGAACTAACGGGTGCGTTAGCTGATGATCGGAGCTGTTTTAAGACAGCTCTTTTCGTGCGCCCGGCATGGGTGCAATCTATAGGGTGCGAGTCCCGAACCATGAAGGCAGTAGTAATGGTTAGCTTAATGCAAGGGTGTCCATGGTGACGTGGAATCTGAAGGAAGCAAGCGGCAAA
>NZ_CAKKLV010000071.1 GCF_918698115.1 Peribacillus sp. Bi96
CGCTTGCTTCCTTCAGATTCCACGTCACCGTGGACACCCTTGCATTAAGCTAACCATTACTACTGCCTTCATGGTTCGGGACTCACACCCTATAGATTGCACCCATGCCGGGCGCACGAAAAAGCTGTCTTAAAGACAGCTCCGTTCTTCAGCTAACTCAAAAAATTGAAGCTTGCGTTTTATTTAATATGGTCTTTTTCCTGATTATTAGTGTTTAATTTTCATGGTAGTGTGTCTTGTCTGTCCCTCGTAGCCCAAGGAGCAAAAAAACAAGCCAAATTAGCTCGAAAATGTGCCAACCAATCAATCACTTTGTCCACTCCTGATTGTTTTCCCTTTCATATGTTATTAAAGTAAGACAAGCTATTGAAAGGGGGATGTAATGATGTCAAGTCGAAATTCATCGAGTCATCAATCCAGTTCATCTCGTAGAAACAGGTGCAATGGATGTGTATGTAATACTTTACGCCGTTTGCGTCCTGGTACAGAAGTAGACGTTTTTTTATCTGGAGGCACAGTTCTTGAAGATGTTATCTTCCGTGCCTTTGACAACAATACTTGTTGTGCCCGATTCAGAGACGAAGAGACAGAACCTGGTACTGTCATTTTTGTTGACTGCCGAGACATTCAAGCCCTTCGCATCGAGTAATAACATTTAGGGGGATTCTTCACTTTTGAAGAATCTTCTTTTATTAAAGACACCGTATTGAACTATCCTGCCCCGTTAGTTCATTAAGGAATAGGCATTTTTTCAAGCAGCAGAGGATCTTCTAATAAGAGATCCTTCGATTCTATGTTTATTGTGATTTATTAATTGATTTCTTTTCGTATCGTTTTGAAAAGTATAGAGTAAGGATAATACCTAATAAAACGATCCCTATACAGATATAAAGTGGAAAACCCCAACGTATGTAAGCAACTGTTGATGCTCCTAATACCGTGATCCATTCAAAAACTAAAAATGGTTTTATGTATTTATTCAATTAACTAACCTCCCCTTTCTTTATCCATATATTGTTAATTCATTTTAACATACCTGGAGTTAATAAAATCTAAAAAAAATGCCTTATAAAACTAACCTGCCCCGTTAGTTGCATAAGAAAATGGAGCTGTTTCCAACCCCATATTTGTTAGTTCAACAAGATAATAACTTTTGTAAGGTAGTTCCATACATACCTGCTTTCATTAGTAAAAGAAAGTGACAACCAGGGATGGGTGCCTTTACAATTTCATAAACACTTTGATTTCGTTTATTAATAGTATTCCTTTATACACACTTATAAT
>NZ_CAKKLV010000072.1 GCF_918698115.1 Peribacillus sp. Bi96
TGGAGTTAGTATAGTTTCATGGACACATTTTAGTTAAGTCCTTACAATGATTTTTGAGAGGATGTGTCCGTCTTGGAACGTAAGAATACAGGGAAAAAATATAATAATGAATTCAAGAAGACTATTGTAGACCTTTATCACTCGGGTAATTCGGTCAAAGAATTAAGCAGCGAATATGGCGTATCAGAAGTTACCATTTATAAATGGGTTAAAGAATTTACCCCTATCGGTTTAGGGGAAGAGTCAATGACTCCAAAGGAATTAGCTGCCATACAGAAGGAAAACCTTCGGTTAAAGCAAGAAGTTGAAATCTTAAAAAAGGCTATGGCCATATTCGCGAAAAAGTAACCGAGACAGATCTTACCGAATTTATTGAGGAACACAAGAAACAATATCCCGTACAGAAGATGTGTGAAATACTAGAAATCCCAAGAAGCAGCCATTATCAGTCTCTTCAACTTGTCGTATCCAATCGCGAACAGGAAAACAAAGAGCTAACGAAGAAAATTTATCTCATCTACTTAGAGAGCAAGGGACGTTATGGTGCTCCCAAGATACATAAAATCTTATTAACCAAAGGATTTTCCCTAAGTCTAAAGCGTGTTCAACGCCTAATGAGCAAGGCGAGTATTCGTTCTATCACGAAGAAAAAATACCGTCCTTATCCATCAAAAGAAAAGGTTATTCAGTTAGATAATTTGCTTAAACGAGACTTTACTACCCAGACCATTAATGAGAAATGGGTAGCTGATATTACGTATATCCACACGTTAAAAGACGGATGGTGTTATTTAGCTTCTGTATTGGATCTTCATTCTAAGAAAATAGTAGGGTATTCCTTTTCACGTTCTATGACGACAGAACTGGTCATAAAAGCTTTCGATAACGCTCACTCTTCACAAAAGCCCTCGGAGGGCTTAGTTCTTCATACGGATCTTGGCTCACAATATACAAGCAGTGAGTTTACTCAACATACCCAGAATCATCATATTAAGCAATCCTTTAGCCAGAAGGGTTGCCCGTACGATAATGCCTGTATTGAATCTTTTCATGCGATATTAAAGAAGGAAGAAGTCAACCACGTACAGTATCTAGACTACCAAACAGCTAAATTAGCGATATTCCAATTTATTGAAGGTTGGTATAACCGAAAAAGAATTCACAGTAGCTTAGGATATAAAACTCCACAAGCCATTGAAGATCAAATTACAAAAACAGCTTAAGATTTAACTT
>NZ_CAKKLV010000073.1 GCF_918698115.1 Peribacillus sp. Bi96
CTTCTCTCATGCGAGAAAAGAACGTATCCGGTATTAGCTCCGGTTTCCCGAAGTTATCCCAGTCTTATAGGCAGGTTGCCCACGTGTTACTCACCCGTCCGCCGCTAATCTCAGGGAGCAAGCTCCCATCGATTCGCTCGACTTGCATGTATTAGGCACGCCGCCAGCGTTCGTCCTGAGCCAGGATCAAACTCTCCGAAGAAATGTTTGACTTGCTCATTTGCTTTTTTGATAGTGTGTGCTCACTTAAAATTTAACGTTGGCGCTTTGTTTTGTTCAGTTTTCAAAGAGCAATTTGACTCTTCTAAAGAATCAACTTTCATATCATAACAAATCTCATTCGACTTGTCAAGTTTTTTTTGGTGGAGCCTAGCGGAATCGAACCGCTGACCTCCTGCGTGCAAGGCAGGCGCTCTCCCAGCTGAGCTAAGGCCCCAAAAAAAATCATGGTCGGGAAGACAGGATTCGAACCTGCGACCCCTTGGTCCCAAACCAAGTGCTCTACCAAGCTGAGCTACTTCCCGAAAAAATATGGTGCGCCCGGCGGGAGTCGAACCTACAACCTTCTGATTCGTAGTCAGATGCTCTATCCAATTGAGCTACGGGCGCATATTAAGATGGTGCCGAGGACCGGAATCGAACCGGTACGGTAGTCACCTACCGCAGGATTTTAAGTCCTGTGCGTCTGCCAGTTCCGCCACCCCGGCATAAATAAATAGTGGAGCGGAAGACGGGATTCGAACCCGCGACCCCAACCTTGGCAAGGTTGTATTCTACCACTGAACTACTTCCGCGAACATGCGGGTGAAGGGACTTGAACCCCCACGCCTTGCGGCGCCAGATCCTAAGTCTGGTGCGTCTGCCAATTCCGCCACACCCGCATAATAAAATGGTGAGCCATGAAGGATTCGAACCTTCGACCCTCTGATTAAAAGTCAGATGCTCTACCAACTGAGCTAATGGCTCATATAAACTATTTATATATGCTATATAAAGCTTGTATGAAGATGGTGCCGGCAAGAGGACTTGAACCCCCAACCTACTGATTACAAGTCAGTTGCTCTACCAGTTGAGCTACACCGGCAGGTGTAAAATGGTGGAGGATGACGGGATCGAACCGCCGACCCTCTG
>NZ_CAKKLV010000074.1 GCF_918698115.1 Peribacillus sp. Bi96
CTCGCTATCTAAAACATGGGATGGAAGGACTTGCTTCATCCTATACAAATTACACTCTGCCCTTTAAACTAGAGGTACTTAAATATATGAACGAATATGGGGCATCAATCAACGAGACCGCTGTACACTATAACCTTCCTTCCGATTCTACACTTTTGAATTGGGCAAATCAGTTGAAGGAAGGAGGTATAGACGCCCTTAAACCAAAGAAAAAGGGGCGTCTATCCATGAAAAAAGAAACCAAGAAAACATCGCCAGCAAATGGCTCTCAAGAAGCACTTCTTGCCGAATTAGAATACTTACGTGCAGAGAATGCCTATCTAAAAAAGTTGAATGCCTTAGTTCAAGAAAAGGAAGCCTTACAAAGAAAGAAAAAGCGAAAGTAGTCCATGAACTAAGGAGACAATTTGATTTAAATCTGCTTCTATCCATTTCTAAAATGGCACGGAGTACGTACTATTATTGGGTAAACGCCTTCGGGCGTGAGGATAAATATACAGAAATTAAATCCCTTATCAAAGAGATTTTCCATACGCATAAAGGGCGTTATGGGTATCGGCGTATCACCCTAGAATTACGTAACCGAGGTGCTCGCATCAATCATAAAACAGTTCTCCGATTGATGAATGAACTAGGATTGAAGTCATTGGTTCGCATGAAGAAATACCGTTCGTACAAAGGGGAAATCGGCAAGATTGCGCCCAACATTCTAGCACGTGATTTCAAGGCGGCAAAGTCAAATGAAAAATGGGTGACAGACGTCACAGAATTCCATCTAGCTGGGGAGAAACTATACTTATCGGCCATTCTTGATCTGTTTAATGGAGAAATCATCGCCTATAATATCGAATCTCGGCCTGTTTATCCGCTCGTTTCCAAAATGCTGGATAAAGCCTTTGATCGCTTGGAATCGAAAGATTCACCCATTCTTCATTCAGATCAGGGCTGGCATTATCAGATGAAACAATACTCCCATGATTTGAAAAGACATAACATTACACAAAGCATGTCCCGCAAAGGAAATTGTCTCGATAATGCGGTGATTGAAAACTTCTTTGGCTTATTAAAATCCGAATTACTCTATCTTCAAGAATTTGAAAGCATG
>NZ_CAKKLV010000075.1 GCF_918698115.1 Peribacillus sp. Bi96
GTAGCAAGGACACTATTCGGAAAGCAACCGAAGAAAGCCATTATTTCTTTATATGGTTCTTTTGCAAAAACATACAGGGGACACGGTACGGATGTTGCTGTCGTAGGCGGGATATTGGATTTCGATACGGATGATGAAAGAATCCCCACTTCTTTAACGATAGCGGAAGAAGCCGGTATGGAAGTTTCCTTTACAATCGAGGATACTGTGATGGATCATCCCAATACAGTCAAAATCAGACTGTTCGACGAAGATAAAGAATTAGAACTTGTGGGAATCTCAATTGGCGGCGGAACGATAGAAATAACGGAGCTGAATACGTTCAAGCTTAAATTGTCGGGTGAAAACCCAGCCATTCTAGTCGTACACAACGATGTGTTTGGAATCATATCTTCCGTTTCGACAGTATTGGCGAATCATGAAATTAACATAGGACATATGGAAGTTTCACGAAAAGAAAAAGGTCAAATGGCCCTCATGGTGATTGAGGTCGATCAGAAAATCAAGAGCGATATCATGAAGGAAATTGAAGGATTGGAAAATGTGTCGCAAGTCATAAGGATGGTTGAATGATAATCATTAAAAGTGTTGGCATAGATATGGAGGTAAAAACATGTTCCGAAATGTAGCAGAGTTGGTTGAACTTGCTGAAAGTAAAAATGTAAAAATCGCGGAAATCATGATTTTACAAGAAATGGAGTTCTCAGGCTTGCCGAGAGAACAGATCATCGAAAAGATGGACAGGAATTTGACAGTGATGGAACAAGCGGTGGAAAGAGGTCTGAAAGGAGTGCAGTCCGTGACAGGCCTAACGGGCGGAGATGCCGTTCTTTTACAAAATTATATCAAGACGGGCAAGGCGCTCGCAGGCAATTTATTATTGGATGCCGTCAGTAAAGCTGTTGCGACGAACGAAGTGAATGCAGCAATGGGAATGATTTGTGCCACTCCGACTGCCGGTTCTGCGGGCGTTGTTCCCGGTACGTTATTTGCCGTAAAAGAAAAATTAAACCCGACGCGAGCAGAGATGATTGAATTTCTTTTCACTTCCGCTGCCTTCGGGTTCGTGGTTGCAAACAATGCTTC